>JAGVGJ010000015.1 GCA_020057115.1 Candidatus Omnitrophota bacterium | reverse complement strand
ATATAGTCCGGGTTGGACGGCCATCAAAATTTTTCCGGAGTGAGTGAGGATGGCTAATCCGAACGAACGTCAAGCGACAGACCCACCCCAGAATGGCCGCCCTGAAATGGGATGCTGCTGATTACGCCGCTTCAAGGAACTCTCTTATAGCCGCGTAGCGCTTAATAAGCATCTGCATGTCATGCTGCTCTGAAGCAGGCAGAAGCTTGACTATAAGGACGCCATTATCGACCTTAAGGGAACCTATGTTCAATGCGGCCAGATCAAAGCTCCTGCCATCGATATTGAGCGCCGTGGCTATATCGCCCTCTTTGATGAGCCTGTCGCAGTACTGGGACAGGGCTATCACGACTATCTCCGCTATCGGGTAATACGCGCGCGGCTGGAAATCCTTCTCATCGATATACACCGAATTCACCCCGCTGGGTATCTGCCCAAGCTTCTCTCTCGTATCGTCGCTGGCATCTGCAAAAACAAAGACCTTTGCGTTTTTATCTTCCGCATATACTTTTAATTTATTAGACAGCTCCTCTGCGGGAGCTGTTATGATAACAAGGTTCTTCAGTATCTTTCTGTACCTAGGGTCATCCTTTAACTCGTTCAATACCTCAACGAGCCTTCCTAGCGGCGCCTGATCCTGGCGCTGGGCGATGTTCTTATCGAACGCAAGGACGACCTTGCCGCTGAATGCAAGCGACAGCGTGCCCTCTTTTATGAAGCGCGCCATGGTCTCGGCCATATTCGGCGCGCGTCTGCCATCTATGAAAGACCGCAAGTTCTTGCCCAGAAGCCCTTTATACAGCTTGTCCATAGTCTGGCTCTTCAGCGCCTCTTTGTCAGGATAATTATCAGGGAATATATCTTGCTGCAACCGGATCGCCTGATAATGGCCCATGATCGGACAAAGGAACTCGTGGAGCAGATATTCATCTACGAGCGCGCCATCGCCTGTCTCCTCGAGCCGGTCCAATAGATCTTCGGCGATAAATAACTCCCCTTCCATCATGTCATTAGCGCCGAGGAAGAAGTCGTCGTCGCTCTTTATTATAGAATCGAAGGCGGATATCTTATATATGTTCGCTTCGACTTCCTCTCTGCGCAGCTTGAGCACCAGATTATCGACAAGCGAGACCTCCGTTCCTGAAAGAACGTTATCGAGCACCTCGAGGACCCTCTCCCTGTATTTGCCTTCTACATACCTCAGGCTTCCATTTGCCCTGCGGGACCTGAACTCCTTGAGCGATTCCTCGCCCTGTCGTATGAAGCCCTCTTTTTTCGGGGCCTCCTTCTCGCTTTCAAGTTTTTTCTTTTCGATCTCCTCATTTACAGTTTTCAATTTGCCGCGCGCGAGTTCGAGTTCGGCCTTAGCTGCATCCATCTCCTTCCTAAGCACCGCCAAACTAAGTTCAAGGCCCACTCTATCTTTAAGCTTGCCGGCCACCAGGCTGCTTAGGGCGGCTGCCTGTTTTTCGAGATCGGCCATCTGTTTCTTGAGAGCTTCTATCCGCGCCTGCATGGCTTCGGTTGCGGACTTCTTGTCGGACAGCTCGTCGCTCGCAGCTTTTATCTCTTTGGCGATGCTATCTAAACGCGACATCGCATCCGTCTTGCGTTTTTCGAAAATGCGCACGCGGACATCTACCGCATTCCCGGAAACGTCGGTTATGCCCTCTTTTTCCGCTTCGGCTTTCGCATCCTCAAGGTCTTTCTCGGATATGCCCATAGCCATCTCGGCATTCTTCCTGCCTTCAATAGCGCGGTTCATCATGATATAGCTATTCAGTGAAAACCCCAGAGCTAAAAGAAACAGCGTGCTGACGGTGATATTGTAGTACGTATACCTGGACGGGGCCCCTCTAAGTATCAACTCAAATTCGGCCACCACCTCCTTGGCCTCCGGCCTTCTGTATGTATCAGAAGTCTTGCCCTTAGGCATCCTGTCCTCGTTTATGAGCATTTGCATGAGCAGGTTGACCATATCGCGCGGAATGCGCGGCCTGACTATGATAACCGCTATCTCGGCGCGCTGGGCGTCTGAAAGCTTCGGACGGATCAACTTCTGCGACGAGAGTTCCGAGCTCAGCGCCTTGATCCTCTCCGCCATCTCGGAAAGATCCTTCCGCATCTCGGCGACTCCGGGCTTGCGTTTCGTTTCGTACTTAAGCGCTTTCTTTTCGAGCTTGGCTATGCTCTTCTTTATAGAATTTATCTCTTTCTCTATCTTCTTCATCTTGGAATCTTCGGAAGCTTCCATGCGCTTTAGATTTTTTATGAGCTTGGCTCTATTGAATACTACGGCCGGGGCCCATTTCCACTTGACGTCCGAGGGAAGGCCTGATTCCCACGTATCCTGCCACTCGATAAGGCTCCCGTTATCACCCACTATGATGCCGGCCTCGACGAAACGCCTAGAGACGGATCTACCTATGACCATCAGTCTTGCATAGTCCTCTCTGGTCACGACGCGGTCATGCATAACGACATCCGGGACCATCGAATCGCTCTCGCGTTTAAGATAGACGATCTTGGCATTGCTTTCATCGTCACCGGTGCGCACGCCGTCGCCTATAGGGAAGTTGCCGCCGGTAAGGAGCTCGTATATCGATGCCCCGAGCGCATATATGTCGGCCTTGCCGCTTACCGTGCCGCCCTGGCTCGTATCCGTCTGTTCGGGCGCCATATATTTCAGGGTCCCTTTTATAAGGCCTCCCAGGGTCTGGTCCGTGGGTTTTGAAGACTGAAGTATCGTTTCTGCGCCGGTCACCTCGTCGATCGCGCCTTCACCTTGCTTTGCTATGCCCAGATCTATAACAGAAGCGCTCAGCCACAGTCTCTTGACCGCTCTGGTATCAAGGTATATCGCCATTGCCTTACGGGCCTGCCTGGTTCCGCGCTCGATCCCATCCGGCAGCGGAGGAATGAGGATGTTGCCGTCGGGACCTACCGGTATCATCAAATTCGCAGGTTTAATATCCCTGTGTATAAGCTGGGTCTTCTCCTGAAATTCAAGAACAAGCCTTGCCGCGGCGTATGCGAGCACCATCCTCTCCCACATATTAAGACGCAGCCTGCCGGTCTTGAGATCTTGTATTATCTCGGCGAGCGTCTTGCATCTCTTGAGCGACATGACGAAATAGAGGTTGTCTCCATATGAACCTACGGCCTTGAATGCCGGTATGGGGGCGCCTTCGAACCTTTCATTAAGATAATATATCTCGCGCCTGAAGGAGGCTATGGTCTCTGCGTCATTGGGAAATACGGTTGCCATCTTTATCGCAACCTCGGATTCCCTGCCTCTGGCCTCTTCATCCACGTCCTTCGCGCGGTAGACTACGCCGAACCCTCCCCTGCCGATGACTCCGATGATCTTATATTTATTATGGATGAACGAGCCGGGCATAAGAGCGGATCCCGGCCTCTGGCGACCGATCTGCATATCCTCCACCTCTTTGGCCAATAACTCGATATCCCTTTGAAGGACGGATATCTCACCGCCTATCCTGATATGTTCACCAGGATGGGCCTGCACCTCCGCCTCGCACGCATCAAGCTCGGCGCGCAGGTCTTTCACTTGCTTTATCAGGTCGGCATAAGCCTTCATGTTCTGCTTGAACTTGTCGTAACGCAACATGAATGAGGCAAACGTTTTATCGTGTCCCATCCTGGCGACAACGCTCATAGACCTGTAAGTCGATTTTGCGGTATCGAATCTCTTCTTCTCTGTCTCCAGCGATGCGAGCGCCATCTTCTGTTGGTCGGGCGGGCCTATCAGCTGCTGGATCCTGGAGATCGAGGATAGACAAGTGCCGAGCTCGGTCTTGATCTCATCGCGACGCGCCTGAAGCTGGGTGATGACGTCTTCCTGTTTGAGCTCTTCCAGCTCCTTTTCCAGCTTACTGCAAGCGCTCATCCTCGATTCCATAGCTGCGATCTTGCCCGCCAGATAACTCTGTTCCATAGTGCTGAATGAAGCGGCGAACTGCTCGCTCTCCTCCATGAACCAGCTGCCCGCAGCCGGTATATATTTCCTGTAAAGCTCAACCATAAATTCCTGCATCCGCAGGCGCTCGGTCCTTCTTTCCTCGTTCAGAACAAGCTCTTTCTGGGTGGCCTTCCTTAATGTCTCCATACCCACGATCTTGAGCGTGACTTTATTTATGACATCTTCTCCGAACTGCCCTTGGACAGATTTCACGAAATCATCGGTTAGTTCGATAGTCTCAAGCTCGCGATCGCCGTTTACCATGATCACAAGGTCAAGCTCATGGGGATACTTTGAGTTTAAGTCCTTCACCTGGAAATATCCCGTCTTAGACCCAACGTAGATCCTGAGCATGTCGGTTTTAAGGATCTTCCTGTAATAATCAAGGATATTCTGCAAAAACGGAAGCTGTCCGCCGGCGTCGGTGCCGATCATGAGGTTTATGCGCTGCCTAAGGTTCATCTCGTCTATGGGCGAGAACATCGCATACGGTGCGCCCGACTCATATTTCCTGGAATGCTGCGCGCAGGAGCGCAAGATCCAGTTCCTGTCTCCGCCTTTCGCGGACTGTTTCATCAGCTCCAGCATCTTTTCCATGTCATTAATGGCCGTCACAGCGACGAATTGCGGCTTAAGGCAATTTGACACTTCGTATGTACCTGTTAGTATCGTAGGCCGCGACCCTTCGTCCGCAGACAGCCAGTCATCGGACAATCCGAAGTGGATCGTAGCATCTATCGAATGGGGCCTCTTGCTGTCAGTGGAAGGCTTGCCTGCTGATGCCGGATTTTCTTCGAATTGGATCCTTTTGGAGCGCCCTGTCGACGGATGCCCCTGCGGAGCATGCTCGCCGGACATAGCAAGGATGAGCGGGAACCTGAAACCGGCAAACACTTTTGCGCCTGTACCGGCAAGCTCCGCAAGGACTATCGGGTCCCTGAATCGTATGTTGCTTATCCTGTCGAGGATCCCGTCGATCCAATCAAGGAGAGACATGAGCCCGTCCGAAATATTCTTAAAGAAACTCTCTCCGCTTGTACCGGTCTTCCTGTTCTCACCGGACTCTTTCCGGAAGGTATCGCCTGTACCGGGAACTCCGGGCGTACCGGACGACGGCTTCTGGCTGTCATCGTCATTTTCCATGTAAGGCCTGTGCTCACTCATCGCGCAGAACCTATCTGACATCGAAAGCGCCAGTATCTTTTCGGAAAACTTATCGCTAAACCCTTTCAGCGTATTTTGCAGTTCTGGTTCGTGGTTAACGGCGATGAGAAGCACTGCTTCCGGAGGCAGGCGTATGCCATGCTTGCTTAATATCGTGAAGGCGTCGTGCGAATGCTCATGGATAAGATCGAGCTCCTGCCGCGTCATCGCCTCTTTCTTCTTATGGCTGTAATGGATGGCCAGTTTTTCTGCGCTTATTGCTTTACCTATATCATGGGCAAGAGAAACGACCCTGAACAAAGCCACCATTCTTTCCATTTCAGGGTTGCCGGCAAAATATGTTCTCGCCCACTTCTCTGTGGCATCGCTCACGTCTTCGGCATGTTTCTTAAGCAACTCTATATGGGATGGATCGCCATTTAGATATTGAGGGGAATAGATCTTTCTCAGGTGCTCGGCGAGGATATTTAATTCACTCGCAGTAAATCCGCTCCTGTCATCCATCGCTTCGACAAGAGACTGCCAGCCGTAGAGAGCGATGATATCGTCCAGCGTGCGCTCTGCTTCGATAGCACTCTTTTTATTGACAGATGGCTTTGCGTCTGCGAACAATACGCCTTTAAATGCATTGTAAACCTTGTCGCGCCCATCCTGATCGTGCCCCTCCGGCTGCTCGGAGACAGTCTTGACAGGGTCTTCTCTATGGCCCTTGAGGACTACAGATGCAAGGCTCCTATCCTTAACTCCTACCAGGGCTTCATATTCTATGCCATTGACCTTGCATGGTATGACCCAGTACTCATTGTCTTTGATCTTCCAGATAGTTTTGTGATCGAAGAATATTTTAACCCTTTTACCCTTCACCTCAGGATAAGGGTTCACGTGTATATCCTCTATTTTAGACTCAATACCCGCAAGAAAACCGACCACCGCTATCCCAATGCGACGAGTATCTGTCATGGACTGCATGAAGTTTGGCGGCGTCAAGGTTGCACTTATTGGTGCATGCCCAATATCGGGATATGCCCATGCCAGGTCATTAATAAGGAACAGGCAGGCCACCGCTGCCGCCATGAATTTCAGAAATCTGTTACGTTTGAACGTATTAAGAATCATACGCTCCTCCTTTTAAGCCGCTACCAGGGCTTTTCGTTGTGATTCGTATATACCTTTTAATCTTTCATAATCTTTAGGCTCTGCCATAGGTATAAGGCGTATGAGCCGCTTTCCTATATATTGGATCATTATATCCTTATCATCCGCCTTCGCTGCTGCATCGCCGAAGGCTAGATTGATTGTTATAGTCAGCATTTCGAGTAACTGCGCGTAATCCATCTCCTCGAGGTATTTTGGATCCACTCCTGCGAGAAATGCGCGCTCATGGCCATCAGCGCTCCTGAATATGTCAAAGGCCCTGGAATTTAAAGCTGTTTCGCTTGCCAAAACTACGACATTCTTCATATCAATATCAAATAGCGCGCGGATGCGCTCAAGCTCAAACGCCAGCTCATCGCCCGCGCCTCTGACGATCAGGACATTGTCCAGCCCCATCTTTGCCAGTACATTCTGCAGGCGCAATACTTCGGTTATGAGAGGCTGTACCGCCCCCTGCTGGGCATTGGGCAACCAGCCGCTGGTATCAAATCCTATAATTATCCGTCTATTCTCCTTCTTCGCGTTAGAAGCGGCGAGTTTTACCGAATCGAGAAAGCTCATGGCAACTTTCGAGCGGGTGGTCACGGCCTGCGGCATGAATACATTCTCATCTTTCGACGCAAGGAATGTGGCGCCTCCCTCTATATGCAATGAGAAACCATGCTCTTCGAAAATATTGGGATCGGACCATATGCTCATGTATACCCCGTCTTGCTTCAGCACCCGCTTCACCTCGCCCACCTGTTTGGACAGTGTCTTTTCGCCTATCATGCGCGAATCTTCCAGGACGCCGTGAGAATAGCATGCATCGAATGTCCCGTCATTAAAAGGTAATTTGCCGCAATCGGCAAGATGGAACTTCACCTTGCGCCCGTCGATACCCGTCATCTCGTGCAGCTTGAACCTTATATGGAGAAGATTGCCTATGTCATTGTCTACTATGGAGACAGAACGTATATCCGGGAACAGCTTGAACATAAGCTCGATCTCATGCGTATGCCTGCCGAGCCCTATAATAAGAATATCCCCGCGCCCTATCCTCGAGACAGCCTCAGGCATCATGGCCCTCATCATATGTTTAAGCGAAAACTCTCTTTCGAGATTTTCATCATCCGATATCTCCCACCCTTCTATCCTGTTACGCGCTAGCGCATTCACGGCATAAGCAAGAAGCTCTTCCTGGGCATCATCTGCCTTATCCGCGCGGAGCGACATCTGGCCGAATGACTTAGGCCTTCCCTCAACGGCTATAGGCCTTCGCGACTCGCTAAGCTGCGCGGCGAGAAGTTTTGTGTCTACGCTGTAGTCATATATATACTGCGATATCAGCGAAACATCATGCTCGCTTGAGGCATACAGGCGGATCAGGCTGCCGTTCTCATGCGCCTTATTCCATAACCATCTTATGGCCTCTCCCTCCTCAGAGATCAGCTTATTGAATAGAGCTGAGAATGTGATCGGAAGCTCTATAGATATCTCACCTTTACTATTTTGCTTTATGCTGAAATATAGCTTTGTGAAGGGCGTATCTGCGCCGGCGGTCTCCACCTCGAAGAAATAATCATTATTTATCCCCCAGCACTCTTTCCTGTCTTCTGCATCCGGATAACGCACGCGATGGAGTTTGAGCTTGGTGCGTCCGGATATATATGAGGTGCCGGGCATAATATACGGAACGCCGATCGCACCCTTAAAATTCTCCAGAGGTTCGCGGTCAAACTTGGCGTGCTCGCGCCTGTTCTTCTCTACAGTTTTCTCGGCGATCGCATCAATATCTTCCATCTCTTTGCGGAGGGCGGCTGTCTCCGCTAAACCCGGCACCTTCTGGCCCTGAACAAATAGATCGCCGAACCTGCCGATCAGCACGTCCCGGTTTCTAGTATATGAGGAGATGTCAAGCATGCCATCGCTGCGCGCGCATTTGCGCAGTTCATTTATAAAATATTTTTTGCGGGATTCGAAACGCTCGCTCATCTCTTTTATCTTGCGCAACAGGAATTTATCCTTCGCCGCAAGTTCCCGTCGATCCGATCCAGAATCGCGCACCATGCCCGCGCCATGATCAGGCGGGGTGTCAGTATAGGTCAATTCCGGTTTCGGCAATACCGCTGCGGTCTCGATCGAGATCTCCCTGCCATCTATAATAAGATTTATCGCATCCGGAGAATTGATCTTGTCCTGAGAAAGCGAATAACGCAGATAGATGCGCGCACGATCCCCGCTTGGATCATAAGGAATGTAAAAATACGCGACCTTCCTCCCTTCGATTTCTCTCTTGATCTTGACTATCCCGGCGATCCAGAACCTGGAAATATCTATATGAGAGAGTTCTCTTTTGATGAGCCCCTTCAGGCCGTCTGAGGTGATGTCGAGATAGAGCGCCTGGCTGATGAGCCCGCTTAGATAGAGAAATCCGGATTCTTTCTGGAAAGAAGCAGTCGGATCGGTCTCGTTAAAGTTGGATGTTGGGGCAAGATCATAATGTGCGACATTCGCACCTTGCTTGGCAAGAGTCAAGTCTGCCGGCAAAGCAACAAATGAAGCGAGTAGTATTATTGAGATGATTTTTTTATTCATAGTTTTTGTATTTGTTCTCTTAATGCTATAAAAATATAAATTGATTATACCACGCGTAAGAAGAAAAACAAGTAAGAATATATGTCTTTTTTATATCCTAACATTTTTAACAAAAAAATAGCCGCCTTTAAGCCGCAAAATTATTCGCCTTCCCTCTTCTCTCTTTTTGTTATAACCTAATTCTCCTTGCCCTTCTCAGCCCTAATGCTACCAGGCTCAACGCGCTCGCGACCGTTGCCGGTTCAGGAACAGCCCCTCCGCCTCCTCCCTCATCTTCCCCGCCCATATCCTTCGGTCCGGGACCGGTAAATAGAATAGGGTCATCGACAAGCGTGAACGTATAACCCTCGGATATGCTGTTTGATGTCCCATCGCCTGCATACCTGTACCACATGAGGGCTGAAAATTTTCCCGTTATAAGGTCATTGTTGCCAAAGTTAAAATGTAGGCGCTCATTATCCGCATCCCAATCCCAGGAGGTAGGATCTATGCCCTCCACGCCTTCTAAATAATAGTCAACGAACCCTGCCTGATTTACCGCGTCTATAGTAAAGCCGGGGAGATTAAGGTAGAAATCTTTGAAATAGGTCGTAGCAACAGTATCATATATCCTGAAAGCGAATGTATTCATGCCGTTCGAAGGCGCAGGATTACCTTTATCATCGGGCCCGTAAACCGTCATATCGAGTTTCGCCGATTCGGTCACATTACTGCCGCTCAGCGTCCGGGATTCGAAAGGCGCTTCGGATATGTAGCGCGTGGCATATACACCATCAGCATCGCTCGTCCCCACTCCATACCAGGATATAACAAAATCGCCATTTGAAGAGAGGGCTACGGAAGGGGCCCATTGGCTTCCCGTAGTATCTGAGTTCACTCTTGTTGCTGCGGTCAGGGCATTGCCGTTTGCATCAAACTTTCTTGCCGCGATCCCATATCCCGAACCATCTATATGACTATCAGACCAGACGACAATAAAATTGCCGGATGAATCCATGGCAACGCTTGGCGACTGTTGGTCATACAGGGTGCTTGATGTAATTAAGAATTTCGATTTAATGACATTTCCATCCTTATCATAAATTTTCCCATATATGTCATAGCTAACTTGGCTTTCATTGGTTTGCCAGACTATTACATAGTTACCATTGTCGGCTACGGCAACAGCGGGAAGCGCATCAACACTGGCATCGTTTGGACTTGCTTTTACGGTCCCTACTATCGGCGTTCCATCCGCATTATATGTAGCCTTCCAGATCTCACATTCATTTGTTTGAGGGCCAGCTGTCCATGCAACCACGTATTTTAAATCAACACCTGGATCGCCATTCTGCACCATTGCAACACTCGGCGAAGACATGTTAGCATGATTTTGGATTAATTGAGACGGTATAGCTGCGCCATTCTTAGTGCCGTCTGAATTGAGCCTTTGGGTGAATATATACTGATAGGTGCCGTCGCCATTCACACTATACCACGAGACTGCAAAATTTCCAGCGGTGTCAATAGCCGAAGAGGGCTGCGACGCCCAATAAGGGGCGCCCGTATATGGCCGGAGCTCTCCTTCGGCATTTTTGCTGCCATCTGCATTATACCTTTGATAAGCAACTCCCCAGTGCGTCTG
The DNA here is from genome assembly GCA_020057115.1 of Candidatus Omnitrophota bacterium. Taxonomy (GTDB): domain Bacteria; phylum Omnitrophota; class Gorgyraeia; order 2-01-FULL-45-10; family 2-01-FULL-45-10; genus JAGVGJ01. Next base: position 22,974 of record JAGVGJ010000015.1, on the reverse strand, counting down.
CGGATTTTGCCAGGTGACTACGGCGTTGCCTGCGTCATTCATTGCGACCACCGGATATCTTTCCTGGCCGACTATGTTTGTATTTACCAGTTGGTCCTGCGCATATTCCGCGACGCCGCTCGAACTATATCTCTGGCTGTAGATACCCCACCAGTCTCCATCCTGGCCATTGCTTTCCCACGCGATCATAAAATTACCACTCCCATCCATCGCAGCGCTTGGGCTGCCCTGCACGTCAGTTGTGTAGGTATTGACCCTGAACTGGGCGCCTTCCTGGCGGTAGGAATCGGCATGCCCCGGCATGGCGATGAGAAGCATAGCTGTCATAAGGAGCAGTATCGACAGAAGCGATTTCGTCCTCTTGCGCATCCTGCCCAGTCCCATCAAAGCCAGGCCGATAACGCTCACAACCGTCGCCGGCTCAGGAACGCCTGTACCCATACCGCTTCCAAGCTTTATATAATATCCGCCATTATAGGTCCATGCATCTCCTATGGCCTTAGAACCGTCATCTCCCGGCATCAGCCCTGAATAGTAGTTCCACGTCAGGCCGTTAATAGAAACGCTGTCATGGCTGGTATATGCACCCCACAAGGAGTCCATCTGGGTATCGCCATAACTTAGCTGGGTTTTGAGATATTCGAAGGCATTGACTCCATAATTCATGGATTGCTCAATTTCCCAAGCATCCAGCGCCCTGTTCCAGACTGCAATGTCGTCCAAAGCTCCCTTAAAATCCCAGGTACTTCCGCCATGATATCTTCCGATCAGCCAATCGCTATTCACATCATACGTTGACCCTAATCCGCCTGAGCCTGGTTGTAAGACTCCGTTTATATAAAAATCTCCGGTTGTTGATCCGGTTTTGACAAGAGTAAAGTTATACCACTCTCCCAAATTCAAAGGTGTCGATAGATTATGAAACCTTCCACCACCGCCTACGCATAAGTAAATTTGGTTAGAACTCAACCATTGTATTGCCCATCCCAGACCAGCCCCTGGCATATCTATATGAACGTCACCATAAGTATTATAAGCTGTTTGCTGAACCCAATAACTGACTGTATGCGTGTTGTCACCTTTTATCGTATTGGTGTAACCATTTGGGATGTTTACATAATTTCCAAAATCAAAACTGTACGCATTACCATGCTTACCCTGAGCTCCGGTAGCTACTCCAGTATTATTACCGTTAAGACCATTTATTGAGTCCACTGCCACTGAAGCCCCGGCTGGTTCATCGAATTTCCAATATGCTTTAAGCGAATCCTCATATGTTGTTGCATACCCCGGCATGGCGGTGAGGAGTATCGCTGCAGTAATTATTAAAATTGTCATAACTATTTTTGTTTTCATCTATTTTCTATTTTCTTTTTAAAATCCTTCGGAAACTGAGCATAAAAATACCGCTTATCAGGCTCGCGACCGTCGCCGGCTCGGGGACGCTCAAAGGACCCTCGCCCTCTAAACCGCTGCCAAGCTTTAGATATGTCATGTTACCTACTGTCCACATATCGCCGATCATATGACCGGCTCCCCAGGAAGGATTCGACCTGTACGTCCAGGTAGTATCGCCTATGGCAAGCGACGCTCCATCATTGCCATTGAGCGCCCACAATGAGTCGATCTGGGTGCCTGTATATCCCAGGTCACGGGCAAGATATTCATATGCCTCGGCGCCGAATCTTTCGATATTCGTAAATTCGGATAAGCTCAGGGCTCTATCCCAAATTGCAATGTTATCCAGATAGCCTGTCAAATATCTCCAAGGTATATCACTGCGCCATCCCATTTCTACGTAATGGGTAGAATCATTAAAATTAAATCCGCTCAAATAAGCGGATGACGTGCCCGCAGAAGTGGCATCCACATAGGTTTTCATGGTCGACCCTTCTTTTATCAATGTAAGGCGATGCCATCCCTGGTTAAGCACAGCTGGACCGGTATTATACGCTTGAGCCCAGTGGTCGTTCGTTGAACTGTCAGAGATGTATGTAGCCATCTGATTGCCGTATATCGTCATCTCTATTATCTCTGACCTGGTTGTTGTATTGGGAATATAAGACCTTATTGAGAAAAGACCGATATGATTGCCGGAAGCCTGAGCAGTATTGACCCAAAGGCTGACAGTAAAGTCTCCTGATCCAAAAGTCAAATTCGCAGCATTAGGCGTCTGCAGATAATCCGCCCCATCGAAATAGTACGCGCTTCCGTATTGGCCCGTCTGCCCTACGGCAGGAGTTGTCTCGGCAAAACCGGCATTATTTCCATTTGCTGTATCAGCCGCCTGAGTTGCGCCTGGTTGTTCATTGAGCGTCCAATATGCGACAAGCTTATTCTCAAGCGCCTGCGCCGGCATAGCGGTGAGGAGCAAGCCTGCGGTAATTATCAGTATTGTAATGATAGGTTTTATTTTCACGTTATTTACTCCTAATAGATGCGAATAAAAAAAATCCCAACCTTCGAAAAGATTGGGATTACACTAAAACATTCGAGCTTTACGTTAGCTTTAAACGGCAACTGGCTGCCCTGGCTTTCGCCGAGGGCCCTATAGCTTTGCGTCCCATACTTTCGGATGGTTTGCGATTACATCATATAAAAAGAACTATTATATTCCTAATTAAAGTATACATAATAATTATATCATAAACAATTTAATTATCTACATTTTGTATAGCCTAACAATAGCTTGATAATTTTCTTGCAAAAAGAAATTCATTATGATAAATTCAGAATTCTTATGAAGAGACCTTTATGGAAGTTCATAGATGAAGATGGTTCATTCGTATCGCTTGATGCGGACAAGATAAAGAGCCTCTACTTCCCCCTCTGTAATTCACATCCTACGATGTCTTCAATAACGCCCGATCTGCACGGCGACTTAAAAACAGGCAATAACTCATTCCTGCTTGAGCCAGTATCCCGCATAGATCTGTCCAATTCAAAGTCCAGCCGCAACTTATGGATATATATCAATCCCGAGAAATCGTGGTCAGCGACAGGCGTATCAAAGGATCTGCGCGCTATAAAAGAAGATAAATTCGGTCTGAAGGCCGGATTTCTCTGGCATGCCGCGATACGTGAAAATATGCGAATGGGCTTAAGGGCTGAGGTGACATCATTCATCCCTTCCAGCGGCGAGGCTGTAGAGATAATGCTGGTTGAAATAACCAACATATCGAACGCAAATATAAAGTTCACGCCGACTGCCGCGATACCCGTATATGCAAGATCATCTGATAATCTGCGCGATCACCGGCATGTATCTTCGCTCTTGAACAGGATATGTGTCGAAGCTTCCGGCGTGATAGTGACGCCCACCCTTCTATTTGACGAATCAGGCCACAGGAAGAACCATAACTCATACTTTGTATTCGGCATAGACTCGTCCGGGAAAGGCCCGAAACAGATATATCCATCCCAGGAATGTTTTACGGGAGACGGCTCTGACCTTGAAGCGCCTGATGCCATCCTGAAAGACATTCCGCCCAATAAGAAGAGCTTTCAGGGAAAAGAAGCGATGGCAGGCCTTAAGTTCTCTCCCTTGACGTTAAAGCCGCGCCAGTCATCTTCATACATCATAGTCATGGGCGTGACCGACGACAAAAAGAAGTCGAAAAGCATATTCAATAAGTTCAACTCCGTAAAGAAAGTGTTTAAGTCCCTTGACGAGACAAAGGGATATTGGCAGAGGAAGAGTTCGGAGGTAGCCGTAAAAACGGAAGACCGCCTGTTCGACAACTGGGTCATGTGGGTCGGGGTCCAGCCGACCTTAAGAAAGATATTCGGATGCTCATTCCTTCCCGACTTTGATTATGGCCGGGGCGGCAGAGGCTGGCGCGACCTATGGCAGGACTGTCTCTCCCTGATCCTCAATAATCCTGAAAAGGTGCGCTCTATGCTGGTCAATAATTTCGCCGGAGTGCGCATAGACGGCTCAAATGCCACCATAATCGGCCAGAGGCCCGGAGAATTCATAGCCGACCGCAATAACATAGCGCGCGTCTGGATGGACCACGGCATATGGCCGCTCATAACAACGCACCTTTATATTCACAATACCGGTGACATAAAGATACTCCTTGAAGATGTCCCGTATTTCCGCGATCACTGGCTCTCGCGGAATCGCGAGATAGACCGCGCATGGAATCCGCAATACGGCAGAGAACTTAAGACCAGGACCTCCAGGACATACCGCGGCACCATATTGGAGCATATGCTCGCGCAGAACCTCGTCCAGTTCTTTAACGTAGGCCCGCACAATCATATAAGGCTCGAGAATGCCGACTGGAATGACGGGCTTGATATGGCCGCCAAATACGGCGAATCTGTCGCCTTCACTTCGATGTATGGCCGCAACCTCGAATCGATATGCGAGATGGTCGGACAACTCGGACAGGACGAGATAATCGTATTGAAGGAGCTCAGGATACTGCTCGATTCCATCACATCATCCCCCATCGACTATGATGACATAAACCAGAAACACAGGCTTCTCAACAACTATTTTAATGCGGTCAAGGCAGAGGTAAGCGGAGAGCGGATAGCCGTGTCAAAGGATGACTTGATCTCGGACCTGATGATGAAGGCCTCGTGGATACGCAGCCATATAAGAAAAAATGAATGGCTTAAAGAAGGTTTCTTTAACGGCTATTATGATAATGACAAAAACAGGGTCGATGGAAAGTCTAAAGGCTCGGTCATGATGACCCTCACCGGCCAGGTATTCCCCGTCATGAGCGGAATAGCTTCGGATAAGGATATCGCGATATTGTTCAAGAACGCTAAGAAATATCTTAAAGATACTAAGCTCGGAGGCTTCCGCCTGAACACCGATTTTAAGGCCGAGATGCACTCTCTCGGCAGGGCTTTCTCATTCGCTTATGGCGACAAGGAGAATGGCGCATTCTTTAACCACATGGCCGTAATGTTCGCATATGGGCTATATTTCAGAAAGTTCGCCAGGGAAGGCTTCGAAGTGCTGGACTCGATATATAAGATGGCCGTCGATACGGAAACGAGCAAGATATATCCGTGTCTCCCCGAGTATTTTGACGGCGATGGGCGCGGCATGTACAGCTACCTGACAGGCTCGGCAAGCTGGTATATGCTCACGCTTCTTACGCAAGTTTACGGCGTGCGCGGCAGTTACGGCGATCTCGAGCTGGAGCCGAAGCTCGTGCGGGAACAGTTCTCTATGAGCCGCTCTATATCGATATCTGCAACTTTTGCGGGAAAACATATAGAGGTGCGTTATATAAATAACGCGAAGAAGGATTACGGAAATTACTTTCTGACGAAGGTCTCCATAAACGGAAAAGCCGTCGCGAATGATATCGCACGGCCTTCATTCTTGATCCCGCGCAGCGAATTCCTCCGCATAGCGCGCCAGGATAACAATCTTATAGAAGTTACTTTAGACTAGCCTTGAGCTTAGTAAGGTAGGATGCAAGCTCGCCTATCTTGACAAGCTCCACCTTGCCGTCTTTGCGAAGCTTCACTTCGACAATGTCATTCTTCGCGTTCTTAGCGCCGACCACGACCTTTATCGGGATGCCAACAAGGTCCACATCCTTGAACTTTATGCCTGCGGACTCCGCCCTGTCGTCGAACAATACGTCGAACCCTGAATCTGTAAGCGCCTTATACGCGCCCTCGGACAGTTCTTTCACCTTCGCGTCATCCATATTAAGGCCTATTATGACCACCTCGTAGGGAGCTATCGAAAGCGGCCATATTATCCCGTTCTGGTCATTCGACGTCTCTATGAGGGTCGAGGCTATGCGGTTGACGCCTATCCCGTAACAGCCCATTATCGCGACCTTCTCTTTTCCGTCCTTGTCAAGGAACCTTGCGTTGAGCGATTCGGAGTATTTCATCCCGAGCTTGAATGTATGGCCGACCTCTATGGAGCGTTTGATCTGTATAGCGACCCCGCAAGAAGGGCATTTATCATCTTTTGTGATGACCCTGAAGTCCCCGAACTCAGGGATCTGGAAATCCCTTGGCATATTAACATTTACGAAATGCATATCTTTCTTGTTCGCGCCTGTAGCGGCATTTGTAATGCCCTGGACGCTGTTGTCGGCAATGATCTTTAAGCCTTTAAGCCCTACGGGCCCTGAAAAACCTACCGGCGCTCCGGTCACCTGCTTTATCGTGTCTTCATCGGCAAGCTCCAGAACGCCTGCCTTAAGATAATTCTTGAGTTTAACGTCATTCGCTTCATGGTCTCCCCTTATAAGGAGCGCGACAGGGGCACCGTCAGCTTTATAGATGAGGGTCTTTATCAGTTTTGTCTGAGGAATCTTGAGAAGCTCCGCAACTTTCTCGATGGTGGTCGTATTGGGCGTGTTCACTTCTTTGATCGGCAGTTTTTCTTCTGGACCCTGCCTGTCCCGCCCCTCGATGTCGGACGGGCGGGAGACCCTGGACCCTGGCCCCTCCACGCATTTAGCGATCTGCGTGCTAGCCGCATACCCGCATTTTTCACAAGTGACAATGAGATCCTCACCCGCCTCTGAAGGCACCATGAACTCATGGGAGACATTACCGCCCATCATGCCGGGGTCAGCCATTACGGGGATATACGGAAGGGCGCACCTTGAAAATATCCTGCAGTAGGCTTTATACATCTTCTCATAGCTCTTCTCAAGGCCATCGGCATCGCAGTCGAAGCTATACGCATCTTTCATGATGAACTCCGAGGTCCTCATCACTCCGAAACGGGGCCTCGGCTCGTCCCTGAACTTTGTCTGGATCTGGTAGAGGGTGAGCGGAAGATTCTTATATGACTTCACGTTATTGGCCACAAGGTCTGTTATGATCTCTTCGTGGGTAGGGCCAAGCACCAGCTCGCGGCCATGCCTGTCCTTAAATTTTATAAGCACATCTCCGAGGACATCATAGCGGCCCGTCTGTTTCCACAGGTCCGGAGGATGTATGGCCGGAAGAAGCACTTCCTGCGCGCCGGCTGCATTCATCTCTTCTCTTATGATAGCCTGGATCTTATGCAGGACCCTGAGCCCCAGGGGAAGGTATGAATACGCTCCCGAAAAGAGCTTTCTAATGAACCCACCGCGGACCATAAGCTTATGGCTTATGACTTCCGCGTCCTGCGGGTCTTCTTTAAGCGTAGGGATCAGTGCATTTGTCCAGCGCATGAGATTCTCTCTAAATCGTGTTTATCTGCTTTAATATCTCTTTAATTGCGTTTTTTGCTGCTATCTTCTTTATTATCTTCCCGTTCTTAAATAATACTCCTGAATCTTTTCCGAATGCGATACCTATATCTGCTTCAGCCGCCTCACCTGGTCCATTGACTTCACATCCCATCATGGCAATCTTTAAATTCTGGACCCTGGACCCTGGACCCTGGACCCTTTTCTCCAGCTCTTCTACGAGCTTTATTAGATCCACCTGGCATCTTCCGCACGTCGGGCATGATATTATCTCGGGTCCGAATCTTCGTATGCCGAGAGCGCTTAATATCTTTTTTCCTACATGGATCTCGTTCACCGGATCCGATGTCAGCGACACGCGGATCGTGTCGCCTATCCCGTCCATGAGTAGCGACCCTATTCCTATGGAAGACTTCACGACCCCCGTATCATAAGGCCCTGCGGCAGTCACGCCCAGATGAAGCGGATAATCGCAAGCCTCGGACATCTTCCTGTAGGCCTCGATCGTAGCCGCGACATCAGAGGCCTTGAGCGAGATAATTATATCACGGAACTTTAGCTCTTCAAAGAACTTGATGTAGCCCATAGCTGCCTTCACAAGCTCGCTCGCCAGTTTTTTCCTGGACCCCGGACCCTGGACCCTTGCCCCTGCCACCGACCCCGAGTTTACACCTATCCTGATAGGTATCCCCGCCCTCTTCGCCGCCTTTACAACAAGCGCAATATGCTCTCTTTTTCTTATATTGCCGGGATTAAGGCGTATCTTATCAGCGCCATTCTTTATGCACTCCAAGGCGAGAAGATGATTAAAGTGTATGTCGCAGACGAGCGGTATATTTATGTTTCTCTTTATATCATACACGGCCGCGGCATCGTCAAAACTCTTTACGGCTACCCTTATGATCTCGCAGCCGGCCTTCTCAAGGTTCTTGATCTGGGCTATGGTCGAGCGGGTATCGGAAGTGTCTGTATTCGTCATCGACTGTATCGAGACGGGTGCCGGGCCCCCTATCCTCGCCTTTCCTACCCTGATCTGTCTTGTATTCTTGCGCTTTATCATATTATTTCTTGAATACCCCTGTCACCTTCTCCACGATGCCGAACTTGATGATATCATTATAGAATATGAATACCGTGAGAAGTATAAGGAATGCTACGCCTAAATTGGCGACAGCTTCCTGCGCCTTCATCGAAAGGGGCTTACGCCTTATCTTCTCTATTGCGAGGAACAATATGTGCCCTCCGTCCAGTATCGGCAGCGGCAGGAGGTTGAATATCGCAAGCGAAGCGCTCAATAGCGCCATGAGGTGGAATATGTAGATGAGCCCCATCTTCGCGGCCTGGCCTGTTATCACGAATATCCCTATCGGGCCTGTCATAGACTCTTTGACAGACATCTGCCCGGTAAATATCGCCCACAAGGCCTTGTATGTTATGACGGTGAGGTCCACGACCTTCCTGAGCCCCATCCAGAATGATTTGAAGAAACCGTATTTGACATTCTCTATCCTCTGGGAAGGCGCTATGCCGACAAGGGCTATCGAGACCTTCTTTCCGAATATATCCTTGGTCTCGCGGACTGTCGGCTTTATTTCGATCTCTATAGGGCTGCCAGCGCGTACCATGGATAGCTTTATCGATCCTTCCGTATGCTTATGTATTATGGCGGTCATATCCTCCCAATATTTCACGGCCACTCCGTCGACAGCTATGATCTTGTCTCCCACCTTGACGCCCGCGGCTTGCGCAGGATAGTCTTTAAGGAGGTTGCCCACCTCGGTAGTTAGAGTGGGGCTTCCGAACATGAATATGAAGGAGAATATAAGGAAAGCGAGGATATAGTTGAACAGGGGCCCTGCGAATATGATCTTGAAACGGTCCCCTACAGAGCGCGAAAGGAATTCGTGGCTTTTGTTGTGAAGTGTTTCGCCGGGCTCGTCGCCGGACATCTTCACGTATCCTCCGAGCGGGATGGCTGACAACAGATACTCCGTCTCGCCTCGCTTCACCGAGAATATCTTAGGGCCGAAACCGAAAGAGAACTTCTCAACTCGGACGCCGAGCCGCTTGGCGGCTATGAAATGTCCGAATTCGTGTATCAGCACCAGTATGCTAAGTACGAAAATAAAATAGATTAATGATAGCAAAGTGATCTAGCCTCCTCTTTTGCCCACTCTTCTGCTTCAGTTATATTATCAAGTGACAAGGAACCTGCCTTCGGGCTCCTGTGCCGCCCGAGGACCTTCTCTATTATCTTCGGTATCGCAGTAAATCTTATCCCCCCTTCGAGGTAACATCTGACAGCCTCTTCATCCGCGGCATTGAGGACCGCCGGATGCGTGGATCCTTTCTTCAGCGCTTCGCGCGCCAAGCCCAGGCACGGGAACTTGTCTATGTCGGGAGACCGGAACGAAAGGCTCGTCGTAACCGAGAAGTCGAGCCGCGGCATGCGCGTCGCGATCCTTGAGGGATATGTGAGCGCATACTGTATCGGTATGCGCATATCCGGCACGCCGAGCTGCGCGATAATGCTCCCGTCAACGAACTCGACCATCGAGTGGACTATCGCCTCCGGATGGACCAGCACCTCTATCGAGCTTTCGCAAGCCTCGAATAACCACTTCGCCTCTATGATCTCGAGCCCCTTGTTCATCATAGTTGCGGAATCTACGGTTATCTTCCTGCCCATCCTCCACTTGGGATGGTTCAATATGGCTTCCTGCGGCATGGTGTCGAACCTCTTCTTGGGGATATCCAGGAGCGGCCCGCCGGAACCGGTGAGATATATCTTCCTCGCAAGGGCCCTCTTTCCGTCCAGGCACTGGAATATCGCGCTATGCTCGCTGTCGATCGGGATCATCCGAACGCCGTTCTTCCGGGCGAGCTTCATGACGACCGCCCCTCCCGATACGAGCGACTCCTTATTGGCGAGCGCTATCCGCTTTTTATTTTTTATTGCTTTGACCAGAGGCTCGAGGCACGAGCTTCCGCTTATGGCGAAGAGGACGATATCAACATCGCTTCTTGAAACTGTCTCGCATAAGCCCTCCCGATTCACGGAAATTTTTATGCCCGAAGGCAAAAGCCGTTTTATCTTCACGGCAAGCTCTTCGGATCCTACGGATACGATCTTGGGCCTGAACCTTCTGGCCTGTTCGGCGAGAAGCTTTATGTTAGAATCCGCGGACAGCGCGGTAATGCGGAACGATCCCTTCGGAAGCCTGGAGACGACATCAAGCGCATTTACGCCTATGGAGCCTGTGGAGCCTAGTATCGCGAGTCTCTGGGTCATTTCATCAACACCACTACGTAGAAATAGAATATCGGGACGGTGAATATGAGGCTGTCGATCATGTCGAGGACGCCTCCGAAGCCGGGCATGTTGGCGCCTGAGTCTTTGACCCCGGAATCTCTCTTCAACACAGATTCGGCAAGGTCTCCGACCTGCCCAAGTATGCCAAGAAGGATACCCAGCGTAAAAAGATGCCCCATGGGGAATTTCGGAAGGAAGCTCTTGCTTAATAGGGCGGCCAGGAGGCTTAAGACGAGCCCGCCTACGGTGCCCTCCACGGTCTTCTTGGGGCTGATGCGCGGTATGAGCGTGCGCTTTCCCATAGAACCGCCGACGAAATACGCGCCCACGTCGCCTATCTTCGTCACGAGTATGAGGAATGCCACCAGAAGCGAGCCGTCAGGCAAAAACTTAAGTTTCACGAAAAATGAGAACAGCCATGCTATATAAAGAAGCCCGAACATGGTCACGGATATGCTGGTTATCGCCTGGGACGTATCGCGCCTTGTGAACTGCAGGACGAAGAGAAACAAGCAGGCTATCATTATGAGGAACGGCTCGAGGGTGAAGTACCCTTCCATGCCCATCTGAAAATACGTGATGATCGGGACGAGCATGCCTGTTATGACGCCGAAATATTTATATACGAATATCCCTTTCTTTTCGGCGATGCCGAAGAACTCAGCGAGGGCAAACCCGATCAGTGATGATGCCAAAATCGCGAACACCCAGTTCGGGAAGACGAATACCACGAGGCCGGCCAGCGAAAGTATTAAAAACGAGCTCCAGACGCGCTTTGCGAGGCTAGACTTATCCACCATACCTTCTCTCCCGCTTTTGGAAATCGGCCACTGCATCTTCCAGGTCCTTAGGTTTGAAGTCGGGCCAAAATTTATCTACGACATATATCTCGGAATACGAAAGCTGCCACAGAAGAAAGTTCGATAAGCGATATTCGCCGGATGTCCTTATCATGAGGTCGGGATCGGGAAGGTCTCTGGTATAGAGATAGCCGGATATCTTCTTCTCGTCTATCTCATCCGCTGAAAGGCGGCCGGACTTCACATCCGCCGAAATGGCGCGGAGGGCGTCCACGATCTCTGTCCTCGAGCCATAGTTGAGGGCGAGATTAAGGATCATCCCTGTATTATTTTTGGTTGATCCGATAACCTTTTTCAGCATCGCTTGAGTGGATGCCGGCAGGCGGTCTATCCTGCCTATGACAGAGAACCTGATGTTGTTATCGATGAACTTCGATTCTTTCTCGGAAAGATTCTGGTCCAGAAGCTTAAAGAGGGCGTCGATCTCCTCCTTGGGCCTCTTCCAGTTCTCGGTCGAAAAAGTGTAGAGGGTAAGGACCTTGATGCCCATCGCGGAGGCAGCTTCGGTTATCTCGTCAACCCGCTTTGTGCCTTCCAGATGGCCCATTATCTTGGGGAGAGAGCGCTTTTTGGCCCAGCGGCCGTTACCGTCCATGATGATGGCGATGTGCTGAGGAACGCTGCCTGGATTACTCATTGTATTCAGCCTTCAGTAGCAACGAAGAGATCTCTATCGGTTGGAAAACGTCTGCTTCCTGTCGCACCCGACCGATACAAGCACGATCTTGGTGCCCAATAGCTTCTGGATATAATCCAGATACTTCTTCGCGTTGACCGGAAGACGCGAATACGACTTCACTTTACCGGTATCGGTCATCCACCCTGGCATAGTCACGTAGACAGGCTCGCAGTTCTTAATGATCTCAATGTCTGACGGAAAATCCCTGTATGTCTTTGCCTTGTATCTGTAACCGGTGCATATCTTAATGCTCTTAAGCTCATCGAGGACATCGAGCTTGGTTATCACTATCTCATCGAGGCCATTCACCCTTACCGAATGCCTGACCACAAGAGCGTCGAACCAGCCGCATCTTCTCGGCCGCCCGGTAGTCGCTCCGAACTCTCCGCCCTTCTGCCTTATCTTCTCTAAAAGATCCGGGTCGAACTGGGTCGGGAAAGGCCCCTCCCCTACGCGGGTGGTGTATGCCTTGACTATGCCTATCACCTTATCTATCTTCGACGGGCCTACGCCTGTGCCGGTAGCGGCGCCGCCGGCGGTGGCGTTCGATGATGTTACGAAAGGATACGTGCCGTGATCTACGTCGAGGAGCGTTCCCTGGGCGCCCTCAAAGAGGATGCTCTTCTTGGAGGCGATCGCGTCATTAAGGAGGACCGTGGTATCGCGGGCATATCTCTTTATGCGAGCGGCATAGCCCTTATATTCTTTATAGAGCGTCTTAAAGGAATATCCGGAAACCCCGTAGATCTTCGTAAATATCGGGTTCTTCTCTGCGAGATTCGCTTTTAGCTTCTCCTTCAGGACTCGGTCATTCAACAGATCTATCAGCCTGATGCCTGACCGCGCCACCTTATCGGAATAGCACGGGCCGATCCCTTTCTTGGTAGTGCCTATTTTCTTCTTCTTCTTCGCCTTCTCCTTCAGCTCGTCGAGCTTCCTGTGATACGGAAATATTATGTGGGCTTCATTGCTTATGAAGAGCCTGCCGTCGACTTTTACGCCCTTGGCTTCAAGCATCGCGATCTCTTCAAGCAGGGCCTTTGGGTCTACGACGACGCCGTTACCTATGACGCAGATCTTGCCCTTATGCAGTATGCCCGACGGTATCAGGTGCAGGACGAACTTATCCTTGCCGATGACTACCGTATGACCGGCGTTATTTCCGCCCTGGTATCTGACTACGAAATCCGATTTTGGCGCGAGGATGTCTATGACCTTGCCTTTACCCTCATCACCCCATTGTGCTCCTATAATGACGACATTTGGCATCTTATGTTCCTTATCTTCTGGTTTGGGCCGGCGGGGACGGCGGGATCCGCGGAGGCGCAGCCGGCGGCTGAGCGGAAGAACCTGTCGGCGCCGTAGTAACTCTCGGCACTACGGGCGGTTGTTGTGGAATACTAGGGACGACCGGGACTCTCCGCGAAGCGGCATCAGTCTGTCTTGTAATATTTTGCACGTCTCTTATGGTCTCAAGCTGCCTGGTTATGCGCTCGGTCCGGATCAGAGTCCCCTGGTTATATATGCTGCTAAGTATAGCCTCAAGCTTTTCGCGGCCCAGATCCTCCAGCCTTACCATTTTTTCGTCGATCTTATAAGCATAATATTCTTTGCCGCTCTCATCCTTAAGCTTCTTGATATTTGGTATATAGTCGAGGATCTCATCTTCGTCATCGAGCTCGCCCGTGATCTCCTTGATGAGCTCTCCCTTCGACATCTCCTTCAGAGGGTCGGCCACTTTTGTGACGGGAGTCGGCATTTTTGCCTTTATATCTTCAGCTGCGGCCTTCGCTACGTCGCTCATCGGAGGAGGAGTTGCCTTTGACGGGACAGGAGCCTGCGCTGCAGGTTTTGCGGGCGCCTCTTTTGGTACAGCGCTCTTCGGCGCGGCCTTCGCCTCTTTCTTCTGGAAACGTTTCATAAGCCTCGGGATAAGCCCTTCCTCTTCCTGGGCAAGCGCCGAGGTCACTGAAAATGCGGCCAGGGCCGCCACTGTCAATAAAGCTACCTTTATTCGTTTCATATGCACCTCTATATTAAGCAAGCGGAGACATCGTGAATATCTTGCGCGCGATATCCGGATACTTTGCCACGAACTTGAGTTCATCCTCAGTCAGCGGCTGCTGGGTGTGGACATTCGCGTATCTCACAAGCTCCAATATCTTCGCGGCTTCCCTGTCATCCTTGAACTTGACCTCCAGCTTGTCATAGACGTTGCGGAAGCCTTTTATGCCGCTATACTCGCCCGTAGTTATCTGCCTGCCTGTCTCGATTATCTCGGGCTCGCCTCTTCCAAGTTCCTCGAAATCATAAAGTTCGTAGTTACGCCTGTCTTTTAGCGCGCCGTCGGCATGTATGCCTGACTCGTGGGCGAATGCATTGGAGCCAACGCCGGGCTGGGTTATGGGTATCGGTATCCCGAAAGCGTAAGAAGCATACTTCGCGATCTTCCATGCGCAGTTAAGCTTGATGCGCTCATCCAATAAATACTTCCCTGACAAACCGCTCGAATACTTGATCGCGAGTATGACGCTCACGAGGTCGCAGTTGCCCGCCCTTTCGCCGATACCGTTAACTGTCGTATTGATATAAGCATCAACGCCCGCGTCTATGGCTGCCTGCGCTCCCGCGATGGAACATCCTACGACCATGCCGAGGTCATTATGGCAATGAAGCTCTATCGGGATCTTCACTGTCTCGGCCAGCATCTTCACCCTCTCATATATCGAGAATGGGCTGTCGTATCCGAGCGTATCGCAATAACGGATCCTGTCGGCGCCTGCCTTCTTAGCGGCCTTTGCGAATTTTATCAGGAAGTCGATATCCGTGCGGGACGCGTCTTCGGCATTGACCCCGAGGATCTTTATCCCGAGCTTCCTGGCCGTCTGGGCCGCTTCGACCATCTCCTTTATTACCTGGTCCTTCGAGAACTTGCCCTGGAATTTGCCGCGTATCATCTGCTCTGATGTTGAGATAGAAAGGTTGAGGTTCTCGACTCTTGTCATCTTGCAGGCCTTCTCGACATCCTGCCTGATCGCCCGTATCCAACCGCTAAGCTTTATCGGCTGGAGAACGCCCATCCTGGCAAGCTCAAGGTTCGCATTTATATAGTTGGTCTCATGATGCGTAACGGGAAAACCGAACTCAGACTGGGACACGCCCATCTCGTTCAGGTACATGTTTATCATCGTCTTCTGCAGTTTTGCCAGACCCAGCCTTGCGGTCTGCACGCCATCCCTGTTAGTGACGTCGATCAGATATATCTTATTCTCTTTCTTCTTTGCCATGTCGCGTTACCCTTCTGTTATTTATAATTTTACCAGCTTCGCGCCATAGATGTTTTCCGCTTTCCGGATCTCATCCATTACATTTTTCGGCACGTCGCTGTCAATATTGAGGACGGAGACCGCTTTGCCGCCCTTCTCGTCGCGGCCGAACGACATGCCGGCTATATTGATCTTGTTCCTGCCCAGGATAGTCCCTATCTGGCCGATGATGCCCGGGACATCTTTATTTTGTATGAACATCATATATCCTTCGGGAACGGCATCCACGTAGAACTCATTCAGCTTCACCAGTCTGGGGTCGACCTTTGTGAATAGCGTGGCTTCTATGCCGTTGGTGCCCTTATCCGTCTCGACCTCTACGCAGATGAGCGATGTAAAATCCTCGACCGCAGCGGTCTTCGACTCGACGATGTTTATCCCGCGCTCTTTAGCTATCACAAGCGCATTGACGAAGTTGACCGTCTCCTGGAGTATCGGAGTGAGGAGCCCCTTAACGAACGAAAGCGTGAGCGGCGTCACATCATACCTTAAGAGCTCTCCTACGTATTTTATCTTTACCCTCTTCACATGCCCTTCCGCAAGCTGGGCATGGATAGAGCCGATCTTCTCGATAAGCTTTAAGTACGGATCTATGGCTTTCAATATCTCCGGATCCACGCACGGGACGTTGACGGCATTGCGGATGCAGCTCTTTATGAGATAATCGATGACCGTATTGGCTATGTCGATGGCTACGTTGACCTGTGCTTCCTCCGTGGATGCGCCGAGATGCGGCGTGAGGAGCAGCTTCTCCATCTTCAATAGCTTCGGGTCCTTTGGCGGCTCGTCCTCGAATACGTCGAGAGCAGCGCCTGCGACCTTGCCGGACTCGATGGCGCGGATGAGCGCGGCTTCGTCTATGATGCCGCCCCTGGCGCAGTTGAGTATCCTGACGCCCTTCTTCATTACCTCAAAAGCCTTGTCGGAGACGAGGTGCTTCGTGTCATCCGTAAGAGGAGTGTGGACTGTGATGTAATCGGATTCCTTATATATAGTGTTCAGATCGACGGATTCTATGCCGAGCTGCTTGGCCTTCTCCATTGAAAGATACGGATCATAAGCGAGCACTCTCATCTCAAAACTGAGCGCGCGTTTGGCCACTTCGGTGCCGATCCTTCCCAATCCCACGATCCCAAGCGTTTTTCTGTAGAGCTCGACTCCCATAAACTTCTTGCGCTCCCACTCGCCCCTCTTCATGGAGGCATCGGCCAGGCCGATATTCCTGGACATGGAGAGCATCAGCGTAAAGGCGTGCTCGGCAGTCGATATGGTATTCCCTCCGGGAGTGTTTACGACTATGATGCCCTTCTTGGAAGCGGCCTCAAGGTCTACGTTATCAAGCCCAACGCCGGCCCTGCCTATTATCTTTAGCTTGGTTCCGGCATTGATAACGTCTTTGGTGACTTTTGTGGAGCTGCGGACAAGGAGCGCGTCATAATCCTTTATCACCTCTTTAAGCTGTTCGGGGGTGAGCTTGGTATTCACGTCGACCTTCAAGGACTTTTCTTTTTCAAGTATATCGACTGCCTCTTTGGAAAGCGAATCGCTTATCAGGACTTTGTATGTCATTTTATACCCCCAGAACTTTCTTCGCGGCCTCTACGCCGGCGCCGGATGTGAACTTATGCCCGAGCTTCGCGAGCGCGGCTTCAAACGCCTTTAAAGCTTCTATCACATGCTCCTGATCGATGCCGCCCATGTGCGCGGCCCTGACGATCTTGCCCTTAAGCGTATCCTGCCCTCCGGCAAGTGTCACGCCGTATTCGGTCTTCATTATCTTTATGACATTGTCAGCGCCTACAGCGTCCGGTATTACGATGCCCGTAACGCCGTCCGATGGGGATTTGGAGAACACCTGAAGCCCCAGCGCTTTCGCCGCAGCGCGTATCGCGACGCCCGACTTCCTGTGGCGGGCGATGACATTATCCACGCCTTCGGCAGTAATCTTCTCTATCGCCTTCTTAAGCCCGATGACGAGCGTGATGGCGGATGTGAACGGAGTATCGGTATCAATGTACGCCTTCTTGTACTTCTTGAAGTTGAAATAGAACTTAGGCAGTTTCGACGTCTCGACCGCCTTCCACGCCTTCTGGCTGACCGCGCAGAACGCAAGCCCCGGCGGTATCATGAGCCCCTTCTGGGAGCCGCCCACGGCTATGTCTACGCCCCACTCGTCAAATTTGAATTCGTCTGCGCCAAGACCCGATATCGTATCTACTACGAGAAGAGCGCCGGTCTTCCTGACTATCTCGCCTATCGCCTTTATGTCATACATGGTCGCTGTCGATGTCTCGCAGAGCGTGGCGTAGACCGCTTTGACATCCGGGTTCTTCTTCAAAAGATCCGCTATCGCCTCAGGTCTAGGGGCCGTCCCCCACTCAACGTCAAGGGCTATGACCTCTACTCCGTAGGCCTTCGCTATATCCCCGAACCGCTCGCCGAACTTTCCGCCGCGCACCACGATGATCTTGTCGCCCTGAGAGAGGACGTTAACTATGGATGCCTCCATCGCGCCCGTGCCGCTCGAGGTGAACGTGAATACGTCGCCCTGGGTCTTGAATATCTTCTGGAGACCTTCCGTCACGTCCTTAAAGATGGCTTGATACTCTTTCGTCCTGTGGTGTATCATCGGCTTTGCCATCTCGCTGCGTATGTCTTCGGGGACCGGCGTGGGTCCCGGCGTCATCAGGTATTTTTTATTCATAGCGCACCTCTCGTTCCTTATTTGGCTTTCTTAGCTATATTAGTAATAACCTCGTCCACGATACCGTACTCTTTGGCCTCTTCGGCCGACATGAAGTAATCGCGGTCCGTGTCTTTCTGTATCCTCTCCAGCGGCTGTTTAGTGTGTTTAGCGAGTATCTCCTCCAGTTTTGCGCGCAGTCTCAATATCTCTTTGGCCTGTATGTTTATATCGGCGGCAGCGCCTTCGGCGCCTCCCCACGGCTGGTGTATCATTATCCTCGAATGCGGCAGGGCATAACGCTTGCCAGGCGCGCCCGCTGCAAGAAGGAGAGCCCCCATGCTGGAGGCCTGCCCCATGCAGAACGTGTTGATGTCCGGCTTCACGAACTGCAAAGTATCGTATATGGCCAGCCCGCTCGTCACGGAACCTCCGGGAGTGTTGATATAAATATTCACATCCTTTTCAGGGTCTTCCATCTGAAGGAATAATAACTGCGCTATTATTATGTTGGCCACGGTATCGTCGATGGCCGTCCCTACAAATATTATCCTGTCCTTGAGAAGTCTCGAATAGATGTCGTAAGCTCTTTCGGACCTGCCGGTCGTCTCTATTACCATCGGAACGAGTATGCTCATCTTATCCCCCTTTTATCCTTCGACTTCCACGACATTGGCTTCTTTCATCAGAAGCTCTATGGTCTTCGATTCCCGTATCTTTTCTTCCAGGTCCCCGAGAAGGTCCTCCTTCTCGTAATGCTCCTTTATATCCTTCTCGAACTTTCCGGTCTGGGCTGATATGGTCTTGTAGGCGGTGTCAAAGTCCGCATCCGAAATATCGACATGCTCAAGTGCCGCTATCTCGTCGAGTATGAAGAATAGCCTCACCTGGCGCTCGGCGTCTTCCTTGAACTTGGCCCTGAACTCCTCTTCCTTCTTGTCCAGCTCGGCTCGCTTTAAGCCTTTCTGCTCAAGCCTGGCCTTCGCGTCCTCGACCATATATTTAAGCTGTCTCTCTTTAAGGCTCTTCGGCGCGTCGAACTTATTCTCATCCACCAGCTTCTTAAGGAGTTGGTTCTCGGCTTCTATCTCTATATTTGCCTTGAGCCTGCGCTCCAGCTCCTCGGCTATATCTTTCTTAAGCTGTTCGAGCGAATCCTTGCCAAGGTCCTTTGCTAATTCGTCATCCACCGCCGGAAGGACGCGCTTCTTAAGCTCTTTAGCCTTGACATGATATATGACCTTCTTGCCGGCGGCATTCTTATCAGGATACTGCTCCGGAAGGGTGACCTCGACATCTCTCTCCTCGCCCTTATTCATGCCGACCATCTTCTCGTGAAGCCCGGGCATCATAGACTCTTTGTCTATGAACAGCCATATGTTCTCGCGCCTTTTGTGCAGGGGTTTTCCGTCTATCGAACAATCGAGGTCTGCCACGACATAATCATCCATCTGGACCGGCCTGCCTTCTACCGCCTCGTATTTCGCGTTGAGCTCGCGCAAGTTCTCTATCGTCTTATTGACGTCGTCGTCCTTTATCACGGCTTTCTTCTTCTCGACCTTGATGCCTTTATAGTTCTTCACTTTGAATTTAGGCCTGGTCTCGACTTTGGCCTTAAAAAGAAGCGGTTGGCCGATCTCGAAACTCACGTCAGTTATCTCGGGAAATCCTACGGGGTTTATTCCATGTTCCTCAAGGGCGGCCTTGTACGCATCTGATACGAGGCGCTTAAGGGCCTCTTCCCTGGCATTGGCGGCATACTGCTTCTTGACCATCTCGACAGGCGCCTTGCCGGGCCTGAAACCGGGAATGTTCGCGACCTTGGATATCTCCGCATAGACCTCTTCGAAAGATCTTGCTATATCCTCTTTGGAGACCTCTATCTCGAATAGCGACGCGCACTCTTCGCATGCTTTATGTTTGCTCTTAACCATATTTCCTTTCTAAAGAAAAGACGCATTATAGCATAATGTTTTGCAAAAATCCACTTGAGACGACCTACATCGTGAATTTTTCGCCAAGATATATCTCTCTCGCCTGCGGATTGGAGATGAGATCCTCCTTCGTGCCGGAGATCAGTATCTTGCCGTCCGCCATTATATAAGCGCGGTCGGTGATCGTGAGCGTTTCCCTCACGTTGTGGTCTGTCAAAAGTATCCCGAGCCCTTTCTCTTTCAGCTCTTTGATTATCTCCTGGCACTCGGCGACAGCTATGGGATCTATCCCGCTAAATGGCTCGTCGAGCAATATGAACATGGGGTTCGTGACAAGGGCTCTCGTGATCTCGACGCGCCTCTTCTCGCCTCCGGAGAGCGTGTATGCCTTCGCTTTCCTTAAGTGGCCGACCTTCAGCTCGTTCAATAGCTCGCCGCAGCGCCTGTCCCTCTCTCTGGGAGAGAAACCGAGCGTTTCAAGCACAGCCATGATGTTCTCCTCGACCGTGAGCTTTCTGAATATCGACGGGTCCTGAGACAGATATCCTATGCCTGAACGGGCGCGCATGTGGAGCGCCTTATTGGTGATATCATGCCTGTCGAATATTATCGTGCCGGCATCCGGCTTTATGACCCCGGTTATCATGTAAAAAGTGGTCGTCTTGCCCGCGCCGTTCGGACCCAGAAGCCCGACTATCTCGCCGCGCTTGACGTTTATATTGACGCCGTCAACCACGCGCCTCTGGCCGTAAACCTTGACCAGCCCTTTTGTTTCGAGTAGATGCATAGGTATTACCCCGCTCTATTTTTTGTTATCGCCGCCGATGCCGCCCAGTAATGAGCTGCCGGGCCCATCGCCCTCTTCGTATATGATGAGCTTGGGCCTGCCTATGAGGACTATCCTCTTCTGGCTCTCGACGTATATGGCCTTGTCGCTGTAGGTCACGTTCTCGCCCTGAGTGATCTTGACATTGCCTTCTGCGACTATCGTCTTTATCTTCTTCGAGGTCGGATCGAGGTTCACCGTTATCTTGTCGGCCTCTATATCCCCGTCAGCGCTCGAGACCTTGACGTCCTTGAGGAAGAACGCCTGGTTCTTCTCGTAATTGAATTCCACCTGGCCTTCGCATGTTATGACTATCTTCGACTTCTTCTTGTCCTTGGAGCTTGACTTATCCGCGGACTTGGATGAGCCGCCGGCGAGCGGGCTTGAGAGCCCCGTGAACTCCTGGGCAAAGCCTTTCGTGTTCTCGATCGTCGCCTTGACGTTACTCTCCAATGTCACGTTATTCTTGGTCTTGTCGTATATCCCTTTATCGGCCGTGATGACCGCCTCGGCCTCATCGCCGTAAGCCTTGGCTACTATATTGTCGAGCTTTATCTGGCTCTCCGTAACGGCTTCCGCCGACTGGCCGTTCACTTCCCATGACTTTGTCCCCTTCTGGGTAAATCCCTCGAGATTGAAAGCCAGGACCTTATGATTGACCGCATTCTCCTTGCCATCCTTAGCGGCGGTCTCCGTCTTGGCCGCGGCCGGTTCTTTGGCCTCGACAGGCGGCTTCGGCGCCTCTTTCTTGAAGAAGCTGAACCCGAATATGCTGACGAACGAAAGGGCTACTAATACCCCTATTATTTTCTTTCCCATCTTGCTCCTTCCTAAAAACCCGCTACCCTATGTCTGACCCCCGGCTTGCGTCTTCCACCTCTTGTGCATCCAGACCCATTGCTCGGGATATCTCTTTATGTATGATTCGATGATAGATGACCAGCGTTTTGTATTCTCTACGAGATCTTTCTCTTTATCCCCTGTATCGGCAAGCTCTATCGGCTTCTCCGCGATAACGGTATGCCTGTCGTCCGGCTCCCGTCTTATAAGAACCGGTATAAGCGCCGCGCCGCTCGCCCTGGCAAGGCCGACAGGTCCCGCAGGCGTGTAAGCTGGCCTGCCGAAGAAGTCGACGAATATGCCTTCTACCGAATCTACATCCTGGTCTGCCACAACGCCGACGATCCTGTTCTCTTTCAGGACCTTCAGCATCTTCCGCGGCGAGTCATCGCGGTAGATGACATTTACGTCGTGTACCTTGCGAAAATAATTAAGGAGCTTGTCGTACTTATGAAAATATATCCTTCGGCCGATCGTGACGCCCGGGCAGTCATTAAGCCGGAGCGTCGCCGCCATCAGTTCCCAGTTGCCGAAATGGGCGGTTATCACCACGATGCCCTTGCCGCGGGCATAGCCTGCATCCAGATTCTCACGTCCGACCAGGGTAGCAAGCTTATGTATATTACGCTTGTCTATTTTAGGGAACTGGACAAGCTCAAAACCATTCTTCGCCAGGTTCTCAAAGACCCCGCGCGCTATCCTTCTTATCTCAAGGGGCGTCTTCTCGTTCCCAAAGGCGAACGCCAGGTTCTCTATGGCTATATTTCTATATTTCGGCAGGATGGCGTAAGCCAGGTCCCCCATCTTCGCTGCAAAAAAAAGCCCTATCTTTCGGGGCAAGAGGTAGATAAGGAACATCCCGACTCTTGCGAGATAATATATATAATATCTCCGATACTTATATTTCACAGGTAATAACTATAATATAACCAGATAAGTTTGTCAAGAACGCTTATCCCCCCTCTCGGGGTGGTAAGGGTGTCTTCCAGCGAACGTTCACTTTCCATAGGAAAGCTCACTCGGAAGAGCGCAATTTTCGTTGAAAAATTGCGCTCTTCGACGTCGCTTCCAGACACCCTTACCACCCCTCGGGGGCCCCTTCGAGTGGACCAAAAATATAGGGAGTGGCGGTCCGTTGGGGTAGACCATCAGAGACCTAAACCCCAAGTCAAGACCGCACATTGAAAATTTTAGGCCTTTTGGAAAGCGAAAAACGGTTTATATATAACAATATTTTGATATCAAAAGGACCGAGGATGTCTGAGGCCTCCTCTGGAGGCCGAGTTCCGCAGGTCCCCCTTTTTCGACTGACAAAAGGCCGACCCGAACTAT
>JAGVGJ010000042.1 GCA_020057115.1 Candidatus Omnitrophota bacterium | reverse complement strand
TGGAAGGTAGAAATATTAACCAAAACAATGACCCAGACGAGTATCAAAGTGCAAATCTAAATAGCGCTGAAGTGTCCAAAAAGGTCTGAAGATATACAAGTACCTCCGCTACTGCCAAAATCAAATGGTGTGCTGTAATAAGAATGATTATCAACCGTATCGATCGTAGCCACCCTTCCATTATTGAGTGATATATAAGGAACGTTAGAGGCGCTATAGTCGTTCCCTAAATTTAGAGTGCCTACATTGAAAGTATTTCCAGTCAAGCTAAGCGTGCCGTTTTTATAATTGAATGTGCTTCCTGCGCCGCCGGAAACATTGCCGGCATACAGATAAATACCTGTACCGGAAGAACTAAGATTATTGCCCAGCGTATAGGTTACAAGGACCTCTGGTCCACAAGTAGCACCTAAAGATAAGTTTGTAACATAACTGAGGGCTGTATTTGTATAGCTTCCTCCATTAGATCCGCTGCCCACATATAAGTTAGTAAAGTAAGTTTGGCCGGATGACTGATTATAGATGCCGGTTCCATTGTATCCTACATATGCTTCTGAGACATAAGCGCCGCTTGAGTTCCCCTTAACGTAACCGTAGGACTGGGTAAATGTGCCGGTCATATAAAGTTTATCAACATAAGCACCGTAGCCTATGCCAGATGGGGTTATTTGCACTTCGCCGCTATTTATTATTGCCGTGTCTCCGGCAGCTGGCACAACGTTATTGTCCCAATTTGTGTTCAGATTCCAGTCGCCAGTTCCGCCATCCCAAATATGCGTATCTGCAGCTGCGCACACAGGAGTTAGCCATGCCATACTCACCGCTAGAACCGCTATAATCACAATAAGTGTTATTTTTGTCTTCATTTTGTTACCCGTCTTCTCTTTAATAGTTAAATTCTTTATATTTTTATCTATCATTCTTTCTAAATAAAAAACCCACTTCATTCGCCTTGAAGTGGGTTCTATACTGTGCATTTACGATTGCACTATCGGCAACTGGCTGCCTTTATAAGCATTCAGCTTATTTTAGGCCCTATAGCTTTGCGTCCACATTCTTTCGAATGGTTTGCGATTTTCAACCTATGTTTAGTTATAAAGAACGCTTTGATTCTACTTTAATGATACCATATTTTTTTCAAAGAGGCAAGTTAGGACTGCTACATTTTTGCTATTTTAACATTTTTATTTTATTATATCAGATTAAGCTTATCCTGGCGGGAAAGAGCTTTAATAGCGGCCTCGCGCTTTCTTGCTGCAGTTCCATCCCTGAATACCTCTTCATAAACCAGCTTGACAGGCCTTTTTGACCGCGTATATTTGCTGGCCTTGCCTTCATTATGGCGTTTCAGGCGTTTATCGAGATCTGTGGTAATGCCTGTATATAAAGAATGATCCGAACATTCGAGAATATACAGGGTCCAGGTAGGCATATTGATCGGCGCGTCCTTTAAGCTAAGAATATGGTGGGCAAGACAGGACTCGAACCTGTAACCTGTCGGATGTAAACCGAATGCTCCGCCATTGAGCTACTTGCCCATATCCATTTATTGGGGAAATCAATATACCATAAAGGCCTTTTTATGGCAACGCCCTTATGCCCGGAACTCTACTTTCTAGACCCCGGCTTCACGGCGAGGCTGCCGGACTTGCACATAGGACAGGAATCTTCCTTATATGTCTTCACTTCGACTTTGGCAAGGCTATAGAACGGAACGCCAAAATCGGGGCTAGCGTCGCTTCTATCTATGATGCTCCCTACGCCGATAACAACGCCCCCTAGTTCCTTCACGACATCCATGACTTCTTTTGTAGAACCGCCGGTAGTGACGACATCTTCACATACCAGGACCTTCTCCCCCGGCTTTATTGCGAAGCCTCGGCGAAGGGTCATCTTGCCTTCCTGTCTTTCGGTAAATATGCCTCTTACGCCTAGCGCGCGGGCAACTTCATATGCGAGCGTCACCCCTCCGAGCGCCGGGCCGATCACAAGATCCGGTTTTGCGCTGAGCTTCGCGGCAAGCGCCTTTGCCATCTTCTCCGCCGCATCAGGGTATTGCAGGACGAGCGCGCATTGCAGATACTTCTCGCTATGCAGCCCGCTTGAAAGCTTGAAGTGGCCTTTCAGGAGGGCGTTGTGTTTTTCGAATAGGCCGAGCACTTCTTTCTCGTTCATCTTATCCACCCATCTCCTTTATTATCTCTCTAGCTGCCGCGGCCGGATCTTTAGCTTCTGTTATCGGACGACCTACCACTATGAAGCTCGCGCCGTCTTTAATGGCGGACCCTGGAGTGGCTACCCTCTTTTGATCCTGCGCAGCCGTACCGGCAGGTCTTACGCCGGGAGTGATTATCAGGAATTCCTTCCCGAGCTCTTTTCGTATCATCTTCGCTTCGACAGACGAGGCCACGACGCCGTCAAGCCCTGCGTCCTTCGCCATCCGCGCAAGTTTCAGCACTTCGTCTTTAATGCTTTCGTTTATGCCGACCTTCTTTAAAGAATCCTCGTCCATGCTCGTAAGGACAGTCACCGCGATCACCTTCGGTTTTTCGATCCCGAGCCTCTGGGCCTCTTCTTCGACGTCTTCCGCGGTCTTCTTCATCATCTCGTATCCGCCGAGACCGTGAACATTGAACATGTATACGCCGAGTCTGGCCACCGAAACGGCCGCCTTAGAAACAGTGTTGGGTATGTCGTGGAATTTAAGGTCGAGGAATATGTCGGAGTCCGTCTCTTTTATCCTTTTAATGATAGACGGGCCGCAGGACGAGAAGAGCTCGAAACCCACCTTGAAGAACCTGACGTCATTCTTAAGTTTCTCGACAAGCTCTACGGCTTTCTCTTCGCTGTCTACGTCGAGCGCCACTATCAGCCTATCTTTTGGGTTCACAGTTTTATCGCTCCGGTAAGTTTGCGTACGTCGGATATCTTCTTTTCGGACATGTATCTCTTTATGCCGTCTATAATATCTAGAGCCGCTTCGGGATATATGAAATTCGCCGTCCCTACCTGTATGGCCCTGGCGCCGCAGAGCATGAACTCGATGGCATCTTTATGATCCATTATTCCGCCGCATCCGATCACGGGTATCCTGACCTTTTTATAAGTCTCCCAGACCATCTTTATAACCATTGGTTTTATCGCCGGTCCGCTTAAGCCGCCTGTGATATTGCCGAGCCTCGGTTTTCCTGTGTCTATATCTACCGCCATGCCGAAGAATGTGTTGACGAGCAGGAGCGCGTCTGAGCCGGCATCCTCGGCTGCAAGCGCTATCTTTGTTATGTCGGTTACGTTCGGCGTAAGTTTAGCGATGACCGGCACGGATGATGCCTTCTTCACGGCCTTAATGACATCTTTCGTGGCTATCTCGTCCTGGGCTATAAGGCCGTGGCGTGTCCCGTGTTTTACATTAGGGCATGACAGGTTTACCTCGATGGCATCCACGTAACCGAGCCTGGATACGCGGGATGCCAGCTCCTTGAACTCGGAGGCATTGTCGCCTGCTATGCTCACCACGACGGCCGTTCTTATCTTCTTCAGGAATGGCGCTTTCTCTTTCGCAAAATATTCAAAGCCCTTGTTCTCAAGGCCGATGGAATTCAGCATCCCTGAAGCCGTTTCGGCTATGCGAGGCGCCGGATTGCCGACGCGCGGCTCAAGGGTAATAGTCTTTGCCACATAGGCGCCGAGTGAATTTATGTCGATGAGCTCGCCGTACTCTTCCCCGAAAGTGCCGGATGCTACCATCACGGGGTTTTTAAGCTCCATCTTCCCTATCTTCACTTTGAGGTTTACCACAATATCTCTCCTGCGTTAAAGATCGGGCCATCCTTGCATACCATCTTATATTCGAAATCTATCAGGCCCTTGCGCACCTTTACCGGACACCCCAAACAGACGCCAACGCCGCAGGCCATGTGGCTCTCGAAAGAGAATTGGCACGGGATCTCTTTCTCCAAGGCCATCGCCCATATCGCTTTCAACATGGGGTTGGGGCCGCAGGCGTAGATAAGGGTGCTGGACCCTAGGTCCTGGGTCCTGGGAAAAAGACCTTTTAATACGTCTGTGACTAGGCCTTTTTTGCCCTTAGAACCGTCGTCGGTGCAGACTATCGTCTTGCAGCCGGTTTTATTAAAATCGCTCTCGCAATTTATATGGCTTTTTGATCTGGCCCCTATTATTACTGTTAATTTTTTCCTATCCGCTGTCCGCTCCGCGCTATCCGTTATCTTTTCGGCAAGCGCGAGAAGAGGCGCTACGCCGATCCCCCCGGCGATCAATATGGCGTCCCTATTGGGGTTTAAGATAAATCCATTCCCGAGCGGGCCAAGTATCTCGACGGTCTCATCAGGCCTTTTTTGGCTTAATATCTTTGTCCCTTTCCCAACGACCTCATACAGCATCTCGATGCCGTTTTTTAATATCCTATGGATGCCGAGCGGCCTGCGCAAGAGCGGATCAAGCTCTCTGGAACACCGGACCTCTAAGAATTGTCCCGGTTTCGATGTCTTTGCAAGATAAGCCGAAGCTACCGTCATCTTAAAAAAATCGGGAGCGATCTGCTTATTGCTTATTATTTTGGCTTTTTCATTCTTCATCCGAATATCTCTACTTTTCCGTATTCCCCGTCATGGCCGGGCTTTATCATGATATTCCCGAGCCTTACGTTCATTATACCTTTCAATATCTTCTCCGGGCAATATTTTTTAAGCTCACCCTCCGGCATATCGATAAGTATCCTGAATTCGCTGCCTAATTTTTTTACAAGATCTGCGTATTCCTTGGTCACCGCAAGGCTTGTTTCGCGCTTGCCGAGAGCGCCGGCGATTATCTCGGCCAGCGGCACCGCTCTTTTGAATGGCGGGCTATTCTTCTCGACAAAACCCTCTTCTCTGTCTGCAAGCTCCTCCACCCTGTGCGCCACGCCCATGGTCAGCTTCTTACCGCAGGCGGGGCAGATATTCTTATTCTTTATGGCCTCTTTCGGGGACAGCGAGACATCGCAGCCGCGGTGCCCGTCCCAATGGTACTTGCCTTCCTCCGGAAAGAACTCTATCGTATATAAGAACCTTGAGCTGTCTTTGTCTTTAAGGATATCGCATAGCCCGTTATAGTCTATCTTCTCCTTAAAGACATTGGCCTCGCGCCCTATCTTAGCCGGCGAATGCGAGTCCGAGTTAGATATAAGGCAGAACCTGTCGAGCTTTGAAGATCTCCAGTTCATGGCCGGGTCGCTCGAGAGCCCCGTCTCTATCGAGAATATATTTGGCGCCTGGCTGCCGAAACATTCTTCTACGGAGCCGAAGCCTGAGTTCGAGCCCAATACGCTGAAGTGCGGCGTCCAGGCATGGGCCGGTATTATCATAACCCGCGGATCTATCGCGAAGAGTTTTTTTGCCATCTCCTCGCAGTCGAGTTTTAATATCGGCCTGCCGTTACTTTCCAGTTTCCCGTATCCGGAAAAAGCCTTGTTTATCTCCCGCGCGGTCTTAAAGCTCGGCGCGAATATCAGGTTGTGGACCTTGCGCGTCTTTCCGTCTTTTTTGTATATGTTCGAAACTTCCGCCGTGAGGATGAAATACACGCCGTCATTGCTATATATGCCTTGCCCGGCCGGCTTGAGGTCTTTTTCGAGTTCCGAGATCCAAAGGCCGTGCGTGAAATCACCGGTCCCCAAAAGAGCTATGCCTTTTATCTTCGCCCATTTCGCCAATGTCGGCACATTCATCTCTTTTGACGTGGCCAGAGAATATTTTGAATGTATGTGAAGATCGGCGATGAACGGCATATCCTTCCCCCTATGACCTGTCAGCTATGACCTATAGCCTCGTCTTTCATCACCATCTTGCCCGCGACGAAGACATGCGAGACCTTTGCTTTAAGCTTCCAGCCGATGAAGGGAGAGTTCTTTGACTGTGATTCTATCGACTCTTTCTTGTAGATATATTCTTTGTCGGGATCGATGATTATGACATCCGCAGGACTGCCCTTCTTAAGGTTTCCTTTGCCCAGGCCGAGGATCTTTGATGGGTTTGCCGACATCTTGGAAATAAGCCCGCTCCATGTCAGGATCTTTTTGTCGACGAGCTCCATGACGCTGAGTGATAGCGCCGTCTCGAGGCCTATTATCCCGAATGGCGCATAATCGAACTCGACATCTTTTTCCGAGTCCGTGTGCGGGGCATGGTCCGTGGCTACAACGTCTATGGCGCCGTCTTTCAGGGCTTCTTTAAGGGCCGCGACGTCTTCTTTGGTCCTTAAAGGGGGATTCATCTTCGTATTCGTATCATAGGTCGAGCAGCAATCCTCCATAAGGGCGAAGTAGTGCGGGCATGTCTCCGCTGTCGCGTCTATGCCGCTCTTCTTCGCCTGGCGCATAAGCTCGGCCGACTCCTTGCAGCTGATGTGCGCTATATGGATGCGGCCGCCGGACTTCTTCGCGAGCTCCAGGTCGCGCCTTACCCGCTCATATTCGGAAGCTTTCGTTATCCCGCGAAGACCCATTTTGGTAGACATAAACCCTTTGTTCAGGACGCCTCCGGAGGAAAGCTTGAGGTCCTCACAATGCTCTATCACAAGAATGCCTTCCTTCTTGGCTTCTTTAAGCGCGGCGAGGAGAAGATCTTCGTTCTCTACCGACGAGCCATCGTCCGATATCGCGACAGCCCCTTCGGCTTTAAGCGCCTTTATATTGACGAGCTTTTTGCCTTCCCGGGCTTCTGTTATGGCGGCTATTATGACGACGCCGGATACGGCGCTCTTCCGGGCTATCTCTCTTACGAGTTTTACCGTCTTCGGGCTGTCGATCGCCGGCTCCGTGTTGGGCATACAGGCGACCGTAGTGAACCCGCCGCGAATACCCGCGCGCGTGCCCGAAGCAACCGTCTCCTTGTCCTCTCTTCCCGGCTCCCTCAAATGCGCGTGCATGTCGATAAGGCCCGGGGCGACTATCTTTCCTTTGGCGTCGATGATCTCGTCGGCGCGGTCTGTGAGCGCCTTTCCGATATTCTCGATCTTTCCGTTATTTATGAGTATGTCGAGAGGCTCGTCCAGCTTGCTCTCCGGATCGATGACCCTTCCGTTCTTTATAAGATAGCTCATCTTGTTTCTTTCTTTGCATGAGCGACAAGATAGAGGACGGCCATCCTGACGGCTATCCCGTTGGTCACCTGTTCGAGTATCACGGAATTCGCTCCGTCGGCCACTTCGCTTGATATCTCTATGCCCCTGTTTATCGGCCCCGGATGCATCACGACTATCCCCTTTTTGCATTTCTTGAGCTTGTCGGCCGTGATGCCATACTGCTTGAAGTACTCCAGTTTGGACGGGAAAGCGAGCGCACCGTCGCGCTCGAACTGCATCCTCAGGACATTTATCGCATCTGCCCCTTCGAGCGCCTCATCCAGCTTGTCGGTGATCCTGGCGCCCATCTTCTCTATCCCTTCCGGGATGAGCATCTTTGGCGCGCAGACCGTGACTTTTGCGCCAAGTTTTGTAAGCCCCCATATATTGGAGCGCGCAACGCGGGAATGGGCGATATCGCCGATGATGCTGACGTTCAAGCCCTCGATCCTGCCGAGTTTCGATTTAAGCGTGAACATGTCCAGGAGCGCCTGGGTCGGATGTTCGTGCCAGCCGTCGCCCGCATTTACTACGCTTGCGCCAACAGACCTGGCGAGTATGTTCGGCGCGCCGGAACAATTGTGCCTGACCACTATTATATCTATCTTGAGCGCTTCTATGTTCCGCCCCGTATCTATCAGCGTCTCGCCCTTCTTCACGCTCGAGGCTTCTACTGCAATATTGACGACATCCGCGGAAAGGCGTTTTGCCGCGATCTCGAAAGAGGTGCGCGTCCTGGTGGACGGCTCGTAGAAGAGGTTGACGACCGTCTTCCCGCGCAGGGCCGGGACTTTCTTTATCTGCCTCGTCGTGACCTCTTTAAAACCCTGGGCCGTATAGAGTATATGCTCTATCTCTTCTTTGGACAGATACTCAAGTCCCAGCAGGTCCTTTTTTGTCCAAACTATCTTCTTTTCCATTGTCATGCGCTCTTCTCGCAAAGGACTACCTCGTCTTTACCGTCGATCTCGCTCAACCTCACCTCGACCACTTCTTTAAGTGATGTCGGGATATTCTTCCCTACATAATCGGCTCTTATGGGAAGCTCTCTATGGCCTCTATCTACCAGGACCGCGAGCTGTATACGGCCCGGCCGCCCGAAATCTATCAGGGCGTCGAGCGCGCATCTTATCGTCCGCCCGGTGAAGAGAACATCGTCGACAAGTATTATCCTCTTATTGTCTATCTCGAAATCTATTTCGGTCGCGTGCACCACCGGCTGTTCGGATGCCTGGGTGAGGTCGTCCCTGTATAGCGTTATATCCAATGCTCCTACAGGCGGTCTTTTGCCTGTAATCTTAGCGATCTTGTCGGCCACCCTCTCTCCTACACAAGCGCCCCGCGTCTTTATGCCGATAATAACGCTGTCGTCCATGGATTCGGCGTTCTCGATTATCTCGTGGGCTATCCGCTCGAGGGCTTTCTCTATCGTGTCTTTATCCAGTATCTTTGTCTTCTCTTTAAGGTTCATGTTCCTGTCCTCGAGTTGCGGGCACAAAAAATCCCACACATCCTGCTTTAATAGATATGTGGGTCTTCATTTTTATTCCTTTCCCGGACTCACAGGACCGGAGTTAAAAGGCTTACTACTGAAACAAATTATACACGATTCGACCGTCCTTGTCAATCAAATCCGCCATTAATGTAGCTAAATAGTCAAGACGTCCGTTTTTTCTAACAAGTGATGTGTCCGCTTTTGGTTAATGTTAGTAGTAGCCCTTTTTCTTTTGGCTACCT
>JAGVGJ010000034.1 GCA_020057115.1 Candidatus Omnitrophota bacterium | reverse complement strand
TGGAAGGTAGAAATATTAACCAAAACAATGACCCAGACGAGTATCAAAGTGCAAATCTAAATAGCGCTGAAGTGTCCAAAAAGGTCTGAAGATATACACAAATTGCAACGCACAGTTCCGCCCCCGATAATCTGCCAGACATCGCGACTTTGCAGCAGATATTGAATGAGCTGGCGCCTGGCATGAAGAAACAGGATGGCATAAAATATTACACAGTAAAATACAATGCACTTAAGATACCGCAAAATTCTCCTTCTGAAAAATTACTTAAACTATATGTCGAAGAGATACTGCCGATGTACATGCCGGGTAAAGACAGGGTCAAGCTCATACCTTCGGCCGCGCAAGACCAGAGCCTTATCTCGATAGAATGTTTTAATGACAGGTCAAGAAGCGTAAAAATAGGAGAAGGCTGTGTGGATGTAGAAGAAGATACGAGCGGCAAGGTATTGCGGCTGATCGGCATGTTGAATATGGCATTACTTGCTTCTCAAATCCCATCTGGCACGCCATCCGATGAGATAAATAAATACGACGTACTTATAGCTCTTATCAAGAGCCAATATAAGGAGATATCCGGAGAAGATATGCCTCCAGATATATTAAAAGATATATCCAAGGGGATCCACATAGTATTGCCGCACGCCGCGCCCATAGCGCTGGACAAGACGGATGAATACTACAGGCTCACCATCACACAGCTCGAACAGGCCGCATGATCGCAGGTATTTTCTCTTGCCTTAATCCGCAGTATTCGTTAAAATATGCTCACATTAAAGCCCACGTAGCTCAGCTGGTAGAGCAACGGTTTCGTAAACCGTAGGTCGGTGGTTCGACCCCACTCGTGGGCTCCATTTTTACAGAGGTGCGGTTGGCCCGATTTCGCGAACTACTCACCAATAAAAATTTCATCTTCCTCTGGCTTGGCCAGGTAATATCGAATTTCGGCGACAGGCTGAACCAGATGGCGCTCGTCGCTTTAGTCTACCAGAGCAACCCCGGCTCAGAGATCGCGCTCGCGAAACTCATTTCATTTACGATAATACCGGTATTCATAATCGGTCCTATTGCCGGAGCCTGGGTCGACAGGTTCGACAAGCGCAATATTATGATAGTATCCGATATCATCCGCGGCCTTCTGGTAGTGTCTATCCCGCTATTTATAATCTCAAAGCAGATACTTCTCGTATATCTAGTGATATTCCTGACATTCTCAATATCCCGTTTTTTCATACCTTCCAAGATGGCATTGATACCGGAGTTGGTCCCGAAAGATAAACTGCTGATGGCCAATAGCCTCCAGGACACGACGCATATGATAGGTAATGTCACAGGGCTTGTTGTGGCGGGCGTGATAGTCAATATTAGACATATAGGCGCTATCGGAGGGTTCTATATCGATGCAGCTACATTCTTCGCTTCGGCCGCTCTCATAGGGATGATAGTCAGGAAAGACTTCGCGGGCCATATCAACGAGGATTTGAAGGTTACCAGAGAAGCCCTGGGCACTTCTATAAGACGGTCGGTATTTTCCGACATGAAAGAGGGAGTAGGGTATCTTATCAAATATAGCAATATGCGGTTCGTAATGCTCGTCTTCTTCCTTCTCATGGCAGGGCTTGGGGCGGTATCATGCGTCATCATAGTCTTTATCCAGGATGCTTTCGGTACGGCCACGAGGGATCTGGGGTTTTTGGGGATGTTCTTAGTGGCGGGCCTTTTTTTGGGGTCGCTTTTATATGCCCGCGCAGGCCAAAGGTTCCATAAAAAGAAAGCGATACTCGCCAGCTTTATTGCCACGGGCATCGCGATAATACTGTTCGCTGTATTTGTGAGCAAGTTCCCGAACCTTGCCGTGGCCGGATGCCTTGCGGCGCTGATAGGCGCTGCGGTAAGTCCCATCATGATAACAACGAACACGCTGACTCACGAGACAATACCGCCGGAGATAAGGGGCAGGATATTCAGCTCGCTCGAAGCAGTGATACACCTTGCGTTCCTGGTCTTCATGTTCATAGCGGCGATAGCGGCAAAGTATATAGACAGGTTCTGGATATTGGTGGCTGCAGGGGTTGTATTCTTTCTCTCGGGCCTTTGGGGGATTACCAGGGCCAAGAGATATTAGAAAGGGTTAACTCTTGGAGCTCTTGGCCTTCTTTGCCTTATCCAGGCAGGACGTGTAGTAGTTGCACCGGGTGCAGCAAACATTCTCTTCGCCTTTTTCACCCCTGTACCACTTGGTCTCGCAGGTCCAATAGATCTGGCAAGTCTCACAGCAATTAACTTTTATAGTTTGCGTCTGTTGTGCCATATGTTCCTCTTGCCTATAAAATACAATACCGCTAAAACAAAGTCAACACAATTCAAAATCCATCCGCAAGCTGGTGGCCCTTTTGGGGTGGTCTTGTACTGGACCTAACCCCCAAGTCAATCCCGCACTGAAAATTTCCCCCTCACTATAGTTTGGGTCGGCCTTTTGTCAGGCGAAAAAGGGGGACCTGCGGAACTCGGCCCATATGAATGGGCCTCAAACATCCTCGGTCCTTTTAATATCAAAATATTGTTATATATAAACCCTTTTTCGCCTTCCAAAAAGCCTAAAATTTTCAATGTGCGATCTTGACTTGGGGTTTAGGTCTTTGGTGACCCACCCCAGCGGGCCGCCACTCCACAGCTATGTTCCACGTTATAACAGGTGAGAAATTTTCCGGCACGTGAAGGGGCCCCCGAGGGGTGGTAAGGGTGTCTGGAAGCGACGTCGAAGGTCGCGATCTTTCAACGAAGATTGCGACCTTCCGAGTGACATTCCCTCCGGGAATGGAACGTTCGCTGGAAGACACCCTTATCACCCCGAGAGGGGGGAGTGGCTCAGCGGCTTGATTGACTTTTATAACGATTAAGGTATAATATTCGCTCTGCAGCAATATATTATGGAAACAGCCGTAACGGGCAGGCAAGGAAAGGGCGGTAAGATGCTAGAGATCACAAGCGAAAATTTCGACAAAGAGGTGAAGAGCTCCAAAGAACCGGTCCTCGTAGATTTCTGGGCGCCATGGTGCATGCCATGCAAGATGATAGCGCCGGCTGTCGACGCCCTGGCGGGCCAGATGAAGGGGAAGCTCAAGGTCTGCAAGTTGAATGTCGACGAGAGCCCGGAACTCGCCACGCAATTATCCATACTTAACATACCCACGCTTGTCCTCTTCAAGAACGGCCGGGAAGCGACGCGCATAGTAGGCGTCAATTCCAAAGAGGCGATCGAAGAAGCGGTCAATCAAGAGATAGGTTAATAGCAAAGCAGGTCAGGCATGTATATCCTCGGCATATCCTCTTTTTATCATGATTCCGCCGCCGCTCTTATAAAAGACGGGGACATAATCGCCGCCGCGCAGGAAGAGCGCTTCACGAGAAAGCGGCATGACCCCGCATTCCCCGTGAACGCCGTCAGATATTGCCTCTCCGAGGCAGGCATCACCATAAAAGACATAAGTTACGTCGCCTTCTACGACAAACCATTCATCAAGTTCGAGAGGATCCTCGAGACATACCTCGCCTACGTGC
This sequence comes from Candidatus Omnitrophota bacterium, assembly GCA_020057115.1. GTDB lineage: Bacteria > Omnitrophota > Gorgyraeia > 2-01-FULL-45-10 > 2-01-FULL-45-10 > JAGVGJ01. The sequence continues at coordinate 32,275 of JAGVGJ010000034.1, read as the reverse complement.
CTCTCGGCATCAGGTCCTTCATAAAAGCCGTTCCGCTCTGGATGAAACAGAAGCTCTGGATGAAGGATGTCATCCAAAAGGAGCTCGGGTACGAAGGCACAATAATATTTCCGGAGCACCACGAGTCACACGCGGCCAGCGCATTCTTCCCGTCCCCATATAAGGAAGCAGCCATACTTACCATGGACGGCGTAGGCGAATGGACCACAACCAGTTTCGGCATAGGGAGGGATAACAGGATATCCTTACAGGCAGAGCTTAAATTCCCGCATTCGCTTGGGCTGCTCTATTCCGCGTTCACATATTATATCGGCTTTAAGGTAAATTCAGGCGAGTATAAAGTGATGGGCCTTGCGCCATACGGGAAACCCGTCTATAAAGACGCCATATTAAAGGAACTGATAGACCTTAAAGAGGACGGCTCCTTTAAGCTTAATATGAAATATTTTAATTATTGCGCCGGCCTTACGATGACCAACGACAGATTCCACAAGTTATTCGGCGGGGCCCCGAGAAAGCCAGAATCGAAACTTACCCAGCGCGAGATGGACCTTGCGCGCTCCATACAGGATGTTACCGAAGAGGTAATGCTCAAGGTATCCAGGCATGTTCGCGAGGTGACAAAAGAGAATTATCTGGTCCTAGCCGGAGGCGTTGCGCTAAATTGCGTAGGAAACGGGAAGATATTGCGCGAAGCCGGGTTTAAGGATATCTGGATACAGCCTGCGGCCGGGGACGCCGGCGGCGCGCTCGGAGCGGCCTTATTTACATGGTATCAGTATCTGGGGAACGAGCGCAAGGCGGACGGAAAGAATGATTCCCAGAAAGCCTCGTTCCTGGGCCCGGGATATAAAGACGAAGAGATAGCCTCTTTCCTGGAATCAAGAGACATACCTTATATTAAGCTTAAAACCGAAGATATCCCCGAGCGGATAGCGGATCTCATAGCTTCCGAGAAAGTGATAGGTTGGTTCCAGGGCAGGATGGAATTTGGCCCGAGAGCGCTGGGCTCAAGGAGCATATTGGGAGACGCGCGCTCGCCCAAGATGCAGGAGACGATGAATTTGAAGATCAAATTCCGCGAATCCTTCAGACCATTCGCGCCGTCTGTGTTAGAAGAGAAAGCGGAAGAGTATTTTGATCTGAAGGCCGATAGCCCATATATGCTTCTTGTGGCTCCCGTAAAAGAGTCAAAGCGCCGCAGGATGACGCCTGAAGAGGAGGCATTATTCGGGGTAGCAAAGCTCAATGTGAAAAGAAGCGACATACCCGCGGTCACCCATGTCGATTATTCGGCCAGGGTCCAGACCATCGACAGGGCCAGGAACAAGCTCTATTATGACACCATAAAAAAATTAGATGAAAAATACGGATGTCCTGTTATAATTAATACGTCGTTCAATGTGAGGGGAGAGCCGATAGTCCTCGAGCCGGAACACGCCTATAAGTGTTTTATGAGGACGAATATGGATTATCTTATTATGGGTAATGCGCTCCTTGACAAGACCGCACAGAAGCCGCTCGATAAAGATACCGATTGGCGTAAAGAGTTCGACCTGGATTAACACGAGGGTGCGATGCAGGCTATTATAAACGACATAAAGAATATAAAGAGCAGGAAGAAGGAGCTTCGCGAATTTGGTCTTACGATCGGCGGCGCGCTTATTCTCTTCGGGCTAATAGCTTTATGGCGAGGGAAGGCCTCATCGCCGTATCTGGTAGGATCGGGCGTTTTATTCGCCCTTTCAGGGATGGCCTTACCGGGGATATTAAAACCGCTCCAGAAGGTATGGATGTCATTTTCCGTAGTAATGGGTTTTTTTATGAGCCGCGTGATATTGTGCATTTTATTCTACGGCGTAGTCACCCCGATCGGCCTTGTGTTGAGAATTTCGGGCAAGGACATACTGGACGAGAAGATCGACAGACAAAAAACGTCTTATTGGAGCGACATATCCAAAGATATAAAGGTGAAGGAAAGTTACGAAAAACAGTTTTAACTGATCTAAAGAGGATCTAAATGGGGAAGGCAAGCATACTTAAAGAGTTATGGGATTTCATGAAGACGAGAAAGCGGTGGTGGCTTCTTCCCATCGTCGTTATGCTTGTCTTGTTGGGGCTATTGATAGTCCTTACCGAGGGAAGCGCCCTCGCACCTTTTATTTACACGCTGTTCTAGCGTAAGGCGGCATCAATGAATATCGCGGTCTTCTGTTCCGGAAGCGGGACAAACCTGCAGGCCATAATCGACAGCTGTAAGAGCGGTTACATAAGCGCTGACATAGTCCTTGTCGTGAGCGACAATAAAGATGCGTTTGCTCTGGTCCGGGCAAAGGCGGCAGGGCTTACACCGCTCGTCCTGGATCCGAAAGATTTCGGGTCGCGCGAGGAATTTGACAAAGAGATCATTAAACATCTGAAGAAGAACAAGGTGGAGCTGGTGGTCCTTGCGGGCTATATGCGGCTCCTGAGCGGCCATTTTATAAAAGAATATAGAAACAGGATAATGAATGTCCACCCGGCGCTTCTTCCGGCATTCAGGGGCACGCACGGGATAAAGGATGCGCTCGAATACGGCGTCAAGGTAACAGGCGCTACCGTCCACTTCGTAGATGAAAAGCTGGATAATGGCCCTGTCATCCTGCAGAAGGCCGTAGAGATTAAGGACGATGATACGGAAGAGTCTCTCCTGGAAAAGGTCCATAGAGAGGAACATAAGATATTCCCCGAGGCGATAAGGCTGTTCGTCGAGGGGAGGTTGAAGGTTGAAGGAAGAAGGGTAAAGATAACATAGGCGAAAGGAGCAGTAAGAAGATGGCAGTGACGATCAAAGACGTAAAGGCAAGAGAGATACTGGATTCGAGGGGCAATCCTACGATTGAAGTAGATGTCGTCCTTTCAGACGGCTCATTCGGACGCGCGGCGGTCCCGAGCGGGGCTTCGACGGGCGAGCATGAGGCTGTCGAGTTAAGGGACGGCGATAAATCGCGCTATATGGGCAAGGGCGTACTCAAAGCCGTCAATAATGTAAATACCGAAATAAAGAAGGCGGTTTCCGGCAAAGATGCTTTCATGCAGGGGGAGCTCGACCAGCTCATGATACAGCTCGACGGCACGGAGAACAAGGCCCGCTTAGGCGCTAATGCCATCCTCGGCGTATCGCTTGCAAATGCCAAGGCCGCGGCCATATCGAAAAAGATGCCGCTATACAGGTATGTCGGCGGAGATAAGGCCAACATACTTCCCATACCAATGATGAACATATTAAATGGAGGGGCGCACGCGGATAATAATGTTGACCTCCAGGAATTCATGGCGATGCCCATAGGCGCAAACTCATTCTCAGAGGCTTTAAGATGGGGTTCCGAGGTATTCCATAATCTGAAGAAGATACTCCACGACAAAAAACTCTCGACTGCCGTCGGCGATGAAGGCGGCTTTGCGCCGGACCTGAAGTCCAACGAAGAAGCTATCGATGTGATCCTGGCGGCTATCGACAAGGCAGGGTATAAAGCCGGAAAAGATATCGCGATAGCTCTGGACCCGGCCTCAAGTTCTTTCTACGAGAAAGGTATCTATATCCTCGAGGCTGAACCGAAGAAAGAGAACACGAGCAAGGATATGGTAGAATTCTATTCGAGGTGGGTCGCTAAGTATCCAATAGTCTCGATAGAAGACGGACTTGCCGAAGATGATTGGGACGGCTGGAAAGGCCTTACCGATGCGCTTGGCAAGAAGATCCAGATCGTAGGAGACGATCTATTTGTCACCAACGTAAAGCGCCTGAGGATGGGAATACAGAAGGGCGTGGCGAATTCGATACTTATAAAGGTGAACCAGATCGGCACCCTTACCGAAACGCTGGAAACGATAGACCTTGCCAAAAAGCACGGCTATACGGCCGTCATGTCGCACCGCTCGGGCGAGACAGAAGATACGACGATAGCGCATCTCGCCGTTGCCACCAATATCGGCCAGATAAAGACAGGCTCTGTCTGCAGGACGGACAGGATCTGCAAGTATAACGAGCTGTTGCGCATAGAAGAAGAGCTCGGCAAGAAAGCCGTCTACGGCAAAGCTATATGGCGAAAAAAGAGCTAGCCACAGTATCTCTTATAATAGCGGGCCTTATCCTGATATTCCTGCCGTCATTTGCGAAATATCAGGAGCTGAGCGCCAAGAACAGGATGCTTGACAGGAAGATGCAGTTCGCTAAAGAAGAGATAAAGAGGCTTCAGCTGGAAAAGGTGCGCCTTGAGACAGACATCGCTTATATCGAAAAGCGTGCCCGGGACAAGATAGGCATGGTCCGAAAGGGTGAGATATTGATAAAGCCGGCGCAGACGAAGAAGTAGAAAAATCAATGGTTGCAAATGAAGCCCGTTCTGTTATAATAAAAGAACATTGCGGGGTGGAGCAGCCTGGTAGCTCGTTGGGCTCAAGTATTTTTTATGGGCTGTTTAGCCGGAAACGGTTAAATGAAACCTGTCAAACTCGGTGAAACCTGAAATGGTAATACCGAGCCAAGTCCGCCAAAATTTTAGTGGCGGAAAGGTGTAGAGACTAGATGGCAGGCATCCTAACGCGTCAAGGCGAGGATGAAGGTATAGTCCAGACTACAAACCACCAGAGGTGGAGCGGCGAAAGCCGTAGTAGTACGCATAACCCAAAGGTCGTCCGTTCGAATCGGACCCCCGCTACCAAATTTAAAGCCCTATTCAGTTATTCTGAGTAGGGCTTAAATTTATCTCTAACTTGACTCAAGAATCCAAAAGTAGTATAAATAGTATTACAAAGTCTTGGGTTTGAAGGAATAAAACCTGGACTATAAATCAGCACTGGCAGTGGAGTAGATACCGGCTGGTCCCTGATCATACAAGCGGGAAACCAAAACCTTCATATGGATGGAAGAATCCCTTCGATTCGTGTGGAGGTTCTTGTTTTTGGGAAAAATAGGAGGCAGGATAAATGGACACAAAGCTTAAGTCTGATATTGCCGAATCAGCCGTTGTTACGGAACTCCTTAAAAGAGGATATTCTGTGTTAAAACCGTTCGGGGATAGATTGCCGTATGATGTAGCAGTTGACTTGAACAGTAAGCTAATAAGGATCCAGGTAAAAAGTGCTTGGCTATATAACGGTAACTATACGATCGATACCCGCAGAACAAAGACCAACCGAAGGCAGATGCTCAGAAAGCGCTATGGCCAGGAGGATTTTGACTTTGCGATAATCTACATCGATGAATTGAAAGTGTTTTATATTATGCCTGTTTCAGTTTTTTCCCAGTTTGCCAGCGGGATAAGTCTGGTGGAAACCGACAAAAGGCAGCGTAAGCCAAAGTCGGCGAGCTATAGAGAAAATTGGGATCTCTTGGCCAGGGTGGGCTGTTTAATTGAAAAAGTGGAATAAGCTCGAACTATTTATTTATATGTACGACTTTCGCCGGGGGGAAGCCGTTGAAATATGTCGACGAGGCCACCGAGTAGGCCCCGATGTTATCCGCATAGACCAGATCGCCTATCTCAAGCTCCGGAAGTTCCTCCGCGACTGATATCGTATCAAGCGCATCGCATGTAGGCCCGAATACCGAACATACCTTCTTCTCGCCATCCTTGAAAGCCTTGATGGGATACTGGCAATGGTCGAATATAACTCCTGAGAATGTGTGGTATATGCCGTCATCGATGTAATAACATGTCTTTCCGTCGCGGATAGCCTTGCCTATGACCTTGGCGACAAGCGTACCGGCATTCGCCACCATGAAGCGCCCAGGTTCTGCAAGTATCTCGGTGGTTTTGGAGAATTGCCTGTCCATCTCGGCATTCAATTTCCTGGCAAGAGTCGAAAATGATTTTACCTTTTCATTGTATTTTACCGGGAAGCCGCCGCCGATATCGACGATATTTATCTTGTATCCGCGCGACAGGGCCTCTCTTATTATGGAAGCCGAGAGCTGTAGCGCCTGCATATAGTTCTCGAAGTTGTTACACTGGCTGCCAACATGGAAACTTATGCCTTCGACCACGAGCCCAGCCTTAAATGCTTCAACTATAAGGTCCACAGCTTCTCCCGGATGAGCGCCGAATTTTGAGGAGAGCTCTACCATTGAGCCGGTGTTCGGCACCCGGATCCTAAGAACGAGCCCGGCATGCGGACAGTGTACGGCTATCTTCTTCAATTCCGCGATATTATCGAAAGTGACAAGCGGCTTGAACTGGTCGAGTTTGTGGAGCGTCTCTATCTGTTTTATCGTATTTGCGTAAATGATCTTATCCCATATGAAATCCTGGCGCTTTTTGGCTGGCATATCCTTGATATTTTCGTAAACGATCATGAATTCCGGCCATGAGGCTACGTCGAAACTCGCGCCCATCTTATATAACGTGCGGACGATCTCAGGGTTTGAGTGCGCCTTTACCGCGTAATAAGCCTGGACGCGGGGAAGAGCCGCCTTAAATTCCTTATAATTATCTCTTATCCGGTCATGGTCAAGGACCAATACCGGCGTTCCGTGCCTCTCGGCGATATGCTTCAGATTATCCAACCACCTGCGCGATCCTTTTTTCATCTTATCGCATTTCTCCTATTTTGGATTACGGCTTGAAGAAGAAGTTCTTAAAGCGCCACATGTTCTTTGTGTCTACACGGGCCGCGGGGTTCTCCTTGAAGAAGGTCGTGTAGTTCGACGCCGGAGTCCATTCCGAAGCCTTAGATACGAACTTGCCGAGATACGGCTTGGCGATATTAAGCACATAATCATGCGGCAAGTCATCCGGCAGGCAGTAGCCTTTGTTAGGGTTCTCTAGCATCCACATCGCTGCGGCGATGATCCCTATAGCGACCTGCATAGTGGTGGCATTCTGGTGGGGGACGAGCCTTCGGGACTCTTCTATCGACAGGATCGATCCGGTCCACCAGGAATTATATTTGTGTCCCATCAGCAGTGCGCCGAGTATGTCGTCACCGCCCGTTATCTCGTCATTCATTATCCTCCAGCTGGGCTGGAGATCATAATTTCTTGCCCTTAGCTCATGGAGGCTTGATATCGTCTCATGGCACGGCATGTAGGCATAGTGGACGGTCGGCCTGTATACGGCCTTCTTGCCTTTCCATACGGTGAGCCGGTCGGATATCCCGAAGGCCTCGCCGTGGCGGATGGCCATGCCCACGATCTCCTGGTCGGGGATCCATGACCTTACCCAGGTGTTCATGCCCATGCGGGCCAGGAATATCTGGTTCTTTGGGCCGTATGGCGGGACATATGCAAGCTCCGGGAGTTCTTTTTCATGAGTGCCCCAACCCATCTCAGCGGGGGATATGCCTTCCTCTCGCAAGCCTTCTATGGACCAGGTGCCGACAAACTCATCAACGGCCTTAGGCCTGTTCGCTATCTGGGTGTCGCGCTCCGAGCAGTGTATGACCTTTATGCCCAGCTCCATGGCAAGGCGCGCAAAATCTTTCTTTGAGAGGAGCTTTTCCAAGAGCTTTGCCTCTTTCTTCGGCGTGGTCCTGTCCTTGACGGACTTTTTCGCTATGTCGACGATGCCCTGTTTCGTAAAATGCGAGATCAACCCCGGGTTGGCTCCATGGTCAACGATCGCCGTAGTAGGACGGCTGCCCCATTTTGACACCATATCGCGCAGGATCATTTGCCTATAATAGAGGCTCTTTTCGAAAGGCGTCTTATTATGGATATCGGCATAAGGGTCCCATTCCTCGACGGATGTATTTACATAAAGGACCTTATTGTCCTGGCACCACTGGAGTATGTCCGTGCAGGCTATGTTCCAGGCCAGATCGATTATAAGCCCGCCTGCGGATACGTGTTTGGCCAATTCCTGCGCCATGTTCGTAGGGGCTATTTTTTCCCGGAAATATTTTATGCCCTTATCGGTCCACTGCTTCAATGCCGCGCGCTGGTCGGCAAAATCGAGGACCGTTATATTCTTGTAAGGGATCTTGACATGTTTTAAGAGAATGGGGATGGTGCATTTTGCTACCGAGCCGTATCCTATAAAAAGGACTTTATTATTGAACTCCATCATGATCTTTGCTCCTTCGGATTATAATAACATATCATTAAATTGATTTGAGAAAATTTTACCACTAATCTATTTAGTAGGCAAATATAAAATTATAGGGTCCAGGGGCCGGGGTCCGGGGTCCAGAGGGGAATATTTCCCTTTGACTGGGCTTATTTTTAATGATAAAATATCATCTTCTGACGGAGGAAAACTAAAATGATACCACGATATTCGTTGCCGGAGATGTCCGGGATATGGAGCGACGAGAACCGCTTCAGGAAGATGCTTGACGTGGAGCTTTACGCCTGCGAGGCGCTTGCCAGGCAGGGGAAGATACCGAAGAGCTCCCTTGCCAATATAAAGAAGCGCGCCGACTTTAACGTAGACAGGATAAGAGAGATCGAGAAGGTGACGAACCACGACGTCATAGCCTTCATAAAGAATGTCTCTGAATACATCGGCGAGGACGCCAAATACGTCCACATGGGGCTTACCTCAAGCGATGTGCTTGATACCGCGCTCTCTGCGATAATGCAGGAGGCGTGCGATATATTAATATCCGACGTGAAGAAAGTCCTCGCAGCCCTTAAGACTAAGGCCAGAAAACACAAAACCACCCTTATGATAGGCCGCACGCATTCCGTGCATGCCGAACCCATGACATTCGGGCTCAAGATGGCGCTTTACTTCGACGAGATGAAACGCAATCTCGCAAGGCTCGAAAAGGCGCGCGGGATAGTCAGCGTAGGGAAGATATCCGGGGCTGTCGGAACATACGCGAATATAGATCCGGCCGTCGAAAGGTACGTATGCGCGAAGATGGGCTTAAAGCCGGCCAATATAGCGACCCAGATACTCCAGCGCGACAGGCATGCCGAATTCCTTACGGCCATAGCCATAACAGGCACGTCTCTTGAAAAATTCACGACGGAGTTCAGGAACCTGCAGCACACCGAGATAGGCGAGGTCCAGGAATATTTCTCGAAGACGCAGAAAGGCTCAAGCGCCATGCCGCACAAGAGGAACCCCATATTGTGCGAAAGGGTATCGGGCCTTGCGAGGATATTAAGGGCAAATGCCCACGCCGCGATGGATGACATGGTCCTGTGGCATGAGCGTGACATATCCCATTCATCGGTAGAGAGGGTGATACTCCCGGACTCAACGATACTTCTGGATTACATGCTCGATAAGTTCACGGGCATAGTATCAAGCCTTGTGGTCAACTCCGACAGGATGCTCGAGAACCTGGAGATGTCCCAGGGGGTGGTCTTCTCGGGGAGGCTCTTGCTTGAACTTATAAAGAAGGGCCTGACGAGAAACGAGGGATATGATATCGTCCAGAAGGCGGCGTTCGCCGCAAAGGCCGAAGGCATAAGTTTTAAGGAGGCGCTTATGAAAGACGAGAAGATAAGCGCGCTCTTAAATAAGGAAGAGGTCGAAGATATATTTGATCACAGGTACCACGTCAGGAACGTGGAGATGATATTCAGGAAAGTGGGAGTGTAAAATAGGAGATCGCACGCAATATGGAAAAGAGAAAATTCATTTACGAAGGCAAGGCGAAGAGGCTGTACGAGACCGATGACCAGGATATCCTGATACAGGAGTTCAAGGATGATGCCACGGCATTCGACGCGACGAAGCGCGGCACGATCGGCAATAAGGGCATAGTTAACAACAAGCTCTCGGAGAAGATATTCACGCTTCTCGAAAAGAAGGGCATCCCCACGCATTTTATCAAGCGCCTCAATGACCGCGATATGCTGGTCAAGCGCGTAAAGATCGTGCCGATAGAGGTCACGATGAGGAATATAGTAGCAGGGGGCATGGCGAAGCTCCTGGCGCTCGACGAGGGGATCATACTCAAGAAGCCGGTCCTCGAATGGCACTACAAGGAAGACAAGCTTCACGACCCTCTTATAAACGACGACCATGTGATGGCCCTCGGCATAGCAACGCCTAAAGAGCTGGAGATCATAAAGAAATACTCGTACAAGGTAAACGAGGCGCTCAAGAAATTCTTCGATTCAAAGAACCTCATACTCGTAGATTTTAAGCTGGAGTTCGGCAGATATAAGGGAAAGACGATGATCCTTGCCGACGAGATATCTCCCGACACATGCAGGCTCTGGGACAAGACCACGAAGGAGAAGCTCGACAAGGACCGCTTCCGCAGGGATCTCGGGAACGTGGAAGAGGCGTACCAGGAAGTGCTTAGAAGGGTGATGGCGTAAACAGTGAAGAAGATAACGTACAAATCGTCCGGCGTAGACATCGACAAGGCGAACGCGCTTGTTAAAGATTACAAGCGTTTCGCCGCGCTCACTAAAATAAAGGGCGTCATTAGCGATGTCGGCAGTTTCGGCGGGCTATTCCGCCCGGACTTTAAGAAATTTCGCGATCCGGTGCTCGTATCATCCACAGACGGCGTGGGCACGAAGCTTAAGATAGCATTTCTTGCAGATAAACATGATACCGTCGGTATCGACCTTGTGGCCATGAGCGCGAACGACATACTATGTTCAGGCGCCGGAGGGATGTTCTTCCTGGATTATGTGGCGACCGGTAAGATCGAATCATATGTCTTGAGGGATATCGTTAAAGGGATAGCCGAGGGCTGCAGGAGGGCCGGTTATGCCCTGATAGGCGGAGAGACGGCCGAGATGCCGGGCATGTATTCGCCCGGGGAATATGATCTCGCAGGTTTCGGGGTAGGCATCGTCGATAAGAACGAGGTCATAGACGGGCGCACATCAAAGGTGGGAGATATAGTTTTGGGCCTTGAGTCGAGCGGCCTCCACTCGAATGGTTATTCGCTTGCAAGAAAGGTCTTTTCCGAAAGAGAACTTAAAAAGTATTCCAAAGAGCTATTGGCCCCGACGGTACTTTACTGTAAAGGCGTCCTTGCGGTAAAGGCCAGGGTCAATATCAAAGGTATTGCGAATATAACAGGCGGAGCATTTTACGACAAGATTCCCAGGATAATACCGAAAGGCATGGCCATAGAGATATATAAACGCTCATGGCGCGTCCCGGAAATATTTAATATCATCCAGAAGAATGGGAATATCGAAGACAAGGAGATGTATCGCGCTCTCAACATGGGCATAGGCATGGTCATGACTATCGGTAGGAAGGACACCGATAAAGCAAAAAATATCCTTCTCAAGAATGGGATAAAGTCTCATGAGATAGGTAAAGTAATAAGAGGAAACAAGGAAGTTATCATCAAGGGATCAGCATGCGCATATTAGTTATCGGTTCCGGCGGCCGCGAGCACGCGCTCGCCTGGAAAATACGGCAGAGCGGTAAGTGCGAGAAACTCTTCTCGGCTCCGGGTAACGGCGGGATGTCGGAATCCGCAGAGCTTGTAAATATACAGGCCGATGACATAAAAGGCCTTCTGAAATTCGCCAAAGATAATAATATAGGCCTCACGGTCGTGGGCCCCGAAGTCCCGCTAGTTGCCGGTATCGTCGATGCGTTCCGTAAAGAAGGTCTTGCGGCATTCGGCCCTTCCGGAGAGCTTGCCAGGCTTGAGGGGAGCAAGGTATTCGCAAAAGAGGCGATGAAGCGTTTCGGCGTCCCGACGGCGGATTTTATGGTATTTGACAAGGCTGAAGAGGCGCTTGCCTATCTGGATACAAGACAAGCGCCGGTTGTCGTAAAGGCGGACGGGCTTTGCGCCGGCAAGGGCGTTGTCGTTGCAAGATCGATCGATGAAGCAAAGACGGCCGTAAAGAAGATGATGGTGGAGAGGATCTATGGGTCCGCCGGGGACAAGGTCATAATAGAGGACTGCCTCTCGGGGGAAGAGGCCTCGATACTCGTTATTTCTGACGGAAAGAATGTCGTCCCCCTGGCGTCAAGCCAGGACCATAAGAGAGTATTCGACGGGGACAGAGGGCCGAATACGGGCGGCATGGGCGCATATTCTCCGGCCCCTGCCGTGACGGACGAGATATTCAAGAAGATAATGGATAGCGTTATCTATCCTATGATAAACGGCCTCGCGAAAGAAGGGAAGCCTTATAAAGGCGTCCTCTATGCGGGCATAATGCTCACTCAGGACGGACCGAAGACGCTCGAATTCAACGTCAGGTTCGGCGACCCGGAGACCCAGGCGATATTACCGAGGCTTAGGAACGATCTGGTGGATCTAATGGAGAAGGCTGTCACGGGTGAGCTTGAGCATTACCGTCTTGATTGGGACCCGAGACCCTGTGTCACCATCGTAATGGCATCGGGCGGATATCCCGGAGAATTTCAGAAGGGCATGGAAATAGAGGGCCTTAGGGATGTCAAGAATATGAGGGATGTAATGGTTTTCCATGCCGGAACAAAACTCGGATCAAGGGCTTCCGATACAAGAGGATTATATATAACAAATGGCGGCCGCGTTCTGAATGTCACGGCTCTAGGGAGCGACATAAAGGGCGCGATAGACAACTGCTATGCAGCAGTAAAGAAGATAAGTTTCGGAAAGATGCACTATAGAAAAGATATAGGATACAGGGCGATGAAAGTTTAAACCCGGAGAGATATATGCCGACAAGACCGATAGTAGCAGTGATCATGGGAAGCGATTCAGACCTGCCCACGATGGAAGAAGCGGTAAATGTGCTTAGAGATAACAAGGTCCCTTATACGGTAAGGATCCTCTCGGCCCATCGCACGCCAGACGATGCCGCGAAGTTCGCCAAGAGAGCCAAAAATGACGGCTTTAAGGTGATAATCGCCGGCGCCGGCGGAGCGGCGCACCTTGCAGGCGTCATCGCAAGCCATACGACGCTGCCGGTTCTGGGCGTTCCAATGGAATCGAAAGAGCTTAAGGGGTTGGACTCGCTCCTTTCCACGGTCCAGATGCCGTCAGGCATACCGGTCGCTACGCTTGCGATAGGAAAAGCCGGCGCGAAGAACGCAGGCATACTTGCCGTCCAGATACTCGCCCTAAGCGATAAGAAGCTCCAGAAAAAGCTCGACGATTTTAAAGCGTCTCTAGTAGACGCTGTGCGGAAGAAGAACAAGCAGTTAAAATTAAAATGAGCTCTTTAAAAAATACGGTCGTATTAAAAGTGGATCCGGCCCGCCCCGAGAGGAAGGCCATCCTGGCCGCCGCCAAGATAATAAGGCTCGGAGGCCTTGTAGCTTTTCCTACGGAGACGGTTTACGGGCTCGCGGCGAATTGCGCTGATAAGAAAGCGATGGCAAGATTGTGCCGCGTGAAGAAGAGGCCGGAAGGAAAACCTTTTACAGTCCACATCTCCGGAAGCGCCATAATAAGGAAGATGGGCTGCAGGGTCACCGGGGAAGCTAAGGCCCTCATGGATAAATACTGGCCGGGCCCGTTGACGCTCGTCCTTCCCGCCAAAGGCGGCAAGAAGATAGGTTTCAGGATGCCGGCCAATAAGGTGGCGCTAGAGCTTATAAAAATATCAAGGGTGCCTGTGGCAGCTCCGAGCGCGAACTTAAGCGGATCGCGGCCGCCTGTGAAAGCAAGCGACGTATTAAAAGAGCTGGACGGCAAGATAGACATGCTTATCGATGCCGGAAAGACCGACGTCGGGGTCGAATCTACAGTCATTGACATGACGGTAAAGCCTTTCAAGGTATTAAGAGAAGGCGCTATAAAAGAGAAGGCCATAAGAAGAGCGGTCCATAATGGGTAATATAAAATCGGTCCTGTTCGTGTGCACCGGTAACAGCTGCAGGTCAGTCATGGCCGAAGGCCTGATGAAGAAGTATCTTAAAGAGCTGGGTAAGCAAGACATAGAAGTCTCATCGGCAGGCATAGGCACTGTCGGCGGGTTCCCCCCTACGGATGAGACCGTGAAGGTGATGAAGGACGAGGGCGTAGACGTCTCATCCCACAGGTCTATAAGGTTAAATGAGGAGATAGTAAAGGACGCAGGCCTCATATTGGTCATGGAGGAAGCGCACAGGGAGTTTATAGATTCGAATTTTCCCGAAGGAAGCTACAGGACATATCTCTTAAAAGAGTATGGCAGGAAAGATGGGCCGAGTTATCCGGAATCTCCCGGGATAGCCGACCCAATAGCAAAGCCGATAGAGTTCTACAGGCTTGCTATGGAGGTCATCAAGGACCAGGTGGATCGGATAGCAAAATTATTGTAATGCCGGAGGCGATAAAATGAAGATAGCGATAGGAGCGGATCACGGCGGTTATGTTTTAAAAGGGCAGATAATAGATTTTCTGAAGTCGATGGGCCATGAGGTCCGGGATATGGGAACTCACTCAAAAGAGTCGAGCGATTATCCTTTAATAGGTTTTGAGGTGGCTCAGGTCGTTGCCAGCGCCGATGCGGACAGAGGCGTCTTGATATGCAAATCAGGCGTCGGCATGGCTATAATAGCGAATAAGCTTCACGGGGTCAGGGCGGCGGCCTGTTATGATAAAGAGCTCGCGAAGTCCGCGAGAGAGCACAATGACTGTAATATCATAGTGCTCGCGTCAAACTACAGCAATATAGACCAGGCGAAGGAGATACTTACCGCCTGGTTTACTACGGAACATTTCGAAGAACGCCATGCCAGGCGCGTGGGACAGATAAAAGACTTGGAGCAGAAATTAAAGGGGAATAATAGCAATGATCAATCTCAAAAAATGTGATCCTGAAGTTTACCAGGCGATCCTGGACGAGACCAGGCGCGAGAACGACAATCTCGAGCTCATAGCCAGCGAGAATTTCGTGAGCGAAGCCGTGCTCGAGGCGCAGGGCTCATGCCTCACGAATAAATACGCCGAAGGTTATCCCAGCGCCAGGTGGTACAATGGCTGTCATAATGTCGACAAGGTCGAGACCCTTGCCATCGAACGGGCCAAAGAGCTATTCAGGGCCGAGCACGTGAATGTCCAGCCGCATTCAGGGACGCAGGCGAACATGGTGCCGTATTTCTCCATGCTGAAGCCCGGCGACACGGTCCTCGCCATGAGCCTTGCCTGCGGTGGACACCTTTCGCACGGCCACCCGCACAACTTTTCGGGCACGTTCTACAAGATCATCCCGTACGGGGTCGACCAGAACACAGAGATGCTTGATTATGATCAGATAGCCGCGCTCGCGAAAGAGCACAAGCCCAAGATGATAGTCGCCGGGGCATCGGCTTATCCCCGCGCGATGGATTTCAAAAAATTCCGCGGGATCGCCGATTCCGTAGGCGCATTCCTGTTCGTGGACATAGCGCATATAGCCGGTCTCGTTGCCGCTGGCCTGCATGAAAGCCCGGTCCCGTATGCGGAATTCGTTACCACGACCACGCACAAGACTTTGAGGGGTCCGCGCGGCGGCATGGTCATGTGCAAGAAAGAGTTCGCCAAGAAGGTCGACAGCGAAGTGTTCCCAGGCATTCAGGGCGGGCCGCTCATGCATGTCATAGCTGCAAAGGCCGTATGCTTGAAGGAAGCGCTCCAGCCGCAGTTCAAGACATACCAGGAGCAGATATTGAAGAATGCCAGGACATTATCGGAGGAGATGGCGAAGGCCGGATACCGGGTAGTGACAAAAGGCACAGACACGCATCTCTTCCTTGTGGACGTTACCGGAAAGAACGTATCCGGCAAAGAAGCCGCATCAGTGCTCGATAAGGCGAACATCACTGTCAATAAGAACCTCATACCTTTCGACGCCAAATCGCCTTTTGTTACCAGCGGTATCCGTATCGGCACGCCTGCCGTTACGACCCGCGGTATGAAAGAACAAGAGATGAAGGTGATCGCCCGCCTGATAGACAGAGTGCTGAACGCGCCTAACGATGAAAACGTGACCGAAGAGGTAAAGGGCGAAGTCATCGCCCTTGTAAAAAAATTCCCCTTGTATAAAGACTTGGTAAGAAGGCTCGAAAAGGAGTAACGATGGCAAAAAAACGAACGACGAAACTAGATCGCCCATCCTGGAATGACTATTTCTTAAGTATCGCCGGTCTTGTCTCGACGCGGTCCACATGCCTGAGGCGAAGGGTGGGGGCCGTCCTTGTGCGCGACAAGAAGATACTCGCAACAGGATATAACGGCGCCCCTTCGAAGGTAAGGCATTGCAGCCAGACCGGATGCATCAGGATAAAGCTTAATATCCCTTCGGGCCAGAGACATGAACTCTGCCGCGGGCTTCATGCCGAGCAGAATGCATTCCTGCAGGCGGCGCTCCATGGCACCAGCCTTAAAGGCTCAAGCCTATACTGCACGACCCAGCCGTGCATCATCTGCGCCAAGATGATAATAAACGCCGGCATAACGGATATCGTCATAAAAGGCGATTATCCCGACAAACTTTCAAAGGAACTTCTTAAAGAAGCCGGCGTAAAGGTCATGGTCGTAAAATAATCCCCAAGATATAGATGCGCATAAACCGATCACCCTTATTGTTCATAATTTCCGTGATGCTCATCACGGCAGCGCCGGTATTCTCTGCCGAAGGATCCAAGCTGCCCGTCTGGCTCGTCCACGACTGGCGCGGCAAGGACGTGACATTCTTGCGCAACTTCAGGACCATGAACGGCAAATTCCACACGATAAAAGATGCCTCGAAAGTGCCCTCGAGAACAGGCCTCTCCTCTTTGAACATATCCGGCAGCGCCCAGTTCGGCAGGGTGAACCTCGAAGCGCTGAGAGAGAGGTTCAAGAATAGCAGGATCATGGTGGTGGACTTAAGGCAGGAGTCGCACGGCCTTGTCAACGGCCTTCCCGTAAGCTGGTACCAGGGAAGGGACCAGCTGAACTGGGGTAAGTCGCTTGAAGAGATAGAGTTCGACGAGAAAGAAAGACTGAACGCCCTCCTCCAGACCAGGGCTGTCAAGGCCTATGCCCTGACTTCCCCGAATAATCCAGGCGGGCTTAAAAGGGGCACGGATCCGGTCACGCTAAAGGTCCATACCGCCTCCACCGAGAGGGAGCTGTGCGAAGAGCTCGGATTATATTACGTGCGCCTTCCGGTCCCAGACTATATGCGGCCGTCCAACAAGCAGACCGACAGGTTCATAAAACTTGTAAGGTCTCTCGGCAAGGATAAGGACATGCGGCTTCATGTGCATTGCGAGGCGGGTGACGGCAGGACTACCACGTTTCTTGCCATGTATGACATGATGCGCAACGCCAGGAGCGTCTCTTTCGACGACATAATCCGCAGGCAATGGCTTCTGGGAGGGATGGACCTGCGCTCGACGAAGACCAGCGTTCCATGGAAGCGCGAATATGCCGAAAAGCGCGCGAAGTTCATAAAAGATTTCTATAAATACTGCAAGAATAATAAGGACGCTTTTAAAACCACCTGGTCGGCCTGGCTCAAAGAAGATGCTGCGCGCTAAGATATGAAAAGGTGAAGATCTCTTTAGCAGGGTCTTTAAAATATCTTGCCATCGAAGAAGCGTTCTAATATAATACATCAGCATATAAATTTATTTACCGACGGCCTTTGTCCGAGGCCTAAAAAATAGGAGGAAGGATGAGGAAACTTATAGCACTCGTGCTCATAGCGGTAATGCTTTCCGGATGTACCGGCTCTTTCGAGCTTACCAGAAAAGTGTACAAATTCCACAGAAGCATAGAGAATAAATGGGTCGACGAGATAGTCTTCCTTGTCTGCGCCTATATCCCGGTATATGTCATCGCCATACTGGCGGATTCGATCATATTTAACAGCATAGAATTCTGGACCGAGGAGAATCCGATGAAGTCGGCCCAAGGCGAGAAGCTTACAAGGGTCGCCATGGCAGGAGATTACAGGGCGGTCATGACGCATGATAAAAATACCGATACAATAGACGTAGATATATTCAAAGGCGTCACTCCTGTTTCGTCATTCATTCTCGCCAAAGACGGCGAAAGAGCGATGATAAAGGATAAGGACGGTAATATCGTCTCTTCCGCTTCTAAGGACGCCAGCGGAGGCGTTGCGCTTTATGACGCTAAAGGCAAGATCGCGAAATACTTTACGCCTGAGGCTGTCCAGATAGCCAAGACGCGCAAGCTCGGGAATGTCCTTGCAAAAAAATAAATGTTCATCGAAGCAGCATATCATAAAAGAGGGCGCTTTAAAAAAGCGCCCTCTTTCAATTAATCGGATTTTAAACAGGTCGAAATGGACATATGGTCCTCATAACGCTTTTATTTAAAGAGCCGATAACTTTTATCATACTCACGGTGCCGCTTCTTTATTCCGTGATATTGCACGAGGTGGCGCACGGGTGGATGGCCTGCGCGCTGGGAGATGACACGGCTAAGAACGCGGGAAGGTTATCGCTTAATCCGCTCAAACATCTCGATCCGATAGGGACTCTCGCGCTGCTTCTTATAGGCTTCGGATGGGCGAAGCCGGTCCCTGTAAATTACGCGAAACTCAAGAATCTGCGTCTAGGGCTCGTGCTGGTCTCCTTTTCCGGATGCCTCATGAACATATTGATCGCGACGGCCGCGCTATTCCTGCTCCATTATAATTTTTTTACCTCAAATGATCTCCCGGCCTCGATACTCCTGATACTGGCCAGGATAAATATACTGCTCGGCGCGCTCAATCTGATGCCTATACCGCCGCTAGACGGTTCGAGGATGCTTTTGGGCGCGCTGCCTCAGAGGGCCCAGATCCTTCTCATGCGTCTTGAGCCCTATGGCATGCTCATACTCTTTGGGCTTATATTTTCAGGGCTCCTGGATCCGGTGATAAACATCATGGAGCGCCTCATCATATTTGCCATCGGAAATGTATTGCATTTTATCGGCAAGATGTGAAATAATCATATAAATATGCGGTATCTTGAAAGCAGTCCAAAGCTCATAAAAGGAGGTCCTTAACATGAGATCCAGATGTACGGGTTTTTCACTCCTCGGTATTCTCGTCCTCGTGTCGGCGCTCTTCGCCGCGGGGCTTGCCCATTCGGCCGAGCAGGTCGGGGATTTGTCAGGCGAGACGATATATAAAGGCAAGGACTACTTTGACAAGGGCATGTATGATGAGGCGATAGAAAAATTTAATCACGAGATAAAGCAGAACCCCCTGGATCCGGTGACATATTTCAGCCGCGGGGTCGCCTATGAAGCCAAGGGAGATCTAGATAAGGCCATACTAGATTTTAATAGCGCGATAAAATTATTATCAAAGGTATATTACCAGAGAGGAACAGTCTATTCGAAAAAGGGCGAGTTCGGTCAGGCGCTTAGTGATTTTAATAGGGCGCTCGACATAGACCCTAATAATGCGGAGGTCTATCTTAGGCGCGGCATCATCCGGGCCAAGGACGGTTACCGTTCGCTCGCGATATATGATTTCGGAAAAGCGATAAACATCGACCCCAAGTCCGTAGACGCGTATCTTAACCGGGGCCTTCTTTATGCGATGGAGAAGAGCAGCGCTAAGGCCATAGATGATTTCTCCAAAGCGCTCTCACTTGACCCTAAACTGACTGAAGCCTATATGTCAAGAGGCACGCTCTACGCGCAGAGGGACGATCTCGATAAAGCCATAGATGATTTCACGAAGGCCATAGATTGCGATCCTAAGCTTGCCGCGGCATATCAGAGCAGGGCTGCCATGTATGCCAAGAAGGGGAAGATCGACGAAGCCATAATCGACATATCGACGGTCGTAGAGCTTATCCCCGCTAATGCCAATATCTATGCCACGCGCGGATATTTCTACGGGCAGAAGAGCGATTATAAGAATGCCGCGGAGGATTTTTCAATGGCGCTCAAGATAGACCCTAAGTTCGTCAGGGTCTATCCGAACAGGGCCATCGCTTATTATTATCTGAAGGAATACGACAAGAGCTGGAAGGATGTCCACCAGGCGCAAATCTATGATTTCAAGCTCCATCCGGATTTCCTAAGAGCCCTTAAGAAAGAGTCGAAGAGGGAGAAGTAGAACATGAGATGCCCTTATTGCGGTTCAAAGAATGACAGCGTCATAGATTCACGCATATCGAAGAATGCTTCAAGCGTTCGGCGCAGGCGCGAATGCCTTAAATGCAAGAGGCGTTTCACGACGTATGAATACGTAGAGCGCATACCGCTCATGGTAATAAAGAAGGACGGCCGGCGCGAGCCTTTCGATAGGGAGAAGCTCATGAAGGGCATATTCGTCGCCTGCGAAAAACGCCCTGTAAGCATGAAACGGATCGAAAGGATAGTCGAAGAGATAGAGCGCTCTATTGAAAGAAAGCATGACAGGGAGGTCGCCTCGCAGGAGATAGGAGAGAGCGTTATGAAACACCTGCACGACCTCGACGAGATCGCATATGTAAGATTTGCCTCAGTCTACAGGCAGTTCAGAGATGTCGGTCAATTCATGAAGGAAATCAAGAAATTCCTCAGATAAATACCCAAGGTCACTCGTGAAGGAAGCACTTTATTACGAGAAGCTCAACAGCAATAAAGTCCAATGCCGCCTCTGCCCGTATAATTGCGTCATCCAGGAATCGAAACGAGGTTCCTGCGGCGTAAGGGTGAACAGGGCCGGTATCCTGTACAGTGAGATCTACGGCAAGGCCACAGCCATATCTCTAGACCCCATAGAAAAGAAACCGCTTTACCGTTACCATCCCGGCGAATACATACTCTCCCTCGGCACTAAGGGCTGCAATTTCCATTGCGACTTCTGCCAGAACTGGCACATATCACAGGAATTGGATCCTCCCGCAAAGGACATGACGCCGGAAGAGGCCGTAGCCAAGACAAAAGAGCTCGGCTCGTTCGGCATAGCATATACCTATAACGAGCCTTTCATATGGTATGAGTTCGTCCTCGATACGGCCAGGCTCGCCCAGAATAATGGGCTGAAGAACGTGCTTGTGACGAACGGCTACGTAAACATGGGGCCGCTGGAAGAGATGCTGCCCCTGATCGACGCGATGAATATAGACATAAAGTCATTTAACGACGATTTTTATAAGAAGATTTGTAAAGGAAGGCTCGAGCCGGTCCTTCAGGTCATAAAGAGATCGGCAAGATCCTGCCATGTGGAGCTCACCAACCTGATAATACCCACCCTGAACGATTCCGAGGAAGAGATAAAGAAGATGGTCGACTGGATATGTGATAACACAGGGCCTGAAACGCCGCTGCACTTTTCACGATATTTCCCGTGCTACAAGATGGACCTTCCGCCTACGCCCGTAGAGACGCTCAAGATGGCAGAGCGTATCGCGAAGAGGCGCCTCAAGCATGTTTATCTCGGCAATATGTGACGTGAAATGCTGCAAGCCTACTGATAATATTTGTCGTAATCATTAAAATCGATATTGAGCACCGTCTTCACCTCAAGGCCCCTTAGCCAATCTTCGAGATACCGGTTCTTCTTCACCTCAAGGGCCTTCTTGGCATACTCATCCTTCGCGGCTTTGAACTTCTCCTCGTCCATCTTGGCGGTCTCGACGATCTTGATTATGATGACGCCGTTCCTGGAGGGGATAGGCTTCGACATCTCGCCGACCTTTAAGACCATGAGCGCTTCAGCAAGGACCGGCGCCTCGCCTATCTCTTCGACCTTATCTGTCCTCGAAATAAAGTCGGTCTGGGACATCTTGAGGCCGAGCTTTGCGGCTGCATCCTCAAAAGATAGCTTATCCTTCTCCATCGTCTCGGAGATCTTCTTATATACGTCGGCAGAATCATTAAATGACAACCGCCTCGCCTCGCCCTCGGTGAGGAAATTCTTTATGTCGGCCCTGGCCTCGTCGAATGTCGCAGGCCTTGCCGGGGCCGTCTTATCGCCCTCGGATTTAGGGGTTACGGCTATATTGGCCTTGTTCTTCTCGTAATAATCTTTGACCATATCGTCGGTGACATTCACCTTGTCGAGCTTCTCTTTCAAGTCGAACAGGACATAGGAGATCTTGTACTTTCCGTTCTCCCTCATGTACTGCGCCGCTATATCGGCGTCATCGACCTTGATGTCTTTGGTGAGCATGTCATTAAGTTTTTGTATGGAGACGCTCTGTCTTATTGTCTCTTCAAATGAGCGCGGGCTTAAACCCAGATTGTATCTCAATATGTATTCGTATAATTTGTCGTCGAAACCTCCGCCTCTGTTGAAGATGGGGTGGGACTTTATCGTATTTATGACTTCCTTGTCAGCAACCTTTATATGGCTCTTCTTAGCTTCGGAGAGCATAATAATCCTGTCCCAGGCGAGCCTAGCCAGGAATGGTTTGCTCTTTAACAGGGCGTTCAGCGCATCCGGCTGGTTGAAATAGTTGAGTATTATCTGGCTCCGTATGCTCATGATGCTCGAGGCGAGATCGCCGAAAGACACCTTCTTATCGTCTATCTTGCCTACGAAACTGGGCCCCTTGTTCTTGGAGCCTCCGATATTTCCCGTTCCCCAGAGGACGAAGGCCGGAAGTATCAGTATGAGAAGCGACCAGAATATTATTTTTGAGACATGTTTATGCCTTAAGAGCTGCAGCATCTTTTATCCCTTTCAAGTTTACTGTTTTGTAGTTTCTGTCCGAATGCCTTGTTTATTGGACTTAATTATATTTAATAACATATGGTAATACAAGAGAAATAGTTGGCAATATTTGACATTGATTACCGGGTATGCTAAATTAAATCCAATGAAAGCCATAAGCGATCTTAAAAGAGAACTCGTAAAATACGGCGAGAAGATATACGAAGAGGGGCTTGTTATCGATGCCGGCGGCAATATAAGCGCGAAGCTGGGCCGCGCCATATATCTGAAAGCGAGCGGCGTATCGCTTAAGGAGTCGATGGGCTGTGATTATGTAGAGATAGATATCGCCTCAGGGAAGGAGCTTGGTTCGCCATGCCGGCCTTCCAGCATCGAGCTTCCGATGCACCTTGCATGTTACAGTGCGCGTAGCGATATAGGCGCGGTAGTCCATACGCATCCGGTATACGGCAATGTCGCCGCCTCGATGGGCGGCAAGGTCGGGCTCATATCATACGAGCTCCTTGTCGCGATGCGCCGAGAGATACCGGTCATAAAATATATAACTCCGGGTAGCAAGTTATTGGCCCAGGCGGTAGGAAAGGCGATCGCCGGGCATAACGGAGTTTTATTGGAGAATCACGGCGCACTGGTAGTCGGAAAAGATATAAAAGAGGCATTCTTCAGGGCCTTGGCCTTAGAAAGAGCCTGTAAGACTCTTGTATTTACCAAATTAACCGGTAATATAAAGCTAATTCCAGATTCAGATATAAGAAATATCAAGTAGTGGACTTCAGAATATCCCGCCAATCAATATACTAATTAAGTCATAAAAAAGCTAGGTTGTATAGGTTGACTTTTCTTCCCCGACGATGTATATTATTAATGTGTTAAATAAGTAACAAGTTATATATAACTATTTAGTCTTTTTCTTACTAAAAAGGCGAGAAGAGATGGGGAAAATTTCTTTTACCACAAGATTTATAGCTACTATATTATTGGCGGCTTTTGTCGCTCAGGATATAGTGTGGGCAAACCCAGATGCTCTTCGCGCATGCGGTCCTGACAGATCCCTCCAGGTCGAATCCGGCTTCAAACCATTCCATCTCGAAACCTTCTTCAAAGACAGTCTTAAAAAGCAGCTAAAACTTGTATTGGTCGGCACCTCGGCTAAGATCGATGATTTTAAGGAGTTTGTGGTGCGGCCCCTGGAAATTCCCCAAGCCAATGGAAATATCGTAAGACTGAAATACGATTTTGAGCATAAATACCGCAGGGGCAATAACTGGGTAGTGCCTTGCATCATAGTATGTGATTCCGTCAGCTACAAAAAATATTTTGAAGCTGAAATTGAGGCTGATGCCGATGGCTCAATAAAGTTTGATGGCACAATAACATTGTCGGAGATAGCCCCGGGCGCTATTATTGAAAAGGAAGCCCCTGCCCCTGAGATCTATGCCGGAGACATAGAGTCTTATGAAAAGAAAATAAGGAGTTTTGCGCGGCGCGATGAAGTGGCAGGGCTTGCAGAATATCTGGCATCTCTCGATCCTTCTTTATACCCCGCCCAATGCAATGATGTCATAGACGCTGCGGTCGCTTGTTCTTATGATGAAACTAAGCGCCCCTGTCGCATAAGCCATGCGACTACCGAAGCGATAGCCATAGCATGCCGCAAAAATCCCGCCTTGATGGGCGTATTCGCTGACCGCATAGCAGCTGCTCTCGGTAAAGGGCATTACACCGGTACATATACCCTCGCCGAGATCATAGTGCGCCTTGCCCACCTCTCTTTTAAAAATGATGAAGCAGGCAATTTTATGGCACTCCTTGCGGCAAAATTGCCCGATGAGGCGAAGCTCGTACAAGCCTTGCGGGGATCTTTTACCGAGAATTTCGAGATAACTCACGATAAATGGCTGCCGGCGCTTCCCCCGAATGACGTGACTTTGGAAAACGGGGTCGTGCTGAAAGAGATAAGCAGCAACTGGTATCTAGTAGAACATAACGGCGCTCCGGCAGGTATCGTAGAGGCCTATAATGTGCCGGGCGGACCGATGGGGCAGCTTGCTATCAATGTGTTCGAGCCCGCGCGCAAGGCAGGCATAGGCACAAGTATAATGAAATGGGCTGCCGGGCAGTTAAAGGCAGGCGATACTATAACGCGGCCGTATCCAGCCGATGGATCGAATACAAGACTATTCTTGAGGTGCCTGGAGCTCGGAATGTTGAGTTCCGTAGAGATAGCGGTATCTTCCGCGAGCGATATTCGCAGCTTCTACGACGAAGAGCCTGCTTGGAAAACAGTATCATCGATAGAAGAAGTTGATGCGCAAAGGGAACTGGGCAAGCAGATCTTCGTGCGCGGCATAGTGTCAAAAAAGCCCGAAGCAGGTTTAAAGGCTAAGCCAGAGGCCAAGTCCCGCGGCATATCAGGCGCGGAATATCTAAGGAAGCTCGGCTCAGACCTTAAGCTCATGTTCGAAAACATCCTCGATGCCATAGATCGCATCAGGATAAGAACGCGCAATCCTGTCCTTTTCATGCAGCCGGTAGGATATGGAGCTCCCATACCTGTTGGCTTCCAGTTCCCGATAGTCATGATGATGGCTGCAGGAAAACCCAAGCAGCCACAGGTGCCGGCTCAGGCCGCTGCCAGAGCGCCAGGGCAGAGGACGATCAATGAACCGCCTCCTGATTTTATGGCTTCAAGCGGCGGGCCGGTAGAAGAAGATTCTGATGCCGAGATCTATCCTGCCGGGGTTATTGTTAGAGAAAATATAGCCGCGGTAATAGACCCGGTGGCAGGCCCGGCGGATAATGTAAATACCCCGGAACAAGTCATGAAGATCCTCGAGGAAGGCTCGGAGATGACGCAGATCATGGATATGGATACCGGGGAAGAGAAGAATATGCCGCTATCGCGCTACTGGGCGCTGCGCTATTCCCAATTATTGCCGGAGGATCTTAAAGGCGCATCTCCACATACACGCATAGCACCCCTTGACAAAGCATTGTTAAGGCAACGTATCAATAATGTCCTGTTGGACCCTGCCCCGATCGCGCACATAATGAAGACTATAAAAGAATCTCCCAGGAACATCGCCAAACCCAGTGAGGGAGTTATTGGGGATGTCAGGGTGTATGTCGGCTCAAAGACCGGTTATTTCCAGGTCAATGATGCCAATGAGAAATTCCCTCATCAACTTGACATAGTATTCATTGCAAAAGGCGATTATCCTCTCAGCGATGTGAAGCCCAGCAACAGGACTATACAGGAACTATTGAGCGCGCCAGGAAATGATGTTTTCAAGAAAGTCAATGTAAGGATAGTGGGAGCCGAGTCATTAAAGAAAGCCTTTATGCAGGAAGAATGGCTTGGCGGCCCGAGGATACAGGAGAGGGCAGAACTCCAGGCATTATTTGTAGAATTATACAGGACATATTTCCCTGCAACAGGCGGCGGCATCACGTCGGAAGACAAAGGCCAGGCCCAGAAGGTGGACAAATTCCTATCCGAATTAAAAATTATCGAGAAAAATTATGCGGCCAGGAAAGTGAAAGAAGTAGCGGAATTATCGAAGACCATAGAAGAATGCAAAGAGAAGAAGAAGGCCATCAAAAGTGAAGGAGCCTTGGCGGAGCTTACGGCGCAACTGCAGGGACTGAGGTCTGAGCTTGAGGATGTAGAGAAGAGCATAAAGAAATGCGCGGTCTTATTGTCCGATCGTAATAAGAGACAATTTGAACTGGAAGGAAAGGCTATAGCAGAAGAACGGAAAACATACGACAAGATGACCAATAACCAGAAGATAAATTTTTCCGCCAAGATCAATGCATACAATGAAAAGGTAAGGCTTTACAATAGCGCTAAGAAGCTCGATGATTCTAAGTCATTGCCAAAGAAACGGGATGAATATTTAAAAGCGATAGAAGAAGTGGAGAGGGACATAGAGCAGCATTCATCCGGTTTCATGGATATCGAGAGAGTGCAGAATAACGCATACCGCATGCGCGAATACATATCGCAAGAGATGGAATATTGTATAGGCAGGGAAAGGCTTGTGCCCGGCGTGGTAATACAGAACAAGTATATGATAACCGGGACCCTCGGCTCCGGAGGTTTCGGGGTAGTGTATAGCGCCAATGACCTGACCCATGCTGACATGGATGTGCAGGTTGCAATAAAGACGGCCATGCCGGTCAAGAGACCCATATACGACGGCTACTTAAGCGAGATAGCCCACACATCCAATAAAGAATTCCACCGTGCCCCGATCCCGCAGTATAAGAATGACAAGGGCTCTTACGGCAGCCATCTCTATTTCGCGATGTCGCTTGAGAAAGGAAAACCGCTGCGCTCCATACTTTCCGACATAAAGAACGGCAAAATGGAATTGAACATGCAGAAGAGAGAGGTTCTCATACATGTCCTCTCGAAACTGATCGCAAGTTTCCACAGGATAACCACATTGATACACCGCGACCTGAAGCCGGAGAATTTCATGATACACACGACGCCCGAAGGGGATTTCGTGATACCAGACATACCGGAAGGCGTGGAGTCGGACCTACGCGTAGCGCGCAGCAAGATGCCGAAGTATCTCAAAAGGAGGGATGTCGACGCGCTATCCAACAAGAGCTGCGTAATAGACCTAGGCATATCGCTCCCCGGCAAGGCCGTCATCGACGAGAACACCGGCAAAGAGTATATAGTGCCGGATGATAACGTAGTTTTTGAAACGACCGGCACCCCTGCTTATATGTCTCCGGAACAGGGCTTCAACGACAAAGAAAAGATGACGGACAGGTCGGACATCTATTCTATGGGCGTCATATTCTACGAGATATTGACGGACGGCTGTTATTATCTTACTCCTCTCGGAGGTGAAACGCCGAAAGGCGGTCTCCAGATAATCATGAACAAGAAAGACGGCACCAACATATGGCCGAATGATGCGATAAAGCGCCGAAGGGTGAATAAGACCGATATCGATAGGCTCGTTAAAATAAACCGCGAACTGCCGCGCATGCTTGTCGAGGCGAAGGTCATAGTTGATAAAGGCTTCAAGCCATTCAAATGGACAGACCAGATGTCTGGCGAAGCATTGCCGGACATGGGCTGTAGGTGGAGCCAGGATATGGTGGATGATGAAAAATCCCTACGGAAGCAGATCGCGAACATAAAAGAGCTCGATGATAAAAAGCGGGATGAGGTTGTAAGGATCGTGGTCAAGCAGAAGGTGCCTGACAACATAGCGGCCCTCGTAATGGCCATGCTCGACCAGGAGCCTTTCAACAGGCCGGATGCCAATATGGTTCTCGACGAGCTTGACAAGATACTTTGCAGAATTCCGCAAGACAGGCTTGCATATAAAGCGCCATGGACGGAAGAGAGCAGGATGAAGAAAGCCGTTCTATTGCCGGCAAAATACCCTGTTATAGTATCCTTGATCATGATAGCAGCCGGGGCATTGGCCTCTTCAGGATACATGCTATATAAGGCCAATACCGCGGCGGAAAGGGCTGCGGTGGCGGTTGAAACTACCCAGGAGATGGACGGCAATACCAAGAAGGCGAAGGAGGGCGCTGCTTTATGGGAGAAGAAGGAAGAAGAAGCTAAGAAGAACTTGGAAAAATTGACGGCTGATGCGACAGCCGCTCAGGCGAGCGCGGTCCAATCGAAAGCTGAAAAAGCTCGGGCAGATAAAGAGATAGTAGCGCTTGCCGAAGAGATAAAGAGAAAGGCCGCGGAAGCCGAGAAGGCCAGGATCGATGCCGATAGCTCCAAGAAAGCCGCCGACCAGGTGAACAAAGAGACCATAGCTCTCTTGCAGAAAAAGGCCGCGCTGGAAGGCGAAGCCAAGGGATTTGAAGATAAGATTAAAGAGGATGCAGGAGTTGGATAAAGAGATCGCCAGGAAAAAGGCGGAGAGCGAGACGATAGATGCCGAGAACGCGAAAGCGAAGGCAAGCCTTGAAAAGGTGAAGGCGGAGATCGAACGTGCTTATGCGAAACTGGAGGCACTCAAATCCGGCGCTGAGGAGAAGAAAGGCAGGCAGCCTTCGTATATCGTATCGTATTTCGAAGGAACAAGACCCAATTGGCTTGTGAGGATAGCGTTCTCATTCTGGTCTATCCCGCATGAGATAGGTAATTTTATACAAGCGGCCTTAACCGGCAGGATACCAGACCTCACCGGCATGAGCCTAAAGAACTTATTCTACGGTTGGGAATATAAGGGCCGCGCGCCGCCGTGTATAGGCGGAACGATCGTAAATATTCTCATAGGCGGCATACTTCTAAATTATTTCGCGGCCAGCCCGTATTCGACAGCATACAATATCTTTAATCTCGTCTTCATAATAATAGAGATCGCGGCGATGGCCAAGATCTTAAAAGAGGAACTCTCCTCTTATGAGATACGATTCAGAGACCCGGTGTTGATGACGGACACAGGCAATGGCTATAAAGTGCCGGCAGGACTGCAATGGCCCGTCGTATTCATGAAAGCCGAAGAGGTCGAGCTCTATCCCAGCGAAAGGCCGGAATTCGTGCCGGAAGTCGAACCCGAATACGTAAGAGGCTTCCTGATAGATTTCATACTCTCGCTCAGATACATAAAACTATCCAAAGATCTTCAGGCCAATACGGATAATGTGATAAAACTTTTTGATAGCATAAGAGCAAGAGACCGCGCAGGATGGCTTGAGCCTTATCTCATGCTTGACGGAGAATCGGCTATCCTCATATTTAAGAATGGCCCTAACTCGACAGGCCTCGGCTCAAAACCCATAGCCTATAAGATAAGCCTCAAAAAATCCCATCTGCCGCGCCTTGAGACGATCATCCACTCAACTTATAAGGATGCCGTGCTTCAAAACACATTCGCACTGCCCTCTGACTACCTGGACAGCTTCAATGCCCAGGAGCGAGTTGCTTTAGCGACAAGATCCACGGATCATTCGACACATCTCAATTTTATCGAAGAGCTGAATCTTGCTTCCGCAACTTCGAGCCTTGTCCGGGAAGATATAAAAGAAAGCAAAGATAAAAATGATGAAGCCGTAGCAGCTCTTCTTTCAAAGGCGTCGGTCGTCTTCCTGGCCGTAACTCCGTTATGTGAGAGATGCTTATATGTTGCAAACCTTCATAAGGAGCATAAGGTCTTGGCGCTCGCGTATTCAAAATTGGGCAAAGAAGACATAATAAAAGCCTCCGCGGCGCTCAAAAGCCTGCATGCCGAATGGAAGAAGAATGCTCCGCTAATAGATATTTTTAAGAAGAGACATCACGGAGAGATGGCTTTCGACATAGGCTCTATAGGAGAGTACATATCAGCGCTTGTTGATATAATGGCCGCAGAAGCGGGCTTGGTAACGGCGGGAACCGGCGAGTCTATAGACAAGAAGAATGTCGTGGAGTTGCTCGAAAATGCCATAGGCCGCATACAGAGCGGTGCGGACAAGAGCGTGCCTGCGCCATGCGCGATAACGGCATCCGAGGAGACCTTCACGAAGAAGTTCGCGTTCGGATATGATAGGAACATAAAAGTGAATACAAAAGGGCTTGATATGCTTAAACAGCATAACATAGCAGGCTCTTGGCGCGCGCTTGCATTTTCTGTGGAGAATGCGATATACGGCGCGGCAAAAGCGTCCGCTGATACGATTGAACCGATAGAGATAGATGTAAAGACGGCATGCAGGGACAGACGGGACTACGTAGATGTTATTATAAAAGACCGCGGCAGAGGGATAAAGCCTTCAGATATCGCCAAGATATCCGACCCCGGCTATACGACGACAGGCGGAGGCACGGGCTGGGCATTCGCAAGAAGAGCCATCCAGGATGCCGGCGGGAGCGTCGCGATAAGCTCAAAGACCAGCGGAGCCGGTAAAGGCACCAGCGTCACCATAAGCTGGCCTATTAATAAAATAACCGCAGAGCCTGAAATCGCCGAGGCGGCGGTGTCTAAGGCAACAGACATAAAGAGAACAGCCGCGCCTGTCATTAAAACTAATGTCCCGCGCGAAGAATTCTTAAGAGACATGAATAATCTGGATGATGTGGGCAAGAATATGGTCGAATGCATACTTTCGCTAAGTCTCTCCAAGAAGGTAGTCCTCGCATTTGATAATAAGCTCGGCGGATTGCAGGCCAGGACTGTCCTTTCGGTGTTCGCTGAATTAGAAAAGCTGAAGGATGATGAAAAATTCAAGAGGATATTAAAGAATCTCCAGATAGTCATATTGCCTACTGAGCAGATGGCCTCGAAAGCAAAGGATTACAGGAGCGAGGGCTGCGAAGTATTCATCTTCGCCCGCTCCACCGAAAGGGGGAAACTTGTCTCTGCGGAACTCGTAGCCAATTCGACCTATATCGACGAAGCCCAGTTCCCGCTTTACGATTCAGGGGTCTATTATCCGCTGGCCGAGATAGTCACCGTGACGCTCGCCCAGTATCTGGACCCGCGCTCAATAGAAGATCTCGGGGCGGTCCTTAAGGACATGAACATCAAGCCGGCCGTAAAGGATGGCGTATATATATTCACGCTCCTGCCTCCAAGCCAGCGCTTTAACCCGCAAGAACTTATGCAGCGTTACGCGGACCTGAAGAAGGTCCTGGTAAGCGCGTAATCCCCGCCTTGACTTTTCTCAATATATTATATACAATTATCACATAAACATAAGGATCATTAAATTATGAAAGAGACGAAGATGAAGCTTAAGCTCGGTATGCCCAAAGGAAGCCTTCAGGATGCTACCGTGAGGATGTTCAAGAAGGCTGGATTCAATGTCGGCATAAGCGAGAGGTCATACTTTCCGTCGATAGACGATGACGAGATAGAGGTGATACTCTTCAGGGCCCAGGAGATGTCGCGTTATGTCGAGGATGGTATCCTTGACTGCGGCATAACCGGCAATGACTGGATACTTGAGAATTCATCGGACGTCGTGAGGGTCCAGGAGCTCATATACGCCAAGCAGAGCATGCGGCCCGTGAGGTGGGTCCTTGCCGTTCCCAATGATTCCAAGATAAAGAGCGTAAAGGATCTAAGCGGCAAAAAGATCGCCACAGAGCTGGTCAGCGTCACGAAGAGATACCTTGCGAAGAATAAGGTCAAGGCCAAAGTCGAGTTCAGCTGGGGCGCCACGGAGGTAAAGGCCGCCATAGGCGTAGACGCCATCGTCGAGGTTACGGAGACAGGCTCGAGTCTTAGAGCAAATAAATTAAGAGAGGTCGCTACGGTCTGCCAGTCCACGTCCCAATTTATAGCCAATAAGAAGAGCTGGCAGAATGCCTGGAAGAGGGCCAAAATAGAGAATATGACCATGCTGCTAAAAGGCGCCATATTGGCCGAGGAGAAGGTGGGCTTGAAAATGAACGTGGCGAAGAAGGATCTAAAGACCGTCCTGAGGCTCCTTCCCGCGATGAAGAAACCGACGATATCAAGCCTGACCGATGACAAATGGTGCGATGTCGATACGATCATAGACGAGAAGACGGTCAAGGACATCATACCTAAGCTTAAGAGGGCCGGTGCTCAGGGTATCATCGAGTACCCGTTGAATAAAGTGATTTATTAGGGTCTAGGGGCCTGGGTCCAGTATAAAAACAAATTTTGTTTCTACTGGACCCTTGACCCCGGACCCTTGCTCCTTAACGAATGATGACTCGAATATGACAGGGGGTGATCTGATCATGCCTTGCGGTAGGAAGCGTAAAAGAGCAAAGATGGCCAAGCACAAGAGAAAAAAGAGGATGAGAAGAGACCGTCATAAGAAGAGAATGAGATAATTGCATAGTGTTCTCGAAAAAAAGGTTATTCCATTCTTTGATTTTTT
>JAGVGJ010000003.1 GCA_020057115.1 Candidatus Omnitrophota bacterium | reverse complement strand
TTCAGGACTTTATAAGTATTCCTCAGGCGTCTTATCAAAGGTAAGCTCCACCATGAACCCTGAATCTATGGTAGCTGCAGGCACCACTCTATTTATAGATCTTGGCGCTTCAGGACTTTATAAGTATTCCTCAGGCACTCTGTCGAAGGTAACCAAAACAAGCGCATATAATAACAACCTTATCACAAGGCTTGAATCAACTACTTTTGCCGATCCGGATGAATATGGCAATATATACTACCATCTCCTGAACGAGAACTGGAATAATCAGGGATATGGCAGGCCGGATATAGCAAAGAGGATGACGCCCGACGAAGATAGTGGCGCAATGGCATACAGCTTTACCTATTCAAGCACCTATTCAAATCCCGATCCTATAAAGGAAAAAGCATATGCCAACTCCGAAATGACACAGCTTGTATACATCAATACAACATATAACAATAGCGCCACCCCAAGAAATGAATCGGAAACATACTTGGACAATAGTATCAGAACAGACCAAGCATATGTCCTTGCCACATACACCAAGTATGACGACGATAATGGCCGTGGTCAGGAGAGAATACTTGCGAGCGGCGATGACGCGGATTTCGTATATCTACGTCTGATGAATGATGATTGGCAAAGAGCCGGGTATGAGATAGCCGCCACTCCTTGGGAGGGCGGTAAATCTTTCATATACAGTTATTACGGTGATAGCACCAATGTCCACTTCATAAATTTTTATTCTGATCAGTTCTGGACCACTTTCGTAAAGGCGTGGGAGTTTGCTCCCGAAGGAGGCGATCCGACAGAATACACTGATTCGGAAAAAGCTCCCGTTGCCGGTGACCAGAGCGATTGGGACCAGCGCGCGGCAGTAAAGTCAAAAGTTCAGGCTTACGGGACCACGGCGGAAGGCGGTTTCACATTTACAAGCGCCCTAGCAGGTGAAAATCCCAATTCATTTGTTCCGCAGTCTGGTGGCGTATAGGAGTAAACCTACAGCATCTATTCGGTTAAATGAGAGCGGGAGGCTATTAGTCTCCCGCTCTCATTATTTCTATCGGTGAAAGCCCTATCTATTTAAAAGAAATAAAAGTTTGAAAATCCTATTGACTTGCTGAGTGAAATTATGTACAATATTTGTTCAAAGGATGAACACATGGATAGCGAACAATCAACAAAGCACCTCGAAGAAACCATAAAACTTCTTAACCATATACAGGAAAACCCAGAAGCTACCCAGCGCGAGCTTGTCGGTAAGCTTGACGTAAGCCTTGGTAAGGTCAATTTTTTGGTTAATGCCCTTGTCGAGAAGGGATTTATCAAGATCGAAAGGTTCAAGAATTCCAGGAATAAGATGGGATACCTTTATCTCCTGACGCCAAAAGGGATGAGCGAAAGGGTCGAGATGACCAAGAAGTTTTTGGATAAAAAGACAGAAGAGTATGAGGCGATAAAATTATTATGCAAATAAAAGTGCTAAGAACTGTTTTGCGTCCCGGAGCTTTTATTCGGCATGTGTTGACCCTGGTCACAGGCAATGTTGTGGCTCAGCTTTTATTGGTGATCACCATCCCGCTCCTGACGCGTTTATACCGGCCATCCGACATAGGCGTCCAAGCTCTATTCTACAGCATTGTGACCATCATCGGGATCATGTCCGGATGGCGCTATCCGATGGCGATCGTACAAACGACCACAGACCGCGAAGCCGTAGCCGTGATGAAATTGTCTTTAGTATTGATCATGGGCACAGTTGGTGTCGTGGCGGTAATTTTGGCATTGATAGGGCCGCATATCATGCGCCAACTGGGACAGTCGAATTTGATCTCATTTCTCTGGTGCATTCCCGTAGCTGTTATGCTGACCGGTTTTGCGCAAGTCAATTCATACTGGACAATTAAAAAGCAGAAATTTTATCTACAGTCGTTATCGCGGGTCTCATCGGCGGTTACAACCATTATTATTCAGATATCCCTGGGGCTTATTTTGGGAGCGCGATCCAGCAGCCTTATCCTTGGATTGGTAATGGGAATGTTAGCGAGCGCACTGATATACGCAGGACATGCATGGCGCCATGATCGTTCGCTTCTTCTTGCTCCGATGCCATTGACAGAACTGGGCGCAATGTTCCGGCGATATCGCCAATTTCCTATATATTCACTACCAGGCAGCCTGTTTAATGAGGCCGTTTCCGATATCCCGACGTTTTTGCTTACCGGCTGCTGCGGGACAGCAGTCGTAGGGTTGTTCTCAATGGCACGTAAAGCGTTGGGTATGCCGATTTCTCTTATTGCGGATGCAGTGAGCCAGGTGGCTCATCAGCGCATCGCTGCAGCCTACAACGCCGGCCGGCCGGGTTTTATAGTAGTGCTCAAAATATTCAGTTTTCTATTGGCTTTGATCGTCATGCCCATGCTGTTGCTTTTCCTGTGCGCGCCGTATTTATTTGCCTGGATTCTGGGTCCTGCGTGGTTGGAGTCCGGCCGTTTTGTCAGAGCGCTTATCCCCATGTTCGCGCTGAAATTCGCCGTTCAGCCTATTACGCGGACATTTTTGGTATACGAGCGGCAGCTTGGAGGATTACTCTGGCAAGGAAGCTATTTTCTGTTATCCACATGCGCCCTGATAGCGGGGCTATGGTGGTGGAGCGATCCTGTCTGGGCGGTGTTCTTCTATAGCCTCATTGGAAGCTTGATGTATCTGGTCATTCTGGCGCTTAGTATCCGCTGGTCCGGAGGTCAGCTGCGAGACCTGCCGAGCCACTTGTGTTCTGTGGTAGGAGCTTACCGGGATCTTGCCCGACGCTCTGAAACCGAAAGTTCGGAAGAGGAATTCTAATATGGACATAAAATTCGGCGTTCTTCTGATGGTTTTGAATCTCTGGCTCTTTCTATGGATGTGCCGCAAAGAACTTACGGGTTCTTCCGTACTGCTGACGCCGGTAGCTATATTCGGCTTGATGGAGATCATATCTGTCTGGCCCGCCCCTTTTTATGCTTATCTGAATAACATTGTACAGGATGGTTACGCGGCTGTGGTGGCAGGATTGAGTTTTCTGATGTTCCTGGCCGGTGCAATGGTTGCCAGATATTTATGGTGTATTCGTCCTGGAGAACCGCGCCGTTTTCTGGAAAGGCCTATTTTGGATAATTATGGGACCCGGGGATGGTGGGGCGCCGCAATAGGGCTCGTAGCGCTCTTGATAGCGGTCGGCCTGTTGCTTTATCAGGGCATGCCTCCTCAAATACGGTTGTTTGCGGAAGCGCTCAGGCATGGCCAGCCCTTGAGCATTGCGCTGCCGGACATAGCCGAATTTCGTTATAACCTCACGAAGTCGTATCTTTTTGGCGGCGAATACCGCGGGCAGGGGGTGATGCGCGTATTCCTATCGATGGGATGGCTGTACGTGATGTGCCTGGCTATGGTACATGCAGTGGCGGCGAAAAATTCCTCAGAATTCCGTCTCTGGAAAATAAGGTTCATCCTGATGGCTTTGTTTTCGTTGTTATTTATTGCCGGTGAAGGGACGCGCGCGCCGTTTTTGATGGTCTTGGTGCAACTGGTGGCTGCTTTCTCATTGCTACGGCCCATAAAAAGAACCGCTATGCTTAATGCCGCGCTGGCTGGATTTGTGCTGATCATAGCCTTGAGCATGGTGAGTTATAAATCCATGTCATGGATGAATGCCAAACATCCATTGCTGGAAGGCGCGCAAGCAGTTCTCCAGCGTATTTCCACCGGTAACGGCATTAATAACGTATATATCATTGAACATATCAGGGATGGCATGTTCAATTTCATGGAAGGGAATGTGCACCTGCGCAGTTTGCTCGCCACGCTTCCCGGAACACGATTTTCTGAGCAGTCTTTTTCCAATATTTTAGCCGAGACCATGCGCGGCAGATTTACAACATCCCATTCTACATCCACGTATCTGGGGACGCTTTATTTTGACTTTGGCTTGCTCGGTTGCATGCTCGGGTATGGATTGATCGGCTTTGTCTTGCAGTGGGCGCAGCATTTCTTTTTCCAACGGCCTAAGCGAGTAGTTGCGCTACCGTTGATGTTATTGCTTTCCACAAGCCTGGGGTTGATCTCTTTATATGGGTGGATAGCATTACTGCCGAAGCTTGCCGTCCTGGTGTTTTGTGATGTGTTGGTAAGATCCTTAAGGCGCCTGCGGTGGGCGCCATATGGACCGATCAAAGCGGAGCCTCCGGTAGTTGTTCCGGCGCCCGTTATGATAAGAGGCCGCGAGAAGCCATGAAACCACCCTGTATCATCTATGTTACAGATATAGACATCTCCCGCGACAATGGAGCAGGCGTTAATGAACGCGCTTTTGTCACCGCTGCCGTTGGCATATCGGAAATGGTGTGCGTGCTGCCTTCGCCGCGTTTTTCATTCCGATTTCACCATCCACAGGTGGAATATGTGTGTGGGCATTACGGTTCTTCGCTGCGCTACCCGTTCCATGTCCTTGCGACGCTTATCCGCCTGTTTAAACTTTTTGCTCGTTACGATATCCGCGCGGTGGCCACCCGCCTAGGAGTTCTTCCGCTGGCTCCGCTCCTTTTCTCTTGGAGCACGGGAGCCCCACTATTTTTAAAAACACATTCAGGATATCAACCGTTGGATCGTCTGAAGATGTGGGACATCCTCTTGCCGCTGAACCGATCGCAGAGACGGCAGTTACGAGTCCGCCTTATAAACTTTGTAACAGACCCGGTCCGGAACGCTGTGGTTCGGCGCTCCGTTATAATCGACACCCCAAGTCCATTGTGCAAGGAAGTGATAATCTGGCAAAGCAAATGCTCGCAAGACAAGATTGAGATCATCCCCAACGGCACGAATGCCGAGCTTTTTTCTCCACGAGACCGCCGCATGGAGCGCGAGCAGCTGGGCGTAGATCGATGGCCGCTGATAGTCGGCTATGTTGGCGCGCTGAATCGCGACAAGCGTTGTATGGATTACCTGGTGCGGACTTTGGCAGCTTTGCGCCGTAAAGACATGGACGTGGGCAGCCTGATCATAGGCGAAGGACCGGAACGCGCTGTCTTGGAGAAACTTGTTCGAATGGAGGGTCTCACTGATCGAGTGCGTTTTGTGGGCGTTGTGCCGCATGAGATGGTCCCGCGATATATGGCCACGTTTGATGTGGGTGTAGATCTATGCGCGGCTCCCATGAGGACGATCGGCGGTTGCGTGGTGTATTCAGCTTACTCGCAGAAGATGGCGCAGTATCTCGCCTGCGGGATCCCGGTCTTGGCTTGGGATCTTGCCGATACCCGTTTCCTTGAAGAGAACAGGATCGGTTTTCTCGCGCCACTGCATGACCAAAACCGATTAATGGAAAGGCTTATCGCCGCACTTAGCTCTAATGAATCCGAGCGCATGGCAATAAGGCAGCGTGCCCGAGAATATGCCGTAACGCAGCTATCTTATAAGGCGCTTACGTCCGCGCGCCTTCACCTGTGGCGGGCTGCTGCCGGTATCACTGAAATGGACTCTAAAGGTGCCTGTTATGTCAATAATTGTTGAGTTTTACGGATTAGCCGGGAGTGGAAAATCTACCATTGCGCATGCCACAGCCGAATTTTTGCGGAAGGCCAGATGCTCGGTAAGCGAGCCGGGGTATATTCATCACAGGTACGGCATCCCCAGGCAGCATCTTATCCGATTGGCCATGGGGTTGTGCTTTTTCTGCCATAATCCTGGGCAGGCAGTAAAAGGCATCCGACACCTGCTACACACGCGGCAGAGGAGCTTGAATGACAGCCGTCGCATCATTTACAACTGGCTATGGAAATCCGCCCTCGTGAAACATCTCGTGGCGCAATCAAAAAGGCGCCCGGACATATGTATATTAGATGAGGGGATCCTGCACGCGCTATGGTCGGCCTGCCTGCGGGGGACCAGGCCGCTGAATCAGGAGACGATCCTGGCTAGCTGCCCCGCAGCTTCATTTACCTGGCTGCTTGTACGTGTCGATTGCGAATCCGGGATCTTGCGGCAGCGGCTGGTCGCGCGGGCCGAGCGCACAAACTATCGCCCCCGCCTATTACAGGACTGGAAAGAGGGGAAGAATGCGGATTTGCCTCGTCAGTTAAGCGCCATTTCGGATATCTCTGAAGCGATTCGGGAACACTGGGAGATGGGCGAGGTCCGGACAATGCGCGTAAGTAATGATAAAGAATCGGCGACGGACGAAGTCGCGGAGCATGTCGCTGGCTGGATACTGAAGAATTGCGAGCCATCCAAGAGTTACCGCACGAGCCACGCGTCCACCGACTATGGTCAGCGCTATCGCAGGACATACGAGCGAGGTTATTATCGCTATCAGTGGGAGCAGATCGAGAAGCCGATCCTGGACAGACTCTTTGACGAGCAGTGGAGCCGCGGCGCCCGTTCGATCCTTGACTTTGCGTGCGGAGGAGGGCGCATCCTGTCGATCGGCGAGCAGTGTTTTGAGATGTCCTGCGGCGTTGACGTATCCGGATCCATGCTGATTGAGGCGCGGCGGGTCTGCCACAAATCCGACCTGGTGCTGCAGGATATCACCACGAAACCCCTCGGTTCGACCTTCGACGTTGTTACAGCTTTCAGGTTTTTCCTCAATGCGGAACCGGAGCTGCGCAAAGAGGCGCTGCAGGCCATACGCCAGGCGTTAAATCCCGGGGGTGTTCTTATCGCTAACGTGCATGTGAACAGCCGGAGCATCCTGGGTTGTGTCTATCGTTTGCGCAATACATTGTTCGGACGCACTATCGCGAACACCCTTTCCTATCGCACCTTTGAAGAGACCCTGCGGGCAAACGGCTTCCGGATCGAAAAGACCGTCTGGTACAGTTTCTTGCCGCGGACAGGTTCCGGTTTGGACCGGCTGGCGGCCTTCATGATGAAGCCGTTCGAAAAAGCTTGGAAGGCCACGCGCCTTCCGGAGGAGCTGGCACAATGTTTTATCTGCGTGTGCCGCAAGACAGGTGAGTGAATATTATGAAGAAGGTAGCGATCGTTTCGAATATCAGCTGGGCGATATATAATTTTCGCCTGGGAATGATGGAACGGTTAAGAGACGAAGGTTTTGACGTTTATTTTTCGGCAGCCCATGATAGCTACGCGGACAAATTGATCGAGCGCGGGTTTAAGTTCATACCTATAAAGTTTGACCGCAAAGGGCGGAATATGCTCAATGATATACGTCTTTTTCTGGACCTTTATAGTATCTACAAAAAGAATAAGTTCGATCTGGTCCTTCACTACAGCATAAAGCCCAATATTTACGGTTCGATCGCCGCAAGATGCGCGGGGGCAAGATCCATCAGCACGGTCACCGGGCTCGGCTATGTTTTTTTACAGAACAATTTGCTTTCGAAGTTCGTAAAATTGCTTTACAAGATCTCTTTCAGGTTTCCCGAGAAAGTCTTTTTCCAAAATCAGAATGACCGCGACCTATTTGTAAAGAACGGATTTTTAAAACGAGAAAAAGCCGCAATTGTTAAAGGATCGGGCGTGAATACGCGCTATTTTTCCCCCGATCCATGCAAAAAGAAAACGGATAATGATTTTATATTTCTTTTTTCAGGCAGGATTCTGTGGGATAAGGGCGTAGGAAACCTAGTCGACGCATTTAAGCTAGTTAAGCAGAAATGTCCTTGGGCTGAATGCTGGCTCCTGGGATTTATAGATAAAGGGAATCCTTCGGGTATTCCGGAAAAGACGATCAGGCTGTGGCAAGACAACGGGATCATCAGGTATTTCGACGGAGTCTGCGATGTCCGGCCATTTATTGCCCGTAGCGATGTCGTAGTGTATCCGTCTTACCGAGAGGGGATGCCGCGCACATTACTTGAAGCGATGGCGATGGAAAAACCGATAATCACTACAGATTCAGTCGGATGCAGAGATGTTGTTGAAGAAGGTGTCAACGGATTTTTGGTCCCCCCCAGAGATGCGACCCCCTTGGCAAATGCTATGATAAAGATGATCGGCTTGCCGCAAGAGAGAAGGTCGCAGATGGGAAAATGCGGCAGAGAGAAGGTTCTGATAGAATTCAATGAGGAGAGTGTTGTAAATACATATTTGGAAGAAATAAGAGAAGTCTTCGGGGGTCATAAGTCATTATGAAGCGCATCTTCGACATGATAGCCGCAATTTTTTTGTTGGCTTGTTTAAGTTTTCCATTATTGGTTCTCGCAGCAATTATTAAATTGACCTCTCCGGGGCCGGTGCTATACTGGTCAGACCGCATTGGAATAGGCAATAAGATATTTAAAATGTGTAAATTCCGAACAATGCGGGTAGACACCCCAGCGGTCGCGACGCACCTTTTTAAGGATCCCGACCAATATATTACGCCGGCCGGTTCTTTTTTGCGAAAATTCAGCCTTGATGAATTACCGCAATTGTTTAATATAATCTTGGGCGATATGTCATTTGTGGGCCCAAGACCGGCATTATTCAATCAGAATGACCTGATAGAGCTCAGGACCAAAAAAAATATACACATGCTTACCCCGGGGGTTACCGGGTGGGCCCAGATCAACGGTAGGGACGAATTACCTATCCCTATAAAAGTTGAATTTGATGAGTATTATTTAAAAAACAAGAGCTTTCTTCTTGACATCAAGATTATGCTTGTCACATTGCTTAAAGTCATAAATAAAGAAGGGGTTGCGCATTAAAATATGATGACTCTAAAAAACTTTGTGTATGATAATAGAAAAGCTTTGATAATCAGCGTTCATCTTTGTCTCGCTTTATTTTCTTACATGCTTGCATTTTATTTAAGATTTGATTTTACTATACCTGCCGAACGTCTCATCGTCTTCTATAAAACTCTACCGCTTTTGATTATTATCAAGATGCTGCTCCTTTACCATTTCAGATTATTCAGCGGTATCTGGAAATATGTCGGCATCGACGATCTGTGGCGCATCCTGAAAGCCAGCGCCCTCTCCACCGTTTTATTTGTATTGGGCGTTGTATTTATTCAAGGTTTGAAAGGATATCCGCGCTCTGTTTTTATAATTGATTGGGTTTTGTATACATTCGCGATAGGAGGCATCCGATTTATTAATCGATTGGTAAAGGAGAAAATGAACTCCGGGGTCCCTGGCAGAAAATCAAAAAAGGCTATTATCATAGGCGCGGGCGAGGCGGGGGTGCTGACATTGAGGGAGTGCCGGAAGAACCCGATGGTCGGTATAGGTGTGGTAGGTTTTATAGATGATGACGCGGCGAAGCTGGGTGAAGTCATACAGGGAATAAAAGTAGTTGGTAAGAGGCGAGATATACCAAGTGTTGTAAAAGCCTATGATATAGAAGAGATCGTC
This sequence comes from Candidatus Omnitrophota bacterium, assembly GCA_020057115.1. Taxonomy (GTDB): domain Bacteria; phylum Omnitrophota; class Gorgyraeia; order 2-01-FULL-45-10; family 2-01-FULL-45-10; genus JAGVGJ01. The sequence continues at coordinate 195,655 of JAGVGJ010000003.1, read as the reverse complement.
ATGGCAATGCCTTCAGCTAAGGGAGATGTTATCCGCGACATTCTTTCATATTGCGAGATCCCGGGGGTTAACATAAAGATTGTGCCGGGTTATGCTAGCCTGATCCAGGGGAAGCTGGAGCTAAAACCGCGGGCAGTGAGGCCGGAAGACCTTCTCGGGCGTGAGAAAGTCTCTATTGATACAAAAGAGATAAGTGCCTATCTGAAAAACAAAAGGGTGCTGGTTACCGGAGCCGGCGGGTCTATCGGCTCTGAGCTCTGCAGGCAGATAGCCAGATTTGAGCCGGAAGAGATCATCCTTTTCGACCACAATGAGAATGACGTCTATTTTCTGGCGATGGAATTTAAGGTCAAATATCCGAATATCAAATTCAGGACCATTATAGGCGATGTGCGGGATGTTGGGCTGCTGAAACAGGTATTTAGGCGGTTTAGGCCGGAGGTTGTATTTCACGCGGCCGCCCATAAGCACGTGCCTCTCATGGAATCGAACGCGGTAGCCGCTGTGAAGAATAACGTGATGGGCAGCCTTGACTTAATATACGCGTCAAGTCATTATAAAGCTGACCGGTTCGTGCTGATATCTACTGATAAGGCGGTAAACCCTATTAATGTGATGGGGATGAGCAAGCGTATTGCCGAGATAATATTGCAGGCCAAGGCCGCAAAGAGCAAGACGAAGTTCATGGCTGTGCGGTTCGGCAATGTCCTTGGCTCGGCCGGAAGCGTTGCGCCGCTCTTTAAGAAGCAGATCGAGGATGGCGGGCCCGTGACAGTGACTGACCCCGAAGCTCGGAGATATTTTATGAGCATACCTGAGGCGGTGTCGCTCGTGCTTCAGGCGGGCGCTCTTGGGAAGGGCGGAGAGATATTTACCCTTGATATGGGCGAGCCGCTAAAGATAGTAGATATTGCAAAAAACCTTATCATCCTTTCAGGTTTGGAACCGGGACAGGATATCGAGATAAAGTTCATCGGGCTGCGGGAGGGCGAGAAGCTGAAAGAGGATATATTCCTGGATAAGGAAAAAGATAATATTACGAAACATGACAAGATATTCATCACGAAGACGAAGAGCCTGGAGCCGGCAAAGCTGCGGAAGCATATAAAAGAACTTCACCGGCTCGCCCAGCTTATGGATGAAGAGAAGGTCGTTGAAAAGATGAAAGAGATGATGGAATTGGCCAAATAATGGTATAAAAAAGTGGAAAATAGTCCTTGTTAAGATATTGTTAATATGATATAGTTAAATACAATAAACATAATATAGCCATGGAGGATCAAATGAAAAAAATCGTTCTAGGCGTTTGTGTAATAGCGATATTCAGTTTATTTGCACTGCCGATATTTGCCCAGTCAGATGCTCCTGCGGCCGCATCATCTGTTGAGATGAAGGCAACTGTGACGAAGATGCAGGGCGAGGTCATGGTCACTAAGGCCGGACAATCGACGGCTCAACCGCTTAAGATAGGCGACATGCTGGGTTCGGGAGACAAGATCGAAACAAAAGATAATGGCAAAGCCGAGATAAAAATAGCGAACGGTAACACCTTGAACATGACTCCGAATTCAAATCTCACATTGTCAAAGTTGACCTCAGATCCGGCTACGGGAGAATACGATAACCTGCTGGAGTCTAAAGCCGGTACGATACGCGCTCATGTTGCCGCCAAGATAAAAGGCAAATCCTCATTTAAGATAAAGACCCCTACGGCTATGTGCGGAGCCAGAGGTACGGTATTTTATATCGTTGTTACAGCAACAGGAACGCAGGTTTTTGTTACTGACGGTTCGGTCGATTTCTCTAGCCCCAGCACGGGCGATACATTTGTAGTCGTAGAGGATATGGCTGCACTATCGTCGGCTACCGGTGTTTCAGAGCCTGTGGAATTGACTGGTGCGGATAAAGATGCGGTCCTGGCCGCTTATGAAGCGAGCCTATCTGACGGGTCTGACACCCCGCTGGACCAGGATATTCCTGACGGACCATCCCAGGACAATAGCCCGCAGACACCGACTTATAATCCGTCACCAACACCGACACCACCAAGTCCGTCTGATACTGTTGGCGCTAATTAAGGAGAGGATCCAAGAAATGAAGAGACGAATAATAGCTGTCAGCGTCCTAGTATTATTTCTTAGTCTTATGATCCCGCAGTGCGCCTTTTCGCAGCCCGGAGAAGGGGTGAAATGGGGGAATTGGAAGCTCCATCCTTTTGGAGGGGTCCAGGAACAGTTTGATTCGAACATATTTTTAGATTCTACCGGCGAAAAGAAGGATTGGATAACTTCATTATCAGCCGGATTCGACGCAGAAGGTATTTTGGCCGGTGATATCAACATCACAGGCGGTTACAGCCTCACTTACAACCTGTTTGCAAATTATTCCAAACAGAGCGCGTTAAATCAGTATGGCAACCTGGCGCTTCAGCGTGAATTTAAGGATGTAACAGTTAAAGTGAATGATGTTTTCCAGTATGTCTATGACAGGCCTGATACAGAAACGACCCAGAGGGTATTGTGGGATAAAAACGATCTGGGCGTGATCGCGTCTTCCGAGTATAACAGGTTCGGCTGGTCGCTGGAATACCGCGATATCATGTACAATTATGAGACGGACGGGTGGCAGAGCGAGAATAGATGGGATAATAATGTTAACGCTATAGCCACCTATCGCATCTTTACCAAGACATATCTTCTCGCCGAATTAAATTATGGAAATATCAACTATTGTTCGGACACCAACTCCGACGCTAATTTGTACCAGGGCCTTATCGGGGTAAAGGGCAAGCTTACCGCCAAGCTTACCGGTACTGTGAAGGCAGGTTGGCAATACCGCGACTATACGAGATCGACGCAGAAGGATTGTGACAGCCCCGTTACTATGGCAGGGCTCTTAGAGCAGTTTACCGATCGCGATACGCTCTCTATAGACTGGATCCGTTCGCCGTATGAGTCGCTATATACAGGCACTAACTACTATGTTGATAACAGTATCGCGCTAAAATATAAGCATAAATTTACGGAGAAGCTCACCGGCAATTTAAAGGGACTCTACCGTCTCAGCCAATATCCTACAGAAACGGTCGTAGGCGGGGCGTGGAAGAAGAGGCTCGATAATACATGGTCTGTCGGGGCGGGCGCTGAATATGCCGTACAAAAGTGGCTTACATGCAAAGCGGGATACGATTTTATCCAGAGAAAGTCCAACTTCGGCACTTTTGATTACAACGACAATCTCGCTACGATCTCGGTCAATGCGAGGTATTAAACCTTCCGTTTGATCCCTAAAAAGAAAAGAAGCGTATGCATAAAAGCTTGTTTCTGATAGCAATATTATTGTCAATACTCTTTCCGCTGGCCGGTATCTGTGAGGAGTATAGGATAGAGACAGGGGACCTACTCCTTATCACGGTATATGACCAGGCTGACCTCACCACTAAAGTCCGCGTTACGAAAGAAGAGATATCTTTTCCGCTCATCGGCAATGTCAAGGTAGGAGGCCTGACCGTTGCGGAAGTGACTAAGACGATCGAAGAAGCCCTCCTGAAGGATTACCTCGTAAATCCTAAGGTCAATGTCGGGATAGAAGAATACAGCCTCCGTAAGGTATTTGTATTAGGCGCCGTAGAGAAACCGGGCCCGTATGAGCTGCCTCCCAATAAACCGACTACCGTTATTGAAGCTATTGCCATGGCGAGCGGATTCAACAAGGTCGCGGACCAGAATGGCACAAAGGTCATGCGCAAGACAGCGGCCGGCAAGGAAGAGACTATTAAAGTAAGAGCCGCAGACATAACCCAGAAGGGCCAGAAGGACAAGGACGTCGTTGTGCTGCCTAATGACGTCGTTTTTGTTCCGGAGAGTTTCTTCTAAGAATAAGGATTTGCATGGAAACAGCGATGCAGGAACAGGAAATAGAGATAAATCTCAAGGATTATCTTGCAGTTATCCGAAGGAGGCGCTGGCTTATCCTTACCTTCTTCGTGATAGTGGTATGCGCTGTGACGATAGCTACATTCCTGCAGACCCCGATATATCGCGCAACGACGATGGTACTTATAGATGAAGCGTCTCCCGATGTGCTCTCAACCAGGGATGGCCTTGCGCTGGGAGCGCCCGGATACATCGCATATCGCGAATATTACCAGACACAGCTTGAGATAATAAAAAGCCGCTCCATCGCCCAGGATGTTTTTTCCGCGCTTTCCCTGGATAAGTCCCCCGAATACATAGAAGCGAAAGATCCTATCCAGCTATTTCTTACTAAGCTAAAGGTGGAGCCATCCAGAAATACGTGCCTTGTCTATGTGAACTTCGAGGATAAGGATAAAGAGTTTGCGACGAGAATAGTCAATATGATAGCCAATATCTACGCGGCAAGGAATCTGGTAGATATCTCGAAGAACGAAAATGTCAATCTCATAAAGAACGAATATCTTAAGCTTCAGTCCAAATACCAGGAATACACCAAGATATATAAAGAGAAGCATCCTAAGATGGTCCGCCTGAAAGAAGAGATAGCGCAGATGGAGGACCGGATGAAGAAGGAGCAGGATGACCCGCTCAAGGCCACCGGCCTTAAGGCAAACAATGTCAAGGTGATAGATAAGGCAGAGGTGCCCAAGTTCCCCGCCAGGCCCAAAAAGCTGCAGAATATACTTATAGCGATAATAGGCGGCTTGATAGGCGGCATAGGGCTTGCTTTTCTCGTGGAATATCTCGATAATACGATAAAGACGGACGATGATGTCGAAAGATATGTGAAACTTCCTTTGTTAGGGCATATTCCGATTATAGACAAAAGCTTCTCGGAGCTCCAGAAAGACAGGCTTGTGAACGTAGTCCCGACGTCGCCCGTGAGCGAAGCATACAGGGCTATAAGGACTGCTATCCTTTTTTCCGCCTCAAAGGATAAGCCCGCCAGGGATATACTGATAACAAGCACTGGCCCGCAGGAAGGAAAGAGCCTTACTGCCTGCAACCTAGCCATAACCATGGCCTATAGCGGCAATTCCGTTCTTCTGGTCGACGCTGATATGCGTAAGCCAAGAGTTCATATAGTCTTCAAACAGGATGGGAACTTCGGCCTGAGCAATTTTCTCGCAGGACAGGCTTCGGTGGACGATATAATCAAAAAGACGGATATAGAGAACCTTTCCGTGGTAATCTGCGGGCATATACCGCCCAATCCTTCAGAGCTCTTGAGCACCAAACGCATGAAAGAGTTCATTGAGAAGGCGAAGGGGAAGTTCAGTACCGTAATATTTGACAGCCCGCCTCTCACAGTGGTGACGGATGCCGCGATACTTTCAAGCATAATCGACGGCACGGTTCTCGTCATCAATAGCAAGAAGACGTCCAGGCCTGCGGTTAACCGCTCAAAACATATCCTGGAAAGCGCTAAGGCGAATGTCCTCGGCGTAGTATTGAACAGCCTGCATGTGGATAGCGGCAGCGCTTACTACTATTCCCATTATTATTACGCGAAAGACGAGAAGCGGAAAACCAAGAAGAAGACGTGAGCGAGCTATCCCATAAGCCTGCCCTGAAATACGACATTATCATCCAATCCTGCCTTATATTTATCCTTATATTTACCCCTCTTGCCTTTGGTGCTAAAAGGCTATGGGCCATCACGCCTGTATATTTAGCAACCCTTACAGCATTGGTGGCTCTTTGCCTGCGCATTAATTCCGAAGGCGCGGCTTCTTTCAGGTGGACAGCTCTTGGGGCGCCTATTCTTTTATTCCTCGCCATTGCGATAACCTCCTCGTTTATCTCGGCATACCCTCACGGCAGCGTCATGGCGCTCTATAGGGTCATCACCTATATAGCGATATTTTACCTCGTAGTGAACGGCATAGATACCAAGGAGCGGATGGCGCGTCTTGTAGGCGTGATAGTCGGGATGGGCGCGTTACTTTCGCTTATAGGGATAGTGCTTTATCTGGGGCATTCCTATTACCGCTACTGGCTGCCCGGAAGCACTTTGAGCGCGACATTCATAAACCGCGACCATTTTGCGGGTTACCTCGAGATGGTTATCCCGCTTGCGGCAGCATTCCTTTTTACGGACATGGAGAAGGAGAAGAAGGTCCTGGTCGGTTTCTTCCTGGTCATGATGATCATAGCATTCGTGTTGGCCGCTTCGCGCGGCGCGTGGGTTTCGCTTGTCATGTCTTCGTGCGTCCTCGTACCATTCCTGTTCCGGAAGAGACTGCTTAAAAGGATGCTGCTTGCCATGATCATCTGCGGCGCCGTCACTTATTTTGCCCTATCGCACTTTGACTTAAGCGTGGCTTCCGCCAGGGCAAAGACGATAATAGAAGGCGCCGGCATCGACGAGTTGCGGATACAAATGTGGACCGGCTCGATAGAGCTCATAAAGGCCAGACCTCTCTTGGGGTGGGGAATAGGCTCATTTATCTATGTATTTCCGCAATTTCAGCCTATCGCAATATCACAGCGTTATATTATAGACTATGCGCATAATGATTATCTCCATATGGCCGCGGAGATAGGCCTGGCCGGACTTTTCTTTATGCTGTGGATTATGGTTGGCGCACTTTGGTTCGGCCTGAAAGAGTTCTGGCAGTCCGGCGGGACATTTAAACGCAGTATCCTCCTTGGCGCAAGTATCGGCGTAATGAGCATGTCGCTCCATAGTTTTGTAGATTTCAATCTCCATATCCCGGCTAACGCTATCTTATTCGTGACGCTCATAGGCATCATCATGGCGATGCGCGGCAGGAGGCGGTATGAATAGGCGCGGCGCCATCTCTTTTGGCATAATCATTCTTTTTATAGCCGGCTGCTATTATGCGGTCAAGCCGCTTGCCGCGGAGATCTTCGCTTCCCGCGGCGCGTATGAGACTGCGCTATCGCTCGATCCCTTGAATGCAAAATACCATGATGCGATCGGCCGGAAGTATCTTAATAAAGGAAGGGCCGGCAGGGATAAGGCGGCATTGAGGTCGGCGAAAGAGATATATGCAAAAGCCATAGCTTTAAGCCCCGCGAACAGCGCATACAGGCTTGGATGGGGAGAGGCCGAAGGCCTTCTATTGCTGGACAAGAGTAATATCTCCGAAGGGGAGCTGGCCGCGTATGTGGATAATTTTAAGAAGGCGATCGAGCTGGCCCCGAACAATTATTATGTCAATACCACGGCAGGATATTATATCCTCCTCTTCCGCGACAGGATCAGCGCGAGGGACAAAAATTTCGCGATATACAGGCTCATGGTCGCGCTTGAATTGAACCCGAGATATGCCAATTATGTATTTTCGTATGTAGCCAATGGTCTCGGCGACTTCTCATTACTGCATAAGATCACCCCGAATACTTCGAAGTGGCACAAGGCCCTCAATGATTTTCTGCGCAATATAGATAAGTGGAAATACCGCAAGTGAAAGATCGTAGGTGAGAAAAGGCTGCGGTGGGCAAACTGAAGTAAGGTTAAGGTTGCGGTAAGCAGACTGAGGTAAGGCTAAGGGTACAAGCCTTGACAATTGTGTAAAGTAAGGTATACTAGAATTGTAGTAAATGTAAAAATAGTGAGGCTATTATGATTGTTCAGAGAGATCTGATAGACACGATAAAACCATTCTTGCCGCGAAAAGAGTTCATATCGATCATGGGCCCCAGGCAGGCAGGCAAGACGACTCTTTTGAAAATGATAAAAGAGTACCTGCTGAAATCCGAGAAAGTCGGTGGGGATGCCGTACATCTGGTTACATTTGAGGATAGGAGGCTGATGATCGAATTTGAACGCGACCCTGTCGCGTTTATCAGCTCATATCTTCCGAAAGAGCCCGGCAAGCGAGCGTATATTATGATCGATGAATTTCAATACGCTGACGATGGCGGCCAAAAGCTGAAACTGATCTATGATACGATGAGCGATGACCGCATCAAGATTATTGTTACCGGTTCATCGTCGCTGGATATTAAGGCGAAAGTCGGTAAATATATGGTCGGCAGGATGCTCTCGTTCCACCTGTATCCGTTTAATTTTGGGGAATATCTGAAGGCGACAGATGATAGGCTGGCTCGAGTGCATGGGGAGCGGACGAGGCAGATCTCAGAGTTTATCCGCCACGGCAGTGATGTCAAGATAAGGCGCGAGACGGATCCGTTCTACGAGGAATTTACCATGGCCTTTGAATCCTTTTCGATCTGGGGAGGGTATCCGGCTGTTGCGCTGACGGATGGCCGGGATGTGCGCAAGAAGGTATTAGCGGATATCTATAACAATTATATCCTGAAAGATGTAACGACTTTATTGGAACTGGCTACTGAAAAGAACCTTTTTCTCCTTACCCAGTATTTAGCTACTCAGATCGGTAATATCGTCGTCTACCAGAACCTGGGCCAGGCATCAGGGCTGGACCATCGCAAGCTGAAAAATCATCTAGCTATACTCGAGGAGACGTTTGTTTGCAAACCCGTGAGGCCATTTTTCAGGAATAAACAGAAAGAACTTTCCAAGAACCCGAAGATATATTTCTTTGATCTTGGTTTCAGAAATAATATCATGGAGGATATGAAAACGCTCGACAAGCGCTCAGACGCGGGCGCGCTTATAGAGAATGCGTGTTTTATCAGGCTGAATCAAGCGTATGGAGACGTGGACAGGATCAACTTTTGGCGGACCAAGTCGGGGGCAGAGGTTGATTTTGTGATGCACGTGAATGATGAGATGATGCCTTTCGAAATTAAATACAGCATGTTTGACTCTGAGAAGATGACAAAGAGCCTGGCGAGTTTTATTGATACATTTAAACCGTCCCGGGCGCTTGTATTGACGAAGAATTTCTGGGGGGAAATCAAGCGGGGTAAAACAGACGTGGTCTTCGCTCCGGTGTATTATTTGTGAGATAGAAAATTGTTTACTAAGTTCCTGCAACAAATCCAGCCTAAGATATTGACAAAATCTGCAAGATAGTGTATACTTATTTCTGTAATTAATCATTTTTGATTAATTAAGGAAATATATATGACATACAGAGAATTTAAAGAAACTGTTCAAAGATGGCCGATCATCTTTACTAAAGATGTGATCGCGCTGCGTCATGACAAACAGCTTATCCGCAACCAGCTGAACCGTTGGACAGCGAAGCGGTTGTTGGTCAAGCTGAAAAGGGGGGTTTATCTCCTTAATAAAGCCGACAGGAAGATAGAGCTCCCCAGACAATATATCGCTAATCAATTATATGGCCCTTCTTATGTAAGCTTAGAGTATGCCCTCCAGTATTATGGCCTTATTCCGGAGAGGGTGGGTGACGTTACAAGCATTAGCACCAGGAAGACATTTCGCGTCACTAATGAGATGGGGACTTTCGCGTATCAGCATGTTAAGCCCGAGGCGTTCAGAGGTTTTAAGGCGGTAAAAGGAGATGCCGGCCTCGCTTTTTTTATCGCAAAGCCCGAAAAGGCATTGGTCGATCTCATCTATTTGAATATCGGAAAATTCAAAGAGGGCGACGAGAAGGTATTTGAAGAGTCTTATCGTTTGCAGAATATCGAAGAGCTGGACCCGGCCGCGATAATGGAGTTCGCGAAACTTTTTAAAAGCGGCAAGCTCCTCCGCATTTGCAAAATGCTTTGCGGATTTATCAGAAAGGAAAAAAATAGATGATCGACTTCCTCCAGCAGCAGATCGCCGATGATAGCTCGAATGAGGCTAAGATCAACAGGCTCAGGGAAACGCTGCAGCTCGTGTGCCTTAAGATCTTGCATGACAAAGGATATTTTTCGAAGATGGCTTTTGTCGGAGGAACGGCACTGCGCATAATTTACGACATGAGACGGTTCTCGGAAGATATGGATTTCTCCGTCATCGATAAGAAGGGATATGATTTTTCCGCGACCATTGATGAGCTAAAACGCGAATTCGCGCTGCGCGGCCTTGAGCTTGAAGCGAAAACGAGGATCGAAAAGACGGTACAGGCCGGCATGCTCAAATTTCCGGGATTGCTTAAGGAACTGTCTCTTTCCGAGTTAGCCGGCCAGAAGCTGTCTATCAAGCTTGAGGTGGATTCAAATCCTCCTGGAGGCGCCCAGGTCGAAAGCACGGTGGTGAATAAGATATATGTGCTGAATATCACTCATCTCGCGCTGCCATCGCTTTACGCCACAAAGCTTCATGCATGTTTTTTCCGAAAATATACGAAAGGCAGGGATTTTTATGATCTTATCTGGTATCTTGGCAAAAAGGTCAAGCCTAATTACGCGTTGCTGAATAACGCGATCAAGCAAACGCAAGGAAAGGATGTGGGGCTTGATGAAGGCAATATCATGGCTTATTTGCTTGAAAGGCTGGAGCAAATTGATTTTGGAGCTGTAAAAAAGGACGTGGAGCGGTTCCTGGAAGATAAAGGGGAGCTGGCCTTGCTGCAGAAAACCATTATCGCCAAAAGTATTATGGACGTATTCGGGGGCGGGAAGTAGGAGGGCTCAATGATAACCAAATGGGAAACGGAAGAAGAGAAGCTTTCCAGATACATGAAGATACCCGCCAAGAAGAAGCTCGAGTGGCTTTATCAGATGAATAAGTTCATCAATAAGTTCTCATCGAAAAAGACGATCAAGATACGTAGGGCGATGAGGGAAATTTAAGAACGCCCTATCCTGCCTCGAAGAAAAACCTCATACCATTAAGTTATAAAAAAGCCAGAAAATCTGTGTTGAAATATTACAATAATTAGGGTATGCTATGCTAGTATATTAAGAAAACAAAACCCTTGTTTATATTCGCTACTAGTAACATTTCACATATAGGCCAATGGAAAAGATCAAACACTCATTATATTTTAGGACGATAGCGGTAACGCTTATCTTCACGTTCCTGCTCTACGATATCACGTGGGCGCAGGGCGGGAGTCCTATATGGGGCGATGCCAAGTCTACCGCTTCTGCGACATCATCGCCTTCTTCGACGGCAGATGTCGTAAAGAGGACCGACATAACCATTCCTCACGAGACAGGAAGAGTCTCATACTCCGCAATACACAGTTCAAGCGATGATCTGGTCATAAATATCCAGGATGCCCACGCGTCATTGTCCGCCCAGCACTCGATCGTAAATATGCTCGACAGCCTTGCCTCGAACTATGACTTAAACCTCATCGCCGTAGAAGGCTCCGAAGGTTATGTCGATACGTCGCTATTAAAGACTTTCCCCTATAAGGATATCAGGAAAAAGACCGCAGAGACATTGATGCAGGAAGGCAAGATGTCTGCAGGCGAGTTCTTCGCAGCCACTTCCGATAAAGACATCGCCTTATACGGCATAGAAGATAATGTGCTTTATAAGAAGAACCTGGAGCTCCTGAAGACCGTTATGAATGACGGCCGGGAAGCAATGCGCTCGCTCAATAGCCTGGATGCTCTTTTAAGGCGGATGGAAGATAAGATATATTCGCCGAAGCTAAAGAAATTCCTAGAGGTTTCACGCCTGCATAAAGATTCCAAATCGAGTTTCGCGGATTACTGGAATTACGTTTCAGCTATAGCCAGAGAGAACAATATCGACATAAAGAGGTTCGAGAATATCTCAAGGATGCTCGTATCGATAGAGCTTGAGAAGGTCATAAACTTTGACCTTGCCAATGACGAGCGCAAGGTCCTGATAGACGAGCTGTCCAAGCGCATAGTCAAGGCGAAGCTGGAAGAGCTGGTGCTGAAGTCCGTAGACTTTAAAGCCGGGAAGATATCTCAGGGCGCTTTCCATAGATATCTCGCGGATCTGGCCGAAGAAGAGAGGATAAACCCCACGCCTTTCAAGAACCTCATAAACTTCGCAAAATACGTATCTGTCTACGAAGAGATAGATGTCATAAGCCTGCATTCCGAATTTGCCGCGCTTGAAGCTTCGATAAAGGACAGGCTATTCTCAAATGACGATGAGAAGGCGCTCTATGGCCTGGAGGACAAAGCCAGGATATTAAAAGGGCTTTTCGATATATCCCTTTCTAACGGAGATACTGAATACCTAATAAAGCACAAAGATGAGTTTAGTGCCGCAGCCTTCGGGTCTTTCATCGATAATGCTTCCAAAAAATACGGTATCAGCCTTGGCAGGCCGCAGTATGACCTGAAAGCCGTATTCGACAGGACCGATGAAGCCATCAATTTCTACAATGTCGCCCAGGAGCGCAATAACGCGATGCTCAAGAACACCATCTGGCGCATGAAGGAAGAGGGGAAACATGTAGCCGCCTTGATAACGGGCGGATTCCATTCCCAGGGCATATCAGAGCTGATGAAAGAGCGGGGCCTCTCATACATGGTCATAATGCCTAAATTCAAGACCGGAGAGGACAGGCCATATATAGCCATATTAACGAAGAAGCCGGAGCCATATCAGGCACTCGTGAAATCGGGCGAGTATAAGCTCGCGGTATACCAGTATTTCTCGACCGGCGATATAAAAGACCTTGCCTACGCGATAGCGCTAAATTTAAAAGAAGTCGCGCCTGATAACCTGGAAGCGACAAAGAAGGATTGGACAGAGAAGTATAAGCTTGTTTACGAGTCTCTGCCTGAGAACCGCGAGAAGTCCGTTGCCGCTAAGAGGCTTACTCCGGAAGAATTTGACGAAATTCTAAAGCTTTTCACAGTCGAGAGCATTATTAAGTTCAACCAGACAGAGAAAGTAGAGCTTAACGGCGAAAAGGTATTGGGTATTATAGGCTATGGAAAGCCGGCTCAAGAGGCGGCGCCCGCAGTAGTTGAATATGATAAGCGCGCCGAGGCCGTCAGGGAGATAACGACGCGATTCTTGAATGATGAAAAGATAGAGATGGATCTTGATAATAATATAAGAGGTAAGATCACCATGCGCCAGGCCATAGGACTTGTCGAGTGGTATGAGGGGCGTGTCAGGGAGAACCGCAAGGAGTCCTTGTCGGCAATAGCGAAAATAGCTTTTAGCCTGGGAGCATACTTCAGGTCACCGGAAAATCTAACGGGGCTTAACAAGACTCCTTCAGGGGAAATACTATCCGAAAAAGATCATACCACACTGGTAGATACCATGCGCGATAGGATAAATAACGCTCTTTTATCTATGTCGATCTCTTCAGAGAGCGGCATTAGATCCATCCCCAGGCAAGGCGATCCTGATAAGCATATATTACGTCTGCATAAGTCTATACTGGAACTGGAAGGTATTTTGGGCGGCCTTGTAGGGCTTGAGTCATTCGATGCGTATGAAAAGCATCCCGGATACATGGACATCAGATTCGCGAATAAGCCGCTTAAAGACCCGATCAAGCCCGTTGATCCGGCTAGCTTAGGGCTCAAGCCTCAAATTCCGCCTGTCGCAACCGGCGCTATCACGCTTTATTCATTCCCCGGCATGCTCTTCGATCTGGAACTATATAAGAAGATGGCTAGCCGCATATTGTTTTTCATCAGGGCATGGCTATTCCGCAAGAGGGAATTCACCGATGTAGAGATGTTCGCGCGCAAGGCAAGGGCCGGAGAAGAATTTATCGTAGAGCTTGATACCGAGCTTCATATGGACATGAACACGATGCGCGCGCTGCTCAGATCCAAAAATTATATAGCGGTAGGCAAGACGCCAGGTACGTATAAGTACAAGTTCAAGATGAGCGGCAAAGATTATGCGATGTCGCGGGATCTTGGCGAGGGGTTTGAATATGAAGGATGCGTGCGGCCGCCGGTAGGGCGCAATAAGGATATAGCCCATCTGCCGCTTCGAGAAGACCTGAAGGCCTCTAAGGACGGCTGGATGTATATCATCTCCGAAAAAGGCGTGACATGGTTCAGGGCGGATCCGATGTTCGTAACCGCGATACATAGCGCCAAAAAGACCGATTACGATTATCTGAAATTCCTGCGCTTGCTCTCGAAGTCGGACCCTGAGATCATAGAGGAGATGTTCGCCGAGGAGTTCAGCTACGACGGAGAGGCGCGCGCCGCCATAGACCTTGATCCTAGGAGCGGTATGATACCCAAGAATCCGCTTCTTCAGTTCCAGGCATTTATAGATAGCGCAAGATGGCAATATTACCACCATGAGGATAAGCTCGTTGTGGATAAGATAGAGTTCAGCAGGGACGCGGACGGGGTAAAGATGCTTAAAGACCACCTTGCCGTGACTAACAGGTTGGCGCCCATGGAGATCGAGGTGGAGTCTTTGGGGACATTGAAGTTCATGGTCGATACGGAGATCATAAGATTATGCGCTTATTATAAGATCGATCTGGAGAAGTTATTGCGAAAAGAGATACCGGAATCACTTAAGGTTCGCGGTCCGGGCGCATACGACGGCGTGGATAAAACGCCGATAACTATAGGTATGCTGGACAGATCATTGGCTATTATAGAGGACCACCAGAGAAATAATTTTATAGGGATAAACCGGCTGATATTCGACAGCGTTGCCCAGAGGGTCCCTAAGGACACGCGAAAGGGCGCGCTGGAGACGCTTCTCGTAGTTGGGATAACACATGAGATCAGGTACGAGTCAGGCGAAACCGATGAGGAGAGGATAACCGAGGAGGACAAGATATTGACGGCTATCATGTCCACCACGGCGCCGCACAGGAAGCGGGTGATCCGGGACATCATACACGCGCTTAAGAATGTGAGCTCGAAGAGCCTGTATGTAAATGCGCTGGAAGAACTTCCGCCTGTATTGCCTGAGTCGGGAGAGTATCCTCTCTTTGAGGGCTCTGCCGGATTTAAGACAGAAGAGGCGCATGGCGGCACATGGGATGCTTTCGCAAAAACATTGTGGCAGGTGGCTCAGAATATACAGATACCGTGGAGGCACAAGCATCCTATAGCGGAACTGACAAATGAACTTGCCCTTAGTGATCCGGAGGCTTTCAAGATCAAGATAATAGATGATCATGTGCTTATCGCTACCAGGATGCGGCCCGGCTCGAGAGAGAGGATAGAGGGTATGATGGGGAACATCAGCGGTCTTGTGAAGGGATACGACATACCGCCTAAACTTACGCGCGATTATAATAATAATAGAATAACCGTAGAAGTGCATTCTTTTAAAGCGAAAGATGGCGCTGCAAAAAGCGAGGCTTTGGCGCTCTTACAATCAAATGATATAAATTATTCCGGTCACAGTACCATACCTAATTATACTACTTCTGGTTTGTTGGCCCAGCTCGTTACAAAAGTATATGAACTTGAGAAGCCGTCAAAAGTTCCGAAGTATATTGAGGCCAAGACGCTGGAAAACGCAATTAAAGAAGCGCGCGGAAAAATGGCGCTTCATATAGCAGAGATGGGCAAGCAAGCTTATCTTGCGGCAGATTATCTGAAACAACTCGATATGACTCTCGGGAAATTTGACCCAAAAGCTTACAAGGATCCCGCTGATGGCCTAAATGCGCTACATGCTATTATAGATGGGGAAATTTCGGAATTTCGGGAAGCGATCCAAAGAAGTGAATCCCAGATACGGAAGGCTGAAGAAGGGCTTAAGAAGATCGATATGGAGGTCAATGCCGGTAACCTCGCCTATGTCAAACAAGCCAAAGCGATCAGAAAAGGTATTGTTTTGTGGCAGACGAACCGTGACCACTTCATGTATTCTGAAAAGATGTGGCAGCAGCTCTGGTTCTATCTTTTGAATCCGGAGGGTAGCTTTGAAGACAAGACAAATGAGATAAGAGCAGTCGGCCATACCATACCGGAAGGCTCGCCGATAATACTTTTCGTCAAGACATTAGAGCCCATCAAGCTGGACTCCCTGAGGAAGAGGTACAATATACAGGGGATAGTGACTTCCGGGGTCTCCATAACATCTCATTGGGTAGTATATGCCAAGCAAAATGGTATCCCTGTCATAATAGTGGATACCGCGAAGCAGCATGATTTTATCAAAGAGATCGAAAAGATCATAGACGATACGCAGGCCGCGCTCGATAGAAATAAAGAAGATGCCCCTCGCATGAATAAGCAGATGGCCATAATCTTATCCGACTCCGCCGGAACAGGCGAGGTTATATTGAGGCCGCATATCGAGAGCGTAAGGGCCATGGAATCCACTGCATTGTCTGAAATGGCCCTCGACAAAGTAGCAAGGAAGGGCATATCTGCCCCTCTCCAAGAGGTGAAGCTTGGCTATACAGATCTTAAGGTCGCCCTTATGGCGAATGCGGATAATGTCACGGAAGCCGGTAAGGCGGCCGATCATCAGGCCGCAGGGCTCGGGCTCGTAAGGACCGAGTACCTATTCAAGGATGATAATGTATTCGAGCCGGAGAAGAAGAATGTAAATACTAACCAGTATGTGAAGGATTATCTTGAGCTATTCTTTATGCAAAAAAAGGATGGCATGAAAAGGATAACCAGAAAGCGCTTAAAGGACAAGCTTAAGGAATATTTTAAGGCTCTTGCTCGGGAAGAGGAGAGCCTGCCGGTTACTATCAGGATGATCGATTTTGAGCCTGATATTAATAAGAGATTGCTGATACATAGCAAGCTGGCCGAAGAAGGCATCGCAATGAACGAGCTCTCCGGAGCGAACTTCTACTATAAGAGTGAGCTCGGAAAAGACATAGTATCAATAGAGCTTGAGGCCGCCATGGAGGCCTATCTTGAAGGCTCCAGGAACATAAGGGTGCTCTTCCCGATGGTGAACTCAATGGAAGACGTGAGGCTCCTTATCCACTCCAGGCAGGGAGACTCGATACTTGAAACCGTGAAGAATAAGGTGGCTCTTGCCGCTGTAAGCGAATCCGACGCGCAGGCTCCGGATAAGGATAAGCGGCTAGCGGCTATCAGCGCAGACCTTACCAAGATGCCGGTCGGCATAATGATAGAGACCGATGAAGCCAGGCGCAACAGGCGCGAGCTGCTCGAGGCCGAAGCTATAGATTTTTATTCCGTAGGCACTAATGACTTTTCCAGGTTTGTCATGGGGCAGGCGCTTGGGCTTAGCGAGCCGTTGGACAGGGATAGTCCCTTTGACAAGAAATTCCTGTCCATACTTCAGACAGAAGTCTTGCAAGGCGTGACCGAAATACTTGAAACCATTCGCGATATTAACAGAAAGAGGATGGCCGAGAAAAGCCATCCGAAGGAATTATGTTTCTGCGGTGAGATGGCGAGCTGGTACAACTTCATGGTATTCCTTGTATTGAAAGCCGATAAGCTTGGCATAAAACCGGGCGAGATCCCGATGAGCTTGAGCATGGCGGGATATAGGGTGCCTGAAGTCAGCATGTTCCTGGAGAGCATAGGAGAGAAATATTATGAAGGTATAAACACATTCCTCAAGTCCATAAAAGACGAACTGGGCATTGTGCCTGTTGACCATTTGGCCGGCAAGATAGCGGAGGATATATTCAAGGATATAAAAGCGAGAGCCGATATAGCGGATGAGCGCAAGGCGATCTCCGAAAATTTGAAAGCTATAAGCGAAGAAGAGCTGATGAACAGCCCGGACGATACCCGCACTTTATATACCCTGGAATTGTTGAGCCGTAAAGACGGCAGGATCGATAAACTGCCGTCGCAATGGGAAAAACCCGTACAGGTAGCGCTGGCCAGCGTAGAGGCCGGTCTCGGGCTTGGCACCTTGGTCGAGTCGAAAGAAGCATGGTTACCTGTGTCAAAGATATCCGAGTCTCTCAGGATCGCGACATCGGCCGGAATGCATCAGCGCCCTGCAGCAAAAATATTCAAATTATATTATCTGCCGAAATACAGGAATAATATCCGGTTATTCATGGAATCTATCCAGAAGCCCGGCAAAGAGAAGCAGATATGCGATGAGAGGATGAAGGGGCCTGCTGATATAATGTACTATCATTTGACGCATGGAGATATCGCAAATATAAGGATCGAGGGCACCAGCGAGGAAGTGGCGCGGGATTTTCTTAAAGATATTCTTAAGGTTGTGGATGATACCAATAGTCAAATGATATTTGCGCTTATGCCTAAAGCTCCTCCGGCTGAGCCGCATGCTTTCAAGGTCCTGTCCGGATGGTCGCTCCTGGGACTGGGGGGAGGGCTGGACTGGGCGGCTATATTCGGCGGCCTCACGGGATATCTTACCTATTATATGTCGAATAATTGGGATATCCTCTCTACAATGAGCGCTTGTAATACCGTTATGCTTGCGATCATAGGTCTCATGTTCACGGTCACAAGCTTCATAAGGGTTTTCGCCTCCCTAAGCGCTATCCATTTTGCCCACCCTGATTTTTCGCCATGGCGGATCCTGAGACATGATATCGGACACGATATCGGCGCATTGACGAAATTGCAGGATATATCTCCAAACACTTATAAGCATATAGTTTATCACGAGACATTTAAATATCATGTTCCTGCGCTTTCAGCGTTTACCCCGCTTCTTATGTCGATCAAAGATCTCTTAGTGATGCTCGGCATCAAAGCCCCGCAAAAGTACTGGATGCCGGATCTGCACAATAAGTATGCCCTTATGAACGCAGAAGGGGCGATAACAGGCACAGGATCACCAAGGTATGACAAAGCCCTTAGCGATGCCATAGATCTTATCAAGAAAAAGAGGCTTCTCGCACCGGAACAATTAAGGGTCCTGGAAGGCAAGTTCAGCATAGTCCCGATACAGAACCGCGAATATCTGGCTGACGTATACCACAACCCTAGCGGTGAAGGCTGGATAGTAGCGGTTAACGAAATGCTGCTGGAGCATTATCAAGCCAATGAAGATGTCATGAAGACAAAGCTGGCATATCTACTGGCCCGCCAGTTCGATTATATCCTTTTTGAGAAGTTTGCCAGGGAGCATAACATATCGCCTCTGCCGTCGCTCGCAGAGACTACCACGATAACGCTCTTAAGGGATACCTCGCGCCTGAACGAGCACAAGGATGACTGCCAGAAGCTCCTGAAGTTCCACGAGATCATGCGGATACTGCAGAGCAATGCAAAATATTTCGGCTTTGAAGACCACTATCGCAAACTTGTGGAGACCATACAGAACGGTGGCTTCTACGGTATTAATTTTATAGGGCAACCCGCATGGCTGGACCATATCATCGCGTTTTATAATAATAACAAGCATTATTACGGCGTTAAGTGGTACCAGCCTTTTGACGCCAGCATAACGGCATTGGACGTAAAGCACATATTGAAGTACCTGAGATGGTATGAGAATAACGCCGACTTCTGGCTAAGGCCGCAGCTCGATAATGACAAGACGATCCTGACGACTCCTGCCGGAAAAGATATACCTTTATATTATGATAATGGCAAAAAGAATTATACGAAGGAAGACCTGCGCGACAGGCTGATGCCGCCCGAGGACAAGGATTTTCTGTCTAAGACGATACAGGAACTTTACGGAAGACCGGTCGATATGGCGGAAGTGTCCGATATATTCGTGCATTATCTCGGTTCCGGTAACAAGAAGGACGCTTTCTCTTACATCATCGTTACAAAAGACGGTCCTTTTGAATTCGTGATCCTGCTTCCTTTCAGGAAGCCCTTTGCGCTTGCTGAAGAAGGCAAGCCTGTCGAGGAGAAGAGCTTGCTCGACAGCCTTACGGAGCTCGATTTTCTTAAGTGGGCGAGCGCGCAATACTCGGAACACGCACCCAGGGTGGGAGCTGTCATATTCGGCAAAGAGAAGGATAATGTTATCCAGATGTCGGTCTCATATGCAGGAAAAGACCTTTCTTATATAGTGGACCCGGCCAATCAAGAACTTACCCCGGAAGCGAAACGCGAGTTCCTCAGGGCATGCATCACGACTTTCACCGGGAGTTTGTTCAGGATGAAAGGTTTCCAGAATGTCGGCGATTGGAAGCCGGCTAATACGGCATTGCTCGATTGGAACGTGAATATGGTAGACTTCGGGAGGCCTATTTACGGGGATAAGAACGTAGCCATTACGAGGGTGCTGAACTTCATGTTTTCCGATGGTTTGGATTGGGCTTTTACGGAGATCGGCTTCATAGATTCTCGCGTTCGCAGCGAGACATTTTTCAATGGTATCATAGACGTCTTTGCGAACTATTCCGGCAAGGACAAGGGCAATGTAAATGAGCCTTATCGTGTCGCGCTCGGCATAGACTTTTTAACTTCTGTATATGAAGAGCCATACCGCTTCCTGGACGAAGTCAACGGGGCGCTTGACGAGGAGATGAAAGACCTGCTTAAAGACAGCCTGCCTCGCCTCATTACCGCATATAAGCCGTCATATTTGCTCGGAGAGAAGACGTTAATAGAAGATCTTAACTGGGGCCATGTGAGCGAGAGGTTCGTAAATATAAAGCCCGAAAGCGCGGACGTGGATTTCAACAGCAGGAATATGATCAGGCAGAGCAAGTTCCCGACAAATCCTTATTGGTATATAGCGAGGTCCGCGGGCTTAAGAGAAGGGGTTGTCGGCGTAGATGATCTCAATCCGGAAGAGATGAAGAGGACGCTCGACGTCATCCTTATGGACCATATGGCTGTGCCAGGCGATGAATATCTCATCCTGCTCAAGAAGTTTGCCGATAAGCTGAAAGTCGAGACTATAACGCCTGCGTCAAAAGAAGAGTACAGGGCTATTATTCGCACGCTTTCCGAGCAAGTGGCCTGTCTCTGCCAGAACGATGTGCTTAACCGCAGAAAGGTCGTAGTGAATATTGCGCTGGACGGCGACATGATACTGGGACTGAGCCCTGTACAGGTAAGGCACATGCTGGGCAAATTGACATATCTGCCGCAGAACTATGAGCCGACGCTCGATAATATACATGTAGCCATGAGAAAAGAAGAGGTCGTCCTGTTGGAAGCCATAAAATGGCTAAAGGCGCATGGATCGCGGGAAGGGAACGTGCTGGGAGATCTTGTCAGTAAGGCTGCGACCAAATTCCTGAGATTCGGGAATGAAGCGAGTGAGGCCGAGATAACTATAAATAATGAAGAGCTTACGGACAAGACGTTGGAGCATGTGGGTAAAAGCCCGGATGCGGCTATAAAAGCAGCCGCTGAATTGCTTGTGAATGGAGCTGTGGCAAAGGGCGTTACAAGACTTATCGTGTCGGATCCCGATATAGCCGAAGCGGCGAAGATATCGGCAAGAGACAGAGGATTCCTGCTGAATATCATGATGGAAAAGCCTGTAGTTGCTAAAGCCTCTAAAGAGGCGGCCATGCCTCGCGCTCCGCCTGAGTCAGAAAGATCCAGAGTAAAAGCTATTATAGAGAATATAGATAATGCCAGCATGCAACAGGGGATCACCCCGCTTGGGTATGACAAAGTCGCCAAAGAAAAAGATCTCAACGATATATTATTCCAAGGCTCGCAGGCCCTTGTCACCGGCAGCGAGCTAAAACAGCTGATCATGGATGAGGAAAGAGAGCATTATTATTCCATCGTCGACATAGACAACAGCAATAAAGTGCTTGAGATAGTATACTTCGGGATAAATAATGAGGCGGCTCCTGCCAGCATGCCGGGCAAACCGGTAGTGCCGGTAGCAAAATATGCTTTCAAAGGCATCGTGAAATTAGCGCGCAAGCTGGTGTGCAATGAAATAATAGTCAGAGTGCCGGTCGCTAATATTTCGATGATCGATATATTTAAGAACATCGCTAAAAAAATCGATAAATATGTGCATGTCGTATCAACCACGTCCGAAATAGTAGGGCCCGAGAGAGTATTTACCTATAAGCTGGTCTCGGACCAGGTTGCGGCCCACAAGCCCGGAGAGAAGCTCTTCTATGAACCGGCGCTTGATGGCGCGTATGAAGAATTATACCGAAGGTTCAAAGATATCAAGCCGGAAAGGAACAGGTGTCTTGACCATGCCGGGCTAGACACCGTTGCCGGGCGCTTCGAGCGCGCTGAAGGAAGCAATGAGTTCAAGCGCGACGCGGAAGGGCGGCTCGTACCGGTAAAGGATGACGCATATCTTGGATTGGTAGATCTAAGCATACTGCCTCAATCATCAGCAGTAAAGATGCTTAATCAGCTAAGAGATGATATTCTGAAGATCCTGCCGAAAGACGTCGAAGCCTACAAGGTAGAAGATACCGCATATCATGTCACCATACTTATCATGCAGGAGATGATGGGTTTCGCAGGCGGCACCTCGGAGGTGACCAGCCGTGAGAGAGAAAAACTCACGGCCATCTTTAAACAAGCGGCTATGCCCACAACTGGAGAGCCCATAGAAATAGTATCTAAAAAAGATCTGGAAGATATCTTAGATGGTTTCAAGAAGATCGCGAGCGTTCAGCCCAGCTTTAAGCTGCGCCTTGAAGGCCTGAGGATAGGCGCTGACGGCGGGGTCATAGCAGTGTGGAAAGACAGCGGCGAGATAAGGCATATGCGCGGCGAGTTCAACAAGAAAGTCCTTCTGAAGCACGGCGGCACGCGCAGGCTCGTGAAAGGGGATGAT
The DNA here is from genome assembly GCA_020057115.1 of Candidatus Omnitrophota bacterium. Lineage (GTDB taxonomy): Bacteria > Omnitrophota > Gorgyraeia > 2-01-FULL-45-10 > 2-01-FULL-45-10 > JAGVGJ01. Next base: position 173,269 of record JAGVGJ010000003.1, on the reverse strand, counting down.
AAAGACAGATTTACCATACACACGACTCTTTTAAGGCTCGTAACGGATGTGGACCCAAAGACGCTGGCCGCGCTTAAGCATGTAGCGGAAAAATATAAAGACATAAGCAGTAAAAACATCACCATAGACGTGAACCAGATAAGCGTATGCCATGAGAACCAATGGCTCCACGCGCAGAAACATAAGACCATAGGCCCGCCCGTGCAGCTTAAGAGACCTAAGGGGCATGCCTTTAGGGCAATATCTTTATGGTCGATCACAGGCCTCGGCGGAGGGGTAGACTGGGTCGCTGTCTCCGGCATCGGAGCATCTTTCGCATTTAATATAATAATAAACAACTGGAATAATTTGCCTAATGTCGTTCTTGGAGCTTACGCGTTTTTTGGGATTGCGGCGCTTGCCGTAATGGTAAGCGCAGCATCCAGAATATGGCAAGCGGTCGTAGCTATAATTATTGCACATCCGGAGCTCGATGTCTGGCAGGCTTTAAGGCATGACATAGGCCATGACGAGGAAGCGCTCCAGCAGTTAAAGGAGCTGTCGCCCGGAACATGGTATCAGGTAAAATATCACGAGCTCTTTGGATCGCATGTCGCCGGGTTGTGGGCATTTATCCCGGGGGCGGTCGGATCGGGTGTCATAAAGAGGATAGATGACATAGAAGAGACCAGGGATATCCTTGCGATATCCGAAGACGAATATGAAGCCGTTCTCACCAAGAATAGGATGCAGGAGGTCGGCGCGCCCGAAAATTACATAAAGCTTGCCGACAATAAGATAGAAGAGTTCAGGGCCGAGGCCAGAGCCAGGAAAAAAGAGGATGTCGATAGGGCCGCGAAGAGGCTAGAGAGCGCCGCTACTTCCGCCGAAGCGAATGTCCTGGTAACCGGCCTTATCATGGCGGGGGCTTCCGAAGAGATGATCAGAAAAGGTGACGCGAAAGTAGCGGAGCTCAGGAATCATGAGGCCGAGCGCGAAAAATTGAAAGCCCGGGCAAGGCGCAAGATATTGGTAGGCATTCCGGTCGAATATGTCGATGCCACAGGCGTCACGAGGCATGATAAGATCATAAGCGATGCCGTAAAGCAGGCGGCGGGCGCGGTGCCGGAAGATGTAAGCGTGGTCTTCTTTGAAGATACAGGCGACGTAAAGAAGAACGTGAGGGAGGTAGAAAAGATAGCGCATAATATGGGCGCGGCGTTAGGCATCGCGCTCGACAAGGATATGATAGGAGATTACAGAGGCCGCCCTGCCAGCCTGGAAAATCTGGCGAGGGAGCTTCTCATAATGACGAGCAGGAACCTTTTTGTGATAGGGAATCCCGACATAGCCAAGCTGGACAAGACGCGCGTGGAACTTCTGGACGAGAAAGAGCTCTCGCGCATCGAAGCTGTCCTCAATACCATGCTGCCTCCGGCTGCGTCAAAAGACATGTTGAAGAGAGGCGTGTATAATATGAGGATGGAAGCTGTCGCGGAGCAGGTGCAGGGGATGCCGTTAGAATATCGCTTGTTAGCCATAAAAGCGGCCATTCGAGGGGGCAAGAAGATCATTTCGATAAGGGCCGACAGCCTGGGCGAGCTGAAGCTTCTCGCCGAAGCCCACAGGTCGAGGATGAAGCTTGCAGGGTTCTTTGACCGTGAACGCATACCTCTCAGGTTGCAGGTCAGGCTTACCGTTACGCCGGAAGAGAGAGTTGCTCTTACGAACAAGATGCCGGATATATTACGCCAGATGGCTATAGATGACATACTCTTTGATTCGGATGTAGTGCTGGTGGATAAGGCTATAGCGGATACGGCCACCGTGAAGAGCATATACGATAACCTTGCATTGTACGGGCCGGGCAATATAACCATAGTGGAGCGTGCCAAGGCCGGCAGGGATGAGAGCGAGGTGCCGGAAGGCGCGATATTCATGGAATACGAGGATGCGTTCGTAATGCCTTACCATTATGATGCCGCTATAGAAGCGATGACCAGGCCCAGCGAGCCGCTCTTATCGGACAGGTATAAAAAATGGTTCAGGATAAAACCGGCAGAGAAATTCGATTTTGAACAGCTCCGAAGGGAACTCGACCAGTATAAAGCCGTCCTCATGGCCGCGTAAATTCATCTTTACACAGCTGATAAAAATGAGTATAATTATTCCCTCGTGGGCCTGTAGCTCAGTCGGTAGAGCAGGAGACTCATAATCTCTTGGTCCAAGGTTCAAGTCCTTGCGGGCCCACCATTTTAGTTCATAGTTCTTAGTTCATAGATCATAGTAAAAGAAAATAGATCGGTTCTAATTTTTCTATGAACTATGCACTATGAATTAAGAACTAAATGGGCACTTAGCTCAGTTGGTTAGAGCGCATGCCTCACATGCATGAGGTCAGAGGTTCAATTCCTCTAGTGCCCACCATACATCATCAGTTTTGCGCGGGTATTGTAAGGTGCACGAGAAGGAATTGAATCGAGGCCGCCGCCGACCGAAGGGAGGAAAAGTCCTCCGGACGACAGGCGGCCGAGGAGAGGTTACGCAGGGAGCTCTGCGACCGAAGTAACCAATTCCTCTAGTGCCCACCATACACCATCAGTTTTCGTCATATATCAGTTTGCAAGCAGTATTACAAGGAGCCCATGACCGAAAAAGTGAATCTCGAAGAACAGATCAAGCTGCTCATAGAACTACAGGGCATCGACACGCGCATATTTAAGCTGCAGGACGATCTTGATCAGATCCCTGTCGACATACAGAAGATCGAGGATGAGTTCACGCAGGTCACGGCCGACCTTAAGAGGGCCGAGGACGGCTTGAAGGTGCTCCAGCTCAAGCGAAAAGAGAAAGAGATGGACCTCAACACCAAAGAGGACTCCATAAAGAAATTGCAGGGGCAGTTATACCAGCTGAAGACCAACAAAGAATATTCTACCATGCAGGAGGAGATAAACAGGATAAAGGCCGACGGCTCGCTTATCGAAGATGACATCATAAAGATCCTCGATCAGATGGATGCGCAGTCTCAGGAAGTGGCCAAGGAGAAGGAGCTTCTCAAGGCAGAAGATGCAAAATTCAGCGCCATGAAGAAGGACAAGGGTGAAGAGTCTAAGAAACTCGAGACCGAGCTCCAGGGCGTTAAGGCCCAGAGGGCCGAGCTTGCGGCCAAGGTCGACAAGACAGTCCTTTTCAAGTACGAAAAGATAGTGAACAACAAAGACGGTCTGGCGGTGGTGCCTGTAGTGAACGATTCATGCCAGGGATGTTTCCAGGTCTTGCCGCCGCAGGTCATAAATCTCGTGAATATAAAGTCTGATATCATCCTTTGCGAAAACTGCTCGCGGATCCTATACATTGAAGAATAAAAAAATATCGTTATACATAGACGGCGCGAGCCGCGGGAATCCCGGACCGGCCGGCGTAGGCGTGTTAGTCCTTGACGAAACAGGCAAAAAGATAAAAGAGTTCTGCAAATATATAGGCCGTACGACCAATAACGTGGCCGAGTATAATGCGCTCATATACGGCCTTGACGAAGCGCTCATATTGAGAGCGGACGAAGTCGTCGTGAACGTTGACAGCGAGCTGGTGGCGAAACAGCTTAACGGCGAGTATCGCGTGAAAGACGAGAACATAAAGATCTTCTTCGAGAAGGCGCTTCATATCCTCAAGAGTTTCAAAAGCTTCGAAGTAAAACATATCGACCGCTCCGAGAATAAGGAAGCGGACAAGCTTGCCAATAAAGCGATAAATCTGGCAGGGCTAGACTCATAAGATATAATTATGATATAACGTGGACCGGGTGATCGCTTTCGCCGAAAGGCGGGAGAGGAAAGTCCGAGCTCCAAAGAGCAGCGTAGCGGCTAACGGCCGCCCGCCGAAAGGCGCGGATAAGAGCCACAGAGACGAGTCTTCTCTCCGAAAGGTGAGAAGGGTGAAACGCGGCAATCTCTACGCGGAGCAAGACCAAATAGGTCCCGATCAAGGCGCGGCTCGCGCCTGTTGAATTTCATCAGCATCGGGACGGGTAAGGTCGCATGATCCCGCCAGCAATGACGGGACAAGATAGATGATCGCCTCATCCTGCTTTCGGGCAGGATAAGACAAAACTCGGCTTACAGGTTCACGTGAAAAAAGAGGGACAGCAGAAATGCTGTCCCTCTTTATTTGTTAGCAACTAGCTATTGACAAAGGTGGAGCGCTCATGTATACTTAACAGCATAAGGTGGAGTAAAGTGGTGAAAAGTGGAGGAAACGAAGAATGTTCTACGGGGAGTATGAACATAGTATAGATAAAAAAGGACGGGTCATAATCCCGTCAAAATTTCGTGATTTCTTCCGCGAATACCACATCGAAAAACTATATGTCACAAGAGGTCTTGATAAGTGTCTTTTTGTCTTTACTGAGAATGAATGGAGGTCGCTCGAATCAAAATACAGAGCCATGGCCTTCACGAGATCGGACGCGAGAAAGTTCAACAGGCTCTTGTTCTCGGGAGCCGTCCAGATCGAATGCGATAAACAGGGCAGGATACTTCTTCCGAAATTTCTAAAGGACTTCGCTGACATAAAGAGGGAGATCGTCATCGTCGGCGTATCCAACAGATTTGAGATATGGTCGAAGGAGTCGTGGAACGAGTACTACACGCAGTCTAAGGGCTCGTTCGAAGAGATAGCGGAAAACATAACATCGCAGGAAGAGTAGCGAAGGGAGGGCTGCATCATGGGTACCAGAAACCCCAAGTCCGGAAGGAAAGTCCAGATTTACGGCGCCAATAACAGTATGGATATTTTTGTTGAGAGGCTCAGGCGCATCCGCGCCCTCAATGGTGATCCCGCGCTTTTTGGGATGGACCACTACGTTCTGAAAAGGCTGCAGTTCAACAAACTGAACGTACTTACCAAGTCATAAGAGAAACACTTTACATAGATGAAGAACGTGCATGACCCGGTGATGCTCCGGGAGACTATCGAGTTTTTAGAACTGGAGCCCGGAGAGACGGTTTTGGACGCCACTATAGGCGCCGGCGGGCATGCCAGGGAGATATTGAAACGCGTTTCGCCGGGCGGCAGGCTGATAGGGCTGGATAATGACGCGGGTATCATCAGCATAGCCGAAGATAACCTGAAAGATTTTAAAGGCTCTTTTAAATTAGTGAATGATAATTTCAGGAACCTGGACGCCGTGCTGGCGCACGAAGGCGTGAAATGCCTCGATGCGGCGCTCTTCGACCTCGGGGTATCCTCGTATCAGCTGGACGAGGCCGCGCGCGGTTTCAGCGTGAAGAAGGACGCGCCTCTCGACATGAGGATGGACTCGCGCTCGCAGGTAACGGCGCGCGACATAGTCAATGATTTCAGCCAGGAAGAGCTTGGCGCGATACTCCATGAATTCGGCGAAGAGAGGTTCCACAAAAAGATCGCAAGGTTTATAGCCGAGGACCGCCGGATAAAGCCGATAGAGACCACCGGTGAGCTGGCAGAGATAATCCATAGAGCTGTCGGTTACAGGATAAAGAATTCACGCATCGACCCGGCCACAAGGACATTTCAGGCTATAAGGATCGCGGTCAATGACGAGCTCGGAGCTCTGCAGGAAGGGCTCAAAAAAGTAATTTCGTGGCTGGATATTGGCGGTAAAATTGCCGTTATATCCTTCCACTCGTTAGAAGACAGAATAGTAAAAAATTTGTTTAAAGGCTTTGCGGACCTGGGGTTCTTGAAGATCATAACAAAGAAGCCGGTCCAGACGTCGCGCGATGAGGCATTGTCGAACCCCAGGGCAAGGAGCGCGAAATTGAGGGTAGCAGAAAGGATATAGAGAGGTCATGAGGCCGTTCAAGTCGCTTATAATGATATCATTCTTGACGCTGGTAGCGCTCATATACGTGCACCAGCAGGTCGAGCTTTTAAAATTGAGCTACGCGATAGATTACAAAGAGAAGAAGCTCAAAGATATACTTGACCGCAGAGAAGTGTTGGGATATAATATTTCTAATTTAGAAGATCCGTCGCGCCTGGAAGGCATCTTGTTAGCGAAAAAAATAGACATATCTTTTCCTAAAAAAGGCCAGGTATTCAAGGTCGCAAAAGCCGATACGCGGGTAAGGCGCAAAGAATCTTTCAAAGCCGCATCGGTCGAGAGGAAGGGCGGCGCATTCGGGATCTTTGAGTTCTTAGGCTTGAAGGCAGAAGCTCAAGCCCGAGAAAGATGATCAGATCTTAAAACGTTCCATTAAAGGAACTTGCCGTTCGTGCATACTGGAATTTACAAGACCCGCCAATTAACAGTCTTCCTATTTTTCTTTTTTGCTTTCTCTCTGCTTATCGTAAGATTATTTTATATACAAGCTATACGTCATAATTTCTATTATCAGATAGCAGACGAACAGCACAGCATATCAGTAGAGCTTCCTCCCGTACGCGGCACGATATATGACCGCAACATGCGGCCTCTCGCCGTCAACCTCAATTCCGAATCCGTTTACGTAAATGCAAGGCAGATAAAAGATAAAGAGAAGGCCGCGAAGATACTCGCGCCGATGCTCGCGCTGGACGAGAAATTCGTCCTTGAAAGGGTGTCGCGCAACAAGGCATTTGTCTGGCTCAAGAGAAAGGTGTCCGAGGACGAAGCTTCAAAGATAAGGGAGGCGAAGCTTGAGGGCGTGAGGCTCGTCAAAGAATCCAAAAGGTTCTACCCGAACCGCTCTATGGCATGCCATGTTATGGGGGCCGTCAATATCGACAATGTCGGCCTTGAAGGCCTGGAGATAATGTTCGATAAATACCTGAAGGGGCAAAGCGGCTGGCTTAACTCCTCGCGCGATGCCCGTTCAAAGATATTGGAATATTACCAGGGCGAATTCATTCCTCCGAAGGACGGCTTCAGCCTCGTCCTTACCATAGATGAAGTGATACAGCATATCGCCGAGAGAGAGCTCGCCAAGATGTTCGAGAGGACTACGGCTAAAGGCGCATCCATAATAGTTATAAATCCAAAGAACGGCGACATCCTGGCTCTTGCCAACCTTCCTAATTTCGATCTGAACGACGTGTCTAAAAGGCCCATAGAATCGATACGCAATCGCGCCATCAATGACTTTTTCGAGCCGGGATCGGTATTTAAGATCGTGACCGCGAGCACGGTGATCGAGGAGAAGGTCGTAAAGCTGGACGATAAATTCGATTGCGAGAAGGGCGAGGCAAAGTTCGGCAGGAGGACGCTTCACGACGTCCATCCTTACGGCATGCTGACATTCAGGGAGATAATAGAGAAATCGAGCAATATAGGGACGGTCAAGGTCGCAAGCCTTGTCGGTCCGGAGAGGCTCTTTAAATACGTCAAGGGTTTCGGTTTTTACGAGAAGACGGGGATAGACCTTCCCGGAGAGGTCGTCGGCATGAACAGGGACATAAAAAAGTGGACGCCTTCGAGCATGCTCGCCATACCTATGGGGCAGGAGGTCACGACGACCGCCATGCAGCTCGCATCCGCTATAGCCGTAATAGCCGACAATGGTTACCTGGTTCGGCCGCGGCTGGTGAAAGAGATAATCGACGACAGGGGCCAGGTCATAAAAGAATTTCCGGCCCAGATAAAAAGGAAGGTACTTTCTCCGGATGCGGCATGCAGGATGAGGATAGTCCTGGCGGGCGCCGTGCAGAACGGGACAGGAAAGAAGGCGAAGCTCGAAGAGTATACCTCTGGCGGTAAAACGGGTACCGCGCAAAAAGTGGAGAATGGGACATATTCGCACGGCAGGTTCGTCGCGTCATTTATAGGATTTGCGCCCGCGGATAAGCCGGTGCTTGCGGTGGCCGTCTGTTTCGACGAGCCGCGCGGCGGGCTCTATTACGGCGGCGATGTGGCGGCGCCTGTGTTCAGGAATGTGGTGGATGAGTCGCTTAAATACATGAATGCAAAAGGGAATTATAAGTTGTAAGCTTTCAGCTGTCAGTTTTCAGCTAAAAAGAGAAAAAACGAATGAAAATAAAAGATATATTAAAAAATGTAAAATTCGAAGCTGAGAAAGGCACGTCCTCTCTTGATATCGGGAATGTGACTTGCGATTCGCGCGCAGTCAAGCCCGGAGACCTATTTATAGCTTTTAAGGGGTTCGCGCAGGACGGATATAAATTCATAGGCCAGGCCGTAGCAAATGGCGCCGCGGCCGTGCTGGCAGAGCGGGATTTTGACGCTTCCCCCGCCGTAAAGAAGATAATAGTCCGCGACACAAGGCTTGCGCTTCCGGTGATAGCCGCTAACTTCCATGGCGATCCGTCCAAGAAGCTTAAGATGGTCGGCATAACCGGAACAAACGGCAAGACCACCATAACCTACATAATTGAGAGTATCTTAAGATGCGCGCGCAAGGAGTCAGGCGTAATAGGCACGATAAATTACCGTTACAAAGGGAAAGAGATACCCGCAAAAAACACTACGCCGGGCCCTCTCGAGCTCCAAGGCCTTCTTGCGGATATGTTAAAAGCGAAGGTCGGCTATGCGGTGATGGAAGTCTCAAGCCACTCCCTCGACCAGGGGAGGGTCGGCGGTATCCTGTTCGACGACGGCATATTCACGAATATCACCGGAGACCATCTCGACTATCACAAGACATTAAAGAATTATTTTAAAGCGAAGGCGCAGCTCTTCGACATGCTTAAAAAAGGCGGCGCGGCCATACTTAACTATGACGACAGGAAGGTGAGGACTCTCGCTAAGAAGTTAAGATCCAAAGTCATCACATATGGCCTTTCGAAGGGGTCCGATATAAGAGCCGTTGGTCTAGAGATATCGCTTAGCGGCTCAAGGTTCACGATAAATACTCCGGGAGGGAACATCCTGGTTGAAACAAAGCTTATCGGCAGGCACAATGTGTCGAATATACTTGCAGCAGTCGCTGTGGCATATCACGAGAAGATAAATTTTAAAGCCATAAAGGAAGGCGTCGAGACCGTGACCTTTGCGCCAGGCAGGCTTGAGCCTGTATCCGCAGGGCAGCCTTTCAAGGTATTCGTCGATTTTGCCCATACCCAGGATGCGCTTTATAATGTATTGGGCCTTTTAAAGGATGTGGCAAGAAACAAGAGGATAATAACCGTATTCGGATGCGGCGGCAACAGGGACCGGACTAAGAGGCCGCTCATGGGCAAGACGGCTTGCGAGTTTTCCGACAGGGTAGTCATAACTTCGGACAATCCCCGGTTCGAGGATCCGGCTGATATCATTAAAGAGATAGAGCTTGGCGTCAAAGGATTATTTAATAATTACGACATCGTAGCTGACAGGCGCAAGGCGATAGAGAAGGCGTTAAATGGCGCGTCCGCGGATGATATAGTGGTGATAGCTGGCAAAGGGCATGAGAAATATCAGATCGTTGGGGGTGAGGTGCATCCGTTCGATGATTGCAAAGTTGCAAGAGAGATAATAGAAGGGGCCAGGGTCCGGGGTCCGGGGTCCAGAAAGAATAGATGAAAATAAAAGAGATATTGAAAGTAACGCACGGGAAGCTTGTTTGTGGGGAGCCGGAGGCAGACATAGACCTTGCGAAGGTCTCCACGGATTCCAGGTCTGTTGCGAAGGGAGAATTCTTCCTTGCGCTTAAAGGGCCGAATTTTGACGGAGCCGACTTTCTGCACGAGGTCTTCGCAAAAGGCGCTACCGGCGCGATAGTGACGAAGAGAGCCAAATGGCGCGCCATCCCGGGAAAGACGCTTATCCAGGTAGATGATACGACTAATGCCCTACATCACATAGCGCGCCACCACAGGATGAAGTTCGACATTCCGGTCATAGGGGTCACTGGTTCAAGCGGGAAGACTACCGTGAAGGAGATGATATGGGCCGCGCTCTCCATGAAACACAATGTCCTCAAAAATGAAGGTACGAAGAATAACCATATAGGGGTGCCGCAGACATTGTTGAAGCTAAATGCAGCGCACGACATGGCGGTCCTGGAGCTCGGAACGAACCACAAAGGCGAAATACGGCTCTTGAGCAAGATATCTCGCCCGACCGTAGGCGTCATTACGGTCATCGGCCCGTCTCATCTTGAGTATCTGAAAGACCTTGGGGGGGTATTCGAGGCGAAGAAGGAGATCCTCGAGCATATGGAAGAGGACGGGATGCTTGTGCTTAACGGCGACGACGAGTTCCTGTCGCGCATGCGTAATACGAGATTCCCGATAGTCAGGTTCGGGTTCAATTCCATAAATGATTTCAGGGCGTCGTCTCTAGCTATCAAAAAAGACAGGATATCATTCCTTCTCGACCACAGCTCAAGGTTCGAGCTCAAGATGATCGGAAGCCATAATGTATACAATGCCCTCGCCGCTATCGCGGTCGCTTCCGCTTTCGGCATAAGCCAGAAGGCGATCAGAAAGGCGCTCCTGGATTACAGGCCCGGCCACCTGAGGCTGAACCTCATGAAGATAAAAGGCATAGACATAATAAATGATTCCTATAATTCGAACCCGCTCTCGATGAGGCTGGCGCTTGAAGCGCTTAAGATATATCCGGCCAGGGCAAGATGGGTCGTCTCGGGCGACATGTTGGAGCTGGGCAGGAAAGCGAAGCATTTTCACCAGACGCTCGGAGCTCTCGTGGCGCAGTCCGGAGCAAGAGGGCTTCTTACTTACGGTGAATATTCGAAATATACGGCTTCATGGGCGAAGCGCTCGGGGATGCCGAAGAGATGCGTCTGGCACTGCAGGACCCATGACGAGATAACGGATGTCCTTAAGAAGGTAGCCAGGCCCGGCGATGTCATCCTGGTCAAGGGTTCACGAGGCATGAGGATGGAGAAAGTCGTTGAAAAACTTTAAGGTGAAGGGGCCAGGGGCCAGGGGCCAGGGTCCAGAAAAAAACTGAGGCGATCATGTTGTATTACATATTCTATCCGCTGCGTGATTACTGGATGGGGTTTAATGTATTCAAATACCTTACTTTCCGCACCGCCATGGCGAGCATCACGGCTTTCTTCATATGCGTCATATTCGGGCCCATGGTCATAAACTGGCTTAAAGAGCTTAAATTCGGACAGCATATAAGAGAGGAGCACGTGGAGAACCTCCACAAGCTCCACAAACACAAGCAGGGTACTCCGACGATGGGCGGGATACTCATGATAATCGCCATCGCCGTCTCGACCGTGTTATGGGCGGATGTCACGAACATCTACGTCCTAGTAACGCTCGGGATGTTCCTCGCCCTGGGGCTGGTAGGGTTTCTCGATGACTATCTGAAGATACTGAAGAAGCGTAATGACGGCCTCACCGCGCGCAGCAAATTCTTTTATCAGATACTGGCAGGCATGGCCCTTGCCATATTTATCCTGGCGTGTACGCCGATACCTACGACGATAACTTTCCCGTTCTTAAAAAGTACAGTTATCGAGCTCGGGTTCCTGTATGTCTTCTTTGTCGTTTTAGTGATAACCGGGTCCAGCAATGCCGTAAATCTCACCGACGGGCTCGACGGGCTTGCGACAGGCTGCACGGTATTCGTGGCCCTTGCCTATGCCATATTGAGTTATCTTACGGGAAACATCAAGGTGACGGATTACCTGAACATATTCTATCTTCCCGGGGCCGGAGAACTAGGCGTATTCTGCGCGGCTATGGTCGGAGGAGGATTGGGATTCTTATGGTTCAACTCTTTCCCGGCGACGGTATTCATGGGCGACACAGGGTCTCTCGCCATAGGCGGAGCGATCGGGACCGTGGCAGTGCTTATAAAGAAAGAGCTGCTCCTCGTGATCGTGGGCGGGATATTTGTGGCTGAGGCGCTTTCCGTAATGCTCCAGATATTCTGGTTCAAGACCACGCGCAAGCGGCTCTTCAAGATGTCGCCTCTGCATCACCACTTCCAGCTTCTCGGCTGGTCTGAATCGAAGATAACGATCCGTTTCTGGATAATAGCTATAATGCTTGTGCTGTTGAGCTTGACGACGCTAAAATTACAATAGGCTTAGTATGGACCTGAAGAATAAAAGGGTTACGGTAGTCGGGCTGGGAAATAGCGGGATCAATGCCGCTATCCTCGCCGCCGATAATGGCGCCGAGGTGATGGCTACCGAAGGCAGGGATACGCCGGAGCTACGCAAGGCCGTAAAAGTCTTTGACGGTAAGAAGATCAAGTTCGAGCTCGGAGGCCATACAAAGGGTTTTGTTGAGGGCTCAGGTTTGGTAGTATTGAGTCCTGGCGTTGAAGATTCCTCGCCTGCGGTAAAATGGGCGACGGAGCTCGGCATTCCTGTAATAGGCGAGATGGAGCTGGGCTACCGGTTCTGCAAGGGGAAGATAATAGCTATCACCGGCACGAACGGCAAGAGCACCGTGACCACTCTGATAGGTGAGATATTAAAAGACGGCGGGCTTGACACGGTCGTATGCGGGAATATCGGGAATTCTCTTGCCGGCGAGATATCAAAGATAAAGAAAGATACGTGGGTGGTGCTTGAGGTCAGCTCATTCCAGCTTGAGAAGATAGAATATTTCAAGCCGGCCATATCGATAATACTCAATATCACCGACGATCACATGGATCGCTATGCGAAGTTCGACGACTACTATAATGAGAAGCTTAAGATATTCAAGAACCAGGATAAAGATGATACCCTGATACTTAATTATGACGCCAATAACCTGCGCGGTCTCGAGAAGTCATCAAAGGCGAAGACGCTGTTTTACAGCAGGCTAGGGCTAGCTAGCGGAGCTTATTTAAAAGACGGCCGCGTCACATGCGTCCCCGGCGGCAGCAAGACGGATATCTGCGCCGTAACAGATATCCCGATAAAGGGCGATCATAATATAGAGAATGTACTTGCTTCGAGCCTGGCCGGATGCCTTGCAGGCGCCGGCGCCGGATCCATAAATGGCACTATCAAAAGATTTAAAGGCCTATCGCACAGAGTGGAACCCGTAGGGACCGTGGACGGAGTGGAGTATATCGATGATTCGAAAGGCACGACCGTAGATTCTACCTTAAGGGCGCTACAGTCGAGCAAAAAGCCGGTCATACTGATAGCGGGCGGCAAAGATAAGAATTCCGATTACAGGGCAGTGCGCGAAGCTGTTAAAGACAAGGTCAAGCATCTGATACTTATCGGCGAGGCAAGGACCAGGATAAGAGAGTCGCTCGGCGACTTGGTGGACACGCGCGAAGCCGAGACGATGGCAGACGCCGTGGCGCTTGCGCATAGCCTGGCCAGGAGCGGTTTCGAGGTCCTGTTGTCGCCCATGTGTTCAAGTTTCGACATGTACCGTGACTACAAGCATAGAGGCGACGTCTTCAAAGAGGCCGTGCGCTCATTAAAGGATCGGCAGAAGATATCATGAAGATGCGCAATATACGTAATTCGATATTCCTGATAGTCATGATACTGATAGGCGTCGGTATCGTGATGATATATTCAGCAAGCGCGATCTATGCCTACGCCAGAATGGGGGACAGCCTCTTTTATCTGAAAAGGCACTTACTGTATCTTGCGCTCGGTTTTGCTATCATGCTGGGTATGATGGCGGTCAATCTTAACTTGGTAAAGAAACATGCAAAATTGATACTTCTTTTTTCGGTGCTCCTGCTTATACTGGTCCTGGTACCTCACATAGGGAGAGAGGCAGGCGGCGCGAGGCGCTGGTTCAGGCTCGGCCCCGTTAATTTCCAGCCTTCGGAACTTATCAAACTTACCATGATAATCTACATCGCGGACCTCATGGCCAGGAAGAAGGAGCTTGCCAAGAGTTTCTGGCACGGATTTGTTCCTCCGATGATGGCTCTGGGGTTTGTCGTGGGCCTGGTCCTGTTAGAGCCTGACCTCGGCACGGCTGTGGCCATTTCAGCCATCACGATCATCATGCTTTTCGTGTCCGGGGTAAAGATCTCGCAGATAATGGCCTTTATACTCGCGAGCATACCCGTCCTCTACATGCTTGTATTGTCGAAGCCTTACAGGCGAAGGAGGATACTCGCATTCTTGAACCCGTGGGCCGACAGGCGCGGGACAGGATTCCAGATAATACAATCATTCGTTGCGCTGGGCTCCGGCGGGCTATTCGGAATAGGGCTCGGCCAGTCGAAGCAGAAACTCTTTTATCTGCCGGCATCGCACACGGACTTCATATTCTCCATAATAGGTGAGGAGCTCGGGTTTTTGGGGACAGCGTCGATAGTCGTGCTATTCATGTGTTTCGTGTGGCAGGGCATGAAAGTGGTGATCAAGGCCGAAGGTTATTTTGAGAAGTACTTAAGCCTCGGGATCGTGTCCCTGATAGCGCTCGAAGCGATCATAAATATAGGCGTCACCGCGGGAGCGCTTCCGACAAAGGGCCTGCCGCTTCCTTTCATAAGCTATGGCGGAAGCGGGCTCATATTCCATATGGCGGCCGTCGGGCTTCTTTTGAACGCGGCGAAGACGTGCGAGGTCTACCGATGAAAAAGATATTGATAGCTGCCGGCGGTTCCGGAGGGCACATATTCCCGGCTGTCGCGCTTGCAAGGCGCATAAAAGAGAAGGTCACGGACTGTGATATCTTGTTCGTGGGAAGCGATAAATCTCTTGATAAAGGCATATTCCAGAAGGAAGGCCTCAAGTTTGCGCTTCTCTCATCGAACAAACTGCCTTATAAGAAGTCTTTTAAGACGATCCTGTTCTTCCTGGGGTTATTCTTTGATTCTGTAAGATCGTTATTTATAGTGGCATCATACAAGCCGTCGGTGGTCGTAGGGTTCGGCGGTTATGTATCAAGCCCTGTATCCGTTGCGGCGTATATTTTAGGGATCCCCGTAGTCGCGCATGAGCAGAATGTCGTCCCTGGCCGCGCCAACAAGATCCTGTTCAGGCTCGCATCAAAGATAGCCGTCAGTTTCTCCGAAACAAAGGAGTCAATGGGGCCTCTTGCGGATAAGGCGATATATACGGGAAATCCTATAAGGGCGAATCTATATAAGAATGACAGGGCCGGCAGCGTGAAGCGGCTGGGACTGGAGCCGGGTAAATTTACCATACTTGTCATCGGAGGAAGCCAGGGCGCCAGGGGCCTTAACGAAAAATTCCTGGCCGCCGTTTCTAATATCGACGACAAGACCAAGGCGGCGCTGCAGGTGATACACATAACAGGCATGGCCGACTATACGAAGGCGTCGCGGGAGTATGAAAGAATAGGCCTGGACCACCGCGTATATTCTTTCGTGGACCAGATAGAGGATGCCTACAGCGCTTCAGACCTTGTCGTGACGCGCTCTGGCGCCTCGGCGATATTTGAGCTCGCGCTATTCGGAAAACCTATGATACTCGTGCCGTATCCTTTTGCCATGAGCCACCAGACCGAAAATGCGAGGGTCTTTTCGAAAAGAGGCGCCGCTATAGAGATGGCCGAAAAGGAGCTTTCGCCCGAAGATCTCAAGAACAGGATGATCGGTCTTTTAAATGATCCGCTCGCGCTCGAAGGGCTCGGCTGCTCGGCGAGAGGGATGAGCGTTCCGGACGCCTCGGACAGGCTTGCGGATGCTGTTCTCGGGGCCGCGAAGAGGAGTTAGATGCTTTTAGATAAGAAGAGCTTTCATTTTGTAGGCGTGGGCGGGATAGGCATGAGCGCCATCGCGCTCATACTCCTTAAGATGGGATACAAGGTATCCGGTTCGGATGCCGAGCTTAACGGCCTGACGGAAAAACTCTCTTCGCTGGGAGGCAGGATGCATAAAGGCCACAGGGCGTCCAACATCGCCGAGGACGCAGACGTGCTGGTCTATTCCTCATCGATATCAGAGGATAATCCCGAGTATGCGGAAGCGCTGAAGAGGAAGATCCCGGTCATCCAGCGCGCGCAGATCCTCGGAGAGCTCGTGAACGCCAAAAAAGGCATAGCCATAGCAGGCACTCACGGAAAGACCACGACGACGTCGCTGGTCTCGGTCATGCTTGAGAATGCGGGGCTTGACCCTACGGTGGTAATAGGCGGGGAGGTCGACCTTTTCAAGAGTAATGCCAAGTACGGCGACGGGCCTTATATAGTCGCGGAAGCCGACGAGAGCGACGGCTCGTTCGTCCATCTGAAGCCGCTATATTCAGTTATCACGAACATAGAGATGGAGCATATGGACTATTACAAGACGCTCGAAGACATGATAGCGGCTTACAGGGTATTTGCGAATAATACGAAGCCCGGCGGCGCGATATGCTATAATTTTGCAGACCAGAACGCCCGGAAGGCGCTCGAGGGCTTCAAGGGGACAACCGAGAGCTTCGGGTTCTCGAAAGAGGCCGTGATGCATCCCGCGGATATAGTTATGGACGGGTTCCGCACGTCCTACGGGTGCATATACAAGGATAAGCTTTTAGGGAAGGTGGAGCTCCGGATACCGGGCATGCATAATGTCCTTAACAGCATGGCATCAGTCATGGTCGGCTTAAAACTTGGGCTTGATTTTAACCGCATCGCCAATAGCATAAAAGATTTTAAGGGGACAAAGCGCAGGTTCCATCTGCGCGCCGAATCGGACGGCGTCATGCTGATAGATGATTACGCGCACCACCCGACTGAGATAAGGGCCGTATTGGATGCCTGCAAGAGCTGGAAGGACAAGCGCATAATCGTCATATTCCAGCCGCACCGATACACGCGCACCATGCACCTGGCGGATGAGTTCGGAAGATGCTTCGGAGGCGTCAATAAACTGATCCTGACGGACATATACGCGGCGAGCGAGGAGCCGATAGAAGGCGTATCCGTAAAGAATATTTATGACAGGGTGAAGAAGAACGGCATCTCGGACGTGGTGGTCATGGATAAAGACAGGATATCCGAACATGTGATGAAATTGAAGAAGCCGGGCGACATGATACTGGTCCTCGGAGCAGGAGACATAAAGAAGGTGGCCGATGAGCTCTCAGCGCGGCTTAACGCTAATTAAAGATATGGACGATAAGATGATAGATGACCTCAAAAAGAAGATCAAAGGTAAAGTATTATTGCAGGAGAACCTTGGACGCCACACGACTTTCAGGATAGGCGGCCCGGCCGATCTATGGGTCGAGCCTCATGATCCTAAAGAGCTGAAGAAGGCGCTTCTTTTCGCAAAAGAGAACAAGACCCCATTTGTCGTCGTAGGCGGGGGCTCCAACCTCCTGGTGAGCGACAGCGGCATTAAAGGCATGGTTATACACCTGGGGTCGCCGCACTTTAAAGATATGTCGGCTAAGGGCGGCACAGTTACGGCCGGGGCGGGATCGAGCATCGCAAGCCTTGTGCGTTTCTGCTGCAATGAAGGTTTGACCGGCATGGAATCGCTCGTAGGCATACCCGGCACTTTAGGCGGCGCGCTGTATATGAATGCCGGCGGATCGTCAAACCCCATATTCAAGAATATTGGCGAGTTCGTATCTTCCGTGAAAGTGATGGATCACAGCGGGAATATCAGAACCATCAAGAGAGACAGGATAGAGTTCGGATACAGGAAGTCCAATCTCTCTTCATGCATAATATTGCAGGTTGTCTTTAAACTTGAGAAGGGCGATAAAGAGGTATTGAATTCCAGCTGTTCCAAATTCCTGACCATGAAGCGCCAGAAGCAGGCGCTCGACGTGCCGAGCGCAGGATGCGTATTCAAGAACCCGGAAGGCTTTCAGTTCACTTGCGGCCAGATGATAGACATGCTGGGTTTAAAAGGCAAGAAGGTGGGTGGTGCGGAGATATCGGAGAAGCACGGCAATTTCATAGTGAACCGAAAAGGCGCGACAGCCGAGGACGTGAAGGGCCTGATAGATTTTGTGAAGTCCAAGGTCAAAGAGAATTATAATATAGACCTTGAGCTCGAGATAAAGGTTATGTGAAGGGTCAAGGGTCCAGGGTCCTGGGTCCAGTGTGCATGAAGCAAGGAGCAAAATGAATAAGATCGGGACAAAGCGTATAGGGGTGCTCGCAGGCGGGTCATCGAGCGAGAGGGACATAAGCTTAAAGAGCGGAACCGCGGTATTCAGGGCTCTTGTCGATGAGGGGTTCTGCGCCATTTTTCTGGATGTTAAAGACGACATCTGTGATATAATCAAAAAAAATAAAATAGACGTTGCATTCATAGCTCTTCACGGCAAGTTCGGCGAGGACGGGACAGTCCAGAAAATGCTGGAATCTATCGGGGTGCCGTACACGGGTTCCGGCGTTCAGGCGTCAAAGGCGGCGCTGGACAAGATAGGGTCTAAAGAGGCGTTCGTTAAAAACAATATACCCGTTCCCAGATTCGCAGTGGCTCGAAAAGGTAAGGCGCTTACAGCCGATGTCGATTCGCTGGGCTGGCCTTTGGTAGTAAAACCGCCGCTTGAAGGCTCGAGCATAGGCCTTTCGATAGTAAAGGACAGGAAGGCCCTCTACGAGGCGCTTGAAAAAGCGTTTAAATTCGGACCGACCGCATTGCTTGAGGAGTATATAGACGGAAGAGAGCTCACGGTCGGGATCCTGGACGATAAGCCGCTTCCGGTCATAGAGATAGTCTCAAAGAACAAGGTCTATGATTACGAGGCAAAGTACAAAAGCCCGGAGACGGAATATCTCGTCCCGGCACCGATAGAGCGCGCGGTCTTCGAAAAGGCGCAGGCTCTCGGCGTGGAGGCGCACAAGGCGCTAGGATGCCGCTCGATGTCGCGCGTGGATATAATGGCCGATAAAGACGGAAGCCTGTTCGTGCTGGAAGTCAACACCATACCGGGCATGACGGAGAGAAGCCTCTTGCCCAAGGCCGCGGCAGCTCATGGCTTAAGTTTCGGAAAGCTTTGCGTCAAGCTGGTAGAGAACGCATTATAAGGAGATAAGACCAAGATATATGGCTAAACAGAAGAAGTCCGGCGGGAGGAAGTTGAAGCTTCCTTCTTTCATAGAGAGTCTGAAAGACGCGATGCTCGAGAAGATGGTGGGCTCGCTTGTTATTATCATATTCCTGGTGCTTGCATTTTTGCTGGTCCAGGCATTCCTTCACGGTTCCGATTATTTCAGGCTGAAGGCCGTGGAGGCCCGCGGCTTTGCCGATAAGGCCCAGGCCGTAGCCGTAAACACGGAATTGCTCAAGGCTTATAAGAACAAGAATCTTTTCGAAGTCGATATAAATGCCATAGGCAGGTACCTCTCCATGCGCTATCCCGAGGCCAAGAGCGTATCCGCCAAGAGGACGCTTCCCGATAAGCTCACGATACTGGTCAGCTTCAGGAGGCCGATCGCCCTCGTCGGCGAGTCGAAGTTCTATCCTGTAGACGAGGATTGCGTCGCGCTATTCACCGTTGACGCGAAAACCTGCGGCGCGCTTCCGGTCATCTCCGGTATCGAGGCCAGGTATGACGGCAGGCCCGTAAGAAAAATAGATTCGAAGAATCTTAAAACGGCGATAGACCTCCTTAAAGAGATAAAGAGCGCGCGCTTTCTTGAAAATCACCGCCTGACGGCCGTAGATGCTTCCAGTCTGAATGAGATGGCTTTTTATATAGACGACGGCCTGGAGATAAGGATAGGCTTTGAGAATTACAAAGACAGGCTTTTTAAACTTAAAGAGACATTGAAAGACACGCGTCTTGTGAGGGATAAGATAAAATATATCGACCTCAGGTTCGACGGCGTGACCATAGGCCCAAAATGAAGATACTTGAAAAGAGATCGCTGATAATAACAGGCGTCGACATCGGTTCTACAAAAGTCTCGGCTGTGGCCGCGGAGATGGACAAAGACGGGATATTGACGATACTCGCCCAGGCAAGCGTCCAGTCCAGAGGCGTATCCCGCGGGGCGTTCACCGACTTAAGCGAAGGCGTGGATTCGGTGATAAAAGCGCTCGCGAAGCTGAAAGAGAAAGTGGGCCCGGAAGGGCTCGGTAATATCTATGTCAATATAAGCGGCCAGGCGATAAAGGCCGAGAAGCCGAAAGGCATGATCCCGTTATCCATGAGAGGAAGGGAGATCTCAAAGGGCGACATAGAAAGATGCATGAACGTCGCCAGCACCATCCAGCTTCCTTATGACAGGGATATAATACATAAAATAGTCTTAAGTTTTTCGATCGACGACCAGCCCAGCATAAAGAACCCTCTCGGCCTTTACGCGTCGCGCCTGGCTTGCGAGATGTACGTCATAAGCGCCGCCATAAACCATATTGAGAATATCTACAAGTGTATAAATGAGGCGGGGTATGACGTAAAAGATGTCGTCTATACCGGCATAGCGGACGGGATGAGCCTGTTGAGCGAAGAAGATAAAGATAACGGCGCCGTCATACTCAATATAGGGGCATCCCTTACGGAAGTCTCGCTATTTGCCGGCGGGAACTTGAGCGATATCGATATAATACCCTCGGGAAGGCATGACCTTAAGGGCGACCTGAAGGAGAGTTTCGAGTTAAATGACCTGCTCGGCAGGGTGAAGACGAAGATAGATGAGTTCTCGAAGAAGACGGGCAAAGAGGTATCAGTGGTCCTTACGGGCGGGCTGGCGTTCGAGGACGGTATCATAGAGCTGGTTGAAGCGAAACTGTCATGCCCGGTAAGGATGGGAACCCCGAGAGCCGTTAAGGGCGACATATCGAGCATAGACAGCGTGCGGCTCACCACAGCGCTCGGGCTTATAAGATACGGCGAGGCCAGGCACAGGGCAAAGGCCATCCAGGCCAAGAACATACTGCAGCATGTCTCGGCAAGAGTAGTCGATATATTCAATAACTATTTCTAGGTTCCAGGTACCGGGTACCAGGCGCCAGGCGGCGGAGCGAAGCGTGGAGGATGTGGTCCGAGGGTCCAAAAAGAACCTTACACTGATCCTGGTCCTATTCTTCATCGGTTTTGGCATATACCTTAATTCCATCCCGAACGGATTTGTATGGGATGACAAGAACCTCATCCTCAATAACCCCGACATAAAATCAGTAACGCTCAATAATATAAAGACTATATTCACCCACGACCTGATCCATTTTCTTGACCGCAGCAACTTCTACAGGCCGCTGCAATCGCTCTCCTATATGGCTGACTTCTTCTTGTGGGGGAAGGAGCCTGCCGGCTATCACCTGGCGAATGCCATTATCCATTCCCTGAACGGCGCGCTCATATTCTTATTATTATTGATGCTCTTCCGGAACAGCGCCGCCTCTTTCTTCGGCGCGCTCATCTTTACAGTCCATCCGCTCCAGACGTCAGCGGTCACCTATATAGCGGGCAGGGCCGATCTTTTAGCCCTGTTCTTTCTTCTCGTAGCCGCGGCATTTTTGTTCAAGGACAGGGAAGCCGCGCGCGGTTTAAATGCGGCCGTTTGCGCGGCCGCATTCATACTGGCGCTTCTTTCAAAGGAGCTATGCGTCATGCTCCCGGTATTCGCAGGGCTATATCTTTTATGGTCAGGGAAGTGGAAAGAGAGAAAATCTATCTTCTACGCCCTTCTTGCGGTTGGATTGATATATCTGGCGCTGCGCGTAACTATTTTAAAGTTTGCGCCATTCGAAGCCCAGGCGATAAATGCTCCGCCTTTGTCGAGGCGGCTCTTGATGCTCGGTCCGGTAATTGCTACATATCTAAGGCTTGTAGTCCTTCCTTATGACTTGAGGATGGACAGGGACATCGAAGTTCCTTTAAGTTTTTTCAATACGGGCGTTATCGTGTCGCTTATTGTTCTCGGAATATTAGCATTGCTTTTTTGGAAGCCCGCCAAAGAAGATAAGCGTGTCCGCATGGGATTGGCATGGTTCTTCATATTCCTGTTCCCGTCGCTAAATCTTATCGTGCCGCTCAATGCGCCGATATCAGAGCACTGGCTCTACATACCATTCTTCGGCGTATCGATACTAGTCGCTTATGTTATCACAAGTATTATAGGCGACAGGCCCTTCGTTATAGGGGACAGGTCTGGGAAAGTAAATTCCCACAGGACAGACCTGTCCCCTAAAGTAGTAGCGGTATGTTTTCTGGTCTTTATCATCGTAACAATGCTTGCATACGCATCCGTCACCGTATATGTCAACCGATTCTGGAAAGACGAAAAGACGCTCTTTTCATACATCGCGAAATACAAGAAAGTCCATTTCCGCGCCCATTATAATCTGGGCTCGCAGCATCTTGAGGCAAAGAAGTATCGCGAGGCGATAGAGGAGTTCGACAAGGTCCTGAAGAGAGCTCCCGACGATCTTAACACGCTTCTCTCGATGTCCGTGGCGCACGCGCGCCTGCGCCATTCCGAAGATGCCATGCGATATTTTAATGAGGCCGTTAAAGTAAATCCGGATTCGTCCAATTCTTATGTTGTGTTCGCGCAGGCGATGATGGAGACTGGCCAGGAAGATATGGCAATAAAGCTTTTGGAGAAGGCGGTAAAGCTCGATCCTAAAAATGGCGCTGCCTTCAATGCGCTCGGGATAGGCTATGCAGATAAAGGCTTTCTCGACAAGGCTAAAGAGGCATGGTCAAAAGGTATCGAGGCAGCTCCGTCTTCAAAAGAGCTGGCGGCTAACCTTAAGAGGTTAGACGCTATAATGTCGGCTTCCGCCGCGCTCGACGAGCAGCTCAAGGCCGTGAATAAATTTGCCGAATCCGGAGACTACGAAAATGCGATCGCAGAATGTAATAAGGCGCTCGAGATGGCCCCCGAGAGCATAACATTGCATAATAATCTCGGTGTCCTTTATGGTATGACCGGAAAGGATGAAGAGGCCGTGAGCCAATTCAAAAAGGTCATCGAGATATCCGAAAAAGAGGCCGGGGCGTATAAGAATATCGCGATCATCTACTCAAAATATCCCGACAAGAGGGAAGAGGCTATAGGATATTTCGAAAAATATATTTTGCTGAATCCTTCTGCGCAAGAACGCGAAATGGTAGAAAAAAAGATAGAAGAATTAAAACATATATAGTCATCCCTCTGCCGTCATTCTGAGGCCCCGAAGGGGCCGAAGAATCTGTCAGATCCTTCGGCCTTCGGCCTCAGGATGACACGAATATTGTGAGAGATTTTCAACTGCTGTAAGATAAAAAAAGTCATATTTCAGACTCTTGCATTACATATATAATATGGTATAGTTGAATTGTAGAAGAACAGAAAGTAAGAGTTGCTCTTTAAGATTGTCACAATCGCAAACCCGGGAAAACCCGGCGACGTCCCACCAAAAATGCTGGGACCGCGCCTACGCGAAAACGCGGGCGTGGCAAAGCTAAAGGGCCTGTTTCTCTGATGCAGTCTATCAGGAAAAATGGCAGCCAGTTGCCGTAGTAAAAAGCTTACGTTAAAGCTAAATTGAGGAGTGTAACTATCCCAATCGACCCGACGTCGGTTGGGACTTTTTTACTCCTCGTATCCCAATTTATGCGAAATGCTCAAGTTGGGATTTTTATTTATATCCTAATGGGGAATAAAAAATGATAACCATGGTCCTCGCGCCTCCGGCATTCGCAGACGACGGGTGGTGGAATAGAAATGATAACTCAGATTGGTCCAACACTGGATGTTGGGCATGGGGTTCAAAGCCCGGCCCTGATAATACTGCCTGGATAGGATATGCTGGGTATGCAAATCCTTCGATAGTTTCTATCTCGTCGCCACAGGTTACGGGTAACGTGTATCTGGGTTGGAACTCGTCCTACTCAGGCACTATAAATATGACAAGCGGCTCAGCCTCACTATCTGTCAGCAGCGGAATTGAGCGCAAACGGGAACTGGTAGTTATTCTTTGAATATAGGTAACCAAGCTGGCGCTGTCGGCACGTATTCGCAAAGCGGAGGAACTATGAATGCCACGGCATTAGTTGTTGGTCATTTAGGTAATGGCACTTTTACACAATCCGGCGGAACCGCCAATGTTAACGGTACTCTCACCGTAGCCAGCCAACCGGGCTCAGTCGGAACCTATAATCTGCAGGGTGGACTATTGAAAGCTACCACCATAACACCGGGCTCAGGTACCGCGGCCTTTAACTTCACAGGCGGCACATTAAGCGTAGGCACATATAACGGAGACCTTACCCAGACAGGCGGAACTTTATCTCCTGGGAACTCGCCTGGGATCACGCATATCACGGGTGACTGGAATATGGGCGCATCATCTTTTGCCAGTATAAACTATCAAGCTCCAGGAATAACCGCAGGTGTTGATTTCGATCAGATAATTGTAGACGGCATTGCTGATCTAAATGGTACGTTTAATTTATTTTCTCTGGATGAATCTGTGCCTACAGTGGGATTCAATTTCCTTACGGCCTCAAGCATCAATAATAACGCAACATTTAACCTGCCAGAATCCTGGAGTGCTTTTACCATAAATTTAGTTCCTGAAGATGAGGGGTTTGCCCTACAGCTAGATATAGGTAGCCCCGTCCCTGAACCAGCGACTATCGTGAGCATGTTGAGCGGGCTTTTGATGCTTACGTTCAGAAGGGTGTTTAGGCTTGGTGAGGGGAGATTTGATAGAGCGAGTATGCGTAGAACAGGAAAGAAGGGGAAGAAATAAATTTAGTTCGGAATTAGCTTTCAGCTAGAAAGCCGACCTATGGGGACAGCCGGGGTAGCAATATCCCGGCTGAATTTTTTTGACTTTTGCCTTCCTTTGTGCTATTTTATCCTG
Organism: Candidatus Omnitrophota bacterium; assembly: GCA_020057115.1. GTDB lineage: Bacteria > Omnitrophota > Gorgyraeia > 2-01-FULL-45-10 > 2-01-FULL-45-10 > JAGVGJ01. Next base: position 148,716 of record JAGVGJ010000003.1, on the reverse strand, counting down.
TCAAAATGATACGAGACAACCTTAAAATCGTAACCGAAAGAATGGTAAGGGCTTGCGAGAGATCAGGCAGGCTTAAAGAGGATGTGCGGCTTGTCTCGGTTACGAAGGAAGTCGGCATCCCGGAAGCGGAAGAACTTCTGGCTTTGGGGATGAAGGAGCTGGGCGAGAACAGGGTTCAGGAGCTTGTATCAAAATATGCTTCGATAGGCAGCAGGGCGACATGGCATTTGATAGGGCACCTGCAGACGAATAAAGTAAAGGACGCCGTAAGAATAGCGTCCTTGATACATTCCGTAGACAGCGAGCGCCTTGCAAAAGAGATAGACAAAGAAGCCAAAAAGCTCGGCAAGGTGCAGGATATCCTGATAGAGGTGAATGTCTCCGGTGAGCAGAGTAAATTCGGAATAAGTCCGGAAGAGGTCGCCGGCCTTATTAAATGTATAGTATTATATCCAAATATTAGTATTAAGGGACTCATGACCATGGCGCCTGAGGTTGATGACCAGGAAGAAGCGCGCCCGTATTTTAAGGCTTTATGGGAACTGCGTGATAAAATTTCTGGCCCCTGGCCCCTGGCCCCTGGCCCCTTGTTATTATCCATGGGCATGTCCAATGATTTTGAAGTCGCAATAGAAGAAGGCGCAAATATCGTCAGGGTAGGTAGGGCGTTATTTCATAATTCTGGACCCCGGACCCTGGCCCCTTGACCCTGGAGGTAGTTAACTATGATCAATAAAAAGATCGGCATAATCGGCTGCGGCAACATGGGTGAGGCTATACTTGACCGTCTTTCGCGCGTCATCGAGAAGTCCACTTCCATCATGGTAAGCGAGCTGGATGCCAAGAGGCGCGAATATATCCAGTCAAAATATAAGATAATAGTCGAGATAGAAAATAACCTTGTCGTCAAACATTCGGATGTAATAATCATCGCGGTAAAGCCGAAAGATCTCAAGGCGCTTCTTAAGGAAGAGCTTTGCTGCTCGCTTGATAAAAATAAACTCGTCATATCCATAGCGGCAGGCGTGACCACAAAGTTCATAGAAGATACGATCGGCGAGAAGATGCCGGTCATCCGCATGATGCCTAACATGCCTGCGATGGTAGGCGAGGGCATATCATCTTTAAGCCGCGGCAAATATGTAAAGAAAGAGGATATCGAGCTTGCCAAAGAGATATTCTCCCTCATAGGGTCTGTAGTCGAGGTGGATGAATCGCTCGTCGATGCAGTGACGGCTTTAAGCGGGAGCGGGCCGGCATATTTCTTCTATTTTATCGAATCCATTATAGAAGCCGGAATAGAGCTTGGCCTGGAAGAAAAGGTGGCAAAAGAGCTTGCGACGAAGACATTCTTCGGTACATCGAAGCTTCTTGAGGCGACCAAACAGGATCCCGCGGAGCTTCGCTTAAAAGTGACATCAAAGGGCGGCACGACAGAAGCGGCGATAAGCGCTTTTGAGGCGAAGAAATTCAAATCTATAGTAAAAGAGGCATTGAAAGCGGCCTGCGAAAGGTCGAAAGAGATGTCGGGAGGATAGATCATGTTCGTGCTCAGTAATTTTGTATTGGCCATCACTACGATACTGGATTTTATCTTAACGGCTCTCAACTGGCTCATAATAATACGCGCGCTCATAAGCTGGGTGAATCCGGACCCGTATAACCCGATAGTCCAATTTTTGTACAAGACGACGGAGCCGCTCCTTCAGCCGTTCAGGCGCATATTACCAATGTACAATGTCGGGATAGATTTCTCGCCGATATTGGCGTTACTTGTCGTATGGTTCTTAAAGATATTCCTCGTGGGCACGCTATACGGCGTGGCGGCGAGGCTCAGATAAAATAGGAGAGATTTAATGGGCGGAAAAATAGGGATTATAGGCGGCAGCGGTTTTTACGATATGGAAGGCTTGACCAATGTAAAGAAGGTTAAGATCGAGACGCCTTTCGGGAATCCTTCCGATGACTATATGACAGGCACGCTTGAGGGGAAAGAGGTCGTTTTTCTGGCTCGCCACGGAAAAGGGCATTCTATAAGCCCGAGCGAGCTCAATTACTGCGCCAATATTTACGGGATGAAGAAGCTCGGAGTCGAACAGATAATATCTGTTTCAGCGTGCGGGAGCCTGCGCAAAGAGTTGAAGCCGCTCGATATCGTCATACCCAACCAGTTCGTCGATAGGACGAGCCAGGCCAGGCGCACGACATTCTTTAGGGACGGAATAGTCGTCCATATACAGTTTGCTGACCCTGTCTGCGGCTGCCTGTCGAAACTTCTTTATGATGCCGGCAAAGAGGTCGGCGCGAACGTTCATCTCGACGGTAAATATCTTAACATGGAGGGGCCGCAATTCTCGACCAAAGCTGAGTCTGAACTATACAGGATGTGGGGCATGGATATCATCGGTATGACGAACCTTGGCGAGGCGAGATGCGCCAGAGAGGCCGAGATATGCTATGCGACGCTCGCCTGTATCACAGACTATGACTGCTGGTATCTTGATGAGGCCACCGAGACGGTATCGCTTGATATGATCATAAAGAATCTTTTGAAGAACGTAGATGTCTCGAAGAGCATTTTAAGGACGGTCGTAAAGAAGATAGGCCGAGAGCGCAAGTGCGCCTGCGCGAGCGCCCTCAAAGACGCGATAGTCACGAATCCAGCTATGATACCGGCGAAGACGAAGAAAGATCTCGAGCTGATAATAGGGAAATATATTAAGTAGGAGCCAGGTTCCAGGAACCAGGGGCCAGGGGCAAGGGTCCTGGGAAAAATATGGAATATAAAAACACACTCAATCTACCGAATACCGATTTTCCGATGAAGGCGGACCTGCCTAATCGCGAGCCGAAGTATGTCAAAAAGTGGCAGGATGCCGACTTATACGGCAAGATCAGGTCGAGGTCTAAAGGAAAGAAGAAATTCGTTCTCCACGACGGCCCTCCTTATGCCAATGGCAATATCCACATGGGCCATGCGCTCAACAAACTCCTTAAAGATATAGTCGTAAAATATTATACGATGGCCGGATTCGATTCTCCGTATATCCCGGGATGGGATTGCCATGGCCTGCCTGTCGAGCACCAGCTCTTTAAAGAGCTCAAAATGACCAAGTATGATATCGACCAGGTGAAGTTTAGATCACTTGCTTCCGATTATGCGATGAAGTATGTCGCCATCCAGCGTGACCAGTTCAAGCGGCTCGGTATACTGGGCGATTGGGAGAAACCGTATCTTACGCTCTCGAAGTCCTATGAAGCAGAGATAGCCCGTTCTTTCGGAGAACTCGTAGAGAAAGGATATATTTATAAATCATTAAAGCCGGTCAATTGGTGCGCGACATGCGAGACGGCGCTTGCAGAGGCGGAGGTCGAGTATGAGAATAAGACGTCGCCGTCGATCTATGTTAAATTCAAATTAACTCAAGGGGGGGCAAGGGTCCAGGGTCCAGAAACGTTTTTCGTGATATGGACGACGACGCCGTGGACGCTGCTCGCGAATGTCGCTATCGCCGTGCATCCGGACCTGGAGTATGTGTACGTAGAGGCTCCAGGTTCCAGGTCCCAGGTTCCAGAAAAAGAGATATACATCCTTGCCAAAGCGCTTTTGGAAAGGTCGATGGAGAAATTCGGGATAAAGGAATACAAGATCTTAAAGACCGTGAAGGGTAAAGAACTCGAGGGATTGATCGCTAAGCATCCTTTCATAGACAGAGATTCAAGGGTCGTATGCGCCGGATATGTCTCTATGGAGGATGGCACCGGCTGCGTCCATACGGCGCCGGGCCATGGACAGGATGACTACCAGACGGGGAGAAAATATGATCTTCCCACAATAATGCCGGTCGACCCTAAGGGCAGATTTGACAATACCTGCGGCGAATTCAGCGGTATGAAAGTATATGAAGCGAATAAGCCGATAGCGGAGAAGCTTGCAGCGATCGGCGCATTGCTAAAAGTCGAAGACATCACCCATTCATATCCGCATTGCTGGCGCTGCAAGAAGCCCATCATATTCAGGGCCACAGACCAGTATTTCATGAAGATAGACCATAATGGCTTGAGAGATAAACTGGTATCGGTGATATCAAAAGATGTAAAGTGGATACCGGAGATCGGCGAGCACAGGATAAAGTCTATGGTCCAGAACAGGCCTGACTGGTGCCTGTCGAGGCAGAGGTATTGGGGGGTTCCGATAATCGCATTCTATTGCAAGGGCTGCAAAGAGGTCCTCCTGGAAGGAAAAGTTATAAAACATGTCGCCGGGCTATTCGAGAAAGACGGCGCGGATGTCTGGTTCTCCTGGAAAGAGTCCGAGCTTCTGCCTGCCGGGACCGCGTGCAAGAAGTGCGGCGGGAAAGATTTTACCAAAGAGACGGACATCCTTGACGTATGGTTCGATTCAGGCGTGAGCCATCAGGCCGTATTAAAGCACGACAAGAATATGGACTATCCTTGCGAGCTTTACCTTGAAGGATCCGACCAGCACAGGGGGTGGTTCCAGTCGGCTCTTATCACGGGCATGGGCATAGACGGGATGCCGCCTTACAAGAATGTCCTCACCCACGGATTCGTAGTCGACGGCGACGGCAAGAAGATGTCGAAGTCGATGGGCAATGTCATAACGCCCGAACAGGTGATGAAGAAGTATGGCGCCGATATATTGCGGCTATGGGTAGCGTCCAGCGATTACTCGGAAGACATAAGGCTTTCGGACGTGATCCTGACAAGGCTTGCGGATGCATACAGGAAGATAAGAAATACCTATAAATACATGCTGAGCAATCTCTATGATTTTGACCCGGCTAAGAATTATATTCAGCACGAGAAGATGCTCGAGATAGACAGGTGGATACTTTCAAGGCTCGCCGGCCTTATCAGGGAGACAGCGAAGAACTACGAGACATTCCAGTTCCATAAGGTCTACAGGGATGTTTATAACTTTTGCGTGACCGACATATCGTCGATATACCTCGATGTCCTGAAAGACAGGATGTATACCTTCAAGGCCGATTCTCTCGAGAGGCGTTCCGGGCAGACGGCCATGCATGAGCTGTTGATGGCGTTATTAAAGATCATGGCCCCGCTTCTTGCGGTCACCGCGGATGAGGCGTGGGAGCACGTGAAACTCGGCAAGAAATCGGGATCTGTCCATCTCGAAGATTGGCCGAAGGATAATTTTGACAAGTGGCATGATGTGAAGCTGGACGAGAAATGGGCGACGCTCGCTTCCTTGCGCGAAGCGGTATTAAAGAAGCTCGAGGAGAAGCGCCAGGCCGGAGAGATAGGTTCGGGCCTTGAGGCTCGGCTCTCGCTTTCCACGGGCGACGCTAAATTAAAAGAACTGTTGAAAGAGAAGAAGGATGAGTTGAGATATATATTTATCGTATCCGGTGTGGATATAGCCGAAGGCGCCGCGGACGTTAAAGACATGGACGGGGCGATCCCGGTGGCTATCCGTGTGGATAAGGCTTTTGGGCAGAAGTGCCAGAGGTGCTGGAATTATAGCGAGGCCGTGGGGAGGGAACCCTCCCACCCGACGCTATGCGAGAGATGCGTCAAGGTGGTCTCTTAAAGGGTATAACGCGAAAAGGAGAAATATCCAAATGGCAAAGCAGAAGAAAGTGGCGAAGAGGAAGACGTTGAAGAGGGCAAGGCCGGTAAAGAAGGCCGTGAAAAAGGCCGTGAAGAAGGTCGTAAAAAAGGCCGTGAAGAAGCTGCCTGCCAAGGAGCTGAAGATCTATAAGGCGCTCCTGATCAAAGAGAGGGAGAAGATCGGCGGCGACCTGTCATTCATAGCCAAAGAGACGCTCAACCGCTCGCAGAGGGATGCCTCCGGAGACCTTTCCGGGTATTCGTATCACATGGCCGATTCCGCAAGCGACAATTATGATGTCGAATTTTCTCTGGGCAGAGCGACGGACGAGCAGAAGCTCCTTTACAGGATAGACGAGGCGCTTCGCCGCATAAAAGACGGGATCTACGGCACTTGCCTCCAGTGTGACAAGGCCATAAGCAGGAAGCGGTTGCACGCTATTCCGCACACGTCTCTTTGCATAGAATGCCAGAAGGCCAACGAGGCTAAATGACGAGCTCAGTCTCGGCGTTCCTTGTCGCGCTTGCAGCGCTGGCAGCCGACAGGATCGTCAAGATAATGGCGGTGAGGGGCATGACGCCGGGGGAATCTACGGATGTCATAGCCGGCGTATTCAATATCACGCTCGTCCATAATACGGGCGCGGCATTCGGCGTCTTTAAGGGCGGCACGCTCGTCTTCAGCATATTTTCGGCTTTTGTGATAGCTTTCATAACGGCCTATCTTGTCATGAACAGGATCAAGGGCCGGATGCTCGCTGTTTCGCTCGGGCTTATACTGGGCGGAGCCGCCGGCAACCTCATCGACAGGGTATGGCTTGGTTATGTCATAGACATGTTCGACTTTCGCGTGTGGCCGGTATTTAACGTCGCGGATTCATGCATAACGGTCGGGACGATAATTTTGGCCTTTAACATTCTCCTGAAAAAAGAATCCCATGCATCCTGTACTCATTAAATTAGGCCCGCTCTCCATGTATTCCTACGGCGTGATGGTGGCGCTCGGTTTCGCCGTCGCGACGCTGCTCATCTACAGGCATGCCGGAAGGTTGGATCTCAATAAAGACAAGATAGTGGACATGCTCGTCCTGACGCTTTTGTGCGGTATCGTCGGGGCGCGCCTCTTATATATAGCGCTCAATCTTCAGTACTACATCGCAAGTCCGCTGGAGGTATTCGACCTTTCTAAAGGCGGGCTTGTATGGTACGGCGGGTTCGTCGCAGGGGTCGTTGCGGCCACCGCTTATATAAAAGCGAACAGGCTCGACTTCTGGATCGTCATGGACCTGATAGTCCCGTACGTGGCGCTCGCGCAGGTCTTCGGCAGGATAGGATGTTTTTTGAACGGATGCTGTTACGGCTCCATCTTGCCGCATGGATGCGCCTTGGGCGTGACATTTCCGGACTCGCTCGCGGCGCGCTACCCGACCCAGATATATTCGTCGCTTCTGTTGCTCGGCATATATGTCGTATTACGCGTTTGGCAGGAGCTGCCGCATTTTAAAGGCGAGATATTCCTTGCGTACTGCATCCTGTATCCTTTGAAGAGGTTCGCCATAGAATTTTTGCGGGGGGACAATCCGAAGATTTTGCTGGGCATGACGATCTCACAGGTCATAAGCCTCGGAGTGTTCCTGGCGGCGCTTGTCGTATTTACCAAGAAGAGGCTTGAGTGGAGAAGATACTTACAGTCGAAGTGACGGAAGACCATGGCGGCGAGAGGGTCGACAAGTTCCTCGCCCAGGAACTTTGCGAAGACTATTCGAGGGCGTTCATACAGCGCCTGATCCAGGATGGCAAGGTGCTTGTCTCGGGCAATATTGTTAAGCGTCATTATTATATATCGCCCGGCGAGTTCATAGAGGTGACTGTCCCGGAACCGACCGTGTATAATGTCGAGGCCGAGAAGATACCGCTGGACATCGTCTATGAAGACGAGCATCTTCTTGTGGTGAACAAATCCCAGGATATGGTCGTCCACCCGGCTCCGGGAAATTATTCGGGGACTCTGGTGAATGCGCTTCTGGCGTATTGCAAGACCCTTTCGGGCGTCGGCGGAGTCCAGAAGCCTGGCATAGTCCACAGGATAGACAAAGGGACGTCCGGACTTCTTGTCGTGGCCAAGGATGATAAGACGCATCGCGGCCTTTCAAAACAGTTCAAGGCCAAGACCATAAGGCGGGTCTATAATGCCATTGTAAGAGGCGTGGTCGAGCTGGATAATGGTATAATAGAGCTCGGGGTGGCCAGGAGCAAGCGCGACAGGAAGAAGATGGCCATCAGCTTTGACGAAGAGAACTCCAAGATGGCCGTCACCCGATATAAGGTATTGAAGCGTTTTAAGGATACGACGCTCCTCGAGCTTGTCCTGGGGACAGGAAGGACGCACCAGATAAGGGTCCACATGTCGTATATAGGCCACCCGCTCGTAGGTGATGAGAAGTACGGGTCAAGGAGCCCTCTGGGCAGGCCGGCTCTTCACGCGAAGACGCTGGGCTTTACGCATCCTATTACCGGTAAATACCTGGAGTTCACGAGTGACCTTCCAAAGGATATGCAGGAAATAATAGACCGGGAGTCGGGGAAGAAGACATGAAAAAAGGATCAATATTAGGGCCGGCGAAGAGTGTCAGGGGCGAGATAAAGCTTCCGGGCGATAAGTCCATATCGCACAGGGCCATAATGCTTGGCTCGCTCGCCGAAGGAGTCACATGCATAAAGGGGCTCCTGGACTGCGATGACTGCAATTATACTATGCGCGCTTTCAGGGATATGGGAGTGCCTATTGACGTCATAGAAAATTATACGACTATATTGGGCAAGGGCTTAAGGAGCCTGAGGCGGCCGGCGGGACCTGTCAATGCGGGCAATTCCGGTACCACCATGAGGATCCTGGCAGGCATATTGGCAGGCCAGAGATTCGAAGTGATGCTGACCGGGGAACCGGCATTATCAGGCAGGCCTATGAACAGGATCATAACCCCGCTTTCGCTCATGGGCACCTATATAACGAGCCTCAACGGAGGATATCCGCCTTTAAGGATGATGGGCGGAAGCGTCAAGGCCATAAAATACGACATGCCGGTACCGAGCGCGCAGGTCAAATCCGCGATATTATTCGCGGGCCTCTATTCGAACGGCGTCACTACCGTTACAGAAAAGTTCAAATCCCGCGACCACACCGAAAGGATGATGAAATATTTCGGGGCCGACGTAAGAGTGAACGGCCTGTCGGTATCCGTCAAGGGCGCCCGCGAGCTTAAGTCGAGGGCCATCGAAGTGCCCGCTGACATATCGAGCGCCGGCTTCTTCATGGTGGCCGCAAGCCTGCTCGAAGGCTCGAAAGTGAAGATAAGGAACGTGACCGTGAACCCCACCAGAGCCGGGATCATCGAAGCGATGTCCAGGATGGGCGCGCATATCTCGATCGATAACAGGAAGGAGCTCTTCGAGCCTGTCGCGGACATCACCGTTGAATACGCCAAGACCAAAGGGATAACGATCGATGAGAGCATGATACCGTCCATCATAGACGAGCTTCCCGTGATATTCGTTTTGGCGGCCCTTTCGGAAGGAAGGACGGTAATAAAAGGCGTGAAGGAGTTGACCGTCAAGGAGACCAACAGGATAGAGTCGATGAAGCATAATCTCAGCAAGATGGGCGCGCATATAAAGACCAGCGGCAGCAATGTGATAATAGAAGGAGTAAAGGAGCTTAAGGGAGCGTCTCTTAAGAGTTTCGGCGACCACAGGACATGCATGTCCATGGCGATAGCGTCACTTGCCGCAAAAGACGAGAGCGTGATAGATGACGTCGAGTGCGTCTCTAAATCGCTGCCTGGCTTCTTCGATATACTGGATGACCTAAAAGGATAGGGTGGGATGCTCAATAATCTAGATGTCAAGATCTTCTACTTGATCAATAAGTCCTGCGCGAATCCGGTATTCGATATTCTGATGCCGTGGGCGAGCAATATGGGAAGCGGCGCTTCGATATTCATAGTGGCCGTTATCCTTCTTTTATTTAAAAAGAAAGAATGCCGCATAGCCGGGATATTTCTTCTGGCCGGCTTAACGGTCAGCTATTATCTTACCGATTCCCTTAAGGATATCATCGCAAGGCCCAGGCCTTTCATGGTATTGCCGGACGTGAACGTGCTTGAGAATGCGAAAAACTTCTCATTCCCGTCCACTCACGCGACACAGTCCTTCATGGCCGCGACCGTATTGTCCAGGTTCTTCAGAAGATATGTATTATTCTTCGGCCTGGCCGCCATCGTGGCATTCTCCAGGGTCTATATGGGGGTCCATTATGTATCGGATGTAGCTGCAGGCGCATTTCTCGGCACCTCGATAGGATATATATTTATTTTGACAAATACGTGGTCTTCTGTTAATATCGTAAAATAAAATCGTACATAAAGAAATTTATACCGGGAGATTTGATATGAACCTGCAGCAGGCGATCAACGTTTCCACCAAAGCGTATAACGATGTGATGGGGCTCTTCTCCAATGACATGGGCATCGACCTCGGGACTGCCAACACCCTCGTATATCTCAAAAATCAGGGAATAGTGCTTTGCGAGCCTTCGGTCGTGGCCGTTCAGGCCGGGACTTCGAACGTTCTTGCGGTAGGAGATGAGGCCAAGCGCATGCTGGGCCGCACGCCCGGTAACATCGTGGCCATAAGGCCGATGAGGCACGGCGTAATAACAGATTTTGAGATATCCGAAGCGATGCTGCGTTATTTCATACAGAAGGTCAATAAATCGAAGCGGCTTGTCCGCCCGAGGATAGTTATAGCGATACCTTCAGGCATTACGGAGGTCGAGAAGAGGGCGGTCAAGGATTCAGCCTTGCATGCGGGCGCAAGGGAAGTATTCATGATAGAAGAGCCGATGGCGGCCGCGATAGGCGTCGGCCTTCCTATCCAGGAACCTTCCGGCAACATGATAATAGATATAGGCGGCGGCACGACCGAGATGGCGGTCATATCTCTGGCCGGCGTGGTATTCTCAAAGTCGGTCAGGGTGGGCGGCGACGAGCTCGACGAGGCGATTATCAATTACATGAAGAAGAACTACAACCTCATGATAGGAGAGAGGACAGCCGAAGAGATAAAGATCAAGATCGGCTCGGTCTATCCGCTGGACGAGGAACTCAAGCTCCAGGTCAAGGGGCGCGATCTGGTCGCAGGATTGCCGAAACCCGTTACCGTGACGAGCGAAGAGATAAGGGCAGCGATGCATGAGCCCATCTCGCAGATACTTGAAGCTGTCAGGATAACGCTGGAAAGGACGCCTCCGGAGCTCTCCTCGGATCTCATAGATAAAGGGATAGTGCTTGCCGGCGGCGGATCCCTGTTGAGAGGGATCGACAAGCTTATCTCCGAGCAGACAGGCCTTCCGGTCCACCTGGCCGAAGACCCCATGACTGCCGTAGCTCTTGGCACCGGTAAAGTCTTAAGCGAGATCAAATATTTGAAGAAGGTCATTGTAACGCCAAGGCTTGAAAGATAAGCCACCAAGACGGTTGATGTGCGCGGTCAAAACAAGAACACACTCAAGGTCCTCGCGGTATTTTCCATCCTGCTTCTTATCGTCATCAATTCTAAAACTACCCCAAGCCCTCTAAGGACCAAAGTGACAGAGCTGGGCGCCGGGATCCTCGGCTCATCCCATAATACGCTTCTCTGGTTCGGCCGTCTTATCCCGTTCTCGGGATATAAAGCCCAGAACAAGGCCTTAAGGGAACAGATCGAGCTCTTAAACACCAGGCTCGAAGAGTCCAAGATAGTCCAGGAAGAGAACCAGCGCTTAAGGGATCTGCTCGATTTCAGGAAGATAGTCCCGTATACTACAGTGCCCGCCCAGGTGATAGGCCGCGATCCGTCCAATTGGTCGAATTCCCTCATAATCGATAAAGGCGCGAATGCCGGATTGAAACAGTATAAGGCCGTCCTCGCCACAAAAGGTCTTGTCGGGAGGGTCGTAGAGGTCGGGCGGCGTTCATCGAAAGTCATGCTGATCAATGATCCGAACTCCAAGGTGGGAGTCCTCATTCTCAGGAACCGTCATGGCGGCATACTGGTCGGAAGGCCTGACGGGAAGTGCAAGATGATATATATCGCGCTCGACTCCGACGTCAAGAAGGGGGACAGGGTCATAACGGCCGGTTTCGGCAGCGCGTTCCCGAAAGATGTCGTGGTCGGGGATGTCGTAAAAGTGGGTAAGGAGCCGGGCAGGTTATACAAGTATGCGATCGTGGATCCGGCTCAGGAGCTTTCAAAGATCGAAGAGGTTCTGTGCATAAAGTAACGAGGCTCCAGATATATTCGGCTCTTCTTCTGGCGCTTGTCGTGCACATGACAGTGCTCCATTATTTCAGGATATTCGGCGCGAAGCCGGATCTTTTGCTCCTTCTGGTAATATTCTTCGGGCTCTTTCTGGGTGCGAGGATGGGGCTTGAGGTCGGGATCATTGCCGGGCTTTTAAAGGATATATTTGCCTTCGACATATTCGGCGTCAACATGTTCGTCCTGGGCATCACGGGTCTTCTCGCAGGGATCTTGAATACGAAATTCTACAGGGAGTCCATGGCGACGCAGGCGACTCTCGTATTCTCATTCTCCGTATTTTCGATGGTCCTGCACTATGTCTTAGCGTCTTCGGTCCTGAAATTCGTCAACTTGAGCCTCTTCGATTATCTGGGGAGCTCGATAATACCCGCCGGCATATACACGGCGATAGTCGCCATGCCGTTATTCCCGAAGCTTATAGAGATCTACGGCCTGGCCGACGCCCAGCAGTTCTTATGAGAGACCGCGCGATCGTTATATCCATATTCTCCTTCTTCCTGGTGCTCGCGCTATGCCTTTTCTATACCCAGATACTGAGATATCCGTATTATGCCCGGCTTGCCAGGAATAATGCCATAAGGATAATACCGATCGACGGGCCGCGCGGCAATATGTTCGACCGCAACGGCGAATTGCTCGTGGGCAGCAGGCTCTCTTTTAATGTAGCCGTCGTCTACCAGGAGATAAGGTCCCAGACGAAGCTTGTCAACGCCCTCTCCCAGTCGCTGGGCATCCCCGAGGGGGATGTCATAGACGCTCTCGAGACGGCGCGCCGCAAGCCGTATGCCCCGGCCACTATTGTCGAAGATGTTCCCAAGGATAAGGCCATAATGCTCGAGGAGGCAAGTTTTGACGTGCCCGGCCTTGTCATAGAGACGCGTTCGATACGTGATTATGTAATGGGCCGTTCGGGAAGTCATATCTTCGGGTATCTCAGCGAGATAACCGAAGACGAGCTTGAGAAACTGAGGGATTACGGATACCGCATGAGGGACATGATAGGGCGCGGGGGGCTTGAGAAATATTATAACAAGGACCTGACAGGCACCGACGGCGGAGTCCAGATCGAGGTGGATTCCCGCGGCCGGCAGGTGCGGACGCTCGGGATGAAAGAGCCGCAGTGCGGTACGGATATACGACTTACGCTCGACAAGACCCTGCAGGCGGCGTCCGACAAGCTTCTCGGCGACAGGAAAGGGGCGGTCGTCGTGATGGACCCAAGGAATGGCGAGATACTGGCGCTCGCAAGCCACCCGTCATTTGATCCCAGCGTCTTCGCCAGGCCCAACACATCCGCTCAGCGCGTCAAGCTATTGCGCGATAAGGTCGGCAAGCCGCTCGTTAACAGGGCGATATCAGGCATGTATCCGCTCGGCTCGGTATTCAAGATAGTAACGCTCTCGGCGGCGCTCCAGTCGCACGGCATAACGCCGCTATCCACATATTTCTGCAGCGGCGTATATTCTCTCGGGCGCGCTAGGTTCAGGTGTTGGAAGGACGGCGGCCACGGGCCGCAGGCAGCGACGACAGGCATGATGAATTCCTGCGACGTCTACTTCTATAGTATCGGCAGGGCGGCGGGCCCGGACAATATCGAGACATTCGCCAGGATGTTCGGCTATGGGTCGAGGACAGGGATAGACCTTCCTGACGAGGCGAAGGGGCTTGTGCCCGGAAAACAATGGAAGCGCCAGAAGAAGAATGAGCAGTGGTATGAAGGCGACACGGCGAACTATTCGATCGGGCAGGGTTTTTTCCTTTCGACGCCGCTTCAGGCGGTGACCATGATGTCAGTTATCGCTAACGGCGGCAATCTCATAGTTCCTCACCTGATAAAGAAAATAGGCGATTCTGATATTCCCTGTCCCCAGGCCAAGAGCATAGGCCTTAAAGAGACTGTCAGGCAAAAGGTCCGGGAGGGTATATATAAGGTAGTCAATGACGAAGGCGGGACGGGAAAGAATGCGCGGGTAAAAGGGGCTGTGGTGGCCGGAAAGACAGGCACCGCGGAGAACCCGCAGGGGCGTACGCATGCCTGGTTCTCCGGGTATGCCCCATATGATAACCCGAAGATATGTCTCGTTGTATTCTTAGAGCACGGAGGGCATGGAGGCCTTGAGCCTGCGACGATAGCAAAAGGCATATTTGAAGAGGCGAAGAAGAAGGGGTATTTTTAGCATGGGCATGATATTCGATAAGAAGATGTTCGGGGATTTTGACAAGGCGCTATTTTTTGCCATGATATTCATCGCGGTCATGGGATTGATAAGCATACACAGCGCGACCCATGCCAGGAACCTTCCTTTTAAAGAGAGCTTTCTATTGCGGCAAGCCGAGTGGATGCTTGTAAGTCTTCTGTTTTTAACGGTGATCATAAAGGTCGCATATTACAGGCTCGTCGACATGGCGTATCTTTTGTACGCGTTTATCATCATAATGCTCGCGCTCGTTCTTGCGGTAGGCCATGTGCGCCTCGGCGCCCAGAGGTGGATATCCATAGCAGGCTTCGCCTTCCAGCCGTCCGAATTCATCAAGGTGGTCCTTATAATGGCGCTGGCCAATTATCTCGGTTCCAAGAAAGACACCATGTGGCGGCTCGAGAACCTTATCATTCCGATAATATTACTTGCCCTGCCGTTCGTACTGGTCCTGCTCCAGCCGGATCTCGGGACGGCGCTTCTGTTGGTCCCGATATTCTTCGCGATGCTTCTAGTCGGAGGGGCGAATATAAAACATCTCGCCGTCATGGTAGGCATAGGGCTTGCGGGGATGCCTTTCTTCTGGCATTTTTTACGCGATTATCAGAAGCAGAGGCTCATGGTGTTCATCAACCCTAACGTCGATCCGCTCGGCGCGGGATATACGATAATACAGTCAAAGATATCCGTCGGCTCGGGTGGGTTGTTCGGAAAAGGATGGATGTCCGGGACGCAGAACCAGCTCAACTTCCTGCCCGAGAGACACACCGATTTCATATTTTCAGTGATAGGGGAAGAGTGGGGTTTTCTGGGGGCGCTCGTTATCCTCGTATTATACGCGCTCATTATCAAAGAGACATTCGATATTGCCTCTTCCACTAGCGACAGGACCGGCAAGCTCCTTGCTACGGGCGTCGGGATGCTATTGGCGTTCCAGGTGATAATTAATATAAGCATGACTATAGGCGTCATGCCGGTTGTTGGGATACCGCTTCCTTTGGTAAGCTACGGCGGCTCAAGCCTCTTTGCGACCATGATGGCGATAGGGCTTGTCCTAAATGTCGGCATGAGGCGTTCGGCATTCTGAAAAATAAGAGAGAAGGGTTTATGGCTAAAAGGACAAATTTTATAGAGCTGAAGAAGGTCTTTGATACTCTTCACGGGCCGAAGGGTTGCCCGTGGGACAAGAAACAGACACACCAATCACTGCTCCCGTATCTTAAGGAAGAGTCGCAGGAATTTATAGCCGAAGTCAAGAAGAAGGATTACGAGCACATGAAGGAAGAGCTTGGCGATATACTCCTCCAGGTCATGTTCCACTCTAAGCTCGCGTCCAAGGAAGGACGATTCGACATCGAGGATGTCATCGATACGCTCATAAAGAAGTTGAAGCGCCGCCACCCTCACGTCTTCGGCAAAATAAAAGTAAAAAGCGTCCGCGACGTCCTCATCAACTGGAAAAAGATCAAAGCCCAAGAAAAGGGACGTTTGTAAATCTAATCCTGCTCCTGTCCCCAAATTCTATCCCACACCTGTCCCCACCAGCGCTATGTCATCCACAATGATATCCTTCTTGCCAAGCATTCGCATATTATAGCTGCTCCACGCATAGTCTTCAGGCCTGGCTACGATCTTTGCGCGCACAGGGTTGTGTTCTATATACGCAAAGAGATTGATGATATAGTCATCCTTCAGGACCACGAAGCTCTTATATCTGTTTTGCCATAAATGGCCGACCCTGTTATATTTTCCATTAAAACTCAAAGCGTGTGACATTCCTACGCCGTGCATGAAGGATGCCATAGCGCTGATTCCCGACGGTGATTCAAGAATGAAATGGACATGGTTGTCCATAAGGCAATAACAATAGATGCGACATCCGGTCTTGATCTTATACTTATGGACTAGTCTTAAATAATTCCTGAAATCAGACGGATTCCTGAATACATCGTCATTCTGGACGCCTCTCGCCACAATGTGGTAGCAGGCGTTTTCAACAAATACTCTCGCTGTTCTGGGCATATAACCTCCATTTTTTAACCCGAAACCTTTTTTACCCCCTACTATATAAGACGCTCAAAACCCCTAAATTGTTGCAAAATATTTTAAAATAGTTTCAAAAAGGGACAGGTGTGGGATGGAATTTACAAACGTCCCAAGATCAGATTTAGAAACGTCCCTATTTTTGCGGGTTTTCTGGTATAATGGGGCCATGAATTTAGAAGAAATATTTCCGTTAGTTCAGAGGCCTGCGAGATATATCGGCGGGGAGTGGAACCAGATAAAGAAAGATTGGACGGCCGCCAGGACGAAGGTGCTTCTGGCGTTTCCCGACCTTTACGATGTCGGGATGAGTTACCTGGGCTTGAGGATACTCTACGGTATCCTGAACGAGCGCGAGGATTGCCTTGCCGAGCGCGTATTCACGCCGTGGCCTGATCTTGAGGATCTCTTGCGGAAAAACAGCATAAGCCTCTATAGCCTCGAATCGCGAAGGCCCATCAAAGATTTTGATATCATCGGTTTCAGCTTTGCCTATGAACTCAATTACACCAATGTCCTCAACATGCTTGACATGGGCGGCATACCAATCCGATCATCCGAGCGCAGCGACTCTGACCCTTTGATAATCGCAGGCGGCCCATCGTGCTATAATCCCGAGCCGATGGCGGATTTCATAGACGTGTTCGTTATCGGTGATGGCGAGGAAGTGATAACGGAGATAGTGGAAAGGTTCCAGGTCCCAGGGTCCAGAAAAAAAATACTCCGCGAACTTGCCAAAATACCCGGCATCTATGTTCCGTCTCTCTACAATGTCGAATACAACGACGACAGGACTATTAAAAGTTTTTTGCCCATCGATCCGGGCGTTTCGCCAAAAATAGAGAAGCGCGTCGTGAAGGATTTCGAGAATGCGTATTACCCGACGGCGCAGATCGTTCCGTATATACAGACTATCCATGACCGAATCGCGATAGAGATATTGCGCGGCTGTAAACACGCTTGCAAGTTCTGCCTCTCCGGCGCCACCTACAGACCCTGGCGCGAGCGCTCAAAAGATAAAGTGATCCAACTTGCGAAAGAGTCATGCGAGAAGACGGGGTATGAAGAGATATCGCTTTTGTCGCTATCGACCGGCGATCATTCCGAGATAAGGGAGATAGTGGAGGGGATGAACCTCGCCTTCAAGGACAAAGGCGTTTCCATATCAGTTCCGTCCCTGAGGATCCAGGACATATTGAGCAACCTTCCGATACTTCTCTCCCAGGTGAAGAAGCCCGGGCTTACCTTCGCACCGGAATCCGGCAGCGAGTGCCTCAGGAAGTTCATAAATAAGAATATAGAGATAGAGAAGCTCTTTAAGGCAGTCGAGGAGTCGTTCAAAGCCGGATGGAACAGGGTTAAGCTGTATTTCATGATAGGCCTTCCTACGGAAACGGACGAAGACGTTTTAAGCATCGCAAGGCTTGCCCAGGACATATCGAACTCCAAAAGAGCTGTCGACGGAAAGGCCGCCTATGTCTCGGCCAGCATAAACGCATTCGTGCCGAAACCGCATACGCCTTTCCAGTGGCATCCGATGGACGGGGTGGATTCCCTTAAGAGGAAGAAGGACATGCTGCGCAAGGCAGTCGGCTCCAGGAAAGTGGAGCTTGATTTTAATGCTTTCGACAGGAGCTATCTTGAATGCGCGTTCTCAAGAGGGGACAGGCGGCTTGGTGAGGTCATATACGAGGCCTGGAAGTCGGGCGCGAAGTTCGACAGCTGGAAGGAATATTTCAATTTTGACAAGTGGATCGAGACATTCAAAAAGCTGGATATAGACCCGGCCTTCTACATAACAAGGCAGCGCAATCCCGAAGAGATATTACCGTGGGATCTTATAGATACAGGCATTAAAAAGGAAGCTCTGGTCAAGCTGTCTCAAGAGCGGCCAATTTGACAATAAAAGATATATAGAGTATACTTTATTATAAAATTTGCTTTAAAAGAATATAATACTAATATGATATTCTAAATATAAAGCTATCCTAGAAGGAGGTAAGCGTATGCGACAGTTACCCAGGGGAGTCAAGAGTCCGCGCAAGGGGTTGCGTTACAAATTGATGCTTGCCTTCAGCCTCATGTCCGTCACACCTCTTCTTGCCTGCATGTATCTCATCACCGCTTATATATTCCCGCAGGTTCAGAACATGGTAGACGCCAGCACCATAATGCTCATCTCTATAGTGATATCCATACTGGGCCTTGGCCTCGCTAAGGGCCTGGTAGATCCTGTCGTAGACATGGCCGTCGAGGCCAGGATAATAGCAAGCGGCGAGTATGACCGCAAGATCCGCGTGTCCACCGATGATGAGCTTGGGTTCCTGGGCGAATCCATTAACCTCATGACGCAGAGCATCAAGACCAATATCACCGAGCTTAAATTCATAGGCCAAAAGACAAAAGAGATAGACCTTGAGATACACAAGAAGATAGTATCCCTTTCAAGCCTGCTTCAGCTCGGCGATATAATATCCAAAGGCTCCGTGGAGCTTGGCACTATCACCGACCTCACCGTGCAGAAGGTTGCTGCCGTATTTGACAGAGGTTACGCCATACTCTATCTCGCAAGGCCGAAGGACGGCGACTTCCTGGCGCGCTCATCCTCCGGAGTCCAGAATGACAAGCTTCTCGGGCTCGTCTTGAAAGAGACAGGCGGGAGCATATTCGAGAGGCTGATGCGCGAACGATCGACGCTTATCGTCGATGACAGCATGAAGAAGTCGAAGGACACCGAAGAGGTGCGCGTAGCGTACGGGGCCAAGAATCTCGTAGCCGCTCCGCTGCATTCCGGGCGAAAGACCCTGGGGATCCTAGTCGTAGGGAATGACCATGATGATTTCAGGTTCAGGACCGACGACGTTGACCTTATAAAGGTATTCGCCAGGCAGGTGACGATCGCCATAGAGAATGACGCTCTTTTAAAGAAGACCGAGGCCCTTGCCATAGTCGACGAGCTCACGGGGTTATTCAACAAGAATTATATCCTCTCAAGGCTTGAGGAAGAGATAAAGCGCGCGATATTCTACCAGAGGCCCTGTTCTTTCATCGTATTCAATATAGACAATTTCAAGATATTCAGGGAGGCGAAGGGAGATCTTGCTGCTGAGGATGTACTGAAGAGGATGTCGAAACTCGTGAAGGAGAACGCCACCCCCATGGGCAAGGCCGGCAGGATAGACTGGGATGAGTTCGCGATACTCCTGCCAGAGAAGAATAAGAAGGAAGCGGCATCGATCACCGAGGCATTAAGGAAGAAAGTGGAAGGGTATAGTTTTTCATCCGAAGGGAAACTCAGTTTTACCATATCCGTGGGTGTCAGCGAGAATCCGATAGACGGCTCGACCAAGGAAGAACTTTTCAAGAAAGCGATAGACGCGCTTGCCAGCGCAAAGGCCGCCGGCAAGAACAGGGTTGCGGTATAGGAGGATAGAGGATACATATGCAACACGATATCAGGAATCTTTTAAAGGTTATGTATGACAGCAAGGCCTCCGACCTCCACGTATCGGCAGGTTCTCCGGTAGAGCTGAGGATCGACGAGAAGCTGGTCCCGGTGGACGATCATGTCCTCTCTCCGGAAGAGTCCCAGAAATTGACTTACAGCGTGCTCAAGCCCGACCATATAGAGAAGTTCGAGCGGACGCTCGAACTTGATATGGCTTTCGCGGTGGAGGGCATGGGCCGCTTCAGGGTCAATGTCTTTAAGCAGAGAGGGACGATCGGCTGTTCCATAAGGATAATACCGCGCGGGATATGGACTTTTGAGGAATGCGGACTGCCCGTGGATATCGTAACAGGCCTCTGTAAAAAGCCGAAGGGGCTAGTCCTCGTGACGGGCGCGACCGGCAGCGGTAAATCGACGACGCTGGCATCGATGATAGACTGGATCAACAAGGACAGGCCTTGCCACATAGTGACCATAGAAGACCCGATCGAGTTCGTCCACGACAATAAGAAGGCGCTCGTGGCCCAGCGCGAGGCATACAGCGACACCCACTCTTTCGGCGCCGCGCTGAAGCACGTATTGAGACAGGACCCGAATGTCATTCTGATAGGCGAGATGCGCGACCTTGAGACGATAGAGGCTGCGCTCACTATCGCGGAGACAGGTCACCTTGTATTCGCGACGCTCCATACCTCGGACTGCGTCCAGACGATAAACAGGATAGTGGATGTCTTCCCGGCGCACCAGCAGCAGCAGATAAAGACGCAGCTCTCGTTCGTTCTTCTGGCGATACTGTCGCAGCAGCTTATCCCGAGGATGGGCGAGGCCGGAAGGGTGCTTGCTACCGAAGTCATGATAGCCACTCCGCCCATACGAAGCTTGATACGCGAAGGCAAGGTCCACCAGCTCTATTCCGTCATGCAGACATCGCAGAAGGAAGGCATGAAGACCATGAACCAGATGCTGTACGAGCTATACCAGAAGAAGATGATATCTTATGAGGAGGCGTTCGCTAGGACGACCGACCAAGAGGACCTTTTGAGGATATTCAAGAGATAGGCAAAGATGATACCGATCAAGCGCATAATCTCAAAACAGCTCGGGGAGCTTCTCCTGGAGAGCGACATAATAAACCAGGCGCAGCTCGATAAAGCCCTTGCCATACAGAAAGAAAAGGGCAAGAACGCCCGCGACGGCCTGATAGGCCAGATACTCGTCGCGCTCGGCTACGTGACCGAGGAGGAGATAGCGCAGGTCCTCACCATACAGTACGGGTTTCCTTTCCTGCCGCTCGAGAGCTACGAGATATCTCCCGAAGCCATTAAACTGATACCTGAAAATGTCGCAAGGCAGTATAACCTTATAGCGATAGACAGGATAGAGGATATAATAACCATCGCCATGTCTAACCCCCTTAACACCCAGGCCATAGAAGACGTGGAGATGCTGACCAAGTGCAAGGTCCATGTCTTCGTAAGCACCATGACCGACGTTTCGGACGCCATAAAAAAATACTATACCAAGAAATAGGATAGGATGGCACCCACCTTAAAAGAGAAGATCGCCCAGGTACTGATAGATAAAAAGCTCCTTAAGGAAGAAGACCTCAAGAAGGCGCTCGATATCCAGAAGGAGAATGGCGGATCGTTGAGCGATATACTCGCAGGCCTCGGCCTTGTATCAAGAAACGATCTCATGGTGATCCTGTCGAAAGAGCTCGGCATACCTCCCATAAATATCTCCCGCTATAAGATAGACCCCTCCGTGATAAAGCTTATCCCGAAGAAGATAGTAAGGCATTACCAGATACTGCCCATATCAAAGATGGGAGACACCCTTACGGTGGCAATGGCCGACCCGCTCAATATATTCGCGCTGGACGACATCAAGACGCTTACGGGACTTAAGATAAACCCTGTCATAACAAGCGAAAAGGACATCAAAGACGCGATAGACCAATATTATGAGGAGAATATGAACACGGCTATCGAGAAGATAGTCGAGGACATGACGGAGACGTCCGAGATAAAGGTCGTGGAGGATGGCGGCCCAGAGCCTGCTCCGGATTCGAAGGACCTCATGAAGATGGTGCAGGACGCTCCGGTCGTAAAGATCACTAACCTTATACTTGCGGAAGCCATAACTTTAAGGGCGAGCGACGTCCTGATAGAGCCGTTAGAAACGGACCTGCGCATAAGATACAGGGTAGACGGCATGCTCCAGGAAGGAAAGCGCCCGCCGAAGGCGCTGCACAATGCCATAGTCTCGAGGCTTAAGGTCATGTCTGACCTCGACATCTCCGAGCGCAGGCTCCCGCAGGACGGCCGCTTCAAGATAAGACTGCACGGCCGCGAGATAGACTTCCGCATATCTGTCCTGCCGTCGAGTAAGGGCGAGAAGGTGGCATTGAGGATATTGGACAAGTCCCAGGCGATGCTCGACATCCAGAAGCTGGGATTTGACAGGCAGTCCCTGGACGCCATAAAGAAGGCCTCCGAAAAACCCCACGGCATGATACTCATGTGCGGGCCGACAGGCTGCGGCAAGACGACGACTCTCTATTCGATACTTGCCGATGTAAATTCTCCCGAAGATAATGTGGTCACCGTAGAGGATCCCGTCGAGTACATGATAGACGGTTTGAACCAGGTGACGGCCAGGCCTTCTATAGGGCTTACGTTCGCAAGCGCATTAAGGTCTATATTGAGGCAGGATCCCGACATAATAATGATAGGAGAGATAAGGGACTTTGAGACGGTGGATATCGCAATAAAATCGGCGCTTACCGGCCACCTGGTATTAAGCACTCTTCATACGACGACGGCAACCGGTTCGATCGTGCGACTGATCAATATGGGCGTAGAGCCATTCCTCATGACGTCATCTCTTCTTCTTGTAGGCGCCCAAAGGCTTGTGAGGAAGATATGCCCCAATTGCAAGGAGCCTTTAAGCGTGGAGAAGGGCGTTCTCGAAAGGCTCAATATAAAACTCAAGTCCGACCAGACGTTCTATAAAGGTAAGGGGTGCAAGGCCTGCCTTAATACGGGATATAAAGGAAGGGTGGGCCTGATAGAGGTGCTTACGTTGACGCCGGCGATAAAGGCCCTCATACTTGCGGGCGCGCAGGAGCATAAGATAAGAGAGCTGGCCCGCAAAGAAGGCATGAAGACGCTGAGAGAGATCGGGATAGAGAATGCATTGAACGGCGTAACGACGCTCGACGAGGTGTTGCGCGTCACGGTCGGCGACCAGGACTTACCCACGGTGTAGATATGGTAGAATCATTCAAAGATAAACTGATAGAGGTCTTGATAAAGAGCGATCTTGTCAAACAGAAGGACCTCGACAAGGCTCTCGAAACACAGAAAAGATCCGGCGGATCGCTCGGGAAGATACTTGTAGAGCAGGGCGGCATATCGCAGAAGGCCCTCATGGTCATATTGAGCCAGCAGCTCAACACTCCGCTCATCGATCTCTCAAAATACAAGATAAACAGGGACATAGCCAGGATCATACCTGAAAAGGTGGCAAGGCAATATTCCATAATACCGATATCCAAGATAGGAAGCGTCCTTACCGTGGCGATGGTAGATCCGCTCAACATATTCGCCATCGATGACGTCACTATCATAACAAATTTCAAGATAGAGCCGGTGCTTGCCACGGAAAATGACCTGAAAGAAGCGATCAATACATATTATGGCAGCCAGGTCCAGGAGATATCGGAGATGTTCGATGAGGCTGAAGTCGGGCCATCGGACATAGAGGTGCTCGAGGAAGAGGAGCATATAGACGTAAGCGAGATAGCCGAGATCAGCAAGAGCGCTCCGATAGTCAAGGTCGTAAGCCTCATATTGAACGGGGCCCTTAAGAAACGCGCAAGCGACATACACATCGAGCCGGCGGAGAAGGCGCTCAAAGTGCGATACAGGATAGACGGCAGCCTGCACGAGGTGCTCACTCTTCCCAAGAAGAACCAGAATGCCGTCATAGCGAGAATAAAGATAATGTCGAGGCTCGACATAACCGAGACAAGGGCCCCGCAGGACGGCCGATTCAGGATAAATTTCGAAGGAAAACAGATAGATTTCAGGGTCTCCGTCCTTCCGATAGCATTCGGCGGCAAGATAGTCTTGAGGGTGCTGGACAAGTCGAGCCTGAATATGGGCCTGGAGAGGCTCGGGTTCCTTTCGCAGCCGCTAAAGACCTTCAAGGAGGCGCTCACGAAGCCGTTCGGCATGATACTCTTGACAGGCCCTACAGGAAGCGGGAAAACAACCACGCTATATTCGATAATAAACCAATTGAATACTCCCGAGCGGAACATAGTCACCCTGGAGGACCCGGTCGAATATGAGCTTGAGGGCATAACGCAGATACCGATGAACCCGGAGATCGGGCTCACCTTCGCAGCGGGCCTAAAGAGCGTCCTGCGCCAGAGCCCCGACATAATAATGGTCGGAGAGATAAGGGATCTTGAGACTGCAGATATCGCCGTCAAAGCGACGCTCGCCGGGCAGCTCATATTGAGCACGCTCCACACGAACGACGCGCCCGGCGCGATCACGCGCCTTATCGACATGGGCGTCGAGCCGTTCCTCGTCGGGTCGAGCATAGTCCTCGTAGCCGCTCAGCGCCTCATGAGGAAGATATGCCCAAGCTGCAAGGAGGAGGCCGAGATACCGAAGAATGTCCTTGAGCGCGCCGGCCTTAAAGACGAGAGGTTCACCGCGAAGGGCGTAAAATTCTATCATGGCAGGGGCTGCCAGAAGTGCAATAAGACCGGTTATTACGGAAGGATAGGCATACTCGAGGCGATCCTGGTGGATGACCAGATGCGGGACATGGTGATGCGCAAGGCTTCCAGCGACGAGATCAAGGAGTATGCCATTAAGCACGGGATGATGACGCTGAGGGAGAATGCCCTTGAAAACTTTATCCTCGGGAACACCACTCTTGAAGAGGTGTTGAGCATCACTTCGGAGGATTAGGATGCCAAGTTTTAGATATGTAGCCAAGGACCAGGGAGGGAAGACCTTAAGCGGGCTTCTCGATTCAAAGGACAGGGCCGCGGCGGTAGACGCATTACGGAAGAAAGATCTCATAATAATATCGCTCAACGAATCCGTCGCGAAGATGGTCTTCTCTTTCGGCAAGAAGAAGGTGAAGCTTGACGACATCGTAGTCTTCGCAAGACAGCTTGCCACGATGGTCGACGCCGGCATCCCGCTCGTCGGCGCGCTCGATATCCTCGGCGACCAGATAGAGAATAAGAGCTTCGGCGAGATCATAACGAAGGTCCGCAATGACGTCGAGACAGGCTCGAACCTCTCCGACGCGCTCGCTAAACACAAGTCGACGTTCTCGCCGCTCTTCATAAACATGGTAAAGGCGGGGGAATCGAGCGGCATGCTTGCCGAGATACTGGACCGCGTCGCGACATATTTTGAGAAGACGAGCGCGCTGCAGAAGAAGGTAAGATCAGCGCTCATATATCCGGCTGTCGTGAGCGGCATGGCGATCGGCATTACGCTATTACTCCTGTTAAAGGTCATACCTATATTTAAGAATATATTTTCAGGCTTCGGCGCGGCGCTTCCTACGCCGACGCTCGTCCTTCTGACAATAAGCGATGCCCTCCAGAAATATTTCCTGATCATAGCAGGCATAATAGCGATCATATACTATCTTATGTCGAAATACTTTAAGACAGAGATGGGCAGGATAAGGATCGACTCATTTTTGCTGAGCATGCCGATATTCGGCATCCTGTTCACAAAGGTCGCCATCTCCAAATTCACAAGGACGCTCTCCACTCTTATAAAGAGCGGCGTCCCCATACTTGCGTCGCTTGAGATCGTGGGCAAGACGGCCGGCAATAAGGCCGTGGAGCTTGCCGTAGAGAGCGTTTCGCGGAATGTCCGCGAGGGGGAGAACATCTCGGAGCCTCTTGCCAGGGCGAAGATATTCCCTTCCATGGTGGTGAGGATGGTCGCCGTTGGGGAACAGGCCGGTGAGCTAGAAAAGATGTTGTCAAAGATAGCCGATTTTTATGATGAGCAGGTGGATTCCGCCGTGAGCGGACTCACTAGCCTGATAGAGCCGCTCATCATCGCTTTTCTGGGGGTAGTCATAGGTACCATAGTCATCTGCATGTTCCTTCCGATATTCAAGATCACGGCCCTGGCTGGGGGGTAAAATAGTTTTTTCGCCGCTAGCGCAGTTTTTCCCCGACGGTGGCCTGACCTTGACAAGCGTATATTTGTCAGGTATACTTAAAATGAGGGTGTCTGGAAGAAGCTATATATAAATTTATCTTTTTCTAACAGCCTCAATAAAAATATACCCAATTTTGGGAAGAGAGGAGGGATTTATATGATGATGAAGAGAAAAGGCTTTACGCTCGTTGAAATTATGATAGTTGTCGCTATTATCGGTCTATTGGCGGCGATAGCCATTCCGAACTTCATCAGAGCGAGAGAGACGGCGGAGAGAAACGCTTGTATAGCTAACCTGAGACAGATACAGGGAGCAGTCCAAGTATGGGCCATTGATAGCGGCTCAGCTTCTCCGACTACCCCAGAGATGGGAGACGTCGTCCCGAACTACATAAGGGCATGGCCTGCTTGCAGAGGGGTAGCCTATGTCGTTCCGTCCGTAAGCGCGGACCCAGTATGTCCGAATAGCTTAACAGGTCACACTCTCGTTGCTGGTGGCGGTGGCTCAACCACCTAAACCGGGAAGTTCGGTTTCAACGAATGCCCCGCGCGTTCTAAAACGCGCGGGGTTTTTTTATTCGCCTGCGTTTTTCGTGCGGCGAATAAGCCCACAGAATCTGCCTATTGACAATATCCTAACTATATGATAAATTGGTATTAATTTATATAATATTATGATAATATATTCACGCAAAGGTTTTACGCTCGTCGAGATAATGATCACAGTTGTGATCATAGCGCTCATACTTGCTATTGGCCTTCCGAATTATGTCAGGATGCTTGAGCTGTCACGTAAAAATACCTGCATCGTGAATCTGTATCAGCTTGAAGGAGCGATAAGCGCCTGGGCCATAGATAACAGCATCTCGAACGGGACTTCCGTTAATACCGAGCAGGAAGATAGCTTATATTCGTATATAAAAGGCACTAAGCCCGCATGCCCGTCGAAAGGCAGCTATGCCTTCGGACAGGTGGGGATAAAACCGCAGGTGCGCTGCAGCCTTGAGGACAGAGGGCACAAACTGCCGGAATAGATATTAGAGGAATATGGCATTATGATGAAGAATTCAAAGGGGATGTCGCTTATAGATCTGCTCGTATCCATATTGATCTTAGCCATTACCTCAGCGGCTTTTCTCGGCATATTGTTGACCGCATTAAATTTTATCGATTCCGCAAAAGAACAGACGATCGCCGTGTATGACCTGCGGGATATGATGGAGTCCATACGCTCAACCCGCACGACCCCGTTCTCTACCATGCTGACAAATTATCCGAACGGCATTCAAGATGGCCCGGGCGCAAGGCCCTACACGACCGTTGTCGGCAACTACACCCTTAGGAGCGAGCATATCACGGTCACTTACCCCAATACCGCGGCCGAACCTCTCGAGGTCAGGGTAACGGTGACATGGCAAGATAAATTCGGCCGATCTCTCAGTACTGCGATGTCCACCTTCAAGTCGAGGCTATAAATTATGCGTTTTTTCAATTCGGATAGACCGGGTTTTACGGTTATAGAGCTTATCGTGGCAGGCGGCATATTCGCCACCGTGATGGCCATAATGTATGGATTATATGTTACAAGCCTCGACGCATCTCTTACAGCGCGCACGCAGTCAGAGCTTCAGTCAAACGCAAGGGCTGCGCTCTCATCGATGATCCAGGAGCGGGAGTCTGGGTCGCCGGCCTATTTTCAGGGCTTAAGATATCAGTCCATCTTGCACGTGTCCATACCAAGCCAACCGAATAATACGAGCATCACGTTCTATCCTCCTACGATAAATTCGGACGGCGATTTTGCCTCTCCGTGGGATACGAGCGCCAACAACACGATAAGATTCGAGTATAACGCCTTCGAGAAGACCGTGAAACGTGTCTGGACAGAGTCCAGCGAGGAGAGGTCCGAGATCATGGCAAGAGACGTCTCAAGCCTTTTATTTAAAGACATCTCCATGGATAGCACCCTTGGCATCGACCAGATAAGCATATCACTTACGCTTAACAAGGTGACAAGGAATAACAGGAGCGTGACAGTGACCTCGACAGCTATTGTCACGCTGAGAAATTAAAGAGGATATGGACTTAAGGATGAGAAAAGGACAGGCTTTAATAATATCATATCTTTTGGTTGCGGCATTCGCGGCGCTCTCCGGGGCGCTCATGTTCAATGCCGTAAACGAAAAGAATATCTCATACAGGAACAAACTCGCTCAGGAGGCATTCTACCTGGCCGAGGGCGCTACGGAGAATGCCATATCCCAATTCGCCACAGCTATGGCCAATTACCAGATAGCTACCGACGTAGCCAGCTATAACGTCACCACCAATTACACGACATTCACCGGAGCTACCGCAATTGCTTCTACGGTCACCAGAAGAGGCACAAGCGATACTGACCAGGTCGAGGGCTCTACAACGATAAAGGTCCGTAACTATATAGTCGAGACTACAGTTACTCATCCGGCCACAGCAAGCCTTCCGGCCGAGCAGAAAGTCACTGTGACGCTTAAGCAAAGCATATCAAGGCGCATAATATATACTTTTCAGCACGGCGTCTTTTATGACGGCGACCTTGAGGTCCTGCCTGGCGCTAACATGACATTCCTTGGATGGATACATTCCAACAGCGATATATATATCGGTTCGGAGAGCGGCAAGACATTGACCGTAGATTCTACATATCTGCATTCATCCGGTAATATCTATAACAAAAGGAAAGACTCGAATAATGCCATAGCAGGATCAGTGTCCATCAAGGTCGATGACGGCGGCTCGAACTTCCTTACGATGAAGCTTGCCGATAATAGCATACTTGACAGCAGTAATCCTAACTGGACAGCGGATTCCCAGACGCGCTGGCTTGGCACGGTACAGAGCTCGGTCCACGGTGTAACGAAACTTGCTCCGCCATCAGTGGCATCTATACAGCCGGACGGTTATTATGCCGATAATGCCGATGTCGTCATCACGAACGGCACCATAGTCAAGGGCGGCGTTACGCTCTCCGAAGGTACCGTGAATGATACCGACAAGACCAACAAGTACCCTCCGGGGACTATTGCGACCACGACCACTTTCTACAATAACCGGGAAGGCAAGTATGTCACGATGACGGTGATAGATATGAATAACCTTGCCGGCAATGTTACCGTGCCGGAAGGCAAGCCGCCATTTCCCAACAATCTTCCTTCAGATACGAACAATCTTATGTATATGACAAGAAATGACGCCGGCGCAAATCAGCCCGGAGTAAAGATAATAAACGGTTCAAAGATCTATGGCAGAACTAATGGGGTCACGATCGTATCGAACGATCCCGTATATCTAAAAGGTAATTTCAATACCCAACTCGATAATGGCACTGCCGGCAGGAAGCCCGCAGGCATTATCTGCGATTCCGTAAATCTCCTTTCAAATAACTGGAGCTCGACCGACGCCAATAGTACCGGTAACGTCAGTACAAGAGTGGCTACGGAAACGACATATAATTGCGCCTTCATCGCCGGAGTGAAGACCACTACCACAGGTAATTATAACGGAGGCCTTGAGAATTATCCCAGGCTTCATGAAACATGGTCAGGCATAAATTTAAGGATAACCGGTTCTTTTGTGTCGCTGTGGAATAGCACCATCGCAACGGGCTCGTGGGTTTATGGTAACCCCCAGTATACGGCTCCAACGCGCATCTGGACATATGACAGTAATTTCAATACCGATTCCGGGCGTCCGCGTTATACGCCTTTTGTTATCGAAGCCAGGCGCGTCGCATGGTGGAAGGAATAGGATGGCAGGGATGATAGCTAAGCCAAAAGGGAAGAAGAGATCCAGGGTCGGGCTTGACATAGGCACCTACTCGGTGAAGCTTGTCGAGATATCCGAGGCTGCCGATAAGCCTGTTCTTGCGGCGATAGGTTCAAAGAAGATGCTTGAACAGTCGAAGGATGCCGTCAAGGATACCATAAAGCTTCTCGTTGAAGAGGCGAAGATCTCCAGCAAGGAAGTGAATATAGCCGTCTCCGGACAGCCTGTCGTAGTAAGGCTGGTCTCCATGCCGAAGATGACCGCGGAAGAACTGAAAGGGGCCATAAAGTTCGAGGCGGAGAAGTTCATCCCTTTCAATATAAATGACTGCATCATAGATTTTCAGATAGTCAAGAAGCATGACAAAGATAATAAGCTCGATGTTCTGTTGGCTGCCGTAAAGAAGGCCTATGTTGAAGAGAGGCTGGACATGGTCTCGTCTGCGGGGCTCTCGGTCGGGGTAGTCGACGTCGACAGCTTTGCCATCGCCAATGCATTCTTGAGGAATAGCCCGGAAGCGAGTGGTCCGGACAAGACATTCGCTATCCTCAATATCGGCGCAGGCCTTACCAACCTTACCCTGTTGAGAGACGGCGCCGTATGTCTGGTCAGGGATATGCAGGTTGGTTCTACCGATTTAGACACGAGGAAGGTATTCGATAAGCTGGTCGATGAGATGCGCCTTCCGTTCAGTTATTATGAGAACCAGTTCGGCCGGGGGGTAGATGAGATAATCCTGTCGGGTGGAGGGGTTTTTCTGGCAGGGATGAGCGACATGTTCCAGGAAGCTTTTGGCACGAAACCTATATTGTTAGACCCTTTCAAATTCCTGGATACAAGCTCCGAGGCTATCGATAAGGGCCTGTTGGAAAAAACCGGGAGTTCTTTCGCCGTAGCCGTAGGCCTGGCGCTTAGATAAAGGATGTGAGATGATAGAAATAAACCTGTTGCCCGAAGATCGCAGGAAGAAGCAGGAGCGCTTCAAGAGGCTCGACTTCTCGGAGTTCAAGCTCCAGGATGCTGCCATATTTGGCATGATAGGCGCTGTCTTCGGGATACTGATAATCTTTCAGATCATCCTCGTCCTGTCAGGCATCGTGGTAAGATCCAACCTCTCTTCCGTCGAGAAACAGTATAATGTTATCCTCTCCCAGAAGAAGGAGGCGGATACCCTCAAATCCGAGATAGACCTTGTCAATAAGAAGGTCCGCGCCATCGACGAGCTCATGGTGAACCGTTTCAGCTGGGCCAAGAAGCTCGGCGATCTTAATTATTCCATGATACCGGGCGTGTGGCTGTCGGAACTCGATTATGCCGATACAGGCGGGAATGCTGTTGTCACCATGAGGCCGGACGGCAAGGTCAAGACTGTTTCGCAGAAGGTCTCCGCGAGGCATCTGGCGCTGAATGGTTGCGCCCTTAATGCCGGCGGTGAAGGCAATGCCATTATCGGCAAATTCATAAAGTCGCTGAAGCATAATGCCGCCTTCTATGCCGATTTTTCCGACATACAGCTTGGATTTACAAAATCGGAGAAGCTCAAGGACCAGGATGTGGTCAATTTCAAGATAACGTGTTTATTCAAAGAGAAGACTAAATAGATGAAGATGCCCATTGACCTTAACGCATATATAAAGAAGAACCCGAAACAGCTTACCATGGCTATGATCGCCGCAGCTTTGGCGGCCTTACTTCTCTTCGTATATTTTCTCCTGATGCCGCAGTTGACTAAGCTCGGCACGCTGGTAGGAAAGGCTTCAAAGGCCAAACTCGAGTTTAGGTCTGCCAAGGTGTCGATATCCAATATTGATAAATTCAAGAGTGACATCAGCAAGTTCAGCGCGAAGATCGACCTTTACGAGAAGAAGCTCCCGGCGGAGCAGGAGATGCCGAGCCTCCTCGAAGAGCTGAACTCGATGGCCAAAAAGTCGAACCTTGACATTATAAGCATCACGCCGTCCGCTCCCAGGGCTGAAGGCGCCCTGAAGGCGGCTTACCAGGAGTTCCAGATAAAGATAATCGCGAGATGCGGGTATCATGAACTGGGCAGTTTCCTGACCGACCTTGAGAATACCGACAGGTTCATGAAGCTGGTCGATATAAATATAAAGGCTAATGAAAATACGCCCAAGATGCACTCGGTGGAGCTCATGGTCGCAACTTACATATTGCTTAAAGACAAGGAGAAATAACCCGAATGCGCTACTTGTCCGCGCTACTGGCGCTTTCCATTATTCTGGCGGCAGCATTTGCCGGTCCGGCCCATGCCGAAGGAACCAAATACGAATCTTTCAACAGGAGGGATCCGTTCGTCCCGCTCGTTGGCGGGGAGAGGCCGGCAAATTCCGGCCTTGAGAACATCTCGTCCGTCGGGGATATAAGGCTTGAGGGCATAGCGATAGGCGCAAAAGATAAGACGAGAGCCATACTTAACGGCGAGATCGTAAAAGAGAATGATAAGATAGGGCAGTTGGAGATAAAAAAGATCAGAAAGAAAGAAGTCATTATTCTATTTGCCGGGGCAGAGCATACGCTGACTCTGCCGGAAGAGGGAGGAGATAGTGGTGGAAAATAAGAAGAGGATATTCTTTAAAGCATTATCGCTGGTCCTGTGCGGGCTAATGATATGTTCGGATGCGGCATTCTCGGCCGATGAGCCAAATATAGAGAGCACACCCCCAACCAAGGAATCTGTGCAGGCTCCTGTGACTGCAGAGCCAGCCGAGGAAGCGA
Source organism: Candidatus Omnitrophota bacterium (assembly GCA_020057115.1). Classification (GTDB taxonomy): domain Bacteria; phylum Omnitrophota; class Gorgyraeia; order 2-01-FULL-45-10; family 2-01-FULL-45-10; genus JAGVGJ01. Next base: position 116,317 of record JAGVGJ010000003.1, on the reverse strand, counting down.
TCCCTGTAGATCCCGGCAATGTGACGGTGAATTTTAAGGCAGCCGACGTAAGGACAGTTCTTGCTTATATTTCAGAAGTTGCATCTGTGGACATAGTGGCGTCCCCCGAGGTAAAGGGCCTGATAGACCTGAAGCTAACGAATAAGCCATGGAAGACAGCGCTCGACATTATCATGAAGAATTACGGCCTTGCCTATGAGCGCGAAGGTGACATCATAAGGGTCATCACAATCGATAAATTACAACAGGAAGAGCTGGCGAGTCAGGCGTTCAGCCTGAATTACGGCGATGCGAAAGATACGGTGGAGTCCATAAAACAGCTTCTGAGCAATCGCGGCAAGGTGGCCTATGACGCGCGGACCAACATTGTGCTCATTACCGATATTCCGACGAATATCTATAAGATAGGGGAGGTAATAGGCAAGCTTGACAAGAAGACTCCGCAGGTCTTGATCGAGGCAAGGGTGATAGAGACCACTCTGACGAACGAAGAGAAGCTTGGTATAGACTGGAATGTCAAGATCACCGCGGCAGGAGCCAAGAGGCCGATAACTTTTCCTTTCGATTATTTCGATATAGACAATAACTTGCTAAGCAAGTTTGTGCCGCTCGTCCAGACCGGCGCAAGCGTTACGGCCAATCTGCCCGGCGGACAGACCACGACAGCGCCGCCAGGCCTTTTCCCTACGGGCGCAAACGGACCCGGCAACATCTCGAAGGGTTTCCCGTTCGTCGATTACACCCAGGAAGGGATGACAGATGCTTTCAAATTCGGCACTCTCGATTTCTCCGAATTTCAGGCAATTCTTGAGATGCTAAAACAGAGGCGGGATACGGACGTGGTCGCAAATCCCAGGATAGCGACGCTTAATAACAAACCCGCCGTTATAGACGTGGGTGAGAATATCCCCATGCCCACTTTTGAGCGTAATTCAGAGACAGGCAAAATGGAAATAACAGGCTATAATGTGAAAGAGTTTTTTGCAGGTACAATATTGAAGGTCACTCCTCACATTAATGAATCCGGAGAGATAGTTGTTGATCTTGCTCCTGAGATATCCAGCCAAGTTGGCGAGAAAGTGATGTCGGTCGCCGATGACTTAAGGGCGCCGATAATGGCTATCAGGAAAGCAAATACGCAGGTCATGATAAAGGACGGCGACACGATATTTATCGGCGGCCTTATAATGGAAGAAGATTTTACAAGGAACAAAAAGCTTCCTTTTATCGGCGACATACTTGGAGATGTCCCGTATTTAGGGTTGCTCTTCTCGAGGAAGGAGAAAGGGAAGCGGAAGCGCGAGCTCATATTCTTCATAACAGTTCATATCATGACCCCTGGCAAAGTGATCGCGAATTCGCCCAGATCAGATCTGGTGCCTGATCCTAAATATACGGTTATGCAGAAGGCGGAGAAGAACGCCAAGAAGAAAAAGAACAAGTGGATGTTTTGGCAAGATTAAAAATAATATTTTCTAAGACCGGTGATCTTCGGTTCATATCTCACCTTGACCTCATGAGATTGTTCCAGAGGGCGGCGCGCAGGGCGCGTCTTCCGGTCACTGTCACAAAAGGATTTAGCCCCCACCTTAAGATAAGCGTTACAAGGGCGCTCAAGCTCGGGCTTGAGAGCAGCGCAGAGGAAGCCGTATTTCATATGGATGCTGTAGTGGATCCGGAGCTATTTATAAAGTCCATGAATGCGGCACTGCCGGACGGCGTAAAGGTGGAGAAGGCGGAAAGGTTAGATTAAGATGCCGAAAGAGATCTATATCAATGTGGACCAGCACGAGAAACGCGTCGCTATCCTCGACAACAAACGGATAGAAGAGTTCTATATCGAGAGGCTCCATACTACGAACCTCGTAGGGAGCATCTTTAAGGGCAAGGTGGAATCTGTCCTGCCCGGGATAGGCGCGGCATTTGTCAACATAGGTTTGGAGAAGAACGGGTTTTTGTACGTATCCGATGTCGTCCAGGGCGACGGAGGTTACGAGAAGCTGTTCGAGGAAGAGCCGAAAGAGGATAAGAAGAAGCCCGAAAGGGAGAAGAAGCTCCCTCCCATAAACGAGATACTCAAAAAAGGCGACGAGGTCCTCGTCCAGGTGGTGAAAGAGCCTATAAGGTCAAAGGGCGCCCGCCTCACCGCGCATGTCTCCATCCCGGGACGCTTCATAGTCATGATGCCGTTCGACCAGCATATAGGACTTTCAAAAAGGATATCCGACCGCCACGAGCGCGACAGGATAAGGAAGATCCTCGAAGAGATGAAGCTTCCCAAAGATATGGGCTTCATCGTCAGGACCGCGGCCGGCGGCGAGACGAAGAAGGATATCGAAAGAGAGATAAGCTACCTTACCCGGATGTGGCAGCACATAAAGTTCAGGGCCAAGAAAGCGAAGCCGCCGTCCTTGATCCACCAGGAGTATGACATAGTCTTAAGGGTTGTAAGGGACATATTCACCGGGGATGTGGCAAGGTTCGAGGTCGATTCTCCGAACGAATTTAAGAGAATATCGAAGTTCCTAAATATATATGCGCCGGAGTTGAAGACGAGGCTTAAGTTGTATCATGACAAAGTCCCGATGTTCGACAAGTATGATATCCAGAAACAGATAGACAAGGTCTATAACAGGATCGTCCAGCTTAAGAGCGGCGGGTACCTGGTGTTTGACGAGACCGAGAGCCTTATAGCCATAGACGTCAATTCCGGGAAGTTCGTCGGCGAGAGGAACCTCGAAGAGACGGCCTACAGGACCAACATGGAGGCCGCCGAAGAGATACCCAGGCAGCTGCGCTTGCGCGACATGGGCGGTATAATCATAATAGATTTTATCGACATGGAATACGGCGGTCACAGGAAGAGCGTATTTAACACCCTCGAGCATCATCTTGAAAGTGACAAGGCGAAGACCAATATCTTGAGCATCTCAAGCATCGGCCTTGTAGAGATGACGCGCCAGAGGATGCGGCAGTCTATCGAAGGCAAGAGTTATCAGAAGTGCCCGTATTGCAATGGCAGGGGTTCCGTGAAGAGCGCTTCTACCGTAGCCATCGAGCTTATAAGGAAACTAAACCAGATATTGGCCGATCCAAAGTCAAAGGGCGTATTCGTGTCGGTCAATCCGGAAGTGGCCAAGTACGTTATATCACCAGAAAGGAACATGATACGGCATATTGAGAGGCATTTCAGGAAGAATATCAGGATAACCGAGGATCCAAGCCGCCATATCGAAGATATAAAGGTGGATGAAGTTGGTCCTTGACATATTGACGGCCGGCTGGTATAATTTCACACTTCTTATGTTATGGAAGCCAAATTAACGGAGGTAGCAAATGTACGCGGTAGTTGAAACTGGCGGTAAACAATACAAAGTGTCCAAGGATGACACGATACTTGTCGAGCTATTTGACGCTAAAGAAGGCAAGACCGTGAGCCTGGACAAAGTGCTCCTTGCCAAGGAAGGGAATTCCATCCATGTCGGGACGCCGTATCTCAAGGGTGCCAATGTCACCTGCGAAGTTCTTGGGATGGTAAGATCCGATAAAGTTGTGGCCTTCAAGTATAAGAGACGCAAGAGCGAGAAGAAGAAGATCGGCCACAGGCAGAATCTGCTCAAGCTTAAAGTCAAAGAGATAGAGATAGCGAAAGGGTAATAAGATGGCACACGTTGTTAATGGCCGCGACGGCCAGGGAAAGAGGCGCGGGGTAAAGGCCTACGGAGGACAGATCATAAGGGCCGGCGGGATCATATTGAAGCAGGCCGGCATGCGCTTTTCTCCCGGGGTCAATGTCGGGATGGGCAAGGACTATACTCTCTTTGCGCTTACGGACGGAACTGTAAAGTTCGATCCGAGAAAAAGAGTGAGCATTATCAAAGCTTCAAAATAATATACACCCCGTCCTTCCTTAATGTAAGACGATCAATTTAAGGAATGGCGGGGTTTATCTTGAGAGCATAATGTTCATAGATGAAGCCAGGATATATGTTAAGGCCGGTAACGGCGGCAATGGCTGCAGCTCCATGCACCGCGACAAGGTCAACAGGATCGGCAGGCCTGACGGCGGCTTCGGTGGAGGCGGCGCCGACATAATATTTGTGGCCGATCCCAATATCCACACTCTTTTAGATCTGCAATACAGGCAGCATGTCAAAGGCCATTCCGGCAGCCATGGAAGCTCAAACCATAAGAAGGGCCAGAGAGCCGAAGACGAAGTAATAAGAGTGCCCGCCGGCACGCTTATAAAGGATGCCGCGACAGGGCTCATCTTGAGGGACCTCATAAAACCCGGCGACCGCGTCATAGCTGCTAAAGGCGGCGAGGGCGGCCGCGGGAATTCGCGGGGCCGTGAAGCCGAATACGGCTTCCCCGGTGAAGAGAAGACTCTAGTTCTTGAGCTTAAGGTAATAGCCGATGTAGGCATAATCGGCTATCCCAATGCCGGAAAATCCACGTTAATATCCAGGATATCGAGCGCCCGTCCCAAGATCGCAAGCTACCCTTTTACGACTAAAGAGCCGAACCTGGGCGTGGTAAAGATCCATGATGACGCCATAGTGGTAGCGGACATACCCGGGCTGATAGAGGGGGCGCATAAAGGAAAGGGCCTGGGCCACAGGTTCCTGCGCCACGTAGAACGCACGAGGCTTTTGATACATCTTGTGGACATATCTGCCTTCGAGGGAAGGGACCCTTATGAGGATTACGCGAGCCTGAACGAAGAGCTCAAGCTCTATTCGCAAGCCCTCGCCAAGACGCCCCAGGTCATAGTATTGAATAAGACGGACATGCCGTCGGCGGCGGATAATCTTAAGAAGTTCAAAGCCCGCCTCAAAAAGAAGAAAGTCTTCCCGATATCAGCGCTTACGGGTGACGGCATAAAGGAGCTCTTGACGGAGCTCCATAAAAAAGTATATGATAAGAGAAAGACATGAAGAACGCTAAAAAGATAGTACTGAAGATAGGCACGAAGGTCCTGACCCGGAAGGACAGGTCATTCGACAAGGAGATGCTCAAGGATATAGTATCCCAGATATCCGCAGTGAAGGCGGACGGCATCGATGTCATAGTCGTCACTTCCGGAGCTATCGGCGCCGGCATGGGGCTGTTGGGGCTCAAGAAGAGGCCTGTAAAACTTACGGAGCTTCAGGCGGTCGCCGCGATAGGCCAGAGCCATCTGATGCACCTTTACAGCGAATGCTTCAAAGAGCGCGGGTATCTCGTAGGGCAGATACTGCTCACGCAGGAAGATTTTAATGACAGACAAAGATACCTCAACATAAGGGACACGCTCCAGGCGCTTCTTTCGCATAATGCCGTTCCGATAATAAACGAGAATGATTCCGTATCCACCGAAGAGATAAAGTGCGGGGACAATGACAGGCTGGCAAGCCTTGTGAGCGACCTATCGAGGGCGGACAAGCTCGTGCTCTTGACCGACGTAGACGGCCTTCTGGACGAGGAATGCAACGTCATACCCGTAGTGGAGAAACTCACCCCCAAGATACTCAAGCTCGTAAGGTCTTCGTCATGCGACCTGGGAACAGGCGGGATGGCGAGTAAGCTCGAGGCGGTAAGGCGCGTCACCTCAGCCGGGATAGAGTGCATCATCGCTAACGGCAAGAAGAAGGATGTCATATTGAAGGCCGCTATGGGCGAAACAATAGGCACTGCTTTTAAGGGCGGCGGGGTGAAGATAATAGCCAAGAAGCGGTGGATCGCCTTCTCGTCCAAGCCGAAGGGCTCCATAAAGGTGGATAACGGGGCCAGGGAAGCGCTTTCGGAAAAAGACAAGAGCCTCCTCGGATCAGGCATAGTGGATGTCGAGGGGATCTTCTCTTCCGGCGACGTGGTGAAGATCATAGATAAAGAGCGAAGAGAGTTCGCGAGGGGCGTCGTCAACTATTCTTCAGCGGAGATATCCAAGATAAGGGGCTTGAAGACAAGCCAGATAAAAGCGGCTCTAGGGTATGACGGCGAAGATGAGGTCATTCATAAGGATAATTTAGTGATACTGTAAGTGCCTGCAGCAGGACAGACGATATGAAAACGGATATTAAAAAAATATGCCGGAAGGCGAAAGAGGCGTCAAGAAGACTTGCCATCCTGGATAATGGCGCCAAGAATGCCGCGCTTCGCGCCATGGCTGATGCGCTAAGCAGGGAATCTTCCTACATAGCGAGCGAAAATTCAAAAGACATAGAGAAGGCCGAGAAGAGCGGCCTGTCGAGGGTTTTGATAGACAGGCTGAGGTTAATGCCTTCGCGGATAGGCGATATGGCTGACTCTCTCTTGGAGATAGCGAAGCTGCGCGATCCGGTAGGGGATCTGCTTGAGACCATCAAGAGGCCGAACGGCCTGGTCATAGAAAAGGTCAGGGTCCCCATAGGCGTTATCCTGATAATATACGAATCGCGCCCCAATGTAACAAGCGATTGCGCGGGGCTGTGCCTGAAGAGCGGCAATGCGGTCATACTGAGAGGCGGCAAAGAGGCGATAAATTCAAATGTCGCGATATTCAACGTCCTCAACAAGGCCGCCTTAAGATGCGGCCTGCCTGAAGGCGCCATAACCATGATAGACAACCCCGACAGGAAGGTCATGGAGGAGCTCCTTGCCCAGAGCGATTTTATAGATCTTGCCATGCCGAGAGGCGGAGAGGCGCTCATAAAATATGTCACCGAAAAGGCGCGCATACCGGTTATCAAGCATTATAAGGGCGTATGCCATACCTATGTAGATAGATCGGCAGACCTGAAGATGGCCGAAGATATATGTTTTAACGCTAAGGTCCAGCGGCCAGGCGTCTGCAATGCGATGGAGACGCTCCTTGTCCACGAGAAGATAGCCCGGAAATTCCTGCCTGGCATGATCAAGCGCTACGAGGCCTCCGGCGTGGAGATAAGGGGCTCTAAAGAAGTAAAGTCGATATCCCCCGGCGTCAATCTGGCGAAGGAAGAGGACTGGCATACAGAATATCTGGACCTCATACTATCGGTCAAGACCGTAAAGAACGTCGACGAGGCCATATCGCATATAATGAAATACGGCTCATACCACTCCGACGCCATAATCACCGGCGATAAGAATGCCCAGGCGAAATTCCTCAAAGAGGTGGATTCGGCCTGCGTCTATGTGAATGCCTCCACGAGATTTACCGACGGAGGCGAGTTCGGCAAAGGCGCGGAGATAGGCATATCCACAGACAAGATCCATGCCCGCGGCCCCATGGGCATAGAGGAATTGACATCTTATAAATATCTGATATATGGTAGCGGGCAGGTCAGAAGGTAGCTTTAAGCTATAAGCTGTAAGCTATAAACAGGAGTTTCTCGCAATGAGAATAGGCATACTTGGCGGTACTTTTAATCCCATCCATATAGGTCACTTGATACTTGCCGAAGAGGCTTACCATAAGCTTAAGCTCGACAAGCTGATATTCGTCCCCACTTTTGCGCCCCCGCATAAAGCGGCGGAGGCTATCATAGAGCCGAAGCACCGCCTCAAGATGGTCAAGATAGCCATCGAGGACAACCCGGCGTTTGACATATCCACCATCGAGGTGGATGCCAAGAAAAAATCCTATTCCATCGATACGCTCAAGGAATTCAGGTCAAAGTTCGGCGAGGATTCGCAGTTATTCTTCATAACGGGATCAGACTCGCTGAAGGACCTCTTTTCCTGGAAGGATGTTAATGATATATTCAAGATATCGAAGTTCGTAGTTGCTTCAAGGCCCGGCTATCCCTTTAAAGAGGTGCCGAAGGAGGTCGAGACGGTCGTCATAACGCCGATAGAAGTATCATCTGAAGACATAAGACGCCGTCTCAAAGAGGGCAGGTCGGTAAGGTATCTTGTTCCGGACAAGGTCAGGCAGTATATATCAGAATATGATCTATATAAATAAGGTAATAAGAGGGCTATTCCCTTGACCAGCCCATTATTATAGTGTATAATCATAACCGTTTAATAAAAGGAGGTGATTTGTCATGGCAGAGATAGGATATTGCGTAAAGTGTAAGGCTAAGAAAGAGATGAAGGACACCCAACAGGTTACCATGAAGAACAAGCGCCAGGCGATGAAGGGTAAGTGCACAGCATGCGGAACAGGCATGTATAAGATAATGAAGTAGTCTTTGTCGGCAAGCTAGACGAATTGATAGATAATTGATGCCTTTGAGGGCTATCCGTTTTTCGGATAGCCCTTAAGGCCGATTATCAGACATCCCTTATATGAACTATGTTCCTGAAGGGATTATTTTTTTATAGGAAGAGGTGGGAATGGACTCCAAGAAGAAGGCTAAATTCATAGCAGAGGCGGCGTCGGACAAGAAGGGCATGGATATCGTCACCATAGACATGAGGAAGATACCGAGCATCGCCGATTACTTCGTGATAGCCAGCGGCACGTCCACGACCCACGTGAGGGCCGTCGCCGATAATATTGAGAAGGAGCTCAAGAAGTCGGGAGGCAGGGTGTGGCATTCCGAGGGGCAGAAAGAAGCCCTCTGGATACTGCTTGATTGCGGCGACGTGGTGGCGCATGTCTTCTACGAGGAGACGCGCAAGTTCTACGACCTGGAGCGGCTATGGGCCGATGCGCCCCAGGAGAAGCATAAAGAGGCAAAGAAGAAGAGACGGGTAGTAACTCATGACAAAAAGAAAAAAAGATCTTCAAGGGCTGTATCTCATAAAAGATAGCCTGAAGACAAGGATAGACGAGCTTACCGCATTATACGAAGTCTCCAGGTCCATAACATCTTCCGTTAATCTGGACACCATACTCACTCTCATAGTAAAGAAGGTCGCCAGCATACTTAAAGCCGACATCTGCGTCATATACATGCTGAATGAGGGCGATATCGCGGTCAAGACATCGTATGGTATCAAGAAAAATTCGGCTTTAAGCATGCCGCTCCCCCTTAAGAACAGCATGATAGCGCGCGCGATAAAGAGGAAGGACCCCACCAGGATAGAGAATGTGGTCAGATGCTCGAATGACATGTTCTGCAAGGCCGTCAAGGCCGGCGCCATGCGCTCCATCCTCGTCGTGCCCCTCATAAAGAATGACAGGTCCATAGGCGCCATCGCCTGTTGCGCCAAGAGGCATGCGGCTTTTTCTCAGGACGATGAGCGGGAGCTTGCGCTATTCGCGAGCCAGGCTGCAGTCGCGATAGAGAACGCGAGATTATTCGAAGAGATAAAGACAAATTACCTGAATACGATGAAGCTTTTGGCGAGCGTTATCGACGCCAAGGACACGTATACCGAAGACCATTCCGAGTGCGTAATGAGGCTCTCGCTTGGGATAGCGGATACGCTGGGAGTTTCGGAGAGAACGAGATCGATCGTAAAATACGCGAGCCTCTTGCATGATATCGGTAAAATAGGGATAGACATAAGCATTCTGAGGAAGCCGGCTCCTCTCACAAAGGAGGAATGGAGCGAGATGAAATCTCATCCTAGGTCCGGAGCGGATATCATCAAGAAGGCGGGATTCCTGGATGATCTTGTCCCCGCCATACTGTACCACCATGTGAAGTATTCAGGCGGAGGATATCCCGTAACGGCGAAGAAGAGGGACGCCATTCCCGTAGAGGCGAGGATACTTGCCGTAGCCGACGCCTATGAAGCGATGACCAGCGACAGGCCGTACAGGCGGCACCTTTCTATCGACCAGGCCATCGCGGAGCTCAAGAGATGCTCGGGCGACCAGTTCGATCCGAAAGTCGTGAAGGCGCTCATAAAATATCTTAAGAGAAGATAACCCGAAAGAACCTCACCAAATGTCCCGTGACACAATAGAAAATAACCTTACGCAATTTATCGAGAAGTCCGCCAGTCTTGTCTTGGCGGATCTCGGAGCGAAGGACGCCCCCTCAGGCGAGCTCAAGATAGAGCTTGAGATACCAAAGGAGCGTTCGCACGGCGACCTTTCTACCAACGCCGCCATGAAGATGGCGAAAGCCGCCAGGCAGTCGCCCCTGAACCTTGCCGGCATGCTTGCAAAGAAGATGGCCGAGCATCTCGGTGCGTCTCAGATGGCGGGTGTAATAGACAAGATCGAGGCAAAGGCGCCGGGCTTCGTGAACTTCTTCCTGTCGAGGGCCTATCTTGACGGACTTATGCTCGATATCGAGAATAATAAGGATGATTACGGACGGACGGATTTCGGCCGAGGCGCAAAGCTCCAGATAGAATTCGTGAGCGCCAACCCGACGGGCCCGCTCACCATAGCCCATGGTAGGCAGGCTGCGATAGGCGATTCGCTCGCCAATATACTCCAATTCGCCGGATATAATGTCACCAGGGAATACTACCTGAACGACGAAGGCAACCAGATGAATGTCCTCGGCGCATCTGTCCGTATGCGTTACCGCGAACTATGCGGCATAAAAGAGGATTTTCTCGCCGATGGTTATAAGGGCGGATATGTCTATGATATCGCTTCCGATCTCAAGAAGGCCCACGGAGATAAATATAAGGACGAGGCTGACATCGCGATATTCCGCGAGTTCGGGCTTAACTGGCTCATGAAGGATATAAAAGAAGACCTGGACGCCTTCGGGGTCAAATTCGATATGTGGTATAGTCAGAAGAGTTTACGCGAATCGGGCAAGGTCGAGAAGACCGTAAAGGCCTTGAGGGAAAAAGGGCACATATTCGAAGAAGAGCTCGCCGTGTGGTTCCGCTCGACGGCATTCGGCGACGATAAGGACAGGGTCATCATAAAATCTGACGGCAACATGACGTATCTCACCCCTGACATCGCCTACCATGAAGATAAATTTAAGCGCGGTTTTAGCAGGATAATAGATATCTGGGGCCCGGACCACCACGGCTATGTCCCTAGAATAAAGGCCGCTGTCCAGGCGCTTGGCCATCCGGCCGATTCGATATCGGTCCTGATCGTCCAGCTTGCAACCCTCTATAAGGGGGGCAAGCAGGTGTCGATGTCGACGAGGGCGGGCGAGTTCATCACATTGCGCGAGGTTAGGGAAGAGGTGGGCAAGGATGTCGCGCGCTTCTGCTTTATCATGCGCCGCATGTCGAGCCACCTTGATTTCGATCTCGACGTCGTGAAAAGCCAGTCGATGGAAAGCCCGGTCTATTATATCCAATATGCCCACGCGCGCATCTGGTCGATACTTGAGCATGGGAATGTCTCGAGCGTGTCCACTGATTTTAATTCAAGCCTGCTCAAGGAACCCGAAGAGCTCGAGCTCCTGCAAGTCTTAAGGCAATTCCCGCTTGTGGTCGTGATGGCCGGCAAGTCGCTCGAGCCGTATACGGTGCTCCAGTATCTGCAGGACTTGGCCGGGCTATTCCACTCATTCTACAATAAGCACAGGGTCGTAAGCGAAGACCTGGAGCTTACAAAGGCAAGGCTGGTCCTTGTTGACTGTATCAGGATAGTGCTTGCGAACGGGCTCAGGCTCCTGGGCGTTTCATTGCCGAAGAAGATGTAGCACTCTTCTGTCATTGCGAGGAGGCTTTAGTCTTTCACGTGTGCCGACGAAGCAATCTATCAACACGTCATTGACAGATTGCTTCGCTCACTTCGTTCGCTCGCAATGACAATTAACGAACTCATGCTCGACTCCATCAAGATCTACCTCAATGAAGATATCGATATCGAAAGCCTTTCCTCAAGGCTCGTCGATTACGGTTACCATTATGCTAAGCGCGCGGCTGAAGAGGGCGACTTTTCGCGCCTAGGCGACACCATCACCGTCTATCCTGTCACATTCGAATACCCCATACGCATAGAGCTATCCCAGAACAAGGTCGAGAAGATACGCTCGCTCGACCCGCTCACATACGACGCTGTCGAGGACCACAATGCCTGCATAATCCTGCCGATCAAAGGTCTTATCAGGCGGCGCATATCCCGCGGCAAGGCCAGGCCCGCAGAAGATGCGGCCGTAAACAACTTCGTCGACATAGATGCCAGCGACTATATCGTCCATGTCGATCACGGCATAGGGAAATATCTGGGCATCGAGAAGGTGAAGATAGGCAAGGCCTACGTCGAGCACCTCGTCGTCCAGTATGCGGACGGCGACAAATTATTCGTACCTTTTACCGATATCGACAAGATCCAGAGATATCTCGGTTTTGAGTCAAGAGAGCCCAGGCTCTATAAGCTCGGGACAAAGTCCTGGCAGAAGGTAAAGGAGCGCGTAAGAGAAGGCGTGGGTAAGGTGGCTATCGAACTGCTGGACTTGCAGGCGAAGCGCTCGGCGGTCCGCGGGTTCAAATTCTCAGCAGACATAGAGTGGCAGGCCCAGTTCGAGAAAGAGTTCCCGTATAAGGAGACCCCCGACCAGACGAGGTCAACGATAGAATTAAAGAAAGATATGGAGCAGCCCCGCCCTATGGACAGGCTCCTTACGGGAGATGTCGGCTACGGCAAGACAGAGGTCGCGTTAAGGGCTGCCTTCAAGGCGGTGATGGACAATAAACAGGTCGCCATGCTCGTCCCCACGACCATCCTGGCCGAGCAGCACTACAATACTTTCACTAAAAGGATGGCGAAATACCCGGTCAAGATCGAGATGCTTTCGCGCTTCAGGTCGTTCCAGGAACAGCGTGCCGTGGTCGAAGGCGTCGCAAACGGATCTGTGGATGTGGTGATAGGAACTCACAGGCTCCTTTCGTCCGATATCAAGTTTAAGGATCTAGGGCTCGTAATTATTGACGAAGAACAGCGCTTCGGTGTCCGGGCCAAGGAACACCTGAAGAAGCTGCGCGTCACAGTCGATGTCCTGACTTTGACCGCGACGCCGATACCGCGTACGCTGTATCTTGCGCTAATGGGCGGGAGGGACATATCGGTCATAAATACGCCTCCGTCCGAGAGGCTGCCGGTCGATACGCTTGTGGCGTCATACGATGACCACTTGATCCGCGAAGCCCTTTTGCGCGAGAAGAAGCGGGGAGGCCAGGTCTTCTTCGTGCATAACAGGGTAAAGGGTATTGAGAAGATAGCCGTGGCTCTCAAGGCGCTTGTCCCGGAAGTGACGATAGCCGTGGCCCACGGCCAGATGCCCGAGAAGGCGCTCGAATCGACTATGACGAAATTTATCCGCGGAGATGTCGACTGCCTTGTCTCGACCACTATCATCGAATCCGGCATAGATATCCCGAATGCAAACACCATTATCATAAACCGCGCCGATGCATTCGGCCTGTCAGACCTATACCAGCTTCGAGGCAGGGTAGGCCGCTTTACCCGCGAGGCTTACGCATATCTTCTTATTCCGAGAAAGGCGGTCCTGACCGCCGACTCCCAGAGAAGGCTTGTGGCCATAAAGAGGTTCCAGGAGCTTGGGTCCGGCATGAAGCTTGCCATGGAAGACCTCCAGATGCGCGGCGCAGGCAACATCCTCGGCACCGAACAGCACGGATATGTCCACGCCGTCGGTTTCGACATGTACTGCCGCCTCCTCAAAGGCGCGATCGATTCCTATAAAGCGTAGCTCTGTACCCTTCGTGGTGGGGTATCCTTACGCGAACGCTCACTTTCCAGAGGAAAGCTCGCTCGGAAGGCCGCAATCTTCGTTGAAAGATCGCGGCCTTCGACGTCGCTTCAGGACACCCCACCACGAAGGGTAACTCGCTCGAACCTGGTATTAGAATTTTCCCCATGCGCAGGCGCGGCCCGCTGGGGTAGGTCTTGAAGCGGCCTTGAAAAATTTTGATTCCTTATGCCGGTTTAGAAAGGCCGGACAAACCTGTCAATAGCTTTCTTTATAGTCCGGGTTGGACGGCCATCAAAATTTTTCGGAGTGAGCGAAGATGGCTAATCTGAGTGAACGTCCGCGCACAAGACCTACCCCAAGAGGGCCGACAGCCTCACCGAGAAGGAAAATTCGCTCACGAGAGACCTGTTGCCATAGTTATTGAAACACTTATACCTTTATGCTATAATTTATCCTAATAACATGAAGAGAGCATTATCTGCTATAACAATAGTATTATTCCTTTTCGCGGCTGCCTACGGCTGCGCCAAAAAACCTTCCGCCGATGACAGGGTCCTCGCCAGGATGAGCAATAAGTACATCACGCTCGGAGACTTCAGGAAGAGGATAGAAAAGGTCCCGTCTTATTACAGGAACATGATAGATAAGAATAAGAAGCGTTTTCTCGATGAGACTATCGTTGAGATGATGTTCTATGAAGAGGCTATCAGGCAGTCTCTTGACCGCGACAAGGAGGTCAAGCAGGTGCTCGTGGAGGCCAAGAAAAAGATATTGATAGCCAAGCTTATCCAAAAAGAGGTGGAGAGCAAGATAAAGATCGAGGATTCTGAAGCGAGAAAATTCTACGAAGAGCACAAGGAAGAGTTCAAGTCCCAGGAGCTTTGGCGCGCGTCCCACATACTGGTATCTACGGAGAAAGAGGCTCAGGACATATTAGGCCAGATATCGAATGGCGCGAGCTTCGAGACCCTTGCAAGAGAAAAGTCGATGGACGCCACCGCGACTCGCGGCGGCGATGTCGGCTACTTCAGGCAGGGGCAGATCATTCCGGCCTTTGAGGCGGCCTGCCTTAAGCTGAAGCCGGGCGAAGTCGGGCCCATCATCCACACGGAGTTCGGTTACCATGTCATAAAACTCACCGGCAAGAAGGAGCCGTCGGTCGAGCCGTATGAAAAGGTCAAGGCCAAGGTGATCGAAGAGCTCAAGAAGGCAAAGCGGAGCGAGCTCTTCGACCGGCTAGTCATGGACCTTAAGAGCAGATATAAGGTCGAAGTGGAAGGCGACGTATTCAAATCTTTAGAGCTTATAGACAAAGAGAAAGAGAAGGCGGTAAAGTGACCATATCAAGAAGGCTGTTAGCGGCAGTCGTCTTTCTTTCGATAGCGCTCAGTCTCGGTGCGGCGCTGGCCGTAGTCGTCGACAAGATAGTCGTCGTCGTTAACGGCGAGGCGGTCTCCGAGCGCGAAATAGAGCGGATACTTGAGCCGATATACGAGCAGTATCGCGGACTATACTATGGGGATGAATTGATAAAGAAGCTCGAAGAGGTAAGAAGGAAAGTCATCGAACAGCTCGTTGAGGATAAGCTGATACTGAGCGAGGCCAAGAGGATCGAGGTGCCGATCGAGGATAGGGATATCGAAGCCAGGGTGAGAGAGGTGCTGAAGCGTTTCCCGAGCCAGGATGACATGGAGAAGGCCCTTGCCGAGCAGGGGCTGACATTGAAGGAGCTAAGGAAGAATTATAAAGAACAGATGATGGTGCGCAAGCTCATCGACTCCAAGATAGGTTCGACGATATCGATATCCCCCGTCGAGGTAAGGGATTATTACCAGAAGCGCTCGAGCGAGTTCGTCCAGCCGGAACAGGTGAAGCTGCGCAACATACTCATAAGACCTAAGCAGGACCTTCCTCCCCAGAAGGCCGAGGAGCTTGCAAAGGAGCTTCTCGGAAGGATACGCCAGGGCGGAGATTTTGTCGCGATCGCGAAGGAGTATTCGGAAGGGCCCAATGCGGCCGAAGGCGGTGATATGGGCTACATCAAGAAGGGCGACATCCTGCCGGAGATAGAGAAGGTCATATTCGAGCTTAAGCCGGGCGATGTGTCAGACATCATCCGCACCGATCTCGGCTACCATATATTCAAGGTCGAGGACCGGTTGGAGCGCAAGGAGAAGGATTTCTCGGAGGTCCGCAGAGAGATAGAGGAGACGCTCTTCCGTCAGAAGATAAGGGATAAAATAAGGGTCTGGGTGTTCAATCTTAGGAAAAATGCGTACATCGAGTTCAAATAGGCCCACCATCGCGGTGACGATGGGCGATCCTTCGGGCATAGGCCCGGAGGTGACGGTAAAGGCCCTGGCAAGCTTAAAGAGAGAGAAGCTTGCCGATTTTTTTGTCATCGGGGATGCCGGGGTCCTCGATAAAGTGAAGAGGCGCCTGGGGTCGAAGCTTGATATCCCGCTGGTGGATATGTCGAATGTCTCCGGCAATAATTTTTCCTACGGCCGCTCGAGCGCCGCCATGGGCAGGGCGTCCATGGAATACCTCGATATGGCCGTCGAGATCCTTAATGCGGGCGCCGCCGACGGGCTTGTCACCGCCCCGGTCAATAAAGGCTCTGTGCACAAGGCCGGGTTCTCAGATTTCACCGGGCATACGGAGTATCTGGCCGAAAAGAGCGGGACAAAAGATTTCGCGATGATGTTCGTGGGTGGGGATTTCAAGATAACGCTTGTCACCAGGCACATCGCGCTTAAGGATGTGTCAAGAGCGCTTACAGCAAGAAACATATCTACCGCGATCCGGCTCACCGATAAAGCCCTTAAAAGATGGTTCAGCATAAAGCATCCAAGGATCGGGATATCAGGGCTCAATCCGCATGCCGGCGAGGGCGGCCTCTTCGGATGCGAGGAAGCGAATGTCATAATCCCTGCGATGAAGTCTCTGGCGCGGCGCGTAAAGGGGATGTCAGGCCCATTCCCTCCGGACGCCATATTCTACCATCTTCTCAAGAAGAGATTCGATGCCGTCATATCCATGTATCATGACCAGGCGCTCATACCTTTTAAGACCCTCTATTTTGACACAGGCGTGAACCTGACGCTTGGGCTTCCGTTCGTAAGGACTTCCCCCGACCACGGGACGGCATTCGATATCGCTGGGTCGATGAAGGCAAACCCCTCGTCCATGGTAGAAGCGATGAAACTTGCCGCGCGGCTTGCCGCGAAACGGTCTTAATACCGCATGCTTACCAAGACCCAGCTTAAAGAGGCATTCCTCCAACACGGTTTTCGCCCGCTGAAACGTTTAGGCGAAAATTATCTGATCGATTCCAATATCAAGGAAAAGATCGTCGAAGCTGCGGGCGCCAAGACAGGCGACGTGGTCCTCGAGATCGGACCGGGCCTTGGCGCCATCACCATGGACCTTGCCGGATCCGGCGCCAGCGTCTATGCCGTGGAAAAGGACAAGAAGGCATTCGCCATACTTTCCGAACTGGCAAATGACAGATATCCGAACCTCAAACTATTTTGCGACGATATCCTCAAATTTGATCTCGGCAATATACCGCATTCCGGCAAGATGAAGGTCGCGGGCAATCTTCCGTACTACATAACAACTCCGATAATCGAGTTGCTTATCGAGAAGAGGAATATGATCTCATCCGCGATCATCCTCGTACAGCGCGAGGTGGCCGAACGCCTCCTCGCCGCGCCAGGCTCGAAGGACTATTCTTCGCTAAGCTGTTTCGTCCAGTACCACTCAAGACCCGTATATCTTCATACTGTAAAACGGACGTCATTCTATCCGGAGCCTGAGGTAGATTCTAGCCTCTTAAGGTTAGAATTTCTCGACAAGCCTTCGGTAGAGGTCGCGGATGAAGGGGTTTTCTTTAAAATAGTCCGCGGCGCGTTCAACCAGCGGCGCAAGACGATAATGAACTCACTCTCCCGCGAAGAGGTCCTCGACATGCCGAAAGAGGAGCTCTCGCGGCTCCTCGCCAGGGCTGGCGTCGCTCCCCAAAGCCGCCCCGAGGACTTAAGTCTCCAGCAATTCGCCTCGATCGCCAATAACCTTCAATAGAAATTTTTCGCATCCAGTCTTGTGCACATCCCTTTTGGGGTAGGTCTGTCGCTTGACGTTCGCTTGAGATTAGCCATCTCAAGCTCACTCCGGAAAAATTTTGATGGCCGGCCAACCCGGAAAATAGGGACGTTTGTAAATTTCATCCTGCACCCGTCCCCAAATTCCATCCCAGACCTGTCCCCTAGGACAGCAGTGAGGCAGGTAGGGGTATAGGTAAATATAGGAATCTTTATAAAATCCATCTTAAATGTGCCAAAAAAATAAAGGATCGTATTTGTTCATAAAAAAGTTAGGGGACAGGTGTGGGATGGAATTTACAAACGTCCCAAGATCAGATTTAGAAACGTCCCTCTTTTTCTTTTTCCCAGTCTCCCACCCCTAAATTTTTCGGCGCTCGAACCATGTGCCCTGAGGGGTGATTAGGGTGTCCTGGAGCGACGTCGAAGGTCGCAATCTTTCAACGAAGATTGCGACCTTCCGAGTGACATTCCCTCCGGGAATGGAACGTTCGCGGAAGGATACCCTAATCACCCCGATAGGGCTAGTGCTTGATGGCCGAAAAATTGTTAAACATTTTTCTTGCAATAGGTAGATTTGGTGATACAATATGCATACCGCAATTATTCGATATTAACCATATACAAAAAGGAGAGGCGACAATGGCAAAGAAAGTAACGAATGGGTCCACGAAGACCAGTTCAACCTTCAAGCCGGCAGATGTAGTGTCGAAGCTCTCAGCCGCGGTATCGAAAAAGACCGCACCGTCATGCGATGCATTGAAGGCTGAGATCGGGCAGAAGGCCAAAGAGATTTGGGAGAAGAAGGGCCGCCAACAGGGCAAAGACGTCGAGAACTGGGTAGAGGCCGAGAGCATCATAAAGAAGAAATACGGGATAAGATAGTCCCAGCTCCAAACGGATAAATAAAATGAGGCGCGCGAGATCGCGCCTCATTTTATTTGCCGGGTTAGGTCCATTTGACAAAAGCCCGGGCGTATGGTAAGTTATATCAAAACACAGGCAGGTTTAAGCCATGAGCACTATCGATAAAAACGCTGTCCGGCATGTCGCGCTCCTTTCGAGGCTATCTTTGGACGATAAGGAGCTCGATCTTTATTCCGGGCAATTAGCTTCAATATTAGCATATATAAGCAAATTAAATGAATTAGATACTAAAGACGTCCAGCCGACCAGCCATGCCATTGACAGCCTGAAGAATGTCTTTAGAAGAGATATTAAAAAAGCCTCTCTGCCCGTAGCGGATGTTCTCGCGAACGCGCCTTCAAAAGAGAGTGATTTTTTTAAAGTGCCCCAGGTCATCGAAGGGAAGTAATGGATAACCTCTATTCGCAGACTGCCCGCGCCCTCAAAGAAGCTATGGCCAATGACGGCCTCGACCCTCGCAAGATACTCGACCAGCTTTTTAACAGGATAGCCGCTGTAGATTCCAGGATAAAGGCATTTGTCCTGGTCAATAAGAACGCAGCGCAAGTCAAGACCGGCGGCGCGCTGTCCGGCATCCCCGTGGTCGTCAAAGACAATATCTGCGTAAAGGGCGAAGATACAACATGCGCCTCCAAAATATTAAAAGGTTTCAAGCCGCCTAATGACGCGACTGTCGTGCGGAAATTGAAAGAGGCAGGCGCGGTATTGATGGGCAAGGCCAATATGGATGAGTTCGCGTTCGGCTCGTCCTGCGAGACTTCCTGTTACGGTCCTACGCATAACCCGTGGGACCTTGAGAGGATACCGGGCGGCTCCAGCGGCGGCTCGGCCGCGGCAGTAGCGGGAGATGAGGCGATAATGGCCCTCGGCTCCGACACAGGCGGCTCGATAAGGCAGCCCGCGAGCCTCTGCGGAGTGGTGGGGTTGAAGCCGACCTACGGCAGGGTCTCGAGATACGGATTGATAGCATTCGCCTCGAGCCTCGACCAGATAGGCCCCATCACGAAAGATGTCACTGACTCGGCGATCCTTCTCGGCGCTATAGCGGGGCACGATGAGATGGACTCGACATCCGTGGATATACCAGTCCCGGATTATACGAAAGCGCTTGTCAATGACGTTAAAGGCCTGCGCATCGGAGTGCCTAAAGAGTATTTCATAAAAGGCATAGACAGGGATGTCCAGGAGAGCGTAAAGCGCGCCATTGAGATCTACAAGGACCTCGGCGCCGTAGTTGTGGACATATCCCTGCCGCATACGGAATACGCGGTCAGCGCATATTACATCATAGGCCCTGCGGAGGCGAGCTCCAATCTCGCCAGGTTCGACGGGGTCCAGTATGGCCTGAGGGCCGAGGATGCCAAGGACCTTATCGACATGTATATCAAGACCCGCTCGAAAGGTTTCGGCAATGAAGCGAAGCGCCGCATACTTCTTGGGACATATTGCCTTTCATCCGGGTATTATGACGCGTATTATCTGAAGGCGCAGAAGGTGAGGACCAGGATCAAAGAGGATTTCGAAAAGGCGTTCAAGGCCTGCGACTGCATAGCGACCCCGACGACGCCTACCCCGGCATTCAAGATAGGCGAGAAGGCGAACGATCCTTTAAGCATGTATCTCTCCGACATCTTCACGATACCCGCTAACCTGGCGGGCCTTCCGGGCATATCGATACCTTGCGGTTTCTCTTCCGGGAATCTACCTATAGGACTTCAGATAATCGCCAAACCTTTTGCCGAAGAGACGATATTCAGGGCCGCTTACACATTTGAGCAGAACACGGACTTCCATAAGAAGAGGCCGGCATTATGAGATACGAGACCGTGATAGGGCTTGAGGTCCACCTGCAGCTTGATACCCAGACGAAGGCCTTCTGCGGATGCGCTAACCGGTTCGGGTCCAGCCCTAACAGCCAGACATGTCCGGTCTGTCTTGGATTTCCGGGGTCGCTCCCGGTCCTTAACGAGAAGGCGTTCCTGCATGCCATCAAGGTGGCGCTTGCGCTTGGCTGTAAGATCCAGGACCTTATCAAGTTCGACAGGAAGAATTATTATTATCCCGACCTTCCCAAGAACTACCAAATATCCCAGTACGACATGCCGCTCTCTTACGACGGCCGCATAGATATAAAGGTCGACGGCAAAGATAAACTTATCCGCATAAAACGGGTCCACATGGAAGAGGATGCTGGAAAGCTCGTCCATCCTGAAGGCGCAAGCCACAGCCTTGTCGATTACAACAGGGCCGGAACGCCTCTCCTGGAGATAGTGACCGAGCCTGACTTAAGCTCGCCCGAAGAGGCTTACGAATATCTGACAAAACTTAAATCTATATTAGGGTATCTGAAGGTCTCCGACTGCGACATGGAGAAGGGGAGCCTCCGGTGCGACGCCAATATATCGATAAGACCGGCCGGCGAAAAGACGCTCGGCACCAAAGTCGAAGTGAAGAACATGAATTCTTTCAAGAACGTGAGGCAGGCTCTTGAGCATGAAGAGAAACGGCAGGCCGAGGCCGTCGAGGACAAGGTAAAGATCGTCCAGGAGACGAGGCTGTGGGACCCGGACAGGGGCGTCACGGTCTCGATGAGGTCTAAGGAAGAGGCCCAGGATTACAGGTATTTTCCGGAGCCGGACCTCGTGCCGTTCGTAGTCGATAAGCGCGTCATAGAAGATATCCGCTCCGCCCTCCCGGAGCTTCCGGAGGCGCGCCGCGCGAGGTTCATGGATGAGTTCGCTCTCCCGGAGTATGACGCGAGCGTACTCACCGCAGATATAGACACGGCGGAATATTTCGAGGAATCCGCAAGGGTTTCGGGAAAGGCGAAGATAGTCGCTAACTGGATAATGGGGGATATGGCGGCCATGTCAAATGCCAGGAATATAGGCATTCGCGAGCTGGGTCTTTCCGCAGGAAGCCTTGCAAGCATAATAAAGATGATAGACTCCGGCGCCATAAGCGGCAAGATCGCAAAAGAGGTGTTGAATGACGCGATCGAGACGAAGAAGGACCCGGAAGAGATCGTGCGCTTGAAGGGCCTTACGCAGATAAGCGACGGCGGACAGATCGAGACAGCGGTTGCGGCCGTTCTCGCGAAGAACGAGAAGTCAGTGAAAGACTATAAGGACGGCAAGAAGAACGCGCTTACGTTCCTTGTCGGGCAGGTGATGAAAGAGACTAAAGGCAAAGCCAATCCGGCGCTCGTTAACGAGATATTAAAAAAGAAACTCGGAGAGTGAAAAGATGAGAAAAATACTTAGATCATTCATGTTTGTGGCTATAGTCATGGCAGTCGCATATCTCGCGGTCGCCGCTACGAACGACCCCGTCAAGAAAGAGAAGCCGAAGGCCAAGGAGGATATCTACACACAGGTAGAGCTGTTCTCCGACTCCATCAGCATAATAAAGAGCGATTACGTGGATGAGATCGAGCCGAAGAAGATCATATACGGCGCGCTGAAAGGCATGCTCTCGTCGCTCGATGATTACAGCCAGTTCATGGATCCGGACGAGTTCAAAGAAATAAAGGTCGAGACCAAAGGCGAGTTCGGCGGCATAGGGATCGAGATAACCATGAGGGACGGCATACTCACGATAATAGCGCCCATAGCTTCAACGCCCGCGGAATCGGCAGGGATAAAGGCCGGCGACAAGATAGTGAAGATAGACGACAAGGTGACGAAGAATGTCTCGCTTGCCGATGCGGTGAAGCTGCTGCGCGGCGAGCCCGGCAGCCAGATCACGCTTACCGTATGGCGCGAGAAGGAACAGAAGATACTTAACATCCCGATAAAGAGGGCCATCATAAAAGTGAACAGCATAAAGAAGGCCTCGATCATCGAAGACAAGATAGGATATATCAGGATAGCCGAGTTCCAGGAGAACACGCCGAAGGACCTGGGCGAAGCGATCAAGAGGCTCGAGTCCGAAGGGATGGACTCGCTCATGCTGGACCTGAGGAATAACCCCGGAGGGCTCCTCGATACGTCCGTAGATGTCGCCGAAAAATTCCTGCCCAAAGATTCCGTGATAGTCTCGATAAAATCAAGGACGCCGGTGCAGAACGCGATATTTAAATCGAGCGGCAAGTTCTATAAAAAAGATTACCCGCTCATCGTCCTTGTCAACGAGGGGTCGGCGAGCGCTTCAGAGATCGTATCCGGAGCCATCCAGGATAATAAACGCGGAATAATCCTCGGGACCAAGACATTCGGAAAGGCGTCCGTCCAGACGG
The DNA here is from genome assembly GCA_020057115.1 of Candidatus Omnitrophota bacterium. Classification (GTDB taxonomy): domain Bacteria; phylum Omnitrophota; class Gorgyraeia; order 2-01-FULL-45-10; family 2-01-FULL-45-10; genus JAGVGJ01. Next base: position 93,560 of record JAGVGJ010000003.1, on the reverse strand, counting down.
TCATACCTCTTAAGGACGGGTCCGCCTTGAGGCTCACGACGGCGTCATACTGCACGCCCAGCGGAAAGATGATACGCAATCACGGCATAATGCCGGATGTCGTGGTCGAAAGAGAGGACCTGGACCTGAAGAAGAAGGCCGAGGCCGTGGACATATTCCAAAAGCTCGAAGAGTCCAAGGATAATAAGGATCAGAAGGACGAGAAGGCGAAGGATGCCGAAAAAGAGAAGCTGAAGAAGAAGGATGAGATCGAGCGCGACAATCAGCTCAATGCCGCGATCAATCTTATGAAGGCAATAAAAGTGTATAGGGCAAAATAATAATATGGCCAAGAAGAGATCTTCCAGGTCAAAGGGCGGGATGCCGGCGCCGGTCGTGTTCGTGGCGGTGGCGCTTGTCCTCCTGGCTATAGTATATTTCATGAAGGGCGGACAGATAGGGGTGCTGGATAAGTCCGCCGCACTCGATAAGCGGCTTGGTGCGGTCTACTCGAAGTTCGGTCTCGATGATAGTGATGTCACCAGCACCGAAACAGAAGAGAAGAAGCTGGGAGAGCATAGCTATATCCATACACGCAGGGAATACAAGGCCTCCAGGAACGTCTCGCTTAAGAGCTTTGAGTCGGCGCTAAAGGCAAGGTTAAAAGGGACAGAATTCAGGGTGGCCAAGAGTAATATCCTGTCGGGCAAAATGATCGAATCCGGGACCTTCTTAATAAACCGCGGCGATATGGACATGATGACCTTGAGATTGGTCAAGCCTGCGGTAGCGCCGACTCCGAAGCCAGCTCCGCCCGAAGTCACCCCGAAAGAGATCATCCCCAAAGAGATCGCGGTAATTCCGCCTGTTCCGGCAAAGAAGGCGCGCGGGCCCAGGATAGCCATAGTCATAGATGATTTCGGATACAGCATGAGCAATATGCCGACGCTCTTGGCGATGAAGCAGCCTGTGACCCTTTCGATATTGCCGAATCTAAAGTATTCCAAAGAGGTGGCAAGGCAGGCCCGCTCGAAGGGCGATGAGATAATACTCCATCTTCCCATGGAGTCCCTGCGGAAGAGCGCGAAGGAAGAAGCAGGCACTATAAAGACCGGGCTCTCCAAAAAAGAGATCCTGTCGAGGCTCGATTCCGAGCTTGCGGGCTTTACAGGATTAAGCGGCGTATCCAATCATCAGGGATCCAAGGCCACGGAAGACAGGTTCGTCATGACTACCGTGTTTACGAGACTTAAGGAAAAGGATCTTTTTTTCCTGGACAGCTTCACTTCGTCCAAGTCAGTATGCAAAGATGTCGCGGCAAGTATCGGCGAGAAGTTTGCCAAGAGAGATGTGTTCCTGGATAATTCAAGCGACCCTGAGGACATAAAGAAACAGTTTCTTGTAGCCAAGAAGATGGCTATGAAGAACGGCTCCGCCATAGCCATATGCCATGACAGGAAGAGCTCGATCAAGGTCTTGAGCGAGATTGCTCCGCAGATGGAGAAGGAAGGCGTGAGTTTTGTTTATCTTTCCGAATTGGTAAAATAGGGCGATATGCTTACATTGGGGATAGAGACATCATGCGACGAGACGAGCGTTTCTGTGACGCGCGGCAGGAGCGTGCTCTCTAACGCGGTATCTTCCAGCGTGCACCTGCACAAGAAATACGGCGGGGTAGTGCCGGAGATAGCTTCGAGGCTCCATGTCGAGTATATAGTCGAGGTGTTGTCGAGGGCGCTTGAAGGATCCGGCAAGTCGCTTAAAGACATGGATCTCGTAGCTGTAACCAATGGTCCCGGGCTTGTCGGCGCGCTATTGACCGGCATATCGATGGCCAAGTCGCTCGCCTATGAGCTCGGCCTGCCGCTCGTGGGCGTGAACCACATACTAGCGCACCTCTATAGCGCGTTCCTTAATGACAAGGATAAGCCTGAGTTCCCATTCGTCGGGCTTGTGGTATCGGGCGGGCACACCGCGCTCTTCTATTGCGAAGATGTGGATAAGCAGAGATTGTTGGGCCAGACGCAGGATGATGCCGTGGGCGAGGCCTTCGATAAAGTGGCGAAGATCCTTAAGCTCGGTTATCCCGGAGGCCCTGTGATAGAACTTGCGGCGCGGAGTTCCGTTAAAAAAGATAACAGGCTTTTTCCGAAGAGCTCGATGGGAAAGGATTCTTTGGATTTCAGTTTCAGCGGCATCAAGACGGCGGTCCTCTATTATGTGCACCAGACCGAGAAGAGATATCCGGAAGGCCTGCCCACGGAGATGGTGAGCGATATCTGTTACGCGTTCCAGGAGTCGGCGCTGGATGTCCTGGTAGACAAGGCATTCCTTGCAGCCAGTATGAAAGGCGTCAAGCATATCGTTATCGGTGGCGGCGTTGCGGCCAATACGAGGCTCCGGGAAAAATTCCACGAGCGCTCGAAGTTCTCGGGAGGCATAAAGGCTTTTTTCCCGAAGTTCGAGTACAGCATGGATAATGCCGCGATGATAGGCTCTCTCGGCGAAGAGCTTTATAAAAAGGGCTACAGGTCGGATATGTATTTGACCGCCGAGCCTAACCTGGAAATATAAACGGAGGTAGAGACAATGTTGAACGACTGGGTAGTGCTGTTCAGGCTGGTGCTGGCGGCCGTATTGAGCGGTGTCGTCGGTTTCGAAAGGGAATTCCACGGCAGGGCCGCGGGCTTCAGGACGCACATACTTCTTTGTCTTGGCTCGACGCTTGTCATGCTTACGTCGATACACATATTCGACGTCTACATAGCGAGGGTCCCATGCGACCCGGCAAGGATAGCGGCCGGAGTGGTGACTGGCGTAGGGTTTTTGGGAGCCGGCGCGATAATGCAGACTAAGGCCTCGGTCAAAGGGCTTACAACGGCGGCGAGCCTCTGGGTCGTGGCAGGCATAGGACTGGCCGTTGGGTCAGGCCTCTATCTAGGAGCGATATTTACAACTATACTTACGTTTATCGCGCTCTTCTTCTTCTCGAGGCTTGAACACGCGATGATAAGGCATGACTGGTATAAGACGGTCATCGTAGAGACGGTCGAAGGGTCGGAGCAGATAAAAGCCGTCAGGGAGATACTGGCCGAGCACAGCGTGGGCATTACGGACTTCGAGGTAGATAAGTCCTCTCAGGGCGGGCACATAATCCTGCGGCTCGGACTTAAGCTCAATTCGCGCAGGCATGATGAAGATGTATTGCGCGATATTTCTGGATTAGCCGGCGTAAAGAGTGTAAAATGGGAAGTGGAGTAGGTTTTTGCTTTTTGCTTAAAAGCCGAAAGCTAAAAAATAAGGGGGTGGCACATGATCAACAAAAGGGATAAGAGGTCTGAGCCGGAAAAGATCCTCGACGTAGATGCCTCTATGCAGGGATCCTTAATTTTTAAGGACCCGGTGAATCTTCGGATAAACGGAAGGTTTGACGGCACTCTCAGTACGAAGGGCAGTCTCATGATCGGCGAGCATGCTGTCGTTAATGCCGATATCGTGGGAGACATTATAATCATAGCCGGCAAGGTGAACGGACACGTAAGAGCCATAAAAGAGCTGAAGATGGTATCGCCGGCGCGCGTCATGGGTGACATAAAGACGCCGCTCTTGAGCGTTGCGGAAGGCGCTGTCTTCGAAGGCAACTGCAAGATGCTCGCGGGCGTGAGGTCAGAAGACGGAAGCATGCAAAGCATCATGAGCCCCGAAGAGCTCGCCAAGTATCTTGAGATAGATACGGCCATGGTATTCGAGTGGGCCAGCCTCGGGAAACTTCCCGCAATCCGCGAAGGGAATTCGTGGAAATTCGAGCGTAACCGCATCGAGGAGTGGGTAGCGACGGAAAAGATCAAATAAATTGAATACTTGAGGCCCAGGCTCATGGTCCAAATTTTCTGGACCCTGGACCCTGGCCCCTTGAACCTGACGTATTGTTTGGGGTTAGAATAATATGCCTGAAAAATTAATGACCATAAAAGAGGTCGCGAAGTATCTTGAGATATCCGAGGATGAGGTCAAGCGCCTTGTGGATATCGGAGAGATACCCGCTTACAAGATAGGCGGAAGTTTCCTGCGTTTCCGCAAAGAGCAGCTCGACGCCATACGCGATGACGTCGATGAGGTGGAGAAGGACGTGCCCGCGGCTGTCAAGGCCGGCCTTGACGATAAGGGCAAGCCCACCCACCACTACTCCGATCTCGAAGCGGAGATAAAGAAAAGAGAGCCGGTAGTGAGGCAGTATGACTATACCGCCGCCGAGAAGATGAGGGATTTCTTCTACTTCAATGATTTTTATATCCTCTCTTTCGTGATAATCGGAGTGCTGCTCTTCATCATCTTCAAGAAGACCTAATGTCCATGTCGCACAGAACCAGGAAACTCTTAAATGATTTAAGGCGCGGCAAGACGAGCGTCAAGAGGGCGCTTGGCGCCTTGCGCGACCTTCCATTCAAAGACCTCGGGTTCGCCAAGGTCGACGTCCACAGGGCATTGCGCCGCGGATTCCCCGAAGTAATATTCGGCAAAGGCAAGACCCCCGACCAGATAATCAAGATATCCAGAAAGATACTTTCGCACGACGGCATACTCCTTGTAACTCGCACCGAAGAGAGCGTCTATAAAAAATTGAAGCGCCTATACCCGAAGATAAAGTTTGATAAGAGCTCCGGGATCATCCACTATGCGAAGAACCCTCCTCCGCTGAAGTCCGGGAGGGTTCTTGTTATAACTGCCGGGACGGCGGATATGCCCGTAGCCGAAGAGGCGAGGGTGACGCTTGAGCTTATGGGCAATAAGGTCGAGATGCTCTATGACGTGGGCGTTGCCGGACTGCACAGGATACTCCACAAGCGCCATGCGCTCGAAAGGGCAAGCGTCATTATAGTGATAGCCGGGATGGAAGGGGCGCTCGCAAGCGTAGTAAGCGGGCTCGTGTCGAAGCCGGTCATCGCAGTCCCGACGAGCGTAGGTTACGGGGCGAGTTTCGGAGGCATAGCGCCGCTTTTGACGATGATGAACTCATGCTCGCCCGGCGTCGCGGTGGTAAATATCGATAATGGTTTCGGCGCGGCATATTTCGCGTCGATGATAAACAGATGAGACTATTGTGAAGATAGCGTATTTTGATTGTTTTAGCGGAATATCAGGCGACATGACGATCGGCGCATTCCTGGACGCCGGCCTAAAGCTTAAGACCCTTTCCAGAGAGCTCGGAAGGTTAAAGTTGAAAGGCTATGAGCTTGAGAAGGCGAAGGTCATGCGCGGCGCGATCTCCGGCACCAAGTTCGATTGCCTGGCCCACAGGCATGACGGCCATTCCCACAGGTCATTGAGAGAGATATTGAGGATCATAGACAGGAGCTCATTAAAGAAGAAGGTCAAAGACGATGCAACGGAAATATTTAAAAATATAGGCAAGGCAGAGGCCGTGATCCACGGCGTGAGCCCGAAAAAAGACCTTTATCTGCATGAGCTCGGGGACATAGACTCGATAGTTGATATCGTGGGTACGGCGATAGCCATAGACGAGCTCGGCATAGACGAGGTCTATTCCTCCAAGATATCTCTCGGCAGGACTTTTGTTAACAGCAAGCACGGCATCCTGCCGATACCTGCGCCGGCAACGCTTGAGCTCTTAAAAGGCATCCCCGCCAGGATAACCCCGATAGGATCAGAGCTAGTCACGCCCACTGGCGCAGGCATCCTAAAGACCCTGTCGAAAGGTTTCGGCGAGATGCCCCAGATGAGGATATCGAGGATAGGCTATGGCGCAGGTTCCAAAGAGCTTGAGGATATGCCCAATATGCTTAGGGTCGTGATAGGCGAGGCCGAAGAGAGTTTCAAGAAGGACAGGGTGCTTGTCATAGAGACAAACATAGATGACATGAGCCCGCAATATTTTGAATATCTTTTTGAAAGGCTGTTCAAAGAAGGGGCTCTTGATGTCTACACCACCACCATACAGATGAAGAAGACAAGGCCTGCCTTTAAGCTGACAGTCATTTCAAAGCCCGCCGACCTTGAGAAGATATCCGGGGTGATATTTAAAGAGACGACCACGATAGGCGTAAGATATCATGAAGTCGACAGGCTCATACTGGAAAGAGAGCTCATCCGTGTCAAGACCAGATACGGGATCATCAGGGTAAAGGTGAGCAAAGGCCCTCGCGGCATATCTATAATATCGCCGGAGTATGAAGACTGCGTAAGAATAGCCCGCGAAAAGCGAGTCCCGCTAAAGACCGTCTGCGAAGCCGCCAAAAAATTTAGTTCCTAACACTTGACAATTTACAATTATAGGGTATACTGCAAGTGTCTCTCTAGAATAAGAGGTATGCCCATATACAGTTTGGTGTAGGGGCGTATTGTTTTATACCAAGAGAGTATAAAATACATAAAAGGCGGTGCGTTCCTATGCCAGAGACGAACATTTTTACTGTTCAGGAGTTGGCAGATTACCTGAGGATGCAGCCCGTTACTATATACAAGCATGCAAAAGCGGGCAAGCTTCCTGGCTTTAAGGTAGGAGCCAATTGGCGATTCAAAAAAGCTACAATAGACGGCTGGATCGCTGAACAAGAAGACCAAGAGCGAAGCGGACCCCAAAGATAGCGCCCAATTCCAACATGGAGCTGGGCGTTTTTATTTTCGAGGTCATTAATAACGCGGTTTGTTAAGCGAAGGAGTGTTATGCATAAAATGTTGGTCGTTGACGACGAGCATGATATTTGCGACTTCGTAAGGAACTTTTTTCAGGAGAGGGGCTTCATGGTCTTTACGGCCCTGAACGGCGATGAGGCTCTCTCGATCGCGAAGAAGGAATCGCCTTCGGTTGTCCTCCTCGACATAAAGATGAAGGGGATGGACGGCATCGCGACGCTTAAGCACTTGAGGGAGATGGACAGGGCCATGAAGATCATCATGGTCACCGCGTTCGATGACCAGGACAAGAGGGATGAGGCCTGCAGGCTCGGTGCGTGCGATTACATAACAAAGCCTTTAGAGCTGGATCATCTTGAGCAAACGGTAGAAAAGATTTTGAAATAGCCGCAGCTTGTATTATAATATTACCAATTAACGGACTAATAATATATTTTAGGGGATAATAGAGTGGTTAATAACAAGAAGACGCCAAGCTGGGAGAAATTCCACGGCTGGTTCGTCGAAAAACTGACGGATGATTATATCGAGACCACGACGGAAGACGTCGAGCCTTCGTTCAATCAGTCGTCGGCAGAAAAACAGCCTTCCCGGAAGACGGGCTACCAGGCTTTTCTTGAGACCGCATCGCGCACGATGATACGGTTCAAGAAGCCCGAGCACCTGATCAAGATGATAGTCAGGACCATAGACGAGCAGCTCGAGGTGACGCACACGGCAGTCCTCCTGTACAAACCCGGCAAGAGTTCCTACATACTGATAGATTCAAAAGGCCAGGAAGGCCTCAAGATACCCGTAGGCTTCGTCAAGCTTACGGCAGACAATCCTCTCGTAACGGTCTTCAGCGAGAAGCACAGCTACCTCATATCAGAAACAGGCATACTCAATTATGAAGATGTCATAAGCGGCCTCAGGGACAGGGATGTCCTCGAGAAGCAGCCGAATCTGTACGACATGCTCCTTTCGATAAAGAAGCAGATGGACCTCATAAAGGCGACGCTCTGCGTGCCGTGCTACTTCAAGAAGGACCTTCTTGCCATACTCATACTGGGCGAGAAGATCTCGGGCGAGGGGTTCAGCCGCGACGAGATGGGATTCTTCGTTACGCTTGCCAATAACGCGGCCATGGCGATAGCCAACGCCCACCTCATAGAAAATCTTCAGCAGAAGATAGAGGAGATCAAAAACCTTTATTTAAAAGAGCACAACATATTCATGAATACGTCCATAGCGCTTGCCGCGGCTATCGACGCGCGCGACCCTTACACCCACGGCCATACGGAGCGCGTAACGGACTATTGCCTTTCCATAGCCGACGAGCTTGAGGGCATACCGGACATGGCAAGATACAAAAGTTTCCGCGAGACGCTCCAGATAGCGGCGCTCCTGCACGACATAGGAAAAATAGGCATCCCGGACCACATACTCAACAAAGCCAGCCGCCTTACGCCGGAGGAATTCGAGGAGATAAAGAAACACAGCACGATCGGCGCCATGATATTGAATCCGATCAAGGAGCTGGGTGACGTGGCCAAAGAGATACGCCATCACCAGGAGTGTTTTGACGGCTCAGGATACCCGGACGGTTTAAGAGGGAATGACGCGCCTTTCGTGGCAAGGATAATAGCCGTGGCCGACGCATTCGATGCAATGACCACCAACAGGTCATACCGGAAAAAGAGAACAGCGGAAGAAGCTGTCCAGGAACTCAAGCGCTGCTCCGGAACGCAGTTCGACCCGATCGTCGTGAGCGCATTTCTCCTCGCATTCGAAAAAGGCAATATACTCACCAATGGCAGTACCCGCCATAAAGACAATGGGATCTATTCGCAATATTAGGCTTGTTCTCGGTTAGGCGTAAAAAATCCAAGATTCCCAAATAAAATCTTAGTTTTTTATGAGCTAACCAATTATTGTAACTCTTTTAATTCCAAAGCGTTATAGTAATTTAATACCTCGATCTAATCCCTGAAATAATCCTTGCCCTTGATAAGAAAGTCTTATGTGATATACTTACAAAAATCGCTCCAAATTATTTGTTTTTAAAAAGTCTCACGTCGAAAGAAGGTGAGAAAGCGATGAAAGTATTGATCGTATTGGGAGGTGGGCCTGTCCAGAGGTATCTTGTGAATCTCTGCAAGCAATCGGTAGTGAAAGAGGTGAAGGAGCTTATAAGCACGAATAAGTATTCCGAAGCCGCTGCCGTTGCGTTCAAGAGAGGGGATCTTGCCAGAGCCGTACGAGAAGACGAGATCTCGGGCCTGGATGCGGACCTTATCCTTTCAAAAGATGCGGCTTCCTGGGACCTTACCAGGTAAGAGTTTAAAGAGAGTCCTTATATTGTCGGCGGGCATGTAACCGATATGAGGCGCGACTGGCCTGTGATAAGGTTCCTGAACTGGTGCGGGACGGATGATTCGAAATAGAGAGTATCGCCCTTAGCGAGCGTATATTTTTCATCGCCTATGCCGGCCTCTACCTTTCCATCCAGCACGTAGATAAACTTCTCCACCCCAAGCCTGGTCTCTTCTCTTCGGGTGCTTCCCGACCTGTTCAATTTGATAAGCACAGGCATCATCTTCTTGCCGGCGACTTTTGTGGCGAGCATCTCGGACGAGGCGTCCTTGTCGCGCATGAATACGTCGGTCTTCGTTTTTTTGGTGTGGATCTCAAGTTCTTTCTTCGACATGTTCAGATTACGGTAAAGGTCGGGGAGCGATATCTGGAGCGCTTCGGCTATCCTCATGTGGGAGTCGAGGGTGCCTGTCATCTTGCCGTTCTCTATCCGGCTCAAAGTCGCAAGCGCGACGCCTGATCTTGATGAAAGCTCGACGAGCGTCACCTGCCTGTCTTTCCTTACTTTATGTATGATCTCGCCTACGTGCATAAATACTCCTTTATATAAATTATATCGCAGATTTATTATTTGTCAAGCCGGCTTGAGTTTTATAGAAAATAAGACGGCCCGCAAGGATCGTCCTCCAGCGGGCCATCTTGATCACTTTTGCCCTGTCCGTGTTGAAAACAGGCTCAGGGTATGTTAGAATTAAGCTTGTTTTACGACTTTACCGGCTTTGATGCACTTCACGCAGACGCGTATCCTCATGGGAACGCCTTTTACCACGGCTCGCACCGTCTGCAGATTCGGAAGGAACCTGCGCCGATTTATGCCCGTGATCTTCTGGCCGACGCCGCCTTTTTTCTTTGCCAAGCCGCGGCGGGTTATGGTTCTGCCTGCGACCGGTTTTTTGCTGCAGATCTCGCAAATTTTTGACATTGTTAAGCTCCGTTTTTTTGAGTGCGTTATATTATCATAGGTAGGAGACAGATGCAAGAGAAAAATAGTTTAGATACGCCGGTGAGGTATTTCAAAGGCGTCGGTCCCAAGAAGAGCGAATACCTTTCAAAGATCGGCATACGGAGCGCGGAGGACCTTCTCTATTACCTGCCGGCGCGCTACGAGGACCGCTCGAAGCTCACCTCCATAAGGGACGTGAAGATAGGCCAGATGCATCTCCTGAGGGGAGAGATAGCAACGCTTACCTCAAGGCGCGCGAAAAGCGGAGCCGTAGTAGTTCAGGCAGCCGTTACGGACCGCACGGGTTTTATACACGCCACATGGTTCAACCAGCCGTATCTAAAGGACCAGCTCAAGAAGGGCGACGAGCTCCTCCTCTACGGCAAGATCGAGCTATTCGACAAGCTGCAGATAGTCCAGCCGGAATACGAGATCGTGGATGAGAATGCAAAAGAGTCTCTGGGTATGGGGAGGATAGTGCCTGTCTATTCGCTCACCGCTAACATAAACCAGAAATATTTGAGAGGCCTGGCATTCCAGGCTGTAACAAAATACCAGAGATATGTTGCCGAAGACCTCCCGACATATATACTGGCGCGAGGGAAGCTCGTGGACCTTAAGTTCGCGCTTTCGAACATACACTTCCCGGTAAGTTTTGATAATCTCGACAAGGCGTACCGCAGGATCGTTTTCGAGGAGTTCTTCATGCTCCAGCTCGCCCTCGCCCTGCGCAAGAGGGATGCAGTCAAGAAAGAGGCGGCGCTAAGCTTCAATGTTAAAGGTGAACTTGCAGATTCTTTCAGGATGTCGCTGGCATTCGAATTCACCGAAGGCCAGAAGAAGGCGATCGCCGACATAGAGCGCGACATCACCTCCGGAAGGCCCATGAACAGGCTCCTGGAGGGCGATGTGGGGAGCGGCAAGACCGTTGTCGCCGCCCACGCTCTTGTCGTCAGCGTCCAGAACGGATACCAGGCCGTCATAATGGCCCCTACGGAGGTCCTGGCGCGGCAGCATTTTATCGTATTGAGCGAGCTATTGATGCCCCTCGGGGTCAGCGTCGCGCTTCTTGTAAGCGGCATAGATCAAAAGACCAAAGAGGGCATCTATTCCGATATCAAAGAGGGTAAGGTAGATATAGTCGTGGGCACGCACGCCATCATCCAGGAGGCCGTGGAGTTTAAAGCGCTGGGCTTAGTCGTCATAGACGAGCAGCATAAGTTCGGAGTGACGCAGAGATCCATCCTCAGGCAGAAAGGCTATAGCCCACATGTCCTGGTAATGACCGCCACGCCGATCCCAAGGACGCTTGCGCTTACGGTCTATGGAGATCTTGACCTCTCGGTCATAAGAGAGCTTCCTAAGGGCAGAAAGCCGATCGCGACATATTGGGTCGAGGAGGAGAAGAGGCGGTCGGTCTATGATTTTATAAAAGAAGAGCTGAAGAAGGGTAGGCAGGCGTATGTGGTGTGTGCATTGATAGAAAAGGGGCCAGGGGCCAGGGTCCAGGGTCCAGGAAAAGAGAAAAAAGAATTATATGACGGATATGATGCAAAGAACGCTGTCGAGATGTTCGAGAAGCTGAAGAGCGAAGTTTTTGCAGATCATGAAGTGGCGCTTATACACGGAAGGATGAGCTCGGCTGAAAAAGATAGAGTGATGAAAGATTTCAAAAAGGGTAAAGCGAAGGTCCTTGTCGCGACCAGCGTGATAGAGGTAGGATTGGATGTGCCGAACGCCACGGTGATGCTCGTCGAGAATGCGGAACGCTTCGGCCTTTCCCAGCTTCATCAATTAAGAGGAAGGATCGGGCGCGGCGAGCATGAATCATACTGCATACTCCTTGCCGATCCTAAGACCGACGAGGCAAAGAAACGGCTGGAGGCGATAGAGGGGACGCTTGACGGTTTCGAGATAGCCGAGGCAGATCTTGACATACGCGGTCCGGGAGAGTTCTTCGGCACAAGACAGCACGGGCTTCCCGAGATAAGATTCGGAGACATACTGAAGGATTTTGATATAATGGAGTCTGCCAGAAAGGCCGCGTTCGACCTTATAGCTAGAGACCCGGACTTTAGGGAAGAGCATCACAGGCACTTGAAGGAGAGGTTGGCGGTGAGGTTCAAAGGGAAGATGGATCTTGTGAAAGTCGGGTAAGGGGAGTGTTTTATGAGAATTATAGGCGGTGAATTCCGTTCGCGTCTCATCGAGATGCCTAAGGGCGTTGATATGAGGCCGACTCAGGACAAGGTTAGGCAGGCGATATTCAATGTGCTCGGTAATGTAGCCGGCGCAAATGTCCTCGAGCTATTTGCCGGGTCAGGAGCATTCGGGATAGAGGCCTTGTCAAGAGGCGCTAAATATGTAACTTTTGTTGATAATAACTCAATATGCATTAAGACGATAAGGAAGAACCTGGAGTCCTTGAATGTGCCTGAGTCGAGCTATGAGCTTGTCTGGGCCAATGCCCTGAGCGTCTTTGCGCGGATGGAGAGGGATGAGGGCAAGTTCGATCTCGTATTCCTTGACCCCCCTTATTATAAGAATATAGCCAGAAAGTGCTTGTCAAATATAGATGCTTATGATATATTATCGCAAAATAGCCTCGTAGTCGTTGAGCATTTCAAGAAAGACTCGCTTGAGTTTGACCTTAAAACGCTGGTCTTCGAAAAAGAAAAGCAATACGGGGATACGGTGATCTCGATATTTAGAAAGAAGCGTGATGAAGTGCAAGATAGCGGTTTATCCAGGGACATTTGATCCTGTAACATACGGCCACATAGACCTCATCAAGAGGGCGACCAAGATATTCGATGAGGTGATCGTGGCCGTGGCGCATAATCCCTCCAAGGACACGCTCTTCAGTGTCGAAGAGCGCATTTCAATGCTGAAAGACGTTGTGAAAGGGATGAAGTCCGTCGTTGTGGACTCTTTCGACGGCCTCGTTGTCGATTATGTGAAACGTTCGGGCGCCAAAGTCATGATAAGGGGCTTGAGGATGCTCTCCGATTTCGAATACGAGTTCCAGATGGCCCTTACTAACAGGAAGTTGAAAGGAGAGATAGAGACGATCTTCATGATGCCAAGCGAATCCTATTCATACATCTCCTCGAAGCTCATCAAGGAAGCGTCGAATCTCGGAGCCGACGTCAGGAACTTCGTGCCTGCGAAGGTCCAGAAAAGGCTTAAAGAAAAATTTAACAGGCGCTTAAAATAGCGGGACGGTAAAACTAAGGAGTGATCGTGAGTCTTTTAGAAACGATAAGGCAGAAGGCGGCAAATAACCCGAAAAGGATAGTGTTGCCCGAGAGCAATGACCAGAGGACTATAGACGCGGCCAATTATATCCTGGAACACAAGATAGCGAAGCTGATAATCATAGGCAAAGACGATATCTCGAAGAAGATAACAGCTAAAAACCTGAAGGACCTTGAGATAGTAGACCCGGAGACCTATAAGGACACGGAGCGTTTCATATCGACTTATTATGAGCTCAGAAAAGCCAAAGGCATGACGCCGGAAGAGTCGAGACAGATAATGATGACAGACTGGGTATCGTTCGGCGCGATGCTCGTGCGGGACGGTAAGGCCGATGGCTTTGTCTCCGGCGCATGCCATACGACGGCCGATATCATAAGGGCGGGATTAAGATGCCTTTCGATAGACAAGAGTATCGGCGTAGTCTCCGGCTCATTCGTCATGGAAGTGCCAGGCTCGCCTTACGGGGAGAATGGCGTCCTGTTATTTGCCGACTGCGGCGTGAACCCTGACCCTAACCCAAGGCAGCTTGCCGGCATAGCAGTCTCTGCGGCTGCGCTTTTTGAGAAGCTTGTAGGAAAGCAGGCGAAGGTGGCGATGTTGAGCTATTCATCGAAGGGGAGCGCCGAAGGCCCCATGGTGGACAAGGTCAGGCAGGCTTTGGCTAAGGCAAAAGAGATCGCGCCCAACCTTATGATCGATGGAGAGTTCCAGCCAGACAGCGCGCTCGTCCCTGAAGTGGCGAAGATAAAGTGCCCGGCAAGCGAGGTGGCCGGCAAAGCGAACGTGCTTATATTCCCGGACTTGAATTCAGGCAACATATGCTACAAGCTCACCCAGCGCCTTGCAAACGCGAGGGCCGTAGGGCCTCTTCTCATGGGATTCCAGAAACCGTGCAGTGACCTTTCGAGAGGGTGCAGCTGGGAAGACATAGTTGATGCGGTAGCGATAACCTCTGTAAGGGCATAATGCTGATACTTGTAATAAATTGCGGCAGCTCATCTGCGAAGTACCAGCTGTTCGACATAGAGAAAGACAAGGTCCTGGCGAAGGGGCTCCTCGAGCGCATAGGAAGCGATGGTGCCAACCTGAAGCACCAGTCAAACGGCGACATCCTGAATAAGAAGGTCGCCTGCAAAGACCATGATGTAGCCATCAACATAATAGTCGGGGCATTGACCGATGCCGTACATGGCGTCATACGGTCCAAGGATGAGATAAAAGGCATCGGCCACAGAGTGGTCCACGGAGGGGAAGAGTTCAAGGAGTCGACGCTCATAACATCCCGCGTGATCGGTTCTATAGAGAAATATTGCGAGCTCGCGCCTCTGCATAATCCGCCGTCGCTATTAGGCATAAAGGCCTGCTCGAAGATATTAAAGAATGTGCCGCAGGTCGCGGTATTTGACACGTCTTTCCATCAGACGATGCCGGCCCGCTCGTTCCTGTACGGCCTGCCGTTCAAGTATTATAAAAAATTCGGGATAAGGAAATACGGTTTTCACGGCACAAGCCACAGGTTCGTCTCCGGGGCGGCTGCGAAGGTATTGAAGAAGCCGCTCTCTTCTTTGAAGCTCATCACCTGCCACCTGGGAAACGGATGCAGCATGGCGGCTGTCGACAGGGGAAAGTCGGTCGATACGTCGATGGGTTTTACGCCGCTTGAGGGGCTCTTGATGGGTACGCGTTCGGGAGATCTCGACCCGGCCGTTGTCTTTTACATGATGGAGAAGGAGAGGATCGGCCCGAACAGGATAAGCGATATCCTGAACAAGGAGAGCGGGCTTTTAGGTCTTTCCGGAATCAGCAATGATATGCGGGATATTTTGAAAGCGGCCAGGGGCAAGGGTCCGGGGTCCAGGAGAGCGAAGATAGCTTTAGAGATATTCGTATATCGGATCAAGAAATATATCGGCGCCTACCAGGCGGCCATGGGCGATCTTGACGCCGTCATATTTACGGCCGGTATAAGCGAGAATAATCCGTGGCTTATAAAGAAGATAGCAAGCGATCTAAGGAAGGTGGTTTCTAAAAAAGTGAAGTTCCTCGTAATACCGACAAATGAGGAGCTTTTGATAGCGAGAGATGCATATAAGATAATCAAAAAAAGGAGCGCATAAAATGGCATTACCTAAACGTAAACATTCAAAGTCAAGACGCGACAGGAGGAGAGGCGCAAATTCAAAGATCTCTCCGGCTGTAAACCTTTCGACTTGCCCGCATTGCAAGAAGAAGAGGTTGCCCCACAGGGTCTGCCCGCATTGCGGCTACTATAACGGCAAGCCCGTTGTGATATTTGAGACTGCCGAAGAGAAGAAGAAGTAAAACAGATAAAAAGGGTTTAACGCTATGAAGATAGTCATAGATGCGATGGGCGCCGACCAGGCTCCCGGCGTGGAAGTAGAAGGCGCCATACAGGCGATAAAGGAGTTCGGCTACGACCTGATACTTGTAGGCGATCAAGAGAGGGTGGAAGCGGAGCTTAAAAAGCACAAATTTAGGTCTGATAAACTTTCGGTCGTCCATGCCTCCGAAGTCATAGAGATGCACGAGCCGGCGGCCATCTCCGTGAGGCGCAAGCGTGATTCATCCATAGTCGTCGGCATGGATCTCTTAAAGAAGGGCAAGGCCGACGCGTTCATATCAGCCGGGAACACCGGAGCAGTGGTCTGCGCGGCTACTTTATCTTTGCGGTTACTGCCCGGCATAGAGCGCCCCGGCATAGCCATATGTATACCGGTCCTTACCGGCACATCCCTAATAATGGACGTCGGAGCTAACATCGATCCGAAACCTATGCATATGCTCCAAAACGGGATAATGGCGGACGCTTATTGCAAATATATATTGAAGAAAGATAATCCGACCATAGGCTTGCTTAATGTAGGCGAGGAAGAGTCAAAGGGAACGGATTTTATAAAAGAGTCCCATACTCTGCTCAGCGAGTCTAAGCTCAATTTCATAGGCAATATCGAAGGGCGCGACATCTATTCGGGCAAGGCCGACGTGGTGCTCTGCGACGGTTTTGTCGGCAATGTAATACTTAAGGTATCCGAGAGCGTGGTCGATACGATAGTCCAGCTGTTGAAGCGCGAGATAAAGGTCAATATCATAGCCACCATCGGCGCCGCCCTGGCAAGCTCGGCATTCAATGAGCTCAAGAAGAAGCTGGACTATTCCGAATACGGCGGGGCGCCGCTTCTGGGGGTCGACGGAAGATGCATAATATCCCATGGCTCGTCTACGGCCAAGGCAATAAAGAACGCTGTTAAGTTCGCGGGGGAATCGATCAAACAGGACGTGAACAAGCATATAATAGAGGAATTGGAGAGCTATTAAAATATGTGCGATACTAAAAAAGTAGGAATACTGGGAGTAGGCATGTATCTTCCCGAGAAGAGGCTTACCAACAAGGACCTCGAGAAGATAGTCGATACCACCGACGAGTGGATAACGACGAGGACCGGCATAAAGGAGCGCAGGATAGCCCGCGAGGATGAGGCGACAAGCGACATGGCTACCATGGCTGCAAAGCGCGCGCTTGAGGATGCAAAGTTAACGCCTGCGGATATCGATCTCATAATCGTCGCCACGATAACGCCCGACATGTTCTTCCCGGCGACGGCCTGCATCGTCCAGGACAAGCTCGGCGCGAGGCAGGTGCCGGCATTCGACGTAAGCGTCGCCTGTTCCGGTTTCATATACGGCCTGGCCATAGCCAAGCAGTTCATAGCGTCCGGCACTTACAAGCATGCCCTTGTGATAGCCGCCGAAAAACTTTCTACAATAACAGACTGGAGCGACCGCAATACGTGCGTCCTCTTCGGCGACGGCGCAGGGGCCGCGGTGCTCGGACCCGTCGAGAAAGGCGGCATACTTTCGGTCCACCTGGGCGCGAACGGCAAGCAAGGCGAACTCATAAAACTTCCGGCCGGAGGCTCGCGCATACCGGCGTCGAAGAAGTCGGTCGAGGACAAACTGCACTTTATAAAGATGAACGGTTCGGAGCTGTTCAAGCACGCCGTAAAGATAATGGCTGACGCGGCTCTTGAAGCGACGAAATCGCTGGGCCTGAAGGCCGAGGACATAAAGCTCGTCATCCCGCACCAGGCCAACCTCAGGATATTGAACGCGGTCGCGAAGAGGATGGGCCTGACGGAAGACAAGATCTATCTCAATATAGAAAAATACGGCAACATGTCCGCCGCGTCAAGCGCGGTAGCTTTTGTCGAGGCTATTAAGGGCGGCAGGATAAAGAGGGGCGACAAGGTCCTTCTCGACGCTTTCGGCGGAGGATTGACATGGGGAGCGATAGTACTCGAATGGTAGACACGGCGCTGATATTTCCGGGGCAGGGCGCGCAAGCAGTCGGCATGGGCAAAGAGCTTTACGATGCTTTTCCTCAGGCGAAAGAGATCTTCGATAAAGCCGGCGAGATACTGAAATTTGACATTAAGAAGCTCTGTTTCGAAGGGCCGCAGGAAGAGCTGTCGAGCACAAAGAACAGCCAGCCGGCGATACTTACTGCGAGCATAGCCGCGCTGAGAGCGCTTGAGGCATCTCAAGTTTATTCAAATTACGCTCCTAAGTTCAGCCTGGGCTTGAGCCTCGGCGAATACACGGCTCTTATCGCGGCAGGCTCTATCTCTTTCGAGGATGCGCTTGTTTTGGTGAGGAAGCGCGGCGAGCTTATGGAAGAGGCCTCGAAGAAGAACCCGGGCAAGATGGCCTGCATCATAGGAATGGACATTAAAGCCGTAGAGGAACTCTGCAAGGGCATAGGATGCGAGATAGCTAACCTCAATTGTCCGGGACAGGTGGTAGTTTCCGGGAAGACAAATAATATAGAGCTGTTGGCCAGCTTTGCGAAGGATAAGGGCGCCAAGAGAGTGCTGATGCTAGACGTCAGCGGTCCGTTCCACTCATCCCTGATGGTCCACGCGGCCGATAAATTGAAGAATTATATCGACAAGGTCAACATCTCCGCGCCCAGGCTCTCTTTTGTCAGCAATGTCGATGCAAAAGCGCAGACAGACCCGGCGGCCATAAAAGATAACCTTATAACCCAGGTAAGCTCACGCACGCTCTGGGAGGAGTCGATAAAGAATGTCGCCGCAAGCGGCATAACTACATTCCTGGAGATAGGCCCGGGTCAGGTCCTGAAAGGCCTCCTTAAAAAGATAGATCCGAAGCTTGAAGTAAAGAATATAGCCGTCCCGCAGGATCTTCAGTCAGTTTCCAGTCAGACAGTAGCGTAAGCCATACTTTACCTATCATATATTAATCAGCTTTGGGACAACTATGATACCAGACAAGTTCCTGCCCACATCGAAAGCCGATCTCGACAAGCGCGGATGGTCGGAGCTCGACATAATAATAGTCACCGGTGATGCCTATGTTGACCACCCGTCTTATGCCGCTGCCATCATTGGCCGCGTCCTTGAGAGCGAGGGCTTCAAGGTCGGTATAATAGCCCAACCGGAATGGAAGAGCGCAGATGATTTTAAGAGGCTCGGCCGCCCGAAACTTTTCTTCGGAGTCACGGCAGGGAATCTCGACTCCATGGTCGCTAATTATACTGCCAATAAGATGCCCAGGAGCTCGGATGATTATTCGCCCGGAGGCAAGCCCGGCTTAAGGCCCGACAGGGCATCTATCATATACTGCAATAAGATCCGCGAGGCCTTCCCGGGAGTTTCGATAGTGCTCGGAGGAATAGAGGCGAGCCTCCGGAGACTCGCGCACTATGACTACTGGTCCGACAAGGTGAGGCGCTCCATACTTTTGGATGCCAAAGCCGATATGCTCGTATACGGCATGGGCGAAAAACAGATCTTCGAGATCGCCCGGCGCTTGCGTTGCGGCGAGGAGTTGAAGGCCATAGATAACGTTCGCGGAACGGTCATAGCGAGGAATGATATCACGACCCTCAAGGATTTTGTCGAGATACCTTCTTTTGAGGAGGTGCTCGCCGGCAAGGAGAAGTTCAGCGAAGCATTCAGGGCATTTTACGCGGAAGCCGATCCCGTGCGCGGAAAGACGATCGTCCAGAGGCACGAGAAAAGGTTCGTCGTCCAGCTTCCGCCGGCCAAGCCGCTCTCTACCGACGAGATGGACAGGATATATCTTTTAAACTACGCGTGCGCATGGCATCCCGGCTATTCCAAAGCCGGCGGAGTGCCCGGCTTCGAAACGGTGAGGAATTCGATAATATCCCATCGCGGCTGCAGCGGCGGATGCAGTTTCTGCACGCTTTGCCTTCACCAGGGCAGGATCATTCAGAGCCGCAGCGAGGATTCTATAGTCGAAGAGGCGAAGAGGCTTGTGAAGCGCCGCGACTTCGGCGGGACGATAACCGATATAGGCGGGCCGACGGCGAATCTCTACAGGGCCGAGTGCCCGTCATGGGAGAAGAGCGGCGCCTGCAGGAACAAGAAGTGCCTTGTCCCCGAAAAGTGCAAGGACCTGAAATTGGGGTACGGCCCGACCCTGCGGCTGTGGAAGCGCCTTAAAGGGATACCCGGGGTAAAGCATGTATTCGTAGGAAGCGGCGTAAGATACGACCTTCTCGTAGATAAGGATGCCGACGAATACCTGAGGGCGCTGTGCTCCGAGCGCGTCAGCGGCCAGCTCAAGGTGGCGCCGGAGCATTGCGACTACAAGGTTCTCGAGCTTATGAACAAGCCGTCCTTTAAGGTCTATGAAAAGTTCGTCGAGAAATTCAGCAGGATAAATAAGAGCCTCAATAAAAAACAGTTCCTGGTGAGCTACTTTTTAAGCGCCCATCCCGGCGCCGATCTCGAGGGAGCGCTAGAGCTGGCGCTCTATCTTGCGAAGAACAAGATAAGTCCGGAGCAGATACAGGATTATATACCGCTTCCCATGACTTTCTCCGCCGCGATCTATTATACGGGCAAGGACCCGTTTACCGGCCGGGAGATATATGTAGCGCGCAATCCGAGGGAGCGGAAGCTTCAGAGAGCCCTCATCCAGTCAAAACAGCCCGGCAACAAGCGGTATGTCCTTGAGGCGTTAAAGAAGCTCAATAAGCTTTATCTGGCCAGGAAGCTTTTATCTTAGAATTTTTGCCTTATGCCGGAAGTGATGATATAATATATCCATAAAATTATAACGAAAGGAAGTAAAGGTATTTAATGGTAAAGCGGCTATCCCCGACATCGGTCCTGGTAACGATCACTTTGTCTATAATCATATGCGAAGCGCTGGTCATAACGCTCTTCATCTTTATACCGTTCTTACGCGTAAGATATAACGTCTTCCTCGACGCCCTTATGTCCATCACGCTGCTCTCTCCGGCATTATATCTGTTCCTGTTCCGTCCGATGGTCCTCGAGATCGAGGAGCGCAAGCGCGCAGAGGCGGCTCTCCAGAAGAACGAAGCATTCCTCTCGAGCGTATTTACAAGCATCCAGGACGGCATAAGCATCCTCGACAAGAACATGAACATCATCCGCGTCAACCCGGCCATGGAGAAGTGGTATGAACACGCCATGCCTCTTGTCGGAAAGAAATGCTATGAAGCATACCACGGGCGGAAGGCCATATGCGAAGTATGCCCTACATACAAGACTTTGCAGACCGGCGAGTCCGCCCACGATATTGTCCAGAAGATAGGCCCTAAAGGCGAGAATGCGGGATGGCTCGATATATATAGTTATCCGCTCGTAGATCCTGCCACCAACAGGATCGCCGGCGTCATCGAATATATCCGCGACGTAACCGACCGCAAGAAAGCCGAAGAGGCTCTTCTTAGGCGCGACTACCAGCTTGAGGTCCTCTCGCGCACGAGCGTTCACATAAATGCCGTCCTGGAAGTGCCGATCATCATGCGGATTCTCATTGCTTCGGCGATGGAGCTTGTGGGCGCGGAGGGCGGCATGGCGGGGTTGTCCATTGACAAGAAGATGGTCTTCACGGAATATAATAAAGAAGGCAAAGTCTTCCCGGTAAAGTATTCTTTCGAGCGGGGCGAGGGCATCTCCGGATGGGTGGCGGAGACGATGAGGCCGTATTATACCAATGATGCCGCGCGCGATCCCCATGTCCTTCAGGATGTCCGCAGAGATGTCAGTTTTTATAATGTCGCCGCAGCGCCCATAATAAGCAGGAAGGGAGTCCTCCTCGGCTGTTTCGAGATATATAACAAGCTCGAAAAGCACCCCTTTGACGTCCTCGACATGTTCATGCTCCACGGCCTTGCCGCTAGCGCGGCGGTCGCCCTCGAAAATGCAGAAATAATGAGCGGATTCAAATAGACCAGGAAGCCACGATGAAGAAGATGCCAGGCATTATCGCCGCAGCGCTATTATTGATATCATTTGCCGCGGACATATCTTTTGCGGAGCCGGCGTCGCTTTCGCTTGAGAGGGTGGACGAATATCAGTGGATACAGGCAAAGGTATTGCAGAAGGTGCGCCTGCCGGGCGGATATCACGAGGGGCTTTATTTCGACGGAAAAGATATGTGGGTCAGTAACGGCAAAAAGGGACATACCTGGATAGTCGATATTTCAAACGGTAAGGTGAAGTCCACCATACGCTCGATCGGGACTTTTACAGAGGCGATATCTTATGCCGGGGACGGGACTTATTATATTACGGACTGGGACACCATGAAGATCTACCGCGCCAAGCTCTCCGGCGACAGGTTTACGCCGCTTAAAGATATGAGCGTTGAGCCTTCCCATCCGGCAGGGGTGATCTGTACGGGCGAGAGGGTATATGTGATAACATGGACAAGGGGGATGGGCACGAAGTTCCACCTGCTGGAGCTCGACCGCGACGGGCGCCTGCTTTCGGTCATCCTCATAAAATGCATACAGGAACCGTCTCAGCTTGCATGGGACGGCAAATATCTGTGGATCACGAGCTGGTTCTCCAAGCTCGTCTATAAAGTGGATATTGACACCTGGAAGGCCATCGGGGTATTCACATCCCCGGTATCGGATGCTACGGGGATAGCATGGGACGGAGAGAGCATGTGGATAACGGGAACGCACGGGGACCTTTACAAGATGAGGGTAAACTCAAATTGAAGACATTTAACAGGCTTGCGATATTTTTATTTGCTATATTTATTGTAGTCTCATTTACAGAAAGAGGATACGCGATGGATAAGAAGACAGTAGTTCTAGAGACAAGCCAGGGCAATATAGAGCTTACGCTCAAGCCCGACGTGGCGCCTAAGGCGTGCGAGAACTTTACGTCGCTCGTAGAGAAGGGCTATTATAACGGCACCATATTCCACAGGGTCATAAAAGATTTCATGATACAGGGCGGGGATCCTACAGGCACGGGCCGCGGCGGAAGTTCCATATGGGGAAAGCCTTTCGCGGATGAGGTCACGCCCAAGGTGTCTTTCGATAAGACGGGGCTTCTGGCCATGGCGAACGCCGGGCCCGGCACAAACGGAAGCCAGTTCTTCATCACGACAGTCCAGACGCCGTGGCTCAGCATGCACCACACCATATTCGGCGAGGTCACGTCGGGTTATGACATAGTCAAGAAGCTGGAGTCTGTTCCGGTAGGAGCGGGGGATAAGCCGGTGAAGGAACAGAAGATAATAAAGGCGTATTTAAAATAGCCTACTTCTTTAGGATACCTGCTTTTAAAGTTATTCTCAGCGGATCCGATGCCCACGGCCATAGCGCGGCGTAATATACGGCATCATCCTTGTCGCTGCAGTAGAATGTCTGCTCGGTCCTTATGCCTCCGATCATGCCGGCGACTTTTCCTGCTTCGCCCGTCAGCTCAGCATGTTTTCCGCCCTTTTTGACAGGGTGCCCCAAATGTTTTACAAGTATGGCGTTCAACGCTTCAAGGTCATTCGTCTTGACCACCGCCTCCAGATATTCGCCTTCCCTGGAATTCGGTCTTACCTCAAGTTGGAGTTTTGACTTCAGTTCTTTAAGCATTACAATGTCTCTCCTTATATTTTGTCGACGATGTCGACCATCTCTTCATAACTTCTCGCGCGGCATGCGGTATCGCGTATCCTTGAAGCGTGAGGCAAGCTTTTTACATACCAGATGACGGCTTTTCGCATGCAGTTGACCCGCGAAGCGGGCCGCATCTCCTTATACGTCTCGATATAAGAGAGGTGCTTTTCTAGGACCTCTTTTCTGGTCTCGGCGCTTACGGGAGACGGCAGCCTTCCGGTCTTAATATATCGCTCGATGTCATTGAATATCCACGGGTTACCGAAAGCGCCTCTTGCGACAAATATACCATCGCATCCGGTTTCCGTAAACATCTTTTTGGCCAGCTCCGGCGAGAATATGTTCCCGCCGCCGATGACAGGTATGCCCACAGCGTCTTTTATCGCCTTGATCGAAGCATGGTCGATGTCGCCTCTATACCCTTGTTCGCGCGTCCTTCCGTGGACGAATATCGCGGCCGCGCCGCTCGACTCGCACCTTTTGGCGGTCTCGGCTATCTCTCCGGCATCTTTCTTGTCAAATCCGATCCTTAGTTTTACGGTGACAGGCACGGGGAGGGATGACGCGAGCTTCTTCACTACCTTATAAAGGCTTTCGGTGTCTTTCAGAAGATATGATCCGGCCTTCTTCTTTATGACCTTCTTCGCCGGACATGCGCAGTTGATGTCTATAAATGGCATATCTACCAGTTCGAGCATCTTGAGCGCGGCCTCGAGCATTATGGAGGGATCGCGCCCCAGGAGCTGGCCCGCGATAGGCCTGTCCTTCTCGTCTGTCTTTAGTATCGAGAGGGTCCTCTTGCGGTTGTAGATCATAGAGTGCGAATCTACCATCTCGAAGAAACAGAACTTTGCGCCATGTTCCCTGGCTATCATCCTGAACGCGAGGTCCGAGCATCCGGATAAGGGCGCGAGGAAAATATTGGTCTCGATCTTCTTGTTGCCGATCTTCAGCATCCAGATATTATAGAGGGTCAAGGGTCCAGGGTCAAGGGTCCAGAGGCAAAAATTAGGGACGTTTCTAAATTCCATCCTGCATGTGTCCCCAAATTTAAGATCACACCTGTCCCCGGGAAGGAGGGATACAATATATAGGCATAAACAGATATAGGAATATTTCTAAAATCCATCTTACGCATGTCCCAAAATTAAAAATCGCGCCAGTCCACTAAAAAGTTAGGGGACAGGTGCAGGATGGAATTTACAAACGTCCCAAGATCAGATTTAGAAACGTCCCTTATCTTGCTTATCTTGGCCTTACCTTATCTTGCCTTATCTTGCTATCTTGTGAGCGAACGTCAAGCGACAGATCTACCCCAGAAGGGCCGCCCGCCTTCGCAGTAAGGAAATTCTGCCTATGGTCACGGATTCCTTGACGCGGGTGGAGAGGTGTGATATAAAAGTGATACTATGAAACCGGTAAAGAATATAGCTGTGATAGGAGACGGGGGGTGGGGGACGACGCTGGGGATACTCCTTTCTAAGAAAGGTTTCGGCGTCACGATCTGGGGCATATTTCCCGATTACGTCGAGATCCTGAAGCGCGACAGGGAGAATGTGAAATTTTTGCCCGGCGTCAAGATACCGCCGGATATCTGCATAACTTCATCCATGGATGAGGCGGTAAAGAAGAGCGACCTCATCGTCCTTGCTGTGCCGTCCCAATACTTAAGAGGCGTTCTCGCCATGATCAAGATGGAGGACCTCTCGGGCAAGGTATTTGTCAGCGTCACCAAAGGGATAGAAAATGGCACGCTGAAGCTCATGTCGGAGTTGATCACCGAAGTGCTCGGTGACATTCCGCTTGCTATGCTTTCCGGACCCACAATAGCGCTTGAAGTGGCCAACGGCGTTCCCACCACTATCGTAGCATCTTCCACAGACTTTGAGCTTGCTAAGGCGGTCCAGGAGATATTCATGACCGACCGCTTCAGGGTATATACGAATAATGATATTATCGGCGTCGAGGTCGGCGGTTCTATAAAGAACATAATAGCCATAGCGGCTGGCGCCTCCGACGGGCTCGGTTTCGGCACTAACGCCAAGGCGGCGCTTCTCACGCGCGGCCTGGTCGAGATAGTCAGGCTCGGCCTCGCGATGGGCGCGAAGCGCGAAACATTCTACGGTTTGAGCGGTCTCGGCGACCTTGCGACCACATGCATGAGCTCATACAGCCGCAACAGGTGGCTCGGAGAAGAGATAGGCAAGGGCAAGAAACTTAAAGATATTCTGAAGGGGACGGAGATGGTCATTGAAGGTGTCGCGACCACGAAGTCCGCATATGAGCTTGCGAAGAGATGTAAAGTCGAAATGCCCATTACATCAGAGATATACAAGGTCCTTTATGAGAATAAGGATCCTAAAAAAGCAGTCCAGGATCTCATGACACGCTCTCCAAAAGAAGAGAGCGCCTACTAATAGCACAATATAACATTAGTCCATTAAAAATCTACATATGCGTCTTCCTTGCCCATTCACTATAATTCGAAGCTTTAGAGCATATAGAATTAGGCAATAAAAAAGCTTGATATTGCCCCTTGACAAAACACGAATTTGAAGGTATATTATAATTGAGACGAGAAAAACGAAAGTTCATTAAAACAACTTTCTTAATCGATAAAATAAGACGCTCGAAATTAGACGCTCGAGAGAAGCAGCAAAGATGGGTAAGGGGGTAATTGTAATACCGGCACGGTAGTGCTACCTAAAGCTTGGCAAAGCTCTTTTAGGAAACGCTATCGTGCCAGGCCGCGTCAGGACTAAATGGATGAGGTCCTTTTCTATCAGGAAAAGAGCCTCTTTTTTTATTGTATATTATGTCAAATTTGTTATAATATCACCCAATATATTATTTTGATTTCGGGGCGTAGCGCAGCTGGCTAAGCGCACTTGCTTGGGGTGCAAGGGGTCGGCGGTTCGAATCCGCCCGCCCCGACCATTTTTAGGGTCCAGGGACAAGGGTCTAGGGTCCAAGAAAAAAAGGCGTGATATGAAAAAGATCAAAGTAGGGCTTATAGGCTTTGGCACTATCGGCAGCGGAGTTGTGAAGGCGCTTAAGACCAAGAGATCCTTTTTGCGCGATAGGACAGGCGTCGATATCGTCATAGACAAGATATGCGACAAGGATATTTCTACTAAGAGGCCCGTGAAGGTCTCGAAGAAGGTCCTTACCAAATCCATAGGCAAGGTCCTGTATGATCCTGACATAGATATCGTGGTAGAGCTCGTAGGCGGCGTATATCCCGCAAGGGATATAATTCTCGAGGCTTTGCGCCAGGGCAAACACGTCGTCACGGCCAACAAGGCGCTCCTCTCGGAAGTCGGGGACGATGTCTTCGGTCTCGCCAACAGGCTGGGGCTTCTCGTGGGTTTCGAGGCGTCGGTCGGAGGCGGCATTCCCATAATAAAATCATTGCGCGAAGGTTTCATAGCCAATAAGATCGAGCTCATATACGGGATAATAAACGGGACGAGCAATTTCATACTTTCAAACATGGCCGAAGGGGGCTTAAGCTTTGACGACGCGCTTGAGCTCGCACAGAAGAAAGGCTATGCCGAGCACGATCCGTCCCTTGACATAGAAGGCATAGATTCGGCCCACAAGCTTTCGATATTGGCGCTTTTGGGGTTCGGGGTCCACGTAAAGCCTAAAAAAATATATACCGAAGGTATCTCGGATATAGAACCCGTAGACATAGAATATGCCAGAGAGCACGGTTATGCCATAAAACTTCTCGCCATCGCGAAGAGGTCAGGGACCTCTCTCGAGCTCAGGGTCCATCCGACGCTGATACCTGTCGATCATCTGCTGGCGAGCGTGGGCGGCGCTTACAACGCCATATTCGTGAGGGGCGATCTGGTGGGAGACAACCTTTTTTACGGCCGCGGCGCAGGTCCCGAGCCCACTTCGAGCGCAGTGGTGGCTGACATCGTCGATATAGCGAAGGTCGTTCAAGAGGACGCCAAGATAGAAAATAGCATAATATTCAAGAAGGACGTCACCGGCCTAAAGCACATGAATGACGTGAGATCCAGGTATTACATGAGATTCTCCGCCGTCGATAAGCCAGGCGTGCTTGCGAAAATATCGGGGATACTCGGCAAATACGATATAAGCATCGCGACCGTGACCCAGAAAGAGAAGCGCTCGTCCCAGATCGCGCCTATCGTCATGATGACCCATGAAGCGCTTGAGCGGGACATGGCCAGGGCATTGAAAGAGATAAACGCCCTAAGCGTTATAAAGAAGAAGTCGGTGAGGGTGAGGGTCGAAGGATAAATCTATGTGGAAGGGCGTAATAGAGGAATACAGGAAGTTCTTACCGGTAACCGACAAGACTCCGGTGGTGACGCTTAACGAAGGCAATACGCCGCTGGTCTATGCTTGCCACGTATCGAGTCTCGTCGGAGAAGGCGTCGAGGTCTATCTTAAATACGAGGGGCTTAATCCAACCGGTTCTTTCAAGGACAGAGGCATGACCATGGCCATATCTAAGGCCATCGAAGAGGGTTCGAAGTTCGTTATGTGCGCTTCCACAGGCAACACCTCCGCGTCCGCCGCCGCGTATTCCGCAAGGGCAGGTTTAAAATGCGTAGTCCTCATCCCAGAAGGAGCGATCGCGCTGGGCAAACTCTCCCAAGCGATGATACACAACGCAAAAGTCATAGCTGTAAAGGGTAATTTTGACGATGCGCTCAACCTGGTGAGGGAGATAACAGATAAATATCCTATAACTTTGGTGAACTCCATCAACCCTTACAGGATAGAAGGGCAGAAGACCGGGGCATTTGAGATATGCGACTCTCTCGGGGATGCGCCGGATTTTCATGCCATCCCCGTGGGCAACGCAGGCAACATCACCGCATACTGGAAGGGTTACAAAGAATATAAGGCCGCGAAGAAGGCGACGAAACTGCCGAAGATGCTCGGTTTTCAGGCTGAGGGCGCGGCGCCCATCGTGCTCGGGCATCCTGTAAAAGACCCTCATACCATCGCGACCGCGATAAAGATAGGCAATCCCGCGAGCTGGAAGCAGGCCGAGGCTGCACGCGATGAATCAGGCGGCCTGATAGATATGGTGACCGATGACGAGATACTTGCCGCTTATAAACTTCTTGCCGCAAAAGAAGGTGTCTTCGTCGAACCCGCAAGCGCGGCAAGCGTGGCGGGCGTGTTGAAACTCGCGAAAAAAGGATATTTTAAAGGGGCCAGGGTCCATCCCTCGACTTCGCTCGGGACAGGGGGTCCGGGGTCCGGGAAAATTAAGATCGTCTGCATTCTCACCGGGCATGGGTTGAAGGACCCGGACAGGGCGATAGCAAGTGTATCCAAGCCCGCTGTAGTAGAAGCGAAACTTGATGCCGTGTTGAAGGAGATAGGGATATGAAATATGCGATCCTTTTAGGCGATGGGATGGCTGACTGGCCGATGGCAGAGTTGGATGGCAAGACGCCTTTGGAAGTCGCCAAGATACCCAATATGAATGAGATAGCGAAGGCCGGCACCGTAGGCATCGTAAAGACGATACCTCGCGGCATGAAGGCGGCAAGCGATGTTGCCAATCTTGCGGTTATGGGATATGACCCTAAGATCTATTACACCGGAAGGGGGCCGCTCGAGGCAGCCAATATCGGCGTGACGCTGACAGAAGGTGATGTTGCCTTCAGATGCAACCTCATCACCGCAAACAACGACACGCTTGCGGATTACAGCGCAGGCCACATCCACGATAAAGAAGCGACGACTATCATCAATTTCCTTAACGAGAAGCTCGGCTCCGACAGGATCAGGTTCTGCCCCGGCAAGAGCTACCGCCACCTTCTTATCATAAAGACCAGGTCGCATGAAGAGGCGACAGACTATGTCAAGACTGTATGCGTTCCGCCCCATGACATAACCGGCAAGTCGATATCGAAGAACCTGCCAAAGGGCAAACAGGCCGATAGTATCATCGATATCATGCAGAAGGCGCGCCAATTACTGGAGAAGCACGAGATAAACAAGGTCAGGCTCGACCTGGGCGAGAACCCTGCCAACATGATATGGCTCTGGGGGCAGGGCACAGATCCCAACATGCCGACATTCAAGGGCATGTTCGGCCTTACCGGAGCGGTCATCTCGGCCGTAGACCTGCTGAATGGGATAGGAAAGCTCGTAGGGCTTGACGTGGTGAGCGTTCCGGGCGCGACAGGATACTATGATACGAATTACCAGGGCAAGGGAGAATATGCCGTCAATGCTTTAAAGGATAAGGATTTCGTATTCGTCCATGTGGAGGCGCCCGACGAGGCAGGCCATAACGGCGAGGTGAGGGAGAAGATAAGGGCCATAGAGAACTTCGATAAATTTGTCGTTGGGCCGGTATGGCAGTATCTGAAGAATTCGAAAGAGTACCGTATCATGGTCCTGCCGGACCATGCAACCCCGGTAGAGGTGAGGACCCACGTTGCAGATCCCGTTCCGTTCGTCATGGCCGGTAAGGGCATAGGCCAGAATGGTTTTGAAGCATTTACCGAGAAGAATGGCGCCGCAAGCGAGGTCAAGTTCAAGTCGGGCGCGGCCTTGACGGGCCATTTTTTGAAGAATAAATAAGAAGCTTTCAGCCATCAGCTGTCAGCTTTCAGCTAAAAAGGGTTAAATGATATGTCGAAGAAGGTAATAGTCCAAAAATACGGCGGCACGAGCGTCGCCGACGTAAAAAGGATACAGAATGTCGCAAGGCGCGTCGTAAAGACCAAGAGGCAGGGCAATAAGGTCGTCGTGGTGGTCTCGGCGCTCGGTGACACGACCGACAACCTGATAGACCTGGCGCACAAGATAACCTATAACCCTTCCGACAGAGAGCTCGACATGCTCATCTCTACCGGCGAGCAGGTATCCTGCGCGCTCCTTGCGATGGCCATACACAAGCTGGGCGAGGACGCCATATCTTTTACAGGCGCACAGGTAGGCATAATAACCGATACCTCTTACACCAAGGCGCGCATAATCGACATCAACGCGAAACGCATACTCGACGAGCTCAAGGATAACAGGATAGTGATAGTCGCGGGTTTCCAGGGGATCACGCTGAACCAGGACATCACGACGCTCGGCCGCGGAGGGTCGAACCTTACGGCAGTGGCTATTGCGAGGGTCGTGAAGGCCGACATCTGCGAGATGTGCACCGACGTCGAGGGCGTATTTACGGCCGACCCCAGGATAGTTCCCGACGCCAGGAAGATCGACAAGATAAGTTACGAAGAGATGTTCGAGCTCGCGTCGCTGGGCTCGCAGATACTCCAGCCGCGCTCGATAGAATTCGCGATGAAGTTCAATGTTCCTATACACGTAAGGTCAAGTTTCTCAAATAAGATGGGCACGATAATTTCCAAGGAGGTAAAGGCGATGGAAGACACAGTCGTTTCAGGGGTAGCTATAAACAAGAACGAGGCAAAGGTCACCATCTGCGACGTGCCTGACAAGCCGGGCTTGGCGGCGAAGATATTCAAAGACCTGGCCAAAGCAGATATAAACGTAGACATGATCGTCCAGAACGTTTCGAGGACGGGCGCGACGGACGTGTCATTCACCGTTCCGACGAGCGACCTCAACAAGACGATCAAGGTCGCTAAGGAGACGTCCGGGACGATAGGCGCGGGCGACGTAACGGTCGATAACAACATCGCCAAGGTCTCCATAGTCGGGATCGGAATGAGGAGCCACTCCGGCGTTGCCGCGGATATGTTCGAGACGCTTGCCAGAAAGAAGATCAATATCGAGATGATATCCACCAGCGAGATCAAGATCTCGTGCGTCGTAAAGAAAGAGCTCGGAGCCGAAGCCGTGAAGGCGCTCCACGCGAAGTTCAAGCTGAGCAAAAAGAGGGCATAGCCTAAATGCAGAAGATCGAGCTGTATGATACGACATTAAGGGACGGTTCGCAGGGTGAGGGCATATCGTTTTCCGTTGCGGACAAGCTTAAGATCACCGAGAAGCTCGACGAGCTTGGCGTCCATTTCATCGAGGGCGGATGGCCAGGCGCGAACCCCAAGGACATGGAGTATTTCAGGAAGGCGAAAAAGCATAAGCTTAAGACCGCAAAGCTCACGGCATTCGGTTCCACCCGCAGGGCAAATACCAAGGTCGCGCAGGATGCCATACTTAAAGGCCTTTTATCCGCCGAAACGAAATACATCACCATCTTCGGGAAGTCCTGGGACCTCCACGTTAAGGATGTATTCAAGTGCGATTTGAGCGAGAACCTGAAGATGATATCCGACTCTGTGGGCTACCTTACGTCAAAGGGGCGCACCGTATTCTATGATGCCGAGCACTTCTTCGACGGATATAAAGATAACCGCGAATACGCGCTCAAGACCCTGAAGGCGGCCGAAGGCGCGGGCGCCAAGCGCATAATCCTATGCGATACCAACGGCGGCACTATCACTTCGCAAGTTTTCGAGATAGTCGAAGAGGTCAGGTGCGTAATCAAGGTCCCGATCGGCATCCATGCCCACAATGACTGTGAGATGGCTGTCGCGAATTCCGTCGCGGCCGTCCAGGCAGGATGCATACAGGTCCATGGCACGATAAACGGCTATGGCGAGAGGTGCGGCAATGCCAATCTAATGTCGATAATACCGGCGCTGAAATTGAAACTCGGCATAGACTGCGTCTCAGATATGGCGTTGAGAGAGCTCACCGAGATATCGAGGTTCATAGCAGAGACATCTAATATGAAGCCGATGGACAGCCAGCCGTTCGTGGGGAACAGCGCATTCGCCCACAAGGCGGGCGTTCACGTCAACGCAGTCCTTAAGAACTCAAGGACATACGAACATATCGATCCATCGTTGATCGGCAACCACAGGCGGCTTTTGATATCAGAGCTATCAGGCAAATCGACGATCCTCAAGAAAGCCGAAGAGATGAACCTGGGGATCGGCAAGGATGAGGAGAAGGGCAAGAGCATCCTGAAGCTGCTCCAGGAACTTGAGAATAAGGGATTCCACTTTGAGGCAGCAGAGGCGTCGCTCGAGCTCTTCATGAAGCGCGCGATGAAGAAGTTCAAGGACTTCTTTGAGCTTGAGGATTTCCGGGTCATCATCGAGAAAAAACGAGGCGGGAAGATGACCTCGGAGGCCATCATTAAACTTAAAGTTGGTAAAGATATTGAACATACCGCCTCCCAGGGCGACGGCCCTGTCAATGCGCTCGATAGCGCGCTCAGAAAAGCGCTCATGGCATTCTACCCGAAGCTCGCCGAGATGCACCTTACGGACTACAAGGTAAGGGTTCTTGACGAGAAACAGGGCACGGCGGCGCGCGTGCGCGTTCTGATACAGTCGGAAGATAAAGATGATACATGGTGGACGATCGGCGTTTCCGAGAACGTCATAGATGCATCGTGGCAAGCGCTAGTTGACTCTGTCGAATATAAACTCTTGAAAGATATTAAAAAGAAATAACGCAGCATTTTTAAAAATTAGAGGCATGCCTCGTAGGCATGCAAGTAGTAAAACAAAGGGAGGGTAATGTGGCGTATCAGCAAGGTGGTGGATTTGGCGGACCGCGGGAAATGCACAAGGCAATTTGCGCGGAATGTAAGAAAGAATGCGAAGTTCCTTTCAAGCCAAGGGAAGACCGTCCGGTATATTGCAAGGACTGCTTTTCAAAGCGCAAGGACAGCGGCCGCTAGATAATCCGCAGACGCCCTATTTGGCTAGACCTTATCCCTTACAGCTTATGGCTGGAAGGGATAAGGGGCGTTTTTAATTGATCCCTGGACCCTGGCCTGGATAAAGGCGAAGATGGCGAAATTGAAGCTCGATCTCCATGACATATTTGATAATGGCAGGGCTATTGAAGAGGAGCTTGACCGCGTTATCATGGAGGCGGTGGAGAAAAAGATACCTCTTGTGGAGATAATACCGGGCAAAGGCAGCGGGCAGCTCAAGAAGCGGGTCCTGCGGTTCCTCGAAGAGAAGCGCATCAAGAGCCTGTATCATCGCGTAGAGAAGGACAGTAAGAACTTTGGGCGCATATTCGTTCATTTTAAATAGTTTATAGCCGGGATTCTCCCCCAATGAAAAAAACGCCAGCGCTTAAGAAGATAAAGAATAACCTCTATTTCCTATCCTTCATTTTTTTCATATCAGCCGTTTTGATCCTCTTTTTTGCCGGGAAGAACAATACCAGGATATATTCAATAGCCGCAGGGATCCTTGCCCTGTCCATGCTGATCAGGATAGGCAAAGTTGCTATTAAAGCCATGCGGGAGCATATGAAGGGTCCCTGGAGGTTCTGCAAGGGCAAGGGTATTGAGATCGGAAGCTGCGGCAAGCATATGGTCAAAGGGTCGATACTGGTGGACCTTGTAGATGATTTTTCAAGCGAGCACCCATATAAGGTAGATTATGTTTCAGATGCGCATGATCTGCCAAAGATAGAAGGCTCTTCACTGGATTATGTATGCGCAAGCCATGTTCTGGAGCACCTGACGGATCCGATAAAGGCGATATCGGAGTGGCTAAGGATATTGAAGCCGGGCGGTATTCTCTGGCTAAGGATACCCGATAAGCGTAAGACTTTCGACCGAAATAGGGAAAGGACGAAGTTGAGCCACCTGATCGACGACTTCAAGAAGAGCGTCCCTGTAGATGATCCAACACACGTCAGAGATAATAATGAGAATACGGACCCCCCAAGAAATGGCGCTCATCCTTATATCCACAATCATGTCTGGGTCCCGGAAGACATATCGGAACTTTTTGATTATATAAACGCTAACCGCATTCCCATAGAAACGATCTGCGTAAGAGAGAGCGCCTCTAAAAAAGCAGAGGACTTTTGTATAGTGATAAGAAAACGGATATAAACAGGAGAATAGGGAATGAAAACAACTATATTTTATTTTTCCGGCACTGGCAACTGTCTCAAGATAGCAAGGGACCTTGCCGCTCAACTGAAGGATGCCGAAGTCGTATCCGTGGCCAAGGCCGTGAAAGGCGAGATCGATATATCCGCAGACAGGATAGGGCTGGTATTCCCGGTCTATGCTTTCAACCCTCCGCTTATCGTATTGGACTTTATCAGGAAACTCCAGGCGCCGTTCGACAAATATATTTTTGCCATTACCACATATGCCGGGGCGCAGGGCTGCGCTCTCTGGCAGGTTGCCCGCCATTTAAAACAGAAGGGTTTAAATCTTTCCGCAGGTTTTGGGATACTGATGCCCAGTAATTACACGCCTTTCGGCGGAGCGATCCCCTTAGAAAAACAGGAAGAGCTTTTTGCCGCCGCATTTAAAAGGACGGGCGAGATAGCCGATATTGTCAGGCAGGGCCGGCCGCATAAGATGGAAGGGTCGAATCCGCTGTGGTACCTGGTTGGCAGGGCCCTCTATCCGCCAATGCTAAAGATGACGCGTTCCGAAGACAAGCATTTCCGATCAGACGAAAAGTGCAACAACTGCGGAATATGCGAAAAGGTGTGTCCGGTCAACAACATAGCTATGGCGGAAAAGAAGCCTGTGTGGTTGCATAAGTGTGAGCAGTGTTTTGCATGCCTGCAATGGTGCCCTCAAGAAGCAATACAATGCGGCAAGAATACGGCCGGCCGCAAACGTTATCACAACCCCGCAGTAAGCTTAAAAGATTTTTTAAGTTAATTTATACCACTTAATATTGTATAATATACCCCTTATATAATTTGATTACGATAATAGGAGGAGTAATGAAGAAAATAGCGGTTGTTCTGACAGTATTGGCAAGCATTGTTCTGGCAGGCGCGGCCGAAGCGCTTGAATTCTCCGCTGACATGGTCAGTACGGCAGCTGGCAGGAGCGCTACAGGAAAGATGTTCGTAGCTAATGATAAAGTCCGTATGGAGATGGCCGGCGCTATCTCTATAACAAGGATAGACAAAAAATTGGTATGGCTTGTCATGCCTGATCAGGGCATGTATATGGAACAGCCTTTTGATCCTATGAAGATCGCGGGAGCCACGGAAAAGATGCCCGGCGAGATAGAGAGGACTTTCCTGGGAGAGGAATCTGTAAACGGAAGAAATGCGCGGAAGTATCGCGTCACATATAGCACTGCAGGAAGGCGGGATACCGTCCTTCAATGGGTCGATATCCAATCCGGGATACCGGTGAAGACATCCGCAGAGGACGGAAGCTGGTCGGTGGAGTATAAGAATTTACGGGTCGGGCCTCAGGATACGGCTTTATTCGAAATGCCGCAGGGCTACACAAAATTCGAAGTGCCGAACATGGCTGACATGATGAAGGCTATGGGCGCCAAGACAGGTCGCGGTCGATAGCATCATAAAATACGGAGGGGATATGAACAGGATATTTGTTTTAGCATTAGCATTAGCGCTTTTGACATTGCCCGCTTCGCTTTACGCGCAGGATGATGCGTCGCAGTCTACTGCTGCCGCGGAAGCCGGGATGAGCTCGAACCTCTCGAGCGAGATGTCCGGCCAGGAAGAGGCAGCTCGGTCCGAATCGAACATAGCGGATGAGGAGACCGCCGGGAATTCCGGATCCCAAATGACAGCTGTTGAGCAGGCTGACGAAGAATAAGGAGGCGATATGGGTATCGGTAAAATATCGGTCGTAGTACTCCTTGCGGTGTTGATATCTATTCCCGCACATGCTCAGGGAGCATATGGCACGAGCGCCAAGGTCCAGAAGAATCGTCAGACGCCGATAAAACAGACATACAGCGGGATGAAATATCCTTACGCGCAGCCAGCTCCTACGTCGATGAAAGAAGTGGCTCCGGGGAGTACGAATATATACCCCGTACCAATTGAGAACGACAGCTCCGGAACTTGGTCCTTTCGGCGTGCCTATTGAAAAAGAGACCGCGCCTAAGCCTAAAATCAAGAAGAAGAGTCCTATTTATTATATAGTGGAAGAGGAGCTGGAAGAGGAAGAAGATAGCGGTGCATATAAACGTCCGGACTACACTAAGTAAAACGATCTAGAAAGGCGGGTATTGTGACGATAGTATATATTGCGGTGATGGCGGTTGTTATCGTGTTCTTTGCGGGGATCAGGATCATCAGGCCTACGCACAGAGGCCTGATCGAGAGGTTCGGAAAATACAACAGGTTCGCGAACCCAGGATTTCACTGGATAATGCCTTTCATAGATGTGATGTATCAGGTAAATGTCACCGAGCAGATGGTCGACGCCGAGCCGCAGGAGATAATCACGAACGATAACCTTAATGCCAAGGTAGACGCCCAGGTATATTTCAAGGTCAAACCCGAAGAGGAGAGCGTCAAGCGCAGCCAGTACAGCGTAAATAATTACCTCTATCAGATAGTCAATCTCGCGCGAACCACCTTAAGGAATATCATAGGCACTCTTACGCTGAAATCCGCCAATAGCGAGCGCGGAAAGATAAATGATGAACTCCATAAGACGCTGATGAATGAGACAGCGACCTGGGGCCTTGAGATAGTAAGGACGGAGCTTAAGGAGATAGACCCGCCTAAGGATGTCCAGGAGACCATGAACAAGGTCGTCAAGGCAGAGAATGAAAAGATAGCGGCCATAGATTACGCGACAGCTACAGAGACGGTCGCTGACGGCGAGCGCAGGGCCCAGATCAAGCGCGCCGAGGGCCTTAGGCAATCCAAGATACTTCAGGCGCAGGGCGAGGCCGAGTCGATAAAGCTTGTCAATGAGGCGGCGGAAAAGTATTTTGTAGGAAATGCGCAGGTTTTGAGGCGGCTTGAGACTGTAGAGAAGTCACTTGCCAATAATGCCAAGGTGATAGTCCCGTCCAACACGGAGCTCGTGAACGTCATCGGAGAGCTTGCCGGTATCCTGCCGTTAAAGAAGGAAGATGGCAAGACAAAATAGCAAGATAGATAATAAGGGAGGGCATATATCGTGAAGAAGGCATTGATATTGCTCGAGGTCTCGACGGCGCTATTGGCGGCGCTATTTGTATATCGCCATGCTGATACGGGGGCGTTTTTGCTTATAATAGCCGCGATCGGTATAAACTGCCTGGCGCTCGTATGGCCGGAGAATGGCATCGGTAGAGGCAGGAAGCCTGCCCCTAAGGATTTTGTGGTTAAATTCAGGCAGCCGAAGGAGAAGTAGATCATAGTAAAAGGAAAAAATAAAAATGCACGATTTGAAATTTGCGAATGAGACGATATTCATATTAAAGCGCGAGATAGCCAAACTCGGTAAAAGCGCATTGTCGAAACCCATAATAGTCAATGTGGCATTGAGCCCGTTAAGCCACGTGAAGCCGGATGGATTCAGGGAAACATTCAAACATATCCTCAGTCATGAGGCACCCGACTTAAAGAACATTCGCCTTAATATCAATACTATGCAATTCGATATATATTGCAAGGCCTGCAAGAAGCTCTCCAAGGTCTCCGCACCGACGTTCGAGTGCCCGGGGTGCAAGAGCTCTGACCTCGAGTTTGACATGCAGAAGGAATTTTTCGTAGAGTCTATAGAAGTGGAAGGAATGGAGTAAGATGGCCGACGAATTACCAAAAGCATATGATCCTCATGATGTTGAGGATAGATCATATAAGAAGTGGGAGGAGAAGGGATATTTCCACGCCTCCTCAAATCCAAATAAAAAGCCGTATTCGATAGTCATACCGCCTCCCAATATCACCGGAATTCTCCACATGGGCCATGCGCTCAATGATACCATCCAGGACATACTCGTACGCTTCAAACGCATGCAGGACTTTGAGACCGAATGGATGCCAGGAACAGATCATGCCGGCATAGCCACGCAGAATGTCGTAGAGCGTAAGCTTGCCAAGGAAGGCAAAAAACGCCATGACCTCGGACGCGAGAAGTTCGTGGAAGAGGTCTGGAAATGGCGAGAGGAGTATGG
Source organism: Candidatus Omnitrophota bacterium (assembly GCA_020057115.1). Classification (GTDB taxonomy): domain Bacteria; phylum Omnitrophota; class Gorgyraeia; order 2-01-FULL-45-10; family 2-01-FULL-45-10; genus JAGVGJ01. Next base: position 55,537 of record JAGVGJ010000003.1, on the reverse strand, counting down.
CTCGACCATCATAAGGCAGCTTAAGAAACTTGGCGCCTCATGCGACTGGCAGAGGACCAGGTTCACGATGGATGAAGGGTTGTCCGACTCGGTGCTTGAGGTTTTTGTGAGATTATATGAAAAAGGGCTCATCTACCGCGGCAATTACATCATAAACTGGTGCCCGCGCTGCCAGACCGCTCTTTCCGACGAAGAGTCGCAGCATAAGGATCTGGATGGGATGCTGTATTACATAAAATATCCGGTGAAGGGGCCAGGGGCCAGGGGCCAGGGGCCGGATGAAGAATTCATCGTGGTGGCGACGACGAGGCCGGAGACTATGCTTGGAGACGTGGCCGTAGCCATAAATCCGAAGGACAAGAGATATAAGGGCCTGAAAGACAAAAAGGTCATCCTCCCGATACTCGAGCGGGAGCTGAAGGTCATCGAAGACACTATGGTCGATCTCAAATTCGGCACAGGCGCTCTTAAGGTGACACCTGCCCATGACCCGGTCGACTTCGGTCTTAGCTTGAAGCATGGACTAGAGCAGATAAATATCATGAATGATGATGCAACGATCAATGCCAATGGCGGAGACTATGAGGGCATGGACCGCTTTGAGGCGCGCGAGGCGATACTTGTAGAGTTAAAAGAGCGCGGGTTATTCGTAAAGAGCGAGGCCCACAGGCATGCCGTCGGCCATTGTTACCGCTGCCATACGGTCGTGGAGCCGAGGCTATCGCCCCAGTGGTTTGTCAAGATGAAGCCGCTTGCCGAGCCTGCCATCAAGGCGGTAGAGGACGGAAGGATAAAGTTCTATCCCGAGAGATGGACGAAGGTCTATCTTGACTGGATGTACAATATCCGCGACTGGTGCATATCGCGGCAAATATGGTGGGGGCATAGATTACCGGTTTACTATTGTAAGCAATGTGTAGCTGGAGCAGGGTCCAGGGGCCAGGGGCCAGGGGCCAGTAAGGATGATTGGAAGACGGGCGTTATTGTCGCGAAGACAAAGCCGGAGAAGTGCCCGAAGTGCGGATCGACCGATATCGAGCAGGACCCGGATGTCCTTGATACATGGTTCTCGTCATGGCTATGGCCATTCTCGACCTTCGGATGGCCGAACAAGACAGAGGAGCTGAAATATTTCTATCCTACGAATGCGTTAGTTACCGCCCAGGAGATAATATTCTTCTGGGTCGCCAGGATGATAATGGCTGGCATGGAGTTCATGGGCGATATCCCGTTCAAGGATGTCTATATCCACGGGACGGTAAGGGATATCACCGGCACCAAGATGTCAAAATCGCTGGGCAATGTCATAGACCCGCTCGACATGATAAAGAAGTATGGTACCGACGCGCTGCGGTTCAGCATAATCTCGATAACAGCCCAGGGCCAGGACGTATTCCTCTCCGAAGGAAAGTTTGAGCTCGGCAGGAATTTTGCCAATAAGATATGGAATGCCTCGCGCTTCATATTGATGAACCTGAAGCCGGAAGATATAAGGGTGGATCTCTGCGAGTTCTTTAAAAAAGAGGATCTTTCATTCCCGGACAGGTGGATATTGTCGCGTTTCTATTCGACGCTTGGATATGTCGGAAAATGCCTGGACGAATATAAATTCAATGAGGCCGCCAATTCCATCTACGAATTCTTCTGGCATGAGTTTTGCGACTGGTATATAGAGATGGTCAAGCTCTCCATAACCGAGAAGAGAACACAAGTCATCCTGTACAAGATACTCGAGAAATCCTTGAGGATGCTGCATCCTTTCATGCCTTTCGTGACCGAGGAGATATGGCAGAAGCTGCCGCGCGAACGCTCAGGCGGCGATGATTCTATCATGGTCCAGCCATGGCCGCATCTTCAGAGCCAGATGATCTCCGGCGATACGGAAGCGAAAATGCAGCATATGATAGAGATAGTGACAGCCATAAGGAACATACGTTCAGTATGGAACATAGACCCGAAGACCACGATAAACGCCATACTTAACATACATAAGCCCGAAGACGAGAAGATCCTGAGTGACGTAGCTGACATAATCAGGAAGCTTTCCAGGGTATCGGACATAAAGATCGGGAAATTCCCGAAACCTAAGAGCTCGGCCGTCAGCGTAGTGAGAGACATAGAGGTTTACGTGCCTCTCGAAGGGCTTATCGACTTTGAAAAGGAGAAGGCGAGGATAAAAAAGGAAGAGGCCAGGATAGACAAAGAGATAGCGAGCATAACCTCGCGCCTTAGCGATGAGAATTTTACCTCGAAAGCTCCCGAGGAGATCGTGAAAAAACAGAGTGATTATAAAGAAGAGCTGGTCCTGCAGATACAGAAGTTAAGAGACAACCTTAAGAACCTGGATAAATAACGGGAGGGAAATATGCGGTATTTTTATTTAGTTGCGATATTGACGTTAGCTATATTTTTTGGGACATGCCATGCCCAGGATGCGCAAGCGCCTGCGAAGGATGAGAGTCAGCCGGCAGTGGCCAAGCAATATAAAGAAGTGCCTGTTGACAGGAATGGCGACACTAAGATAGACGGCGTAGACGTTTATGATGACCAGCACAGGATAGTCCGAAAAGATTACGACGATGACGGCGACGGTATGAATGACAGGTATCTGGACTATGATCCTAATACCGGCATGCCCATGGTCACCGCATCAGACCAGGAATTCGGAGATTAGGATAGATGCAGCTTGATAAGGCGAGAACGCTGGCAATAATAAAGGCGGTGCTCAAAGAGGATATAGGCTCTGGCGACATCACCACGAGCGCTCTTATCGATAAGTCGACGTCGATAGACACCGTGATGCTGACCCGGGAGGATTGCGTAGTCTGCGGGCTTCAGATAGCGGAGTGGATGCTTGGCGCCATCGATTGCAGCGTCCGTTTTAAGCCCAATTGTTCGGATGGGGATCTTGTCGGCGCGTGGAAGGAGCTCGCCTATATAGAAGGGCGCGCCCAGTCCATATTAAAGACCGAGAGGGCTATGCTTAACCTTGTCGCATTCTTGAGCGGCATAGCGACCAAAACCAGAAAATTCGTCGATATCGCGAAGCCTTATGGCGTCAAGATCATGGATACCCGGAAGACTATACCGCTTTTGCGCTATCTTCAAAAGTACGCGGTATTTACCGGCGGAGGCACGAACCACAGGATGGGGCTCTATGACGCGGTCCTGATCAAGGATAACCATATCAGGGTGGCAGGCATCTGGCACCGGGGTTCGGACAGCGGAGAGAAGCTTAAATTAAAAGACCTTGTCGAGAGGGCGAGGAAGAATAATATCAAAGGAACTGTCGTCGAGGTCGAGGTGGAGAGCCTGGCGGAGTTCAGCGACGCGCTTTCGGGAAAGCCCGACATCATCATGCTCGACAATATGACGCCGGATAACGTGAAAGCATGCATGGACATAAGGAAGCTCTCCAAGATAAAGCCTCAGCTTGAAGTATCCGGAGGCATCGATCTCGGCACCATAGAGAAATACGCCAAAACAAAAGTCGACATGATATCCGTCGGCTCGCTCACGAGCTCCGTTGAAGATATCGACATGACTTTGGATATAGTCTGATATGGCGAAATTCAAGCTAGTAAGCTCTTTTAAGCCCGAAGGGGACCAGCCCCAGGCTATCGCGAAACTCACCGCGGGCTTGAATAAGAATGATAAATTCCAGACGCTTCTCGGGGTCACCGGCTCAGGCAAGACATTCACCATGGCGAATGTCATCGCTAATATCGGGAAGCCCGCGCTCATCATATCCCACAACAAGACCCTCGCCGCCCAGCTATACAGCGAATTCAAGGAATTTTTCCCGGAGAATGCGGTCGAGTATTTTGTTAGCTACTATGACTATTACCAGCCCGAAGCATATATCCCTCATAATGACATATACATAGAGAAGGACTCATCCATCAATGAGGACATAGACCGCCTGAGGCTCTCCGCGACAAGCTCCCTCATGTCCAGGGATGACGTAATAATAGTAGCGAGCGTATCATGCATATATGGTCTCGGCTCTCCGGAAGAATACGGCGAGATGCTTGCATTTTTCGAGGAAGGCGAAGAGGTGCCTCGAGACGCCATCCTAAAGAAGCTGATAGCGATACACTATGACAGGAATGATTATGATTTCAAGCGCTCGACATTCAGGGTAAGGGGCGATACCGTAGAGGTGTATCCGGCTTACACTAAGACTGCATACAGGATAGAGCAATTCGGGAACCGCATAGAACATATATATGAGATAGACCCGCTCACTGGTAATATACTTACAGGCGTAAAGAAGGTCGGCATATATCCCGCAAAGCATTTTGTCACTACCGGCGAGAGGATAGAAAAAGCCGTAAAGTCCATAGAGGAAGAGCTCTGCGGGCGGCTCGCCGAATTCAGGCATGACCACAAGCTGCTCGAGGCTCAGCGGCTGGAGCAGCGGACCAAGTATGATGTCGAGATGATGAGGGAGATAGGTTATTGTAGCGGCATAGAGAACTATTCGCGTCATATATCAGGAAGGCCTGCCGGCTCAAGGCCCTGGTGCCTTATAGACTATTTTCCTAAGGATTACCTCTTATTTATCGACGAATCTCATGTCTCCATACCGCAGGTGCGCGGGATGTATAACGGGGACAGGGCAAGAAAAGAGACGCTCGTCGAATATGGTTTCAGGCTTCCGTCGGCTCTCGACAACAGGCCTCTTAAGTTTGAAGAGTTCGAGGCGCTTATTCCCCAGACTGTCTTTGTGTCTGCCACGCCTTCTGACTATGAGATAGGAAAGTCCGGAGGAAGGATAGTCGAGCAGATAATAAGGCCTACCGGGCTTATAGACCCGCCGATAGAGGTGCGGCCGACAAAAAATCAGATAGACGATCTTATAAAAGAAGTGCGCCAAAGGGCCGAGCGAAAAGAGCGGGTGCTTGTCACCACTCTTACGAAACGGCTCGCAGAGGACCTGGCGCGCTTTCTCCAGGAGATGGGGCTCAAGGTCAAATATTTACATTCGGAGATCGACGCCATAGAGCGCGTCGAGATACTGCGCGACCTCAGGCTCAATAAGTTCGATTGCCTGATCGGCATAAACCTGTTGAGGGAAGGGCTTGATCTTCCGGAGGTATCGCTTGTAATCATACTGGATGCAGACAAGGAGGGATTCCTGAGAAGCGAGACGAGCCTTATCCAGGTCGCAGGCCGCGCGGCGCGCCACCTGAACGGTCGGGTGCTCATGTATGCTGACAAGGTGACTCGATCGATGAAGGCAGCTATCGATGAAGGCGATCGCCGACGCAAGATCCAGACCGACTTCAATGTCCTGCACAATATAACCCCCCGCTCGATAGAGAAGGCCGTAAGGGAGGGCATAGAATCCTACAAGAAGGCCAGGGAAGTGATATGCCAGGCCGCCGATGAGACGGCGGATGAGTATGATGTGACTATGCTTATATCGGAGCTCCAGCGCGACATGGAGATGGCCGCGCGCAATCTGCAGTTCGAGCGCGCCGCGGTGCTCAGGGATCAGATAAAAGAGCTCAAGGAAAAATACGGGTTGGGTCAAGGGGCAAGGGACCAGGGTCCAGGAGAGCCAGGCAAAAATGCATGACGAGAAGATATTAAAAGTATTGCGTGACAGGCCGGGCGAATACGTCTCAAGCGATGAGCTGTGCAAGGATGCAGATATCTCGAGAGCCGCGATATGGAAGAGGATGGAGAGCCTGCGCGAAGAAGGCTATGAGATAGAGGCATCACCGCATCTGGGTTACAGGCTTGTCGCCTCGCCAGACAGCCTGATACCTGACGAGATAAAGTGGAAGCTTGATACCCGCATATTAGGTAAAGAGGTGATCGCATACAAAAAAGTCGACTCTACGAACGATGTCGCCTATTCTCTTGCAGAAAAAGGCATGAAGGAAGGACTGGTCATAATCGCCGAAGAGCAGGCTGCCGGAAAGGGGCGGCTTGGCCGCAAGTGGGCATCCCCTCCGAAAGGCGGCATATACATGTCCTGCATATTGAGGCCCGATATCATGCCGAACGAGATATCGAGGATCACGCTTCTGGCCGCAGTGGCAGTCGCCAAGGCTATAAGGGAGTTTTCGGGATTGAGCGCCATGATAAAGTGGCCGAATGATATATTGATAAACGGTAAAAAAGTGTGCGGCATACTTACCGAGATGAAGGCGGAAGCGGATGCCGTCGGATTTATTATCCTCGGAATAGGCATCAATGTAAATACGTCTCGCGCGGACCTCCCGAAGGTCGGGACATCTCTGAAAGAAGAGATGTCCAGGTCCGGAAGAGGCGAAAAATTGTCCAGGGTGGGCCTGGCAAGAAAACTTATCGAATCCCTGGAACATGAGTATGCCTCATTGAAGAAAAGAGGTTTTGGGCCTATAATAGAGGAGTGGAAGAGTTTTTCCGATATCATAGGCTCGAGGGTCAAGGTAATGACCCACTCCAGGACATTCGAAGGGCAGGCGCATGATATCGACCAGGACGGTTCGCTGGTCGTTCGACGCGAGCGCGGCCAGATGGAGAAGGTGTCGTCGGGTGACGTAGTGATAATGGAGTAGATATAAATGAGCCACATGCTAGCTGTAGATATAGGTAATACGAATATAACGATCGGGCTGTTCAAGGGCAAGCACGCTGCCAGGAAAGTCAAGATCCCCACGTTTTCCTATTCCTTATATGAGAAACACTTAAAAAGGATCCTTAAAGAATGCGGCATCAAAGCCGATGATGTCGGGCATGCGGCCATATCGAGCGTTGTCCCGATCGCGCTTGCCAGGTTCATAGTATCCCTGAACAGGTCTGTTAAATGCAATATCCGCATAATCGGCAGGGACGTGGAAGCTCCTATAAAGAACATGTATCAAGAAAAGAAAGAGGTGGGTCAGGACCGCCTTGTAAATGCATATGCGGCCCGCGCCTTGTACGGCCATCCGGCTGTCGTAATAGATTTCGGGACAGCCATAACATTCGATGTCATATCAAAAGAAGGGGACTATCTCGGCGGATTGATACTTCCGGGAATTGAGATGGGCCTCCAGTCGCTTCACAAGCAGACAGCGCTCCTGCCAAAGGTAGAATTAAAACCTGCCAAGCACCTGATAGGGACAGATACCGAATCAAGCATGCAGGGAGGGATACTGTTCGGTTACGGCGCCATGTGCGACGGCCTGGTAGAAAAATACCGCAACATGCTCGGTAAAGATATGAAGGTGGTCGCTACAGGCGGCAATGCCGGCCTCATCAAACAATATTCCGAGTCGATAGATATCGTCGACGAGGATCTCACCTTAAAAGGTCTCAACCTGATAACCGCGTCAAATTCCTGACAATTTTGTTGACAATTTTTCTGATTTTCATATAATAGCATCTCTGTTAGCACTCTTGGCCAGTGAGTGCTAAAAGCAGGAAGTTGTCATTGCGAGGCCGAAGGCCGAAGCAATCTATCAAGACACATTAAATAAAAGGAGGCAGCATGAAGATCCATCCATTGGCAGACAGGATAGTAGTGAAGGTCCTCGAAGCCGAAGAGGTCACCAAGGGAGGCATAGTCCTTCCCGATACCGCGAAGGAGAAGCCGCAGGAGGCAGAGGTTGTCGCGGTAGGAAAAGGCAGAGTGTCCGACGAAGGCAAAGTCATCGCTCCCGAGGTCAAAGTGGGAGACAAGGTCCTTTTCGGGAAATATTCAGGCACTGAGATCAAGATCGACGCTGAAGATTACCTTATACTTAAAGAGGATGATATTTTAGCGATAGTAAAATAATAACAGGAGGCAGGTCAAAATGGCAAAGCAACTATTATACAGCGAAGAAGCCCGCAGGATGATGTTAAGGGGTGTTGAGCAGCTTGCAAAGGCTGTGAAGGTGACGCTGGGCCCCAAGGGGCGCAATGTAGTCATCGATAAGAAGTTCGGCGCGCCGACCATCACAAAGGACGGCGTAACCGTTGCAAAAGAGATAGAGTTGAAAGACCCGTATGAGAATATGGGCGCGGAGCTCGTGAAAGAGGTAGCGTCAAAGACTTCCGATATAGCCGGTGACGGCACTACGACGGCCACGGTCCTTGCCGAGATCATATTTAAGGAAGGATTGAAGAATGTCACTGCCGGGTCAAACCCCATGGCATTGAAGAGGGGCATCGAAAAGGCGGTAGAGACTGTCATAGAAGAGCTGAAGAAGCTCTCAAAGGCGATCAACCCCAAGGACAAAAAAGAGGTCTCTCAGGTAGCTTCCATCGCGGCCAATAATGACCACGAGATAGGCGACCTGATCGCTGATGCAATGACCAAGGTAGGAAAAGACGGCGTTATAACGGTCGAGGAAGGAAAGGCCTCCAAGACGGAGCTCGAACTCGTAGAAGGCATGGAGTTCGACCAGGGCTATCTTTCGCCGTACTTTGTCACAGATTCCGAGAAGATGGAAGTCTCTCTTGACGAGCCTTTTATCCTCATCCACGAAAAGAAGATATCGAGCATGAAGGATATCCTCCCGCTCCTAGAGAAGACAGCAAGGGCTTCGAAGCCGCTCTTGATAATCTCCGAAGAGACGGAAGGCGAAGTTCTGGCAACGCTCGTAGTAAATAAGATAAGAGGCACTCTCTCTTGCTGCGCGGTAAAGGCCCCCGGATACGGAGACAGGCGTAAAGCGATGCTTGAAGATATCGCGATCCTGACCGGCGGCAAGGCCATCACCGAAGACCTCGGCATCAAACTTGAGAATGTAAAGATCGAGGATCTCGGAAAGGCGAAGAGGGTAAGGATAGATAAGGATAACACTACAATAGTCGAAGGCGGCGGCAAGACCGCAGATATCCAGTCGAGGATCGCCCAGATACGCAAGCAGATCGAGATCACCGATTCCGACTATGACAAGGAGAAGCTCCAAGAGAGGCTTGCGAAACTTGCCGGCGGAGTCGCTGTCATCAATGTCGGCGCTGCCACAGAGACGGAGATGAAGGAGAAGAAGGCAAGGGTCGAAGACGCGCTACATGCTACACGCGCCGCGGTCGAAGAAGGTATCGTCCCCGGAGGCGGTGTCGCGCTATTGCGCTGCATACCCGCTCTCAGTAAGCTTAAGCTTACAGGCGATGAGCAGATAGGCGTTGAGATAGTAAAGAGAGCTCTTGAAGAGCCTATACGGACCATAGCAAATAATGCCGGCCTCGAAGGCTCGGTAGTAGTCAATAAAGTAAAAGAGCTGAAGATGAACGAAGGCTTTGATGCCGAGAAGGGCGAATATTGCGACATGATCCAGGCCGGTGTTATCGACCCGAAGAAGGTCACAAGATCCGCTCTCCAGAACGCGGCGTCGATCGCATCCCTCATGATCACCACAGAGGCTGTCGTTACAGACATCCCTGAGGAAGAGAAGGCCCCTGCAATGCCAGGCGGAATGCCGGGCGGAATGGGCGGCATGGGTGGGATGTATTAAAAAAGCTTTAAGCTATAAGCTTTAAGCTGTAAGAAAGCAAATGGCCTCGGGGAAAACCCGGGGCCATTTTTACGGATTTTATCTTTTTCCAATCACCCGTTAACACGGAAATAGGAAGCTAGGTTTCTATTGCTTTAACATAGATTATAAGATATACTAGATTTGTGATCGAGCTTGGCATTGTTCTTTAGGTGTTTCGGATAATAGCAAACCCGGGGAAACCCGGCGACATCCCTACGAATAGCGCGGGATCGCGCCAATCAAATAATATGGCGTGGCAAAACTACAGGGCCTAACTCTCCGTAGGAGACAATGGCAGCCAGTTGCCGTATTTGCTTACGTGAAAGCGAGATGAGAGTTTTTATCTCCCGATCTAGAAATGTAGGTCGGGATTTTTATTTTAACTCCCAATCATGCAGTATGCGTGGTTGGGATCTTTGTTTTAGGGTCCAGGAAAAAAATGAAAAATAGATCAACAAATAAAATGATTCACAAAAACCTGAAAGGGGTGAGGGCATTGTTTAGAAAGATCGCTACTCTTAGCATCGGAATTTTTATGGTCATATCGTTAATAGCCATGGTACATGCCCCGCCCGCTGTCGCGGCAACTAGAGTTTGGTCGCGAGCTGCCGGCAATGCGGGCGATTGGTCCACGGGCTCCAACTGGGGAGGCACAGAACCGGCGTCCGGTGATTATTCAAAAGTAAATAACAATGGCATAGTAAATATCACGCAGCCAAGCGAAGCCACGTATGATCTCACTTTAGGCCAATTTGCTGGCACCACCGGAACCGTGAACATGACATCCGGCAATCTAACGGTGTATTATGAAACTTTAGGCCAATACGGTACAGGCACATTTACCCAATCAGGCGGGACAAACAAAGTAACAGGGTCACTCTACCTTGGCGATGGCGCTGGCTCTAAAGGCAGTTATTCTCTCTCCGGCACAGGTATTTTAGATACAACTACCACCGCAGCTCAATACATCGGTAGTAACGGAACAGGCACATTTACTCAAACTGGCGGCACGAACCAGGGGATTAATATTACCGTAGGTTTTTACAGCGGCTTAAGCGGCACATACACCCAATCTGGCGGGACAGTCAGAATAACAAGTACCGGCCTTATGATCGGCTCAGAGGCAGGCGCCGCAGGTACTTATATTTTATCCGGAGGCGACCTTTCGTCTAGTGCGAGTGAATATATAGGTAAATCTGGCAGCGGCAGATTTGTCCAGACGGGCGGTACTAATCGGGTGGGGGTAGGAAACGTTTATATAGGAGCTGGTGCCAGCGGAAGCGGAACATACGAACTTAAAGGCGGAACATTTATATCCAACGTTGGCATGACTGTTCGCCAGGATGCAGGAGCCTCAGGCACACTCATGGGATACGGCTCGCCTACAGTGACTTATAGCGCGCTCGTCAATAACGGCCGCGTTATCGCTGATGGCTATGGCGCTGAACAGACTTTGAGTCTTGCAAATGTCGTAAATGGCATTGGAAATACCATGGAGAATCCGACTACAGGCGGGACGAACGGATGGTTTGCCCAGAATAAAGGTAAGCTGACCTTGAAGGCACTTTCGATAACAGGAAATGGTTCTTACAATTGGGGGGAGGCTCCCAGTGATACTACTATAGACCTTGTCAATAGCGCTCGATTTACATTCGCAGGGGAATCAGGTGCCTCCGGATCACTGACCATGTCGCTTCTTTCTCTTGATAGGACCTCCGACATCCATCCGCTCGCAACAAGCACTTTGATAAGTTACTACAACGTTGTCCCTGCAAGTTTTACGGCCACTTCAACAAATATCATTTTCAGGTACGATGATCTATTGGCAGGTTCGCATGAGGCTAACCTAAAGATCTACCGGTATAATGGCAGCGCATGGGCAGATGTTACTTCAAGTGTTGATACTACGAATAATTGGTTGACTACGACTAGTTTTGGCAGTGTCGCTGCTTTTACAGGCGACCTCGCGATCGGCTATGACAATAATATGTGGCAAGCGACTACAGACGATTGGAGTACTTCTGGCAGCTGGACGACCGGTGTGCCCACAAGTTCGGACGCCGTCTCTATTAATAATGGCGGGACAGTGTCCATCACGACTGCCGGAGCAGCCGCGGCTAATTTATATCTCGCCCAAAATTCAGGCGATAGCGGCAATATCAATATGACAGGCGGCACGCTGACAACAACCAGTGAATCTATAAGTACCTCAGGCGCAGGCACATTCACCCAATCAGGCGACACTAATATTGCCGCGACGCTAGGTCTCGCGACAGGTACAGGCGGCAACGGCACATATACATTAAGCGGCGGAGCGCTAAGCGTAACAAATGCAATAGCAGCTCCTGTGGGCACAAGTACTTTAAATATAGACGGCGGCACATTCACATTGACCGCCAATTCCATGGCTGTATCTAATTTAAATATCGGTAATTCTTCCGGCTCAAACGCCACATATACACAGACAGGCGGGACATATAAAGGAATAAGCACATTCAGCGTTGGCAATCTGTCAGGATCTTCAGGAACATATTCTGTGTCGGGTGGCTTCCTTTCAGCTCCTACGGAATACATCGGCAATTCCGGAAAAGGCACTCTAATTCAGTCCGGTGGTACGAATCAGACGGCTACTATATATATAGGTAATAGTTCAGGTTCAAGCGGCACATACACCCAGTCGGGCGGGACAAATACAGTAACAAGCGCCTTCTACGTTGGCAATAACAGCACTTCCGAAGGCAGTTATTTTCTCTCCGGCACAGGCCTTATAGATGGGACAAATGCAACCGAAAACATAGGATCCACCGGAACAGGCGCATTCACCCAGACAGGCGGCACCAACCAGGCAAAAATTATTAATGTAGGTAATAATAACCTTTCAAACGGCACTTACACGCAGTCAGGCGGAACGGCCAAAATATTATCAGGAGGCGCAGGTTCCCTGAATGTAGGCAATGCCTCAGGCTCCTCAGGCAGTTATAATCTTTCCGGCACAGGTTACATTGATTCTAAAACTTTATATGAATATATCGGAAACCTGGGTAAGGGCACATTCACCCAGACAGGCGGCACGAACGATGCTTATCAGATCAGCATAGGGTATAACGGCGCCGGTGCAAACGGCACGTACACCCAGTCAGCCGGCGTCACCTCAGTGAAAGGCACGCTCACTATCGGTTCCGCTGCAGGCGCCACAGGCGTCTATTCACTTTCCGGGACAGGCTTACTTGACGCAACCGGCAAGACTGAATATATCGGCGCTTCCGGCAAAGGCACATTTACTCAGACAGGTGGCACGAACCAGGCAGGCGTTATTATTTTAGGTAATAACGTCGGCTCAAGCGGCACCTATGACCTCCAAGGCGGATATCTGAAGGCTACAACGATAACAAGAGGCTCAGGCACAAGTGCCTTTAATTTCACAGGCGGCACGTTAAGCGTGAACACATTTAACGGCGCATTGAATGTGCAGTCAGGCGGCACGCTGTCTCCAGGTAATTCACCCGGGCTTACCACGATAAACGGCAACTTCACAAATTCAGGTACTATAATATTCGAGCTCGGCGGCATAGGCGGGACCCCCGGCCAATACTATGACACCATAGACGTTAACGGAGGAGATGTAAGCCTAGACGGCACATTAAGGATAGCCAAGTATGGCACATGGTCTATAGCCGAGGGCAATACCTTTAATATCCTCTCGTGGGATTTATCTAAGAGCTTTACGGATACCTCATCCATAGACAACCAGTTCGGCTCAGGCAGCTTTACCAAGAACGTAGTAGGCACAAACCTAGTACTCACATTCTCATTTGGGGACCTAGTGTGGAACACGACTACAGGCAATTGGTCAAGCGCCTCAAGCTGGAATCCTCAGGTGATACCGCAAGCTACGAACAATGTCGCCATAGATGCTACAAGCGCAGTTGCGAATATAGGCGATACGGCTAATGCCAAAGTAGTCACTATCGGCACAGGCACATTGAACCTAAACAGCGGCGGGACGCTTAATGCCACATCCATAAATAATATTGCAGGCACAGGCACCATTAATATGGACGGCGGAATGCTCGCGCTATCAAGTAATGATATCAGTATAGAGAACTTTAATGTCGGTAATGCTGCAAGCACGACCGGCTCGTTCACCCTGGCAAGCGGAAAGACGCTTACCGCCGGAAATGTTATCATCGGAAATAGCGGCACAGGAATACTCACCCTAAGCGGCGATGGATTAAGCGGGGGTAATCTTGTCGTGAGAAATACCAGTGACGTAGCAGGAATCTTCCAGGGCCAAGGCGCTGTAGGCATGACAGGCACCCTTACCAATAACGGCCGCATAATAGCTGACGGCGGCACGCTTGATATGTCAGGCTTTGCAAGCGTCACGAATACCATAGACAACACCACAACAAACGGATGGTTCGCCACCAATCAAGGTAAGCTGACCCTCCCGGCCATACAGGTAGCGTCAGGGGCTCACACATATACCTGGGGCGAGAATCCTGGCGATGAAGCGCCGTCGCTTGTATTCGGCTCTGTCGACATAATCTTCAGGTATGATGAGCTGTTGTTAAACTCACTAGGCATATTGCCGGCAGACCTCACCGTATACCACTATGGTAGCGATAACCTGTGGCATAAGTTCACCACCACAAGCATAGATGAGGTTAACAAGCTCGTCACCATAACAGGAGGCACTTCATTTACAGGTTTTTCGCTGGGTAATCCTTATTATAGCAACCAGGGAGATCCCGAGCCTCTTAATTCAGTTCCTGAGCCGGCGACGGTCGTGAGTATAATAAGCGGTATTTTTATGCTCGGTTATCGAAGACTTTTAAAAAGGAGAGGATGTATATGCAAAAAACAAAAATGATAATTACGAGAAACGGAAAGGAAATATTCATAACAGAAATGATAATATTGGGCGTGATATGCATGCTCTGTTTTTGCTTGACTATAAGGTGTTAAAATAGATCATCTGAGGGTGGCGAGAAAATAGGCAGCAAAGCTTCTATTGACTTAACATACAATATAGTGTATTCTATAATTAGAACGAAGAAGTATGTTCTTTTTGACGGTGTATAAATCGCAAACCACTCGAAAGGGTGTGGACGCAAAGCTATAGGGCCTAAAGTCCGAGAGGACGATGGCAGCCAGTTGCCGTTTATAAGCGTAACGTAAAACGCGAGTCATTGCTTTGCATCCCAATCTTTTTGAAGGTTGGGATTTTTTATTGGCTTGCAGAAGGTTGAAGGCGATAAAATGAAAAACATACTGATAACGATGATGGCTATAGGCTTTATGCTGGCTTTCACGGTTCCTGCGATCGCAGGCGGTGGTGGCGGTGGCGGTGGTACGGATACTCAGTTTACACTTGTATCCTGTTGGGATAGCGATCACGGCTCTTTAACTTACGGGACCGGCTGGTATGACTATTATGGCAGCGTAGAAGTGCCCCAGGATGATCCTAATCCGCTCCTTCTCACACAACAGCAAGGCCCGGATCTGGGTTTAAATGGCTATGGCTGGGACCTTAGTTTCTGGCAATCGGAGATAAATGTACCGGGATCCGCAACCTTGACCATTAATGCCCCGAGCCCGGTTTCATTTACCGGAACCGCGGAGAGAGATCTTATGAATCCTTTGGCAGTGGATGTGAATTTTGCAGATGCGGTAAGCTCCGGCTGGAAATTGAATTTCTCGACTTTTGTGCTCCACGGGCCTGACTATGATACTGATCCTTCCGGGCCGGTGCAATGGGATTATAATGAGGGGACTTTAACACAGCTCAGCGGTAGCGGGTCTGTAGAGAGTACCCAGTATCAAGGCGGTAGCCGATGGGACGATACATACGGTGTTTTATCTGATGGATGGCTGACTGACGGCCCCGTGCTCGGCGGCTTTCTTTATAAATATGAGTATGACGCGGATATGAACACTGGTGTTTTTTCAATGCTGACGCCGTATGATTATGATACCTCTCTTTATACTGAAGACGGACTCGGCCTTCACGTATCTTTCACTATGAACGGGGTAACAGGCCTGACAGGTGTATCGACAGGTCCTATGGCTTCCGAATGGTATACAACAGTTTTTGGATCTATGGATGAAGACACTTATTATAATATGACAACTCTTTTTGTTACAGTAAATGGTACGTTTTCTGGAGGGAACTGGGAACCTATTCTTTATTTTGATGCTCCGCCCCTTCCAGACCGGATTGCGGGCTATGGCAATAATCGGGTAATTGAGGATGGCTTATATCAAGGCACCGCCGGCGATCACTTTAGTGAACCGCCGCCATCACCAGGAGTGCCGGAACCTTCAACTATCATATCATTCCTCGGTGCAGCGATCGGGCTTGCGGTAAGGAAAATCAGGAAAGCATAAGCGATTATTTTGGTGTAATGAAGCCATATATCCCGCTTTAAAAAGCGGGATATATTTATGATTGACAAACCCACCTTGATTATATAATATATGCTAATATTATTAATTCTAACCAAACATAATTTATTAATAATCCGCGAGGAAAATATGGCGCAATTTTATATTGGCGTTAATAGGAAAGTAAGGCGTTGCTATGGTTTTGATGAGATAGCTCTTGTCCCGGGGTGCGTGACGATCAATCCTGCGGAAGTGGATACTTCATGGGCGATAGGCGGCAAAAAATACCGTGTTCCGATCATCGCTGCAGCTATGGACGGAGTAGTGGACGTGAAGTTTGCTATCGCTATGGGTAAGATGGGCGGCATGGCTGTCCTCAATCTTGAAGGCGTCCAGACCAGATACGAGAACCCGAGCGAAGTCCTTGAGAAGATATCCATGGCCACTTCCGAAGAAGCTACTCAGCTCGTCCAGGGGATATATCTGGAGCCTGTAAAAGAGAAGCTTGTTGCTAAGAGGATCGAAGAGATAAAGAAAGCTGGTGTGCCTGCCATGGTGAGCGCCATACCGCAGAAGGCCGAGCGCTATGCCCAGATAGCCGAAGAAGCCGGTGCAGACGTGTTTATCGTGCAATCTACGGTCACTACCGTAAAACATATATCAAAAGCATACAAGGTCCTCGACTTCAAGAAGTTCTGCAAGTCTACAAAGATGCCGGTCATAATCGGCAACTGCGTTACGTATGATGTCGCTCTTGAGCTCATGGCCACAGGCGCAAGCGGCCTCCTGGTGGGCGTAGGACCCGGTGCGGCATGTACCACGCGCGGTGTTCTCGGGATCGGCGTTCCGCAGGTGACTACTACGGTCGACTGTGCTGCGGCAAGAGACACATATTACAAGAAGACAAAGAGATATATCCCCATCATCACCGACGGCGGTATGACGACGGGCGGAGATATCTGCAAGGCATTCGCTTGTGGCGCCGATGCGGTCATGGTCGGTTCGGCATTTGCAAGATCCAAGGAAGCCCCGGGCAGAGGATATCACTGGGGCATGGCAACGCCTCACGCGAATCTCCCGAGAGGCACCCGCGTAAGGGTCGGAGTGACCGGAAGTTTAAGCGAGATATTGTTCGGGCCTGCCAAGGTAGACGACGGCTCGCAGAATCTCATGGGCGCGCTCCAGACATCTATGGGCAATGTCGGTGCCAAGAACCTTAAGGAGATGGGCAAGACCGAGATAATAATCGCCCCGTCCATCCAGACAGAAGGCAAGGTATTCCAGGTTGCCCAGCGCGTAGGGATGGGGAAGTAGTTTGAAGATAGGGTCAAGGGTCCAGAAAAATAAAATTTTCTTCTACTGGACCCTGGACCCTTGTCCCTGGCCCCTAACGTATAATTTCCGAGCAGCTTTTAATGACACACTCTGACTTCGTCCACTTACATGTCCACACTCAGTACAGCCTCCTAGACGGCGCCTGCATACTGGAGCCGCTTCTCAAAAAAGCCAAAGAACACAAGATGCCCGCCTGCGCCATAACCGACCATGGCAACATGTTCGGCGCCATCGAATTCTACAGCCTGGCGATGAAGCATGGCATAAAGCCTATCATAGGGTGCGAGGCTTATATAGCTCCCGGCTCGCGTTTCGAGAAGTCGAGCCACGGCATACATGATGCTTCTTTCCATATAGTACTTTTAGCCAAGGATGAGACAGGCTACAAGAACCTGATGAAGATAGTCTCCGCAGGTTTCCTCGAAGGCTTCTACTACCGCCCAAGGATAGACAGAGAGGTCCTGTCCAAATATAAAGACGGGCTCATCTGTTCATCCGCTTGCCTTAAGGGAGAGATACCGCACCTTATCATGTCAGGGCAGATGGAGAAGGCAAAAAAAGTCGCGGGGGAGTATCTGGACATATTTGGCAAAGATAATTTCTACCTTGAGATACAGGATAACCTTATACCCGAACAGGACCATGTCAATAAAGAGCTTATAAAACTGTCGAAAGATATGGGCGTCGGCCTTGTCGCCACGAACGACGTCCATTACATAGAGAAGAGCCACGCAAGGGCCCACGAGACGCTTCTCGCCATACAGACGCAGACCACCATGGATGACCCGAACAGGATGAGGCTCCAGACGGACGAATTTTATTTCAAGTCAAAGCAAGATATGGCGCGTTCATTCGGCTCTACGGTGCCGGAGGCGCTCAAGAACACGATGAAGATAACCGAGATGTGTAATCTTGAGCTGGACTTCAAGAAGCACCACCTTCCTAATTATAAGCCGCCTGAAGGGAAGACCAGGGAAGGCTACCTGCGCGAGCTTGTTAACGAAGGCCTGGAGAAGAAGTACGGCGATAAGATCGATAAGGTGATAACCGAGCGCGTAGGCCATGAGCTAAAGGTCATCGAGAATGCCGGGTATGTCAGCTATTTCCTTATCGTCCGCGACTTCGTGCGCCATGCCAAGGAGAGCAATATACCCGTAGGGCCGGGAAGAGGCAGCGCAGCAGGAAGCGTCGTCAGTTACGCCCTGGACATTACCGATATAGACCCTCTCAAGTATGACCTCCTCTTTGAAAGGTTCTTAAATCCCGACAGGATAAGCCTTCCGGATATAGACATAGATTTCTGCTACGAGCGCAGGGCTGAGGTCATAGATTATGTCGTCAAAAAATATTCAAAAGACAATGTCGCGCAGATAATCACTTTCGGAAAGATGAAGGCCAAGGCCGTGATACGAGACGTCGGCCGCGCCCTGGGCATGGCTTATGCCGACGTAGACAAGATAGCAAAGCTTGTTCCGGAAGAGCTTGACATGACGCTTAGGGCCGCGCTCGACAGGGAGCCGGAATTGCGCAGCCTTTATAAGAGCGATCCGAAGGTCGCGCAGCTTATAGAGACTTCGCTCGTACTCGAGGGTTTGACGCGCCACGCGTCCACTCATGCCGCCGGCGTAGTCATCTCCGAGAAGCCGCTTGTGAACTATTCGCCCCTCTTCAAGATCCAGGACGGGCAGATATCTACCGGCTATGACATGAAGGCGCTCGAAAAGGTCGGGGTCCTCAAGATGGACTTCCTCGGCCTCATAACGCTTACCGTCATAGATGAGACGGTGAAGATCATAAAGCGCACCAAGGATGTGGACCTCGACATAAAGAAGCTCCCTCTGGACGACAAGAAGACCTATAAGCTTCTGGCCAATGCCGAATCGGCAGGGGTGTTCCAGCTTGAAAGTTCGGGCATGAGGGATCTTTTGAAGAAGCTTAAGCCGGAGAGGTTTGAGGATATAATAGCGCTTCTGGCCTTGTTCAGGCCCGGTCCGATAGGCTCAGGCATGCTAGACGACTTCATGAAGCGCAAACATGGCGAGATAAGCCTCAAGTATGACCACAAGCTGTTGGAGCCGATATTAAAAGAGACATACGGCATCATACTATATCAGGAGCAGGCGATGAGGATAGCATCGGTCCTCGCCTGTTTCTCGATGGCGGAAGCCGATTCGCTTCGCCGGGCCATGGCGAAGAAGATCCCAGAGTATATCGCCGAGATGAGGCAGCGCTTCGTCGAGGGGTGCGGCAAGAACGATATAGACAGAAAAGTCGCCGAGAAGATATTCAACCAGATAGAGCACTTTGCCGGATACGGCTTCAACAAATCGCACAGCGCGGCCTACGCCCTCATAAGTTACAGGACGGCATACCTTAAAGCGAATTATCCGGTAGAGTTCATGACGGCCCTTCTTACGTCTGAAAAGGATGATCTGGACAAGATATCGCTTTACATAAATGAATCGATAAAGATGGGCATCAAGATCCTTCCGCCGGATATCAACGAAAGCTATTCAGATTTTACCGTAGTGGGTGATTCAATACGGTTCGGCCTTGCCGCCGTAAAGAACGTGGGCGAGGGGGCGATAGATTCTATCATTAACGTAAGGAAGAAGGACGGGAAGTATAAATCGATATATGACTTCACTAAGAAGATAGATTCGCGCCTCGTGAACAGGAAGGTCATAGAGAGCCTTATAAAATGCGGGGCGATGGACTCGTTCGGACTCTACCGCTCACAGCTGTCGACCATGATAGATAAGGCGCTTGACGTGGCAGGCGGGGCCCAGAAGGACCGGTTGGCGGGGCAGCTGTCATTCTTCGACAGATTCGAGGATCAGGAGAATTTCAAGAAGACGGTCCAGGAGATACCGAACATACCCGAATGGCCCGAGAACCAGCTTCTTACGAACGAGAAAGAGATGCTCGGCTTCTATATCACAAAGCACCCTCTTGCCAGGTTCGAGAAGATGCTCAGGACGTTCTCGACATGCCCGATCACGAAGCTTGTTTCATTGAAAGACGGAGACGAGGTCCTGATGGGCGGTATAATATCCAAGGCCAAGTTCACTGTTACGAGAAAGACCAATGAGAAGATGGCCATAGTCTCTTTAGAGGACCTGGACGGAGTCGTGGAGGTCCTCGTATTCCCGAAGACTTATGTCAAGGCCGCCGAGATAGTGAAGCCGGACGCCATGATATTCGTCAAAGGGCATGTCACTTTAAGGGAAGAGACCCCCAAGATAATCGCCGACGAGATAGCCGCCCTCGAATCCGTTAAGCAGAAATACACGAAGGCGATATTGATAGACCTTGTCATGGCAGGGCTGGAGAAGACCACCCTTGATAATCTGAAGAGGGTGCTTACAAGGTATCCGGGCCGCGTCCCGGTATATCTTAATTTCATCAAGCCCGATGGCAAGCGTTCCACCGTTTCCATCGACAGGACACTTACGGTAGAACCGCATGAAGGCCTTGTCAGGGACATAGAGAAGATATTCGGGAATAATGTGGTCAATTTCACGGTTTAATATTGACTTTGGCCGCCTGACGGTGTTAACATAACTCCTTGTAAAGTAAAATGTTATGATAATAGGCAAGAAGAGCGAGCAAGACATAAAAACAGTGAAGAGCTTCCTCGAGTTCTGGGGCAAGTTCCATTCCATATACGCCAATATAATATCCAAAGAGCTTATCACCCAGGACGATGAGGCCAAGTTCCTTGAGACGAAAGAACTGATCAGGATGAAGTATGACGAGATGAAGAAGGGCATGGATCTCCACTATGTTCCCCGCACGAGGCCAACCGATCCGGTCAGCGACATCCTCGCGCTTAACGGCGTGCGTTTCATGGCCGAGAAGAATCTTTCTAAAGTGGATGACGACTGGAAGGACTCGTATGTCTTCCTGAACAGCATACTTGAGAGGCTGAAAGGCAATAAGCGGAGGCTCGAGCAGTTCAACCCGGTCGGGGTGTTTTTTAAGAGGATGTTTAGGAATAAATAATGCGTGAGGGGCAAGGGCCCAGGGTCAAGGGTCCAGAATAAAACTAAATTTTTTTACTGGACCCCGGACCCTGGCCCCTGGACCCTCAGCCAGGAGCTTTACTTATGACCAAAAAAGACATTGTTCTCAAGATCGCCGAAGAAGCGGATTTAAAACAGATCGACGTCAAAGAGGTTGTGCAGCGGACGCTTGATGCCATAACAGAGTCTCTTTCAAGGGGCCAGACAGTCGAGCTCAGAAATTTCGGGGTCTTCAAAGTAAAATCCAGGAAGCCGAGGGTAGGCCGGAATCCCAAGACCGGAGACGCTGTGCCGATACCGGAGAAGAAGGTCGTTTCATTCAAGTCCGGAATGATCATGAAGAAGAAGGTAAGATAATGGACTATAAAGCGATAAAGGGGACGAAGGACATACTGCCGGGAGAGTCTTATGTCTGGCAGGATATAGAGAATAAGGCGCGCGGCGTATTCTCAAGCTTCGGCTATGAAGAGATAAGGACGCCCGTGATAGAAGAGACGGCGCTTTTTATAAAATCCGTAGGCGAGAATACCGACATAGTCTCCAAAGAGATGTTCTCATTCGTCGATAGGGGCGAGCGCAATATCTCGCTCAGACCCGAAGGAACGGCGCCGGTAGTCAGGGCCTATATCGAGAATAACCTCGATAAGATATCCCAATTCCAGAAGCTCTATTATATGGGCCCCATGTTCAGGGCGGAGAGGCCGCAGGCCGGCCGCATGAGGCAGTTCCACCAGATAGGCGTGGAGGCGATAGGTTCCACGCACCCGGCGCTTGACGCCGAGGTGATAAGGTTGCTCGCGGCAATATTGGATAGCGTCGGCATAAAAGACTATTCGCTTAAACTGAATAATCTGGGATGCGCGGACGATAAGAAGAAGCTTTCCGGAGCATTAAAAGAGGCTCTTAGCGACAAGGAGAAGGCGCTTTGCGATGACTGTAAAAAACGCGTGAAATTGAATCCGCTCCGGGTCCTCGACTGTAAAAACGAGAATTGCAAGACGATCATCAGAGGTTCCTTTAAAGCTGCAAAATTCCTGTGTGAGGATTGTGACGCGCACTTTAAAGAGGTGCTTAAATACCTCGATTCCCTGAATATAAAATATACGATAGATCCTTACATCGTGAGGGGGCTTGATTATTACACGAAGACCGTATTCGAAGTGACTCATGGCTCTCTGGGGTCCCAGGATGCGATCGGCGCTGGCGGGCGATACGACAACCTCACTTCTTCCATGGGCGGGCCGGCCGTCGGGGCATGCGGATTCGCGCTTGGGCTGGACCGGATCATGCTGGCTCTCGAGAAGACCTCCGGAGAGAAGGCCCAAAAGCCCCGCCTCGATGTCTTTATATCGACCCTTGGCGAGAATGCCTGCTCGAAGGCCTTCACCATATTGGATGCTCTGCGGTCAAGCGGCGTATCGGGTGATATGGATTACGAGAAAAAGTCCCTGAAGGCCCAGATGAGGACGGCCGACAGGCTGGGGGCGAGATTTGTCCTGATAATCGGCGAGGATGAGCTCGCTCGCGGCGAGGCGGTCTTAAGGAACATGGCTACCAAGGAACAGGCAAGCGTTAAATTCGAAGAACTTGTAAACACGATAAAAGAGAGGGCGAAATAAGTTTTATGCTACGAACACACACATGCGGCCAACTGAACGATAAAGACATAGGAAAGTCCGTAAAGCTCTGCGGATGGGTATCGTCGAGGCGTGACCATGGAAGCCTGATATTCATCGACCTGCGCGACGGATACGGCTTGACGCAGATAGTATTCGACCCCAAGACCGATCCTGCCACGCACAAGACGGGTGAGGGCTTAAGAGGCGAATTTGTGGTCCTGGTCGAAGGCCTGGTAGGCCGAAGGCCGGAGGGGACGATAAATGAAAAGCTCGCTACCGGAAAGATAGAGGTGCGGGTCGAGAGAGTCGAGATATTGAACAAGGCCGCGACGCCGCCTTTTGAGATAGCGGATAATATTTCGGTCACCGAAGAGGCGCGTCTCAAATACCGATACCTTGACCTGAGGCGTTCGAGCATGCAGAACAACCTGAGGCTGCGTCATAAGGTGTGCAAACTCGCGCGCGACTACTTCGACGAGAGGGATTTTGTCGAGGTCGAGACGCCTATACTCACAAAATCTACGCCTGAAGGCGCCAGGGATTACCTCGTGCCTTCGAGGGTGAACCCCGGGATGTTTTACGCGCTGCCGCAGTCTCCGCAGTTATTCAAGCAGATACTGATGGTCTCGTCCCTCGACAGGTATTTCCAGATAGCGAAGTGTTTCCGCGACGAGGACTTGAGGGCTGACAGGCAGCCGGAATTCACGCAGTTCGATCTTGAGATGTCATTCGTGACGGAAGAGGATATATACGAGGTCTCGGAAGGTCTCATGAAGAAGCTCTTCAAGGGCGCGATAGGCGTAGATCTAAAGACGCCGTTCCCGCGCATTAAATACGCGGAGGCGATGGCAAGGTTCGGCTGTGATAAGCCTGACACGCGCTTCGGCTTAGAACTCGTCGAAATAACGGATATAGTGAAGTCTTGCGGATTCAAGGTGTTTGCCGACATTACAAGTAAAGGCGGCAAGGCTATAGCCATAAATGCGAAAGGCTGCGCTTCGTATTCCCGCGGCCAGGTCGACGAGTTGATAGAGTTCGTCAAAACATACGGCGCGAAAGGCCTTGCGAATTTCAAGGTGGAGAAGGGCTCGCTTGCATCCCAGATAGACAAATTCTTTAAGCCCGAAGAACTTAATGCCATAAAAGATAAGCTTGCCGGTCAGGACGGAGATATGATATTCATCGTAGCCGACAAGCCGAAGACAGCTTATGACTCCATGTCCCAGTTGAGGAAACTCTTCGGCAAGCGCCTGGACCTTATAGACGAGAAGAAGTTCAATTTCCTGTGGGTGACGGATTTCCCGCTCTTCCAGTATGATGCCCAGGAGAAGAGGTGGGTGTCCGAGCACCATCCTTTCACGTCCGTCCATCCCGAGGATACAGGCTTGCTGGAGAAGGGCGAGACACTCGATAAGGTGCGGTCCAGATCTTATGACCTTGTCATCAATGGGACGGAGATAGGCTCTGGGTCGATAAGGATACACCAGAGGGAGCTGCAGGAACTCATATTCAAGACCATAGGTATCAGCGACGAGGATGCAAAGATGCGGTTCGGGTTCCTCCTGGATGCGTTCAGGTACGGCGCGCCGCCGCACGGAGGCGTCGCATTCGGGCTGGACAGGCTCATGACCCTCTTTTTGGGCTGCGAATCGATAAGGGATGTTATCGCATTCCCCAAGACCCAGAAGGCATTCTGCCCTATGACGAGCGCCCCGTCTCCGGTGGATGAGAAACAGTTGAATGAGCTGAGCCTGAGGATCAAGACAGCGCAGGCGAAGTAATTTAGGTCATAGAAAATGGAAAAGCTCTTCAAAATAAAAGATACCGCGGAAGCGCGCGCGCTGTTCGGCACGCACGATGAGAACCTTAAGATCATCGAGGCGGAATTCGGCATTACTCTTGCGACGAGGGGAGACGCGCTCAAGATACAGGGCGAGCCGAAAGGGGTCGAACTTGCCTCAAGGCTCGTCGAAGAACTCGTCATCACCCTCCGTAACGGCGGGATCCTTAAGAAGCATGAGATCATTTATGCCATCCAGGCGATAAAGAAGGACCAGACGCGCGACATACACAGCATATATTTAGACCGGATCGAGGTATCCTCAAAGCGGCAGTATATCACGCCAAAATCGGCAGGCCAGAAGGAATACGTAGATTCCATAAGGCATAATGACATCGTCTTCTGCATAGGTCCGGCCGGCACGGGAAAGACATATCTGGCCGTAGCAATGGCGGTCAATGCTTTAAAGAAACAACTTGTGTCGAGGATCATATTGACTAGGCCGGCGGTGGAGGCCGGAGAGAGCCTCGGGTATCTTCCGGGAGATCTCAATGAAAAAGTGACTCCTTATGTCAGGCCGCTCTATGACGCGCTCTATGACATGATGGAGATCGACAAGATCAAGGATTGCGTCGAGAGGGGCGTGATAGAGATAGTGCCCCTCGCCTACATGAGGGGCAGGACGCTCAATGATTCATTCATAATAATGGATGAAGCGCAGAATTCTACGCCCGAGCAGATGAAGATGTTCCTGACGCGCCTCGGATTCGATTCCAAGACCGTTATAACAGGCGACATAACCCAGTCGGACCTTCCGAGCCATAAGGTTTCGGGCCTTTCTCACGTGCGCGACTTGCTCGGCAATATCGAAGGGATAAAGTTCACCTATCTTAAGGGCGAGGATGTCGTAAGGCATGAGCTCGTCCAGGAGATAATAAAGGCCTACGACAAACTGAAGAAATGACAGCGCTCCCAAAGATACGGATAGATAACCGCAACAAGACCTTCAGGCTGGACGAAAGATTTATAAGGCGCCTGGTCCTTGAAGTCCTCGGCATAATAAAGAGGCGCGGCATGGGCTCGCTCGAGGTGGTATTTTTAAGCGATAAAGCCATCAGGCCGCTCAACAGGAAATACAGGGGCAAAGACCGCGCCACCGATGTCTTAAGTTTCAATATCGCATCCGGCGAGTTTGGCGAGGACGGGTTTTTTGGGGAGATATTCATCTCAACCGATACGGCCGTTAAGAACTGCGCCATATATGGCACGCGCCTGGAAGAAGAGATAGCGCTTTACGTGATACACGGCATCCTTCATCTATTCGGATACGAGGACTATACGAAAGATGCCCGCGCGAGGATGTCGAGAAAACAGGAGAAGGTACTGGAGAGATTATGCACGAAAATAGATTTATCGAAAGTCTTAATGCGGCGGTAGAGGGGTTCATCTACATGATGAAGACGGAGCGCAACATGCGCGTCCATTTCTTCATAGGCCTGTTCATAATACTCCTGGGGATATACCTGAACCTTTCAGCTACGGAGCTCATGATACTCTTCGTGACCATAGCGATCGTCCTTTTGTCCGAGATGGTAAATACGGCCCTTGAGCTCGTGGTGGATATGGTGAAGAGCGAGTTCCATCCTATAGCGCGCATAGTCAAGGATGTCGCGGCGGGAGCGGTCCTCCTTACCGCGATAAATGCAGTCATAGTCGGATATGTCCTCTTCTCGAAGAGGGTGCCGTTCAACATGGAAGACGGCATAGCGCGCCTGCGGCAATCCTCGTGGCATATGACATTCATATCGCTGATACTGGTGCTTGCGTTCACTATCGTTGGCAAGGCTTTCTTTCACAGGGGCACGCCGCTTCGCGGCGGGATGCCTTCAGGGCACGCGGCCGTCGCATTCTCGGTATGGACGATAATAACATTCATGACAAATAATTTCGGTGTCGTCATGCTCGTATTCCTGCTCGCGTTTCTCATAGCCAGGCATAGGATAAAGGACTCTATCCATACCATATGGGAGGTCATTGTAGGCGCCCTCCTGGGAATTCTTGTCACGACCCTCATATTCCAATTACTTCGTTAATCAAAATAGGCTGAAATTGACCATCCAAAAATCAGAGGCTCTCATTTTAAGGAAGCAGGAACTCAGAGAGACGAGCCTCATAGTCACTTTCTACACCAGGGATTTCGGCAAGATAAAAGGCATCTTGAGGGGCGTACGCGGCTCGCGCGGCTCACAGGGCGGCGCGGCGCTTGAGATATTCAGCCGCGACGATATAGTATTCTACGACAGGAAGAAGGGCGATATCTTCACGGTGTCGCAGTGCGACCTTGCCGAGTTCTTCAGCCCAGCCAGAGAATCCCTTGACAGGCTAGCCCACGCCACTTACATGATAGAGCTCCTCGACTCCGTGACGACGCTCGGCGACGCGAACCCAGAGGCATATGATCTTACGGTGAACAGCCTCAAATTATTATGTACCGACGCGAGCGCGAAGCGCGTCGCCAGGATATTCGAAATAAAGCTTTTAAGCCTGATAGGGCTCATGCCGGCCATGACCGAGTGCGCCAGCTGCGGCGGGGCGCTAGACGGTGCGGCGCGTTTTAGCCTTCGCAACGGCGGTCTATTGTGCAAGACCTGCCTTGGGGCGGATAAATCGGCGCGGCCGATGTTACCCGGTACGGTAAAGTTCATCGAGTATATCCAGAACTCGCCGTTCGACAAGATCGACCGCGTCAAGGTCTCGCAGGACGTGGGCAGGGAGCTCGAACAGGTCCTGCGCAGGTTTCTCGATTATCACATAGAGCGCCGTCTCAGGACGGTGGAATTCATGAAGGATCTGGAGAGGCAGTGATATTATGTTCGGCCTGGAAAGACGCATGTTCCTTAGGAATAAAAGGCTTAATCATTCAGAATTTATTGAAGGCAAACTGGCGTTAAAGAGCGTGCCGACATGGCTGCAGATCGAGCCGGGCACTTTATGCAACCTCCACTGCGTGATGTGCCGCAGCGAAAAAGAGAATATTGAATGGGGAAGGCGCGCTGTTCCCGGCCTATTCGATAAAATAGTCAAGAGCGGGTGGCTTGGCTATTTGGAATTGATAGAGCTCAATGGCTGGGGAGAGACATTGCTGAATGCCGATATCGGTCCATTCATTGAAAAGTGCGCAAGGTTCAAAGATCTCAAGGTTCAAATAACGACCAATGGATTATTGCTTGACGACGATAAGATAGCAGCGCTCTTATGCAAGTCTCCGAACGTCAACCTGATATTTTCTATAGACAGCAGCGACCCCGATATTTATGAGCGGATAAGGAGGGGCGGGTCCTGGAAGCGATTGGTGAGCAGTCTTAGGGCGTTGAATGACAAGCGGATCGGACTGAAGAGCGCTTTATCCAAAGAATGCCACTGCCTCGTTAATAAGCTGAATATCGACAGGTTGAACGGAATGGTGGACTTCGCCGTTGAGCATGAATTTGGTTCACTCGCTTTCCAGCGTGTGCACAATTGTCCTGAGCTTGAGGTGTCCGATGATCTGGCTACTCCGGCTATGGAGATGGCGGTTGCTTATGCAAAATATAAAGGGATCGTATGTACGATGTACGGATATCGCAAAACCAAGGAGGAAGTGTCGAAGTCCGCTCTTCCCGGTTCAGCGTGGAGATGCCCGCGCCCATGGAAACATATGATGATACGTTCAGATGGCGATGTGGTCCCTTGCTGTTATCTGGCAAATTATAAATGCGATTCGGGCATGGGCAATATCATGAATGAGCCTATCGGCAAGATATGGAATTCAAAACGTTATATCGAGCTGAGAAAGTCGGCGCTTACCGGTTACCCGTCTTTTTGTTATTCTGAGACAGGCGGCTGCGAAGCCAAGACAAAATTCACCCCGAACATCAGGTCAATTTTGCACTGAAAATTTCCCCCAGTCAGAATTTTCCTTCCCATGAAGGCTATCGGCCCTTTTGGGGTGGGTCTTTACGCGGACGTTCGCTCAGATTAGCCATCTTCGCTCACTCCGAAAAATTTTGATGGCCGGCCAACCCGGACTATAAGTAAAGCAATTGACAGGTTTGTCCGGCCTTGCTAAATTGGCATAAGGTATCAAAATTTTTCAAGGCCGCTTCAAGACCCACCCCAGCGGGCCGCGCCTACTCCATGAGGAAAATTCTTCCTTCATTTTTTCCAATCATGCCTCAGTTTTACTCGAGATAGTGAACCAGTTTCCACTCCCCATATTTTTTGGCCCACTCGAAGGGGCCCCCGAGGGGTGGTAAGGGTGTCTGGAAGCGACGTCGAAGGCCGCAATCTTTCAACGAAGATTGCGGCCTTCCGAGTGAACTTTCCTCTGGAAAGTGAACGTTCGCTGGAAGACACCCTTACCACCCCGAGAGGGGAGAGAAGCCAGCGGCCGAAAAAATTATCATCTCATCGTTTTCTCTTGATTTTATAAGAGGCGCATGTTAAGATATCCAAGTTTTTCCCACCCCTATTTGTAATTACATTAGTTATAAGGCAAAGATAACAATATGCAGCAGGCCCAAACGCAAGATGTGATGGAGAAGATAGTATCGCTTTGCAAGAGGCGCGGTTTTGTATTCCAATCAAGCGAGATATACGGAGGCCTGGCCGCTACATGGGACTATGGCCCGCTGGGCGCTGAGCTTAAACGCAACTTAAAAGAGGTGTGGTGGCGCTCAAATGTATATGAGCGCGATGATATAGACGGCCTTGACGCGGCTATACTTATGCACCCGATGACCTGGATGGCGTCAGGGCACGTATCAAATTTCGAAGACACGCTTGTCGATTGTAAGGGCTGCAAGAAGCGCTTCAAGGTCGAGAATATCACCGGCAAAAAATGCCCGGAGTGCGGCGGCGAGCTCACCGAGCCGAGGCAATTCAACATGATGCTCAAGACCCACCTCGGACCTATCGAAGATGCCACAAGCCTCACCTATATGAGGCCGGAGACGGCCCAGGGCATATTCGTCAATTTCCAGAATGTAGTGAATTCCATGCGCCGTAAAGTCCCGTTCGGCGTAGCTCAGATGGGAAAATCATTCCGCAATGAAGTCACCACAAAAAGCTTTACATTCCGCTCCCGCGAGTTCGAACAGATGGAGATAGAGTTCTTTGTAAAGCCCGGCACGGATGAGGATTGGTACCGCAAATGGGTGGAGGAGCGTTACGGCTGGTATATAAAATACGGCATCAGAAAAGAGAATTTAAGGAAGAGGGAGCACGAGAAGACCGAACTCGCCCATTATGCCAAGGCGTGTACGGACATAGAATACAATTTCCCGTTCGGATGGTCGGAGCTTGAGGGTATCGCCAACAGGACCGACTTTGACTTGAAACAACACATGCAGCTCTCGGGCAAAGACCTTGTATTTTTTGACGAGGTCACCAAAGAACGGTATATACCTTATGTAATTGAACCGTCGGGCGGGATAGACAGGTCGATCCTTGCGTTCCTGGCGGATGCGTACAGAGAAGAGGAGGTCAAAGGCGAAAAACGCGTGAGTCTCGCATTCCACAAGAGGCTTGCCCCTTTAAAAGTGGCGGTGCTGCCGCTTTTGAGGAACAGGCCCGAGATAGTCGAGCTTGCGAAGAATATAACCAATGGCTTAAGGAAAGAGATGAAGGTGATGTACGATGATACTGCCTCGATCGGGCGGCTTTACAGGCGCCAGGATGAGGTGGGCACGCCGTATTGCGTGACTGTCGACGTGGACAGTCTCGCGGACAAGAAGGTCACGGTCCGCGACAGGGATACGATGCTGCAGGACAGGATCGACATCGCCAACATCAAAGAGTATTTAATCGAGAAGCTTGCGTAAACTACTTGAAATTGAAGCAGGGTCAAGGACCCAGGACCCTGGCCCCTGGACCCTAAATCGGTTTTCGAGTGTCAATCGAAAGGAGTGGCAGTAAAAATGGAAGGAGTTCAAGCAACGATGAGCGGGAAGACAGGCGGGAAAACGGTATCGAAGGGCACCAAGTATGTTTATTTCTTCGGCGGCGGGAAGGCCGACGGGGATGAGACGATGAAGAACCTGTTGGGCGGCAAGGGCGCGAACCTCGCGGCCATGGCCGGTCACCCCAAACTGAGGCTTCCGGTACCTCCGGGCTTCACGGTCACGACCGAGGTCTGCACATATTATTACGATAACGGCAAGAAGTATCCTAAAGAGCTCCAGGGCCAGGTTGAAACGGCGATGGCGGGCGTAGAGAAGATCATGGGTAAAAAGTTCGGCGATGTCAACAACCCGCTTCTCGTATCCGTCCGTTCAGGCGCGCGTAGCTCGATGCCCGGCATGATGGAGACCGTTCTGAATGTCGGCCTTACGGATAAGACGATCGCTGGCCTCATAAAGCAGACCGGCGGCAACGAGCGCTTTGCGTACGATGCATACCGCAGGCTCATAATGATGTATTCCGACGTCGTCATGGAAAAGGCGGCCGGTGTTGAACCTAAGGGCGGCAAGGGTATCCGCAAAGTCCTAGACGAGAAGCTCGAGAAGGTGAAACACTCAAAAGGTTATAAGTCAGACACAGATCTCACTGCCGAGGACCTGAAGGCCCTCGTAGCCGAGTTCAAAAAGACGGTCAAGGACGTCCTCGGAAAGCCGTTCCCGGAAACCGCCGAAGAGCAGCTCTGGGGCGGTATCGGCGCCGTATTCTCATCATGGAACGGCAAGCGCGCCATAGAGTACCGTAGGATAGAGCGCATACCGGATGAGTGGGGCACGGCCGTCAATGTCCAGTCGATGGTATTCGGCAACATGGGCGATGATTGCGCCACGGGCGTGGCATTCAGCCGCAACCCCGGTAACGGCGAAAACAAGTTCTACGGCGAGTATCTCGTGAATGCGCAGGGTGAAGACGTCGTCGCAGGTATCCGCACGCCTGCTCCGATAAACGACTGCTCGAAGAACGACCAGTCAAAGTCCATGACTTCACTTGAGAAGCTCATGCCGAAGCTCTATAAGGAGCTCGATGATATAAAGACAAGGCTTGAGAACCACTATAAGGATATGCAGGATATTGAGTTCACGATCGAGAATGACAAGCTATTCATGCTCCAGTGTCGCGTTGGAAAGCGTAACGGCACAGCCGCAGTCAGGATGGCAATGGACATGTATAAGGACAAGTTCATCGATGCAGAGACAGCAATAAAGAGAGTCGCTCCTAACCAGCTGGTCGAGCTTCTTCTCCCGATGCTCGATCCTAAGGCCGAGGGTTCCACTAAGGCCATAGCAAAAGGCCTGCCGGCCGGCCCGGGCGGCGCCATCGGACGCGCGGTATTTACGTCCAACGACGCTGTGGCATGGGCTTCGCGCGGCGAGAAGGTGATCCTCGTGCGTGAAGAGACCTCTCCCGAAGATGTCGACGGCATGCACAAGGCGCAGGCGATCCTGACTGCCAAGGGAGGCATGACCTCCCACGCGGCTCTCGTAGCCCGCGGCTGGGGCAAGTGCTGTATAGTCGGCTGTTCGGAGCTCGACATAGCCGATGATGATAAATCCTTCAAGACCAAGTCCGGCGCTGTTGTAAAAGAAGGCGACTGGATCAGCTTGAACGGCACCAGCGGCTTTGTGTATACAGGCAAGATGCCGCTCGTCGATTGCGATATCGAGAATAATAAATCATATAAAGAGCTGATGAAGCTCGTCGATAAGTATAGGACGCTCAAGGTCCGCACCAATGCGGATACTCCAAAGGACGCCGCGCAGGCTATCGCGTTCGGCGCCGAGGGTATCGGTCTCTTCAGGACAGAGCACATGTTCTACGGCGAGGGCAGCGACAAGCCGCTGTTCCTCCTCAGGAAGATGATCATGTCAAAGACCCTCGCAGAGAGAAAAGAGGCGCTGAGCGAGCTCTTCCCGTATGTGAAGAGCGATGTCAAGGCTACTCTCGAAGCGATGAAGGGATATCCTGTCACTATCAGGCTCCTTGATCCGCCGCTCCACGAGTTCGTCCCGCACAGCGAGGAGAAACTCCAGGCGCTTGCAAAAGACCTCGGAGTCGACATGAGCGAGCTGCACAAGCGCGCCGAGGCATTGAAGGAGAATAATCCGATGCTAGGCCACCGCGGAGTAAGGCTCGGGATAACTTATCCTGAGATAACCGAGATGCAGGTTCGAGCGATCCTAGAAGCCGCCGCCGAGCTGAATAAGGCAGGCAAGAAGGCGATCGCCGAGATCATGATCCCGGTCACGGTCGCGAAGGCAGAGCTCGACAACCAGAAGGTGATAGTAGATAAAGTATATAAAGAGGTATGCACGAAGTTCGGGCTTAAGAGCATGCCTTTCATGTACGGCACAATGATCGAGATACCGCGTGCCGCGCTCCAGGCCGGTAAGATGGCCGAGACTGCGGAGTTCTTCTCGTTCGGTACCAATGACCTGACGCAAATGGGCTTCGGGTTCAGCCGCGATGATATCGGAAGTTTCCTGCCGGATTATATCAATAACAAAATACTCCCGGCGGATCCATTCCAAACTATCGATCAAGACGGCATAGGCGAGCTGATAAAGATCGGCATAGAACGCGGTCGCAAGACCAGGAAGGACCTGAAGGTCGGCATCTGCGGAGAGCATGGCGGAGAGCCGGAGAGCGTCAAGTTCTGCCATAAGGTCGGCATGAATTACGTAAGCTGCTCGCCGTTCCGCGTGCCTATAGCGCGCCTCGCGGCTGCGCAGGCAGTTATAGAAGCGAAGAAGAAATAATACAAAAGGGGCAAGGGTCCAGGGTCAAGGGTCCAGAAAAATTTTACTGGACCCCGGACCCAGGCCCCTAGACCCTATAAAGGTATCACGCTATGGACGCTATCAGGCTCTATCTAGACGACATAAAGAAGCTCCCTCTTCTGACGGCTGAAGAAGAGATAATGCTGGCGAATAAGATCAAGAGGGGCGACAAGGCGGCCCGCGTGAGGATGATACAGTCTAACTTGAGGCTCGTCATCAATATCGCGAAGAAGTATTCGCATCTTGGCGTGTCGATGCTCGACCTTATCGAAGAGGGGAACCTCGGCCTTATGAAGGCCGTCGAGAAGTTCAATCCCAAGAGGCGATACCGCTTCTCCACGTACGCCGCCTGGTGGATAAGGCAGTATATATCAAGAGCGATAGCGAACCAGGGCAAGACAGTCCGCATTCCCGTATATGTCATAGAGCTTCTTATGCGCTACAAGAAGGTGACCGACGCCCTAACGCTGCATCGCAAGAGAAAGCCCCGCATCAGCGAGGTCGCTAAACGCATGAAGCTTCCGGTAAAGCGCGTCAGGCAGTTGTCAAGGATGGTCACCGGGATATCGAGCCTGAATGCGCCCGTCGGAGAGGATGAGTCGACGGAGTTCATTAATCTTATCGAAGACGAGAACATGGTCTCCGCGGTGGACGGACTTTCGAACTTCCTTATGCAGGAGAGGATAAAGGCTCTCCTCGAGAAGATGACGAAGCGCGAGAAGAAGATATTGAGCTTGAGGTTCGGCCTGAAAGACGGCACGACCCATACATTGAGAGATACTGCGAAGCATTTCGGGATAACAAGGGAGAGGGTGCGGCAGATCGAGTCCGCCGCAATGAAGAAGATGCGGGAGCTGATGCTCCAGCAGGAGAAGGGCGCCGCCATGGCGGTAAAATCTGCGAAGAAAGGGCATGCCAAATGACAGATCTTAAGACCTATATTCGCGACATTCCCGATTTTCCTAAAAAGGGGATAATATTCAAAGATATTACCACATTATTAAAGGAAGGGCCTGCATTCAAAGAAGCCGTTGACAGGATAGTCTCCGAATATAAGAATAAGAAGGTCGATGCGGTGTTGAGCGTAGAGTCGCGCGGGTTCCTGTTCGGAGCCGCGGTCGCTTATAATCTCGGAGTAGGGGTCGTGCCTGTAAGAAAAAAAGGGAAACTTCCCCATAAGACTTGCTCGGCGACATACCAGCTTGAATACGGCACAGATACCCTCGAGATGCACGAGGATGCGTTCAAGAAGGGCGCGAAGGTCCTTATCGTTGACGATCTTCTCGCAACAGGCGGCACGACTGCCGCCGTCATAGAGCTAGTCAAAAAGTTAGGCGGCGAGGTCATCGGCATCGCATTCGTCATCGAACTCGTTCCGTTAAAAGGGCGCGAGAAATTAAAAGGCTATCCCATCCTTTCGCTCATAAAAGATGAGTATTGTTGATAGGATCGCCAGCTCTTTTTTAACTATAAGTTGACAAAAGTGGCAATTTACGGGTATACTTTACAGCAATAAGGGCAGGCATTTATTATAAATAAATGGCACTAACCTAAAAGGAGGAAGTAGCATGAGGAAGATAGCATTGTTGGTATTGGTAGTAGCAGTGGTAGTTGCGTTCGCAGTTCCGGCTTTCGCAAGCTGCGGCAAGTGCGAAGGCTCAAAAGAAGGTTCGCTATTCCAGAAGATGGCGGATTCCATGACACTCGGTCCCGGAAAAGAGAAGAACAAGGTCGTTACGTTCAGCGGCCCGAAAATTCCGACCACAAGCCATTTTCAGAATATGAGCGATGGTATTGCTGAAGGTTCTGCAAAGGCCAAGGCCCAGACGCTGCGCACGAACGTGAGCACGAAATAAGGCACGGATACATAAATAATAAAGGGACGGTTCTTTCGAGAGCTATCCCTTTTTTATTTACATGCCTGATAAATATTGCTATAATCAGCATTCGTTTATCCGTCGCCCCCGTAGCTCAGATGGATAGAGCACAGGTTTCCTAAACCTGGTGTCGCCTGTTCGACTCAGGCCGGGGGCGCCAGTAATAAGGAGCTTACGCCAATGATCGACTTGCACACACACACGCTTTTCTCTGATGGAGAATTGCTCCCCAGCGAGCTCGTGCGGCGAGCCGAGGTTATCGGCTATAAGGCGATTGCGCTTGCAGACCATGCGGATTCTTCAAATATCGATCTTATCGTTCCTCGCCTTGCCAAGGTCTGTAAAATTCTCAATAAATATTGGAAGATTAGGGCTATCCCGGGCGTTGAGATCACTCACGCGCCGGTCCAGGAGATCAAAGGGCTTGTAAAGCTCGCTCGAAAACTCGGCGCGAAGATCGTGGTCGTCCATGGTGAGACGGTTTCAGAGCCTGTGATCAAAGGAACGAACAGGGCAGCCATTGAAGCGCGCTGCGACATATTGTCTCACCCCGGGCATATCACAAAAGAGGATGTCTCCTTGGCCAAAAAGCTGGGGGTATGCCTGGAGCTTACCACAAGGAAGAGCCATAGCATCACTAATAAGCATGTTTATAGGCTGGCAAGCCGGATAGGGGCTAAACTTGTGCTTAATACCGACTCCCATGGCCCTGAGAACCTGATATCCGATGCCCAGGCAGGCCGCTTCCTTAAGAACCTCGGCCTTGACAACGCCAGTATAAAGAAGGTATATAATAATTCCGCAAAACTTGTTTCTGCCTGTTTATCTTAATCGTTAATACAATTAAATATCAATCATAAAAATAATAAACTACCCTTGACAAAAGCTAGCTTTGTGGTATACTTTTTGTTAACTGACAAAAGTCAGTTCGGCTATAACACCATAGACGACTTAAATCATGACGAAAAAGGAGGTGGTGGAACCCAGCAGTTCTAAGTTGTCAAGACGTGGCGTTATAGATATAAAGCATGAATATATATTAAGCAAGGGCCGCAACGTTGAATATCGCTAAAGAAGAAAGCCCAAGCTTTACAAATATAAGAAGTATCTATAATTCATAAATCCTAAAAGGAGGCAGCATGAAGTTTTTTAGAATCCTTGGGATCATAGCGTTAGCGCTACTGGTAACAGCAAGCGTATACGCCGAGACCCAAAGCGTAAAAGTTAGCGGCGATCTCTCTATCACAGGGATCGGCAGGAGCAACTATGAGCTGAGAACATCATCACCTGAGTCAGACATAGTTCTTAACGGATCAAGGAATGGCATGACGGCTGATACCGGCGTTCCGGAACAGCGTAATGACAATTCTTGGTTCATGTCTACGACTGAAGTGCAGATAGATGCGGACCTCACGGACAATGTCCAGACCGTCATCAGACTGCTCAATGAGAGAGATTGGAATGTAAGAGCGAAGACTTATAATGTCGGTTCAGCTATCAATGGCCCCGGTGGCAACACCCCTCAGGGCTTCCAGGCCGGCGCTTACGGCACGAACGGTAATGAGTTCGATGTCGAGCTTGAGCTTGCTTACGTAACTCTCAAAGACTTCATCTATTCACCGCTCACAGTGACGATCGGACGCCAGAACCTTTGGCTCGGTAAGGGTTTCATCGTCGGCGCTAATCTCGACAACACCAGCAGCTTAAACCTTACTGCTCCTGAGCAGTCGAAGATGCATGCGTTTGATGCCGTGAAGGTAGTCCTCGATTATGATCCATGGACGATCACCGGCATTTATTCCAAGATATGGGAAAATGCTACCGGCGATGATGATGATGTCAACCTCTACGGCGTGAACGTTGGTTATAAGTTCGATGCCTATAAGGCTGAGGCTGAAGGTTATTGGTTCCTTAAGCAGGATTCCCAGGTTGAGAGATGGGTTGCAAAGGGCGACAATAACGTTAACACAGTAGGTATAAGAGGCAGCTTTGACCCTATCGATGTAGTGACGATATCGGGTGAAGTCGCTTATCAGTTCGGAAGCTACGTTGGAGCAACCCAGCAGACGACTCTCAGAAGCCGCTCTGCATGGGCGCTTGACCTAGCCGCTGAGTGGAGGTATTTCATGGACAAATGCTCATGGAAACCGAAACTCGGAGCAGAGTATATCCTATATTCCGGTAACAGGGATGATGCCAATGGTAATAACGATGGCACGGCTTATGCCGGATGGGATCCGATGTACAGAGGTAAATTCGATTCACATATCCGTGAATGGGTTGGCAGATACTATGCGACGTACGACTATCGGACAACAGCAGATTTCTATGCTCCGACAGCCGATGCATCGTTCACCAATCAAAATCAGTTAATATTCTCTGCCAGCATACAGCCGCTCGAGAGCTTGACGATAAGAGGTAACTATAACCTGTTCTGGACATATGAAGATTATGTCATCAGGACCTCAAACTCTTCTCCCGGCAGCTCTGCCAATAAGTACGGCGGATTGATCGGCCAGGAAATAGATCTGAGCGCTGATTGGGCATATACCGAAGACGTGACCTTTAGCGTCCTCGGGGCTTTCTTTATGCCTGGAGCACACGTGTACTATGGCAACAATGATGCCACAGCCACGGATCTCGTTGGTTCAGTAACGGTTAACTTCTAACGAAGTTACTTGTAAAAAACCCGCCCTCTCTAAAAGGGGGCGGGTTTTTTATTGCCATCGGCCCTAGGGCATGGTAAAATTTTACAAATCACCCTATATGAAGAGACGCCACTATTATATAAATAATCCTATAAGGATCCTCATATCGGCCATCATCCTGGCCATAGTATTCCTTGCCCCGGGCATATTATCGCGTTTACAAAAGGACGGCTTTCATAAGGCTATCCTTGAGATGCCAGGAGTATATAAGAGACATATAGAGAAGTTCGGTCAGGCGAAGCTTAGAGAGATAGAGAAGTATAAGGTGAGCCTTGTAAAGTTATTCCCATTCTCCCAGGAAAGCGCTCTCAAAGAATGGGAGGAGAAGGTATTTAAGGGCAGGGTTGTATACGAGGTAGAGAAGGACAAGAGCATCGATTATGTGAGGGCCACCTCCAAGGCGAGCGCATCCGCTTTATATTATAAGATAGAGCTTAATGCAAAAACGAAGAACCCTATTATAAGCTGGAAGTGGAATGTAGAAGAATTCCCGGTCAAAAAACATAAAGAGAGCTTGGAGACCGAGGATGAGAGCGATTTCGCGGCCAGGGTCTATGTCATATTCCCGGCAAATTTTATCCTGAACTATAAAGTCCTCGAGTATATATGGACGGAGAACGTTCCAGCGGGCGAGACAGGGACAAGCCCTTACTCGAAGAATATAAAGATAATAGTGGTTAGGTCCGGCCCTAACCCGGACAAGAAGTGGTTCTCCGAAGAGAGGGATATAGTCGCGGATTATATAAAGGTATTCGGCAGGAAGCCTGAGAAGAATGTCGGAGCTGTGGCATTCATGACTAATGCGGAACATACCGGCACGAGCGCCGTGTCGATGTATGATGACATAAGACTGGGATACAAAGAGGATGGCATGAAGAATGGCCAATACCAGGGAGGGAAAGAACTTGAGAAAACCGATAAAAAGGAAGAAACTGTTATTGGCAGGTGAGCCTGTCCAACTGAAGATACTCGCGTTTCTCATGGTATCGATGCTGGTCCCGCTCATTCTCGTCGGAGGATGTCTATATTTTTTAATATTTAATATCATGGCGGAACAGCTCGGCATCCCGGAGTATATCGCGATAAATCTCGTGCCTGTCATAAACAAGATAAACGCGATCCTCCTGGTGGTTTCTCCGCTTCTTTTGGCATTACTCTTTGTATGGGGAGCCATTATTTCGCACAGGATAGCCGGGCCGCTTGAAAGGCTCCAGAGAGAGGTCGAGGAGATAGCTGCGGCCGGAGATTTTCACAGGCGCATCAGGGTAAGGAAGCATGATGATATCCGCAGGATAGCGGATGCGATAAACAAGTTGCTGGCCAAAGCGAGCGAAGGAAGGTCTAAATGAGCGTAAGTGAACTTGCGGTAGTGAGTAAAAAGGCAAAGATAGGCGCCGGCGTCGAGATAGCGCCATTCGCCATAATCGAAGATGGCGTTGAGCTCGGAGCGAACGTGAAGATAGGCGCGCACGCGCACGTATTGACCGGCACGACGATAGGCGAGGGGACATGCGTCCATATGGGAGCGGTCATAGGCAACACCCCTCAGGACCTCGCTTTTGAGAATAAGCCCACATTCGTAAAGATAGGAAAGCGAAACGTCATAAGAGAATATGTCACCATACACAGGGGCACGAAGGAAGGCACGACTACCGTGATAGGAGACGACTGTTATCTCATGGCGATGTCTCACGTGGGCCACAATTGCGAGATCGGCAACCGTGTCATAGTAGCTAACGGCGCGCTCCTGGCCGGCTATGTCCTGGTAGGAGACATGGCATTCATATCTGGCAATGTCGTGATACACCAGTTCTGCCGCATCGGAAAGCTCTCCATGGTAGGCGGCTTTACGGGGATCAATAAAGACGTCCCGCCGTTCATGCTTGTGCGCGGCCCGTCGGTGGTAAGATCCCTTAATCTTGTAGGCTTGCGCCGGGCCAAGATAGCGCGCGAGACGATGAGGGACCTTAAAGAGGCCTTCAGGCTCATATATGTATCGGATCTCAATACCGCGAGTGCGCTTGACCAGATAAAAAAGCTGCCGCATTCGCCGGAGATAGACCATCTCGTCGATTTCATCGAAAGCTCCAAGAGGGGCATCTGCAAGGCGAAAGACACCGATGAGGAGTTCTTCGGATAAAACCGTAAGAGCCGCGTACGACAGGCTCTATGAAGCTTACGGCCCTCAAGACTGGTGGCCCGGCGACACTCGATTTGAGATCATCGTCGGGGCCATACTCACCCAGAATACGGCATGGACAAACGTCGAAAAGGCGATAGCTAATCTTAAAAGAGAGCGCATCCTTACTCCGGAAGCGATGAAAAAGGCCGGCAAAAAGACGCTGGCCTCTCTTATCAGGCCAGCCGGTTATTACAATATAAAAACAGAGAGACTGAAGAATTTTATCGCGATGCTCTTCTCCGGATACGGGGGCAGCCTGGCGAGCATGGCAAAGACTCCCACGGTCACTTTAAGGCGGGAGCTGTTATCTGTAAACGGCATAGGCCCGGAGACATGCGACTCGATCATGCTATACGCGTTCAACAGGCCTGTCTTCGTCGTTGACGCTTATACAAAACGGATATTTTCAAGGCACGGCCTTTTTAAGGAGACGGCCGACTATCATTATGTCCAGAAATTCTTCTCCGACCGGGTCGGGCCCGACGCTAAAGTCTATAATGAATATCACGCTTTAATAGTCAGGCTTGCCAAAAAACACTGCAGGAAGAAACCGGATTGCGTGGACTGCCCCCTCGGGCGCCTTGAATTATCTTGATAATGGTCATGGGCAATACTATAATATATCAAAATTTCAGTACAATACAATATGGGAGGGCAGACTTATGGTAACGAAGAAAGCTAAGTCAAAGTCTAAGAAGGCCGTAAAGAAGTCCGTTAAGAAACCCGTAAAAAGGCCAAAGGCTAAAGTCGGGAGCCCGAAGGCAAAAAAGGCGGTTGCCAAAAAATCGGCTGCAAAGAAGCCGAAGCTGAAACTGCCGGCCGGTCTCGAGAAGAACCTCGAGAAGATCGGCGTGGTCACCCATTATTTCCCTCATGTCAATGCCGCTGCCGTGAAGATGTTAAAGGGCGGATTGAAAGTCGGCGATGAGGTGTATGTAAAAGGGCATACCACGGATTTTAGGGAGCCTGTAGCATCTATACAATTCGATCGCAAGCCTATTCCTGAGGCTGTAAAGGGCCAGGAGATAGGTCTCTTGGTAAAGTCACGAGCAAGGCAGGGCGACACCGTTTATAAGATCATATAAAGGATGAAATAGAAACATAATGAACAGGATATCAAAAAAGATACTTCTTGGCCTTGGTTTCGATTCCAAGGACGGGCATATAAGGGTTACGAAGGGTAATAACTTCCGTATTTTCGGAGGATCCGAAGAGACTCACGAGATCATGCAGGCCAAGGTATTGGAGTTCAACCGGAAGCTCGACCGGCTGAAGAAGACCCTTGACGAAATAGATGAAAGGGAGTTCCGCAGGCTGGCTAGGTCCGTGGGGCTTAACATAAAAAATAAAAAGGAGAGTAAATAGATGGCAAAGATAACGATAGATGAGTCGCTCTGCACCGGTTGCGGGCTTTGCGCCGCTAACTGCCCGGATTGTTTCGAGATGGGAGATGATAACCTGGCGCATGTCCTGGCCAATAGTTGCGGCTGCGATCTCAAGGAAGTAGCTGACCAGTGCCCGGTAACGGCAATAGCGGTAGCATAGCGCCTTAGATGTATATACTCGGCATAGGCGGGAGCCCCCGCAATAAAGGTTTAAGTGACAGCCTTCTCGATGTCGCCCTCCAGGGGGCAAGGTCGGAAGGCTGTCATGTCGAAAAGATCGTCCTGAACGAGTTGAGCGTAGAAGCATGCCAGGATTGCGGCCAGTGCAGCGCTACGGGGGCTTGCGTAGTTTCGGATGACTTGTCGGATGTGCGCGCCCAGATCGATCTTGCCGATGGCGTGATCATAGCTTCTCCCGTATATTTCGCAAGCGTAACGGCCCAGCTTAAAACATTCATAGACAGGTTCCAGGATGCCTGGATATCAAAATATGTCCTGAAGAGGACGTCGGCCCGTCACAAGACGAGAAAAGGCGTATTCCTGTGCGTTTCAGGGGAGGACAAAGTCCGCTATTTTGAGAATTCAAAAGAGGTTATCAAGGCTTTCTTCGCGACGCTTGACATAGAATATTCCGAGGAACTTTTTCTGGGCGGGTCCAACAATTTCGCAAAAGGCTCTAGCCGCAGGGAAGAAGCCATGAAGAAGGTATTTGACCTGGGGGCGCATCTTGCAAGAAGCCTGTAATATGAAGAGGTTCAGGAAAGTAGCCATAGAGGCCGCTAGAGCTAGCGGCCTTTTCATTAAAATGTCCGTCGGCAAGACGATGAAGATATCTTACAAGGGCAGGATAAATATAGTCACAGACGTCGACAAGAAATCCGAGGCGATGATAACAGAGAGACTTTGCCGCGCTTTTCCGAGCCATTCGATATTAGCGGAAGAGGAGAGCCCGCAGGACAGGGCGTCCAGCTACAGGTGGATCATCGATCCGCTGGATGGCACGACAAATTTCGCGCACGGGTTCCCGTTCTTCTCGGTCTCGATAGCGCTCGAACGAGCCGGCGAGGCGGTCCTCGGCATCGTCTATGATCCGATGAGGGACGAGCTTTTTTCTGCAGAAAAGGGCAAAGGGGCATATCTTAATACAAAGAAGATAAGCGTTTCGGACGTCAGTATCATTTCGCACAGTCTTCTGTCGACCGGATTCTCATACGGCGTCAAGGGCGCCAAGAACACAAACTTACGGAATTTCGGCAGGGCCCTGGCGCGCGCCCAGGCCATCCGCAGGGCAGGATCTGCGGCTCTTGATATGTGCTATGTGGCTTGCGGCAGGTTTGACGGATTCTGGGAGATGGACCTTCAGCCCTGGGATACAGCCGCGGCAAGCCTCATTGTAAAGGAAGCCAAAGGCAGAGTTACCAGATTCGATGGCTCAAGATATTCGCATTATGACCAAGAAGTTCTCGCCACAAACTCCTCTATCCATAAGCAGATGGTAGGCATACTCTCCTAATATCGTCGGGAAAATCACAAAAATAGTTAAGTTATAAAATAGTTATATTTGCCCTATTGACATTCTTTTTTTTTGGTGTATAATTTGAATCTGTTAACCGATAAAAGAATAAAAAGCGAATATTTTAAGGACGATAAAACAAAAAGCAGGTGAGAGCATGAAGTATAGAACCACTATCGAGGTAGTAACAGAAGCAGAGAATAAGAAAGAAGCCATGGAGGTAGTCGACGACTATCTGACGGGCAATCTCATCTCAGGCGTTGACATGAGATGCACTACAAGACCCGTCCATGCCTATAGCAAGGGCGTCATATCAGTCGCTATCGTATCGATCATTTTGGTCGTCGGCGCGCTCTCGTTCGTGCGCATCGATACCGCCACAAAGACGATATCATATTCGCCCGGCTCAAGCACCGTGCAGCCGCCTCTTAAGACCACGAGCAAGGACATAGCGAGCGCGGACTTTAAGAAGGAATGGGAGAAGAAGCATACCACTGAAGCCCTGGAGAAGATCAAGAAGACCGACTAAGTTGGTCTTGCAAAATAGAGTTTATTAGGTATAATGGTCTTAACGTTTTATCGACGTTAAGACCATTTTTTTACATGGAGGCACCATGAAGATCCTCAAGATCGCATTAATCTTTGCTTTAACGCTGGCTATGGCCGGGAGCTC
The DNA here is from genome assembly GCA_020057115.1 of Candidatus Omnitrophota bacterium. Taxonomy (GTDB): domain Bacteria; phylum Omnitrophota; class Gorgyraeia; order 2-01-FULL-45-10; family 2-01-FULL-45-10; genus JAGVGJ01. The sequence goes on along the minus strand of JAGVGJ010000003.1, from coordinate 11,836 downwards.
TTTGGCCTGGTCGAGCAATGACGAGGAGTCTGATGACAGCGCGTCGTCTTCTGTGGGCAGCGCTCTCATGGGAGGGCTGCTCGGGGCCGGCCTTGGAGCCGCCATAGGCAGCGCTTCCGGTAATGCCGGAAAGGGCGCCGCTATAGGCGCGGGCGCAGGCGCTGTCGGGGGGCTTCTCATGGGCGCGGAGAAGGCGAAAAAAGAGAAACAGATGAAGCGGATGCAGGAAGAGCGCGATTATGAGCAGGAAGACCAGGGCTATACAAGACAACAGGAGCAGGCCCAGCCCGAGCCGGGTAATAGCATTCCTGACGACACGAAGATAAAGAAGAAGATAATAAGGAAATATGACTCCGAAGGCAATGTCATCTCCGAAAAGGAAGTGAAGCAATAACCGCCTCCCGATATCACCATGCGCAAGAGAACTAATACCGGATGGATATTTGTCGTCTTCACGGCGGCTATGGTGGTCTTGGGGCTATTGTCCTGCAAGAACATCATACTGAAAGCCCTCCTTGAGAATTCCATATATTCCGTAAGCGGCCTCAGGCTTTCCGTCGAGAAGATAGATGCAGGCCTCCTCAGGCCTTATATAAAAGTAGAAGGGCTGACCCTCCTCAATCCGCCGGACTTTCCGGACGGCATCATGTTCGAAATACCTCTTCTTTACATCGAGTATGATCTTGCGGCCGCATTGAAAAAAGAGGTCCATATAAAGGATATGGATTTTCATCTCAAGGTCCTGAACGTCGTAAGGAACAAAAAGGGCCTTGTAAATCTCGACTCCCTCAATATTGTAAAACTCAAAAAAGAAGACAATGCCGGCGAAGCCGGTTTCCCCATTCGGATAGACAGGCTGCATTTAAAAGGCGGCAGTGTCGTTTACGCTGACTACAGGTACGATCCTCCCAGGATAACCGAATTCGATATTGATATCGACGAGCATTATGAGAATGTGGGGGACCCGTATGCTTTGGGCGAGCTTATAGTATCAAGGTCCCTGTACAATACCAGCATATCCCAGCTTACAGGTTTTGACATGGGCGCGCTTAAGGGCGGCGTGAGGGCGGTTTTGGTGAATGGCACTGATATGGTAAAAGATACTACCAGGACGACGCTGGATGCTTTCGGGAATGTGAATAAGAAGGCCAAGGATTTTGTAGATAGCGCGACAGGATTGTTTAAGGATATCCTGAAGACCGATCCGGATAAATAACCGAAGGCCGCTTAAGACAAGGAAATTCTGATGATCATTAAAAAAGACCAGGAGATCATAAAGAGTTATTTCGAGGATGTCTCGAATTTGAAAGGCGGCCATGCCACAGAGGTCGTTTTCCCGGAAAATGCCGGCGAGCTGTCCGTTATATTAAAAGAAGCATCTGCGAAGAAGACGCCGGTGACGATATCCGGCGGCGGGACGAGCACGACCGGATCGAGGATACCTTTCGGCGGCATAGTCGTCTCTATGGAGAAGATGAACAGGATACATGACATATCCGAAGGCTCGATGACCGCGAAAGTCCAGGCAGGCGTGACCGTCGATTCCCTAAAAGACGCATGCGATAAGAAGGGGCTCTTCTATACGTCGCATCCTACGGAGCGTTCGGCATTCGTAGGCGGGACCGTGGCCACCAATGCTTCAGGCTCGCGTTCTTTTAAATACGGCCCGACGAGGGTTTGGGTCAAGCGGCTTAAGATGATCCTTTCAAGCGGCGAAACCCTTGACCTCGGCCGCGGCGAGCGTACGCTTACGCGAAAAGACCCGGTCGTAAAGCTCGACAACGGCCGTGAGATACGTATCACGCTTCCGACATACAGCATGCCTGGCACGAAAAGCTCGGCCGGTTATTTTGCGAAAGACGGGATGGACCTCATAGACCTTTTCATAGGCCAGGAGGGGACTCTATCCGTCATAACGGATATAGAGCTGGGCCTTGTCAGAAAGCCGGAGGACATATTCAGCTGTTTCGTTTTCTTTAAGAAAGAGGAAGATTCCTGGGAATTTGCCGACGAGGCGCGCCGGATATCTGAGGCAGATCCGGGAAAAGGGGCTCTTTCCATAGAATATTTTAGCGGCAATGCCCTCGGGATCCTGAAGGCAAAAAATGCGAACGTGCCTGCCGGTGCCATGGGGGCGATATTTTTTGAAGAGGAGATAAGACCAGGCTATGAGCTTGCCGCTGCCGACAGGTGGCTAAAGGTCATATCGCGGCATAATGCCTCCTCCGAGGATACCTGGGTGGCCATGAACGAAAAAGAGGCGAAGGATTTTACGGAGCTCCGGCATATGATACCCGAGTCCGTGAATGAGATAGTAAAACAGATAGGATACCAGAAGTTCAGCACAGACATAGCCGTCCCTGAGGACAGGTTTTTGGAGATAATGAGATTTTATAAAGAGACTTTCGATAAGGGCGGCATCGACAATGTCATGTTCGGGCATATAGGCGAATGCCATGTCCATACAAACCTTCTTCCCAGGTCAGAAGAGGAGCTTGCGCGCTCCAGGGAGATGGTGATAGCGCTTATTAAAAAAGGCGTATCTATGGGCGGGACGGTCTCCGCAGAGCATGGCATAGGCAAGACCAAGCACAAATATCTTGAGATAATGTACGGGCCGCAAGGCGTTCTTGAGATGGCAAGGTTAAAAAAGGCTATTGATCCCGCATGCATATTAGGGTTAGACAACATATTCCCGCGGGAATTATTAAAATGCGCGTGAAGATACCAGGGAAAGGCGCCAAGGTGGGTTATGGATGCTATTAAGGCGATCAGGGCAAGGTGCAGTATCCGTGAATTTAAAGATACTCCGGTGGATAGGAAGGTGATAGAAGAGATCGTAGATTGCGGAAGGCTTGCCCCGACGGCGCGCAAAGAGGAGCCATGGGAATTCGTGGTCGTCACGGATAAGGATACCCTGGCTGCCATGGCCGACATAACAGACCACGGCAAGTTCATAAAGTCTTCGGCCTGCGCTATCGCCATATTCTGCAGGGATACGAAATATTACCTGGAAGACGGATCGGCCGCTACGGAAAATATCCTGGTGTCTGCCGCAAGTCTCGGCCTCGGGTCATGCTGGGTGGCAGGCGACAAGAAGCATTATTGCGCGAAGATCGCGGAACTTTTAGGCGCGCCGCCAGTGTCTAAGTTAGTGAGCATAGTAGCGCTGGGCTATCCTGCGAAGGATCCGCAGCCGCTTGAGAAGAGGCCGCTAAAAGACGTGCTTCATTGGGAAAAGTTTTAAAGAAATATGGCCGCATAAGTGCTTGAAATTTTAAATGATTTGGGGTATATTGAATTGGAACAGGAGGTCGTCCAATGAAGAATTTTCATAAGATATTCATAACAGCTCTTATTATATTTATGGCAGCCTCGTTAGGCTATTGCCAGGAGGATGATTCCACGCGCAATGTGCTCAAGCAGGGACTTCTGGGCGCAGGCACAGGCGCTGTAGCGGCCGGCGCTTCCGGCGGTAATGCAGGCCAGGGTGCCCTTATAGGCGCAGGCACAAATGTCATAGGCGGAGCGCTTTTAGACGCGATCTCGACTCCTTCCAGGCCGGCTCCGACGCGATATGCCCCGGCCCCGCAGGATGACTATTATGACCAGGGCGGCCAGGAAGAATATTATTATGATGAACCGCCTCAGGAATCTTCGAGCTCAAAGGTGATCAAGCAGGGGCTGGTAGGCGCAGGTTCAGGCGCGCTTGCAGCGGGTATGTCGGGCGGTAATGCCGGCAAGGGGGCCCTGATAGGCGCTGGCACCAATGTCATAGGCAGCGCGCTTCTGGATGCCATAACTACTCCGGCCCCGCAGCCGAGAAGGGTCTATAGGCGCCCGGCCCAGCCTCAATCACAGCCTCAGCGTTATGCGCCGGCACCGGCAGCAACTCAGGATACATCCACCGAAGGGACGCGGAAGAAGATAATAAGAAAATACGATGATGCAGGAAAGGTGATATCGGAAGAAGAGATATACTACTAATAAATGAACCCAAAACAACAGCTACGGATCATACAAGCCGCGGTCTTAACAATAGCCGCGGCTTTTTATTTCGGCGGAAGGTGCGCGTCCCCTGCAAGGGAGCCGCAGGCCGCTAAAGAGGCCGGCGGCTATTTTTATGTCGAGCGCGTCGTTGACGGGGATACGCTGAAGCTTTCAGGATGCCAGAGGGTGCGGCTTATAGGCGTCGATACCCCGGAGGTGCACGAAAGCCAGAAGCTCACAAGGGATGCCTCAAGAAGCCGCAAGGACGTCGCCGCGATCATCGGCCTCGGAAAAAAAGCAGCGGCATTCACCAGGCAGCTTGTCGAGGGCAAGAAAATAAGGCTGGAGTATGACGTAAAGAAAAAGGACCGCTATGGAAGGCTCCTCGGTTATGTCTATCTTGAGGACGGAACCTTCGTTAATGCCAGGATCATGGAAGAAGGGTATGGCCAGGTGATGACCATACCTCCGAATGTAAAATATGCCGACTATTTCCTGAAGCTTCAGAGACAAGCAAGGGAAAGCGGTAAAGGATTATGGAAGGAGAGCGATTTTAGCGCTCTCGAGTAGAGGATGCGGATGAAGAACCGCCAGATATCCGAAATATTCAATGCCATCGCAGACCTTCTGGAGCTTAAGGACGACAATGTCTTTAAGATACGCGCCTACAGGCGGGCGGCGATGAATGTCGATAATCTGTCCGAAGATATCGAGGTTCTCGCAAAAGAAAGCTCACTTGAGAAGATACCCGGGATAGGCAAAGACCTTGCGGCCAAGATGATCGAGATGATCGATACAGGCAAGTGCAGGTATTATGAGGAGCTGAAGCTCGAGGTGCCGCAGGCAATGCTTGAGCTTATCTCAATACCGGGCGTAGGGCCTAAGACGGCAAGACTGCTTTATAATAAGCTCGGCGTAAAGAACATAAACGAGCTTGCAATGATGGCGAAGCACCATCGGATAAGCGGCCTGCCCGGCATCAAAGATAAGACGGAGGAGAATATTTTAAGAGGCATCGCGCTTGTCAAGAAGCGCCAGGAGCGGATGACATTAAAAGAAGCCATCGATGTTGCGGGCGAAGTAGTCTCAGCGTTAAAGAAAATGCCCGGGGTGAATAACATAACCCCTGCGGGTTCATTGCGCAGGATGAGAGAGACGGTCCGCGATATAGATGTCCTGATCACATCCGCTAAGCCCGAAAAGGTCACCGGCGCTTTCGTGAAACTGCCGATTGTCAAAGATGTCCTTGCCCACGGAGACACGAAGGCGAGTATCCTAAGCAGGGAAGGGGTGCAGGTGGACTTAAGGGTGGTCGAGCCTGACAGCTTTGGCGCGGCGCTTGTCTATTTTACAGGCTCGCAGGCGCATAACATACGCATCCGCCATATAGGCAAAGAAGCGGGCCTGAAGATAAACGAATACGGCGTATTCAATGAAAAGAGCGGCAAGCGCATAGCAGGTAAGACCGAGTCGGATATCTACAAGACCATAAAATTGCCTTATATAGAGCCGGAGTTGAGAGAGGACAGGGGAGAGGTAGAGGCAGGACTAAAAGGTGCTCTTCCGAAGCTTATAAAATTATCCGACATAAGAGGCGATCTCCATGTCCATTCGGAGTGGAGCGATGGTTCCGACTCTATCGAGGATCTGGCCATGGCAGCGAAGGCCCTGGGATATGAATATATCGCCATCACCGACCATTCAGAGAGTTTGAAGGTCGCCGGCGGCCTATCCGAAAAAGAGGTGCTCAAAAAACTGGAAGAGATAAGGAAGGTCAATAAGAAGCTTAAAGGGATAAGGGTGCTTGCCGGAGTAGAGGTCGACATATTGAAGGACGGCTCGCTGGATTACAAGGACGATATACTTAAAAGGTTCGATCTGGTCATAGCGGCGATACATACGGGTTTCAAGGACCCGAAGGATAAGTTGACAGACAGGATATTGGTCGCCATGGACAATAAACGCGTCAATATAATAGCCCATCCCACCGGAAGGCTTATGGGGATAAGAGGGCCTTACGAGCTCTATCTTGACAGAATATTCAAGAATGCGAAAGAGGCCGGGGTGGCGCTTGAGATAAGCTCATTCCCGGAACGGCTTGACCTCGATGACGTGAATGCCCGCGCGGCAAAAGATCGCGGCGTCAAGCTCGCTATAAATACGGACGCCCATATTGCCGAGCAGATGAATTATATGGCCCTCGGAGTCAGCGTCGCGCGGAGGGCATGGCTCGAGAAAGAAGATGTCATAAATACGCTTAGCCTGGATGCCTTGTTGAAGTTCCTTAAAAAATAGGATATAATCTCGTCATGGCGGAGATAAAGATATTTAAAAAGATAAACGCGATAAGGCCTGTGATGATAGCAGGCTGGCCCGGTATGGGGTCCGTCGCCTTAGGGGTAGTCGACTACCTTAAGAGGGCTCTCGACGCTACGAGATTTGCAGAGATAAAATTGGACCGCTTTACCGCGCTGGAGGGCATAGTAGTCGAGGACGGCCTGGCGAAGATGCCTGAGCCTCCGAAGAACTCGTTCTATTATGCCAAGGACCATAATATAGTGATATTTGAAGGCGAGGCCCAGCTCCACGGTCACGAGGCGCTCGATCTTTTGAACAAGACCCTGGATGTCGCTTCAGAGTTAAAGGTGCCGAGGATATATACCGGCGCCGCATTCCCTGTGCCCGTCGGGCATAAGGATGCCGCCGACATATATGCCGTAGCCAACAGCGAATTCCTGAAAGATACGATAGCTAAATCCGGCATGAGGCTCCTTGAAGGCGGCCACATATCAGGGCTGAACGGCCTTCTTTTGGGATTCGCCCGGGAAAGGAACGTCGAAGCGATATGCCTTCTTGCCACCATACCGCAGTACGCCATAAGCATCCCCAATCCGAAGGCATCGCTTGCGATAATGAATGTCCTCAAGGCGGCGCTTAACTTCGACATAGACCTTCTGGAGATAAATAATTTTATCAGGGAGATGGACGAGAAGATGTCCGCAATAGAAGAGAAGGTGAAGGATGTTTTTCCCATGGACGGGGGCAGCCACAAGGCGCCTCCGACCGAGAAGAAGGTCCCGGGATATGTCATGGAGAGGATAGAGAAGCTTTTCGAAGAGGCGAAGCTTGACAAGAAGAAGGCCAACGAGCTGAAGCAAGAGCTCGACCGCTGGGATCTTTACAAGGCTTATGAGGACAGGTTCCTCGATCTGTTCAAGGACAATAACCAATGATAAGACGTTTTCTTCTGTCGGTATTCGTATTTTTAGTGATAGCCGGCGCCGCCGTGTTCATCTACAGATACCAGATACTCCAGTATTCCGCCGAAACATTCATGCGAAGGGCTCTGCCGGATTACATCTCGATCGAGAGGATAAATTTTGACTTTCCGAACAGCAAAGTGACGCTGGGAGGATTCAGGATATTGAATGCGCCGGACTTCTCGTCTAAGTATTCCGTAGAGATAGGCGAGATATCCTGCAGATACAGGCTGATGGGCAAACTATTCCTGGACGGCATAGAGATATTCGACCCCATATTCACTAAGCCGCTTATAAATATCGAAAGGCAGCGCGACGGAAGGGTCAATCTCGTAGAGCTGGGGAAGATCACAGACCCCTCATCGAAAAAGAGGGCTGCTGACGCAGGCGCAAAGAATGAGACGGCACCTTCAAAACCTGAGCCATCCAGAAAGACTTCCGATGCAATTAAGCTGCCGGATACGTTCAATATCAAGGAAGGCAGTATCATATTTACGGACAGAATGCCGTATTCAAGGCCTCATGTTATAACTTTCTATAATGTTAATGCTAAGCTCATCCTCAAGCTGGACAGCTCCTATTCAAGCGTGATCGATATGGCTTCGACAGGGGAGGGGGACCTTGATAATGACAAGACCCAGAAGATACGCTGGAATATATCCTTGAAACCGGCCGCACCCAAGCTTACAATGTCCAATCGCTTCGAGGTATCCAATATCAATATGCTGGTCCTGGAGCCGTATTATGACACGTATTCTCCGTTTAAATTCCAGAGCGGGTATGTTTCGGGGACGCTCATATTCGATTTTGATAATGGAAATATCGGTTCCACGAATGAGATCCACATGAACAAAGTCAAGTTTTCCGTGAAAGAAGGGTATGAGAATGCCGAGTTCTGGCAGACGACGGTCCAGGACCTTACCAAATATTTCACCTCATTCGGCGAGATAGTATTCGATTTTAAGATAAAGGGCGACATGAACAACCCCCAGTTCTATCTAGGCCCCATATCCAAGCAGGCGCTTACGATGATGGCCATAGACAAGGTCTCGGCCATAATCCAGGAGGCGGCGGGCGGGCCCAAGAATCCCACGCCTGAGACGGATAAGACACAGGCCTATATCGACCTCATAAAAGAGTTCATGAAGAAAAAATAGTGGAAAGACTAAATAAGAACTTCCTGTGGTTGTCGGCTGCCAATATCGTAAGCAGCGTCGTGAACGTCGGCCTCTTCATATATCTTGCCAGGGCGCTCGAGGCCGAGTCTTTCGGATACTTTTCCTATGCCACCACGTTCGTATTCTATCTTTTTAATTTTATAGACCTCGGACTTACGACTTACGGGATCAGGGAAGTGGCAAAAGACAATTCCCGGCTTCCGCAGTATGTATCGAATATCCTGTCATTCAAATCCGTCCTCGCGGTATTTATATTCCTGGGTTTTCTCCTGGCGGTCGCTTTCTCATGCCAACCGGCCCTTATAAAGATCCTCATGGCGGAAACGGCGCTATTGCTTCTCGTGGGAAGCCTTTCTACGGAATGGGCGTTCCAGGGGCTCGAGAAGATGCACATGGTATTCATCTCGCTTGTCACGACGTCATTCCTGCAGTTCGGGCTCACTTATATGTTCGTCAAAACCCCGCAGGACCTCCTGAAGGCTCCGATAGTGAATTTCATCGCGCCCATCCCGATATTGATAATATTCCTCTGGATCTTAAAGTTCAAGTTCAGCATAAGACGCCCGGAGCTATCGAACATAAAAAGATATCTCTCCAGCTCAATGGCTATCTGGGCGATATCGGTATTTGCCCAGGCATACAATGGCCTTGATATAGTTATCCTGGGCCTCTTCAGGTCGCCTCAGGAGGTAGGATATTTTACAGTGGCAAGAAGGATAGCGAACGGCGCCGGGCTTATGATGATAGTGCTTGCCGGGGCGGTCATGCCGCATCTGTCAGCCACTTTCGTCCGGGACAGGGCGCGGTTCGCCGTCGCGACAAAAAAATTCTTAAGGATATCGATGTTCATAGTGGTGCTCGTCTTTATACCCGTTATCGTCTTTAGCAAACAGCTTATATCATTAACGGTCGGGCCCGAATACCTGCAGGCGAGCCTTCCGCTTGAGATAATGATGGCGGCGCTTGTCCTTGTCATGTTCAACATGCCGTTCTCCACAGGCCTTATTGCCGCTGGTTTTGAGCGGGATGTGATGAGGCAGACTTTCGCAAGCGCATCCGTAAGCATCGTTTCTAACTTTATTCTTATGCCAAAGTATGGTATGATAGGCGCCTCGGTATCATTCATGCTGGCAGAATCGCTGGCACTTGGCTGGATATTGTATCTATATAAAATAAAGATAAGAAAGGGGTGAGAAAGAGATGGTAGAAAGAAGCGAATTCAAAGGCAAGCCCGTACTCATAATAAAAAGAGACGAGAATGACAAGTATCCTTTTTCGTTCGGCATGACAAAAGCGAAAATGATCCTTGAGAACCTTGAAGAGATAAAGAGGTTCGTTGAAGATAATGAAAAGGCGGTAGAGACGAATTAAGAAAGCGGTATAAGGTCTCATGAAAACAGGGCCTGATAAACTGCTTGGAAGAATGGTCTTTTTCGTGGGATGGCTCCTTTCGCCGTTCACTTTCTGGAACGACGCTTTTGTGAACATCCCGCTATCATACCTGTCCGCGATCGTGATCATAAGGCTCGCAAGAGTTGATTTCCTGATGGCAGTGCTCGTATCTTACTGGATAAGTAATGTCCTGGGCATTGCCATCATGTATTTTAGCGGCAAGGTGATCATCCGCAGCCGGAAGGATCTTTTGCGCGAACTGGCAGTTTTCGCCGCGACCGTATCTGTTTACAGCCTGGTTGTGGTGGCGCTTCACAGGTTCGGGGTATTAAAACCATTGCCATAGTCCGCTAATAGCCCCGCTTTTTTTATGCCGTTTTACCCCGCTTGCGAAAGACGGGGGATAGTTATGAGATATTATGAGTATATACTCATATAATAAGCTGTGGGCAACTTTTATAAAATAGGGGTTTTGATATGCGTGGAAGGCCTGTAAAGCCAAGGATGATGACAAGAGAGCCTGAGATAAGGCAATTCAGCCCCAGGGGCAGGCGCGGCCGTCCCGGCTATATAAACCTCAAATATGAGGGGTATGAAGCTATCAGGCTTTATGATTATATGGAGCTTGACCAGAAAGAAGCATCAAGCCGCATGCGAGTTAGCCAGCAGACATTTTCAAGGATATTAAGAAAAGCCCGCAAAGATCTCGCCAAGGCGCTTATAAACGGAGATATAATAAAAATATCCGGAGGTAACTTTCGAATATCAAAGTGATAAAAAGTATGTTAAGAAATTATTGGTTGTGCAATATATGTAACAATTTAATCATGCTGAATGGATGCACAGGTCCGCAGATACCAAGTTTAATGCTGCTGCAAAGAACATATCGATAGCAGGGACATTTCACTAGAAAATAGCCCAGTAAAGCCCATAAATACGCATTAATCCCTATATATAAAATACCTATGAAGCAGCTAAGGCCTATGTCCTATAATATATCTTATGTTAACTAGTCAATAAGGAAATAATGATCTTTTGGCCTTCTATGGGTTTTTAGGGGCTTTCCCTGGCCGTATCATATGAAGGATTTCCTGCGGAATATGGTCTATTTCTCTCCACTCTCCTGGCTTTAAGGATCCCAGTAGGAATGACCCGTAATCGGTCCTCACAAGCCTTATTACGGGCTTTTTAAGGCATTCAAACAGGCGTCTTATCTCGCGATTTTTACCTTCTGCAAGAACTACCTTAACTTGGGTTGAATTCTTGTCTTTACCTGTTATCTTAACACTTAATGGTCTGGATTTTTCACCGCGTCCGATATCAATACCAGCCAGTATATTTTTTATATCCTTCTGCGTAAGAATCCCATCTATGGATACATCGTAAGTACGCTTTATTTTGTATTGAGGATCCGTGAGGACATTGCCGAATTTCGTATCATTTGTGAATATTAAAAGCCCTTCAGAATCGCGGTCAAGGCGCCCTACCGGGAATATCCATGTGCCTGTATTGCCCATGATATCATACACAGTCGGCCTTCCAAGCTCATCTTTTCGGGTTGTCACGCAACCTCTAGGCTTATTGAATAAAATATACCTTTTTCCAGGCCTTGGCAGCGGTTTTCCATCAACTGATATACGGTCATGTGTGCCTGGTTTTTTGCCTGGGTCAAGTATGGTTTTCCCGTTTATTTTAACCCTGGCTGACTTAACAAGCTCAAGCGCTTGTTTCCTTGAGCATAGTCCGGACTTTGATATGTTGCGGATGATATTATGGCCTTGGAGTTTTTTATATATATTCGGCATGTATGCTATTTAGGTTATTTCTTTTTCATCGATCTCTTCATTATAGTACGGATCTTACGCCTTGCAAGCCCTAATATCGTAAGCCCGATGCCGATGATGCTTGTGGGTTCTGGTGTATATCTTCAGACCTTTTTGGACACTTCAGCGCTATTTAGATTTGCACTTTGATACTCGTCTGGGTCATTGTTTTGGTTAATATTTCTACCTTCCA
>JAGVGJ010000011.1 GCA_020057115.1 Candidatus Omnitrophota bacterium | reverse complement strand
TGGAAGGTAGAAATATTAACCAAAACAATGACCCAGACGAGTATCAAAGTGCAAATCTAAATAGCGCTGAAGTGTCCAAAAAGGTCTGAAGATATACATACAAGGATAGGTTATGCGAATCGAATTCTCTATTGACCCGAAGAAGTTACGAAACACCAATCGCAGGAAGCAGATGGCAGGAATTGCCAAAGAGCCATCGCTTCGCCAAAATCTTATCCTCGCATACCAGATAGAATCTATCTTATCCGAAGGAAAAGCTAAGGATCTCAACGAGATAGCCGGATGGCTCAATATAGGCCGTACACGGCTCTTCCAGGTCGCGAACCTCCTGCTCCTGGCTCCATCTATCCAAGAAGAGATTATCTTCGTGCATAACGTGATAATCGAGCAAATCCCTGAATACAAAACCCGTGAGATCATAAACGAGCCACTCTGGGACTCACAGCGAAAGATGTGGTCCTCTCTTCTATCTAATACCTCTCTCTGCCAAAAGAGATAGTTCTTCGCCTTATCCTATCTGAATAAGCCATTTCCTAGTTACTGCCAATAACGCACTTTATCAAATGTCTCTACTACTATCACTTTCAGCTCATATCTCAGTAACTAGCGAATTCAGTAACTAGAGAGTTTGAGAGGTTTTTGGAGATAAAAAGTGTGGTTTTACGACGGAGATGGACGTTTTTTCGTAACGATATGATCCGGAAGAAATGAGGCTCTATAATTACGTCGTAACTCTTTGACACACGTCGAGATGTAAATAGCCATAGTCAACTGCTTGACTATGGCTATTTACTGGAAAGCGCGATATTCTCGCGCTTTATATATGGTGAGCCGCGTTGGACTCGAACCAACCGCAACCACATTAAAAGTGTGGTGCTCTACCGGATGAGCTAGCGGCCCATGAAGTGCTAAAGCATCTCTTTTTCCTTCGCCGCAAGGGCAGTTTCGATCTCTTTGATATGCTTATCGGTGAGCTTCTGGATCTCTTCCTGGGCGCGGAAAGAGTCGTCTTCCGCGGCGGTTTTATCCTTTTCGAGCTTCTTTATGTGCTCTATCGCGCTGTGGCGGCACGTGCGTATTGAAACTCTGCCTTCTTCGGCTATCTTCTTAAGTATCTTATCAAGCTCTCCCTTGCGTTCGCTCGTAAGCGGCGGGACTGCGAGCCTTATCACCTTTCCGTCATTGGTCGGCATGATGCCGATGTCGGATTTAAGCACCGATTTTTCGATATCGGCAAGGGCGTTCTTGTCCCATGGCTGTATAACTATGAGCCTTGCATCCGGCGTCGATATGGCGGCAAGCTGCCTTAAAGGCGTAGATGCCCCATAATAGTCGACCTTGATGCTTTCCACGATAGCAGTCGACGCCCTGCCTGTCCTGATGGTAGAGAATTCCCTCTGGGTATTATCCACCGTCTTCTTCATCTTTGTATCTGTGTCATGAATGATCTCTTTAATAGTCATGATACTATTCACCCCTTTACGGTTGTCCCTATCTTTTCGCCGGTTACCACTCTCTTGATATTACCTTCTCTTGCGAGATCGAATACGATTATGGGAAGTTTGTTATCCATGCAAAGGCTTGTGGCCGTGGCATCCATGACCTTCAAGCCTTTCTTGAGCACGTCGATGTAGCGCAGGGTGCTGAATTTTTTGGCCTTCTTGTTCTTCACGGGGTCTGCGGAATATATGCCGTCGACTTTAGTGGCCTTCAATATGACGTCGGCGCCTATCTCTATGGCGCGAAGGGCCGCGGTCGTATCGGTGGTGAAATAAGGATGGCCCGTGCCTCCGACGAATATGAGCGCCCTGTTCTTCTCAAGATGTCTTATGGCGCGGCGCCTTATATAAGGCTCAGCGAGCTTCTGCATCTCGATGGCTGTCATGACGCGGGTAAATACGCCCATCTTTTCCATGGCATCCTGGAGCGCCAGGCCATTTATAATAGTGGCGAGCATCCCCATATAATCGGCCGTGACCCTTTCCGTGCCCTTGGCGGTCTCGGAAGCGCCGCGGAATATATTGCCGCCGCCTATTACGATGGCGACGTCAACTCCGAGGGCTTTCACGTCTTTTATCTGGCGGGCAACGGACTTGAGGACATTGTAATCGATACCATATCCCATGCGCCCCTGGAGCGCTTCACCGCTTAGTTTTAGGAGGATCCTCTTGAATACGGGCTTAGCCATCTACTTTATCTCTTCTCCGACCTGATAACGCACGAACCTTCTTATGACGATATTCTCGCCTATCTTCGCCACCATTGACGTGAGAAGGTCTTTCACCTTCATGCTTGAGTCTTTGATGAACGGCTGTTCCACGAGGCAGGCATCCTCATAGAATTTGGCAAGCTTTCCCTCCGTTATCTTCTCAATGGCCGAAACGGGCTTATCCTTTATCTGGGCCTTTATGATCTCTTTCTCTTTTTCAACAGCTTCCGGAGGGACATCATCTTTCTTTACATAGATGGGGTTCGACGCGGCCACCTGCATGGCAAGGTCCCTTACAAATGCCTTGAAGTCGTCATTCCTTGCTACGAAATCGCTCTCGCAGTTGACCTCGATAAGAACGCCTATCTTACCGCCCTGGTGTATATAGCTCTCTATCCTTCCGTCCTTCGCTTCGCGGCCGGCCTTCTTGGAAGCAAGCGATGCGCCCTGTTTTCTCAATATCTCTACCGCCTTATCGACGTCGCCATTGGCCTCTTTAAGCGCCTTCTGGCACGCGCCTACGCCTGCGGATGTCTTGTCCCTGAGCCTCTTTATTGCGTCTACCATTTTTCTGGATCCTTATATTATCGAACGGTTATTTTATCTTCTTCGTTGTTTTCTTCTTTATGGGCACGTCTTTTGGGGCAGCTTCATCCTCTTTAAGCTTTATGTCGCCCTCGACGAGTTTTTCGACTTCCTCGTCTATTATCTTGAGCTCCTCGCCCGATGCGGCAGCCTCTTCCTCAGCGTCTTCCTTGGCCTTCTGGGCAACGCCTGCGGCGAACTGATCTTTGCCCTCAAGTATGCTGTTCGCGATAATGCCGACCACCAGCTTTATGGACCTTATGGCATCGTCGTTCCCCGGGACCACATAATCGATCAGGTCCGGATCTGAGTTGGTATCGACAAGCGCCGCTACCGGTATGCCGAGCTTCTTGGCCTCTTTTACGGCTATATCTTCCTTCTTGGAATCTACCACGAACATGACCTTTGGAAGTTTAGTCATGGACCTTATGCCCTCGAGGTTCTTATTTAGCTTCGCCATCTCTTTGTTGAGCTGGGAGACCTCTTTCTTGGCGAGCTTATCCATGGTACCGTCTTCCTTCATGCGCTCTATGTCCTCAAGGCGCTTGAGGCTCTTCTTTATGGTCTGGAAGTTGGTAAGCATGCCTCCGAGCCATCTCTGATTGACATAGAAAGCTCCGCATCTTGAGGCCTCTTCTTTTATTATGTCCTGGGCCTGTTTCTTGGTGCCTACGAACAAGATGCTGCCTCCCGCCGCAGAGGTATTCTTCAAGAAGTCGCACACTTTAAGGATGGCGTTTTTGGTCTTCTCAAGGTCTATTATGTAGACTTTGTTCTTTTCGCCGAATATGTACTTCTTCATCTTGGGGTTCCAACGCTTAGTCTCATGCCCGAAGTGCACCCCTGCTTCCAGCAGACTCTTCATCAATGTAGATTCAACCATAACTTTAAGATTCTCCTTTTGTAAAGTCTAAATATTATATCCTAAAAGCGGTATTTTTCAAGACTTTTCTTGCGAAAAACCGTCTAATGGATGGGTACTACCTTAAGACGCTGTCCCTGAACTGCAGATCATAAAGACGCTTGTATAATCCGCCCTTTTGGATCAGCTCATCGTGAGAGCCAAGTTCCGCAACATGGCCATTATCTAACACATATATGCGGTTGGCATGTTTTATTGTGCTAAGCCTGTGGGCAATGGCAAATACGGTCCTTCCTTTCATCATCCTGTCGATGGCTTCCTGGACCAGTATCTCGGATTGGGTGTCAAGCTGCGAAGTCGCCTCGTCAAGTATCAATATAGGAGGGTCTTTATACACGGCCCTTGCTATGGCCAGACGCTGTTTTTCACCGCCCGAAAGCCGGAAGCCCTTCTCGCCTACTATGGTGTCATACCCCTGGGGCATGGCGCTTATGAATGAATGGGCATTCGCGATCTTTGCGGCCTTTATGACATCCTCCACCTTCATGTCCTTCGAACCATAGGCTATATTATTGGCAACCGTATCATTAAAGAGTATCGTCTCCTGCGTAACTATGCCGATCTGCTCTCTTAATGATTTCAGCGTGCAACCCCTTATATCTACACCGTCCACGGTTATGGAACCTTTTGTCGGGTCATAAAAACGGGGAACGAGATTTACAAGCGTGGTCTTACCTGTGCCGCTCGGGCCGACAAACGCCACTATCTCGCCTACGCTGACCTCGAGGCTGACGCCCTTTAAGATCTCCTTCTGGTCATATCCAAAATGGACATCATTTAAGGCTATCGAGCGCTTCACCTTCGGCAGGACTGACGCCTGCGGGCGCTCGGCTACCGACGGCGCGGTATCAAGGACCTCGAATATCCTGTCTGCTGCCGCCATCGCCTGCTGGTTTATGCTGTAGACATTGGTAAGGCGCTTTATCGGCCTCATCATGGACAGCACGCTTGCCAGGAATGTTATGAAAGCTCCCGCGGACAAGGTCCCATTGACGATGCTCTTACCTGCAAGCCACAGGATTATGGCTATGCATACCATTCCGACAAACTCTGTTATGGGGCTTATTACGGTCATCCTTTTTACGGACTTCATGGCCAGCCTGTAGAACTGCTGGTTCTGGCTATTAAATTTATTTACTTCGTAATCCTCCATGGAGAATGCCTTGACCACGCGGATGCCTGATATAGTCTCGTGGAGCGTTGTAGTGATGTCTGCCATCTTGTCCTGGGACTGCCTGGATATTGACTTAAGGCGCTTGCCTATCTTAGCGACAGGATATACTACGAGCGGAAAGAGTATCACGCCTGCCAGTAGAAGGGTCCATGGTATGGAGAAGTATACCTTCACGGCGACGAGGAGCACGAAATACACTACCAGCTGTATCGGCTGATACAAAAGGTCCGTCAGGCCCGTCGAGATAGAGTCCCTTATGACCGCCGAATCGTATGTTATGCGGCTCATGAGCTTGCCGGTGGCATTCCTGGAATAATAATCGAGTGAAAATGTCAGCAGTTTCTTGTATATCGTATTCTTCACGTCCCTTATGACCCGCTGGGAGACGTCATTCATGAAATAGCTCTGACAGAATTCAAAGAATGTCTTCAAAAGCCAAAGCGACAGGACGACTATTATCATGCTGTTCAATAGGTCCATTGGGGCCATGGCATTGATAGTCTCGATGATATTTTTCAGCAATTGAGGGGTTGGCACGCCTGCAGGTATGATCATCTTCTTGCCCGCTATGATATTATCCACAAGGGGTATTATCATGCCCATGGAGACGCCGCTAAAGGCGGATGTGGCCACCATGCAAAGGCCGGCCAATGCAAGCACCCACGCGTGCGGCAGAACGAACCTGATCAGCCTTTTATATTGAGTAAATTGGGTCATATTATCCTTTCCAGAGGGTACATCTTAACATTTGCACCGTCGTTTGTCGAGGAAAATCCTTGCCATGTCCGAAGGCAAGTGTTATAATTACCCCTTAAATATTAAAAGGATCAGTATATATGGGAAAACTTAAGGTTGGCATAGTCGGGGTGGGTCATCTTGGGTCTATCCACGCTAAGGTATATTCAAAACTTGATAATGTTGAGCTGGTAGGTGTCTGTGACTGCAATATCGAGCGCGCCCTTGAGGTTGGAAAGCGTTTCCACACCAATAGTTATGCCGATTATGAAGAGCTTTTCGGCAAGGTCGATGCCGCATCCATAGTTGTCCCAACAAGCCTCCACTATACCGTGGCTAAGGACTTCATGAACCATGGCATCCATGTCCTTATAGAAAAGCCGATCACGAAGACCCTTTCAGAGGCCGATGAACTTATAGATATAGCGAGCCGGAAGAACCTCACCCTACAGGTAGGCCATATAGAACGTTTCAATTCCGCGGTCCGGGCCCTTGAGCCTTACTTGAAAAAACCTAAGTTCATAGAGTGCCAGCGCCTCGGGCCTTTCCATAAGAGGGTTGATGACGTGGGCGTGGTATTGGATCTCATGATCCACGATATCGACATAGTGCTCGGCCTTATCAAGCAGAATGTCATAAATATCGAGGCTGTGGGATTGAGCACCATATCCAGCCACGAGGACATAGCCAATGTCCGCCTCACCTTCGAGGACGGGACTGTCGCAGACATCACCGCAAGCCGCGTCACCAAAGACGTCGTTCGCAAGATACGCATATTCCAGGAAGAGTCTTATATATCGCTCGACTACGTAAACCAGGATGTCGCGATATTCAGGAAGACGGAAGACAAGATCATAAAAGAGAGGGTCAAGATCGTCAAGGAAGAGCCCTTAAAGAAGGAGCTCGAATCTTTCGTCGAATGCGCAACCGCCGGCAAGAAACCTGTCGTCGCTGGTATCGAAGGAAGGCGCGCCCTCCAGGTGGCGCTCGAGATACTCGCGAAGATACGCTCCACAAAAAGAAAATGACCCAAAAAAGGATCCTCATAGTCTCAGGCGAGCCGTCCGGGGACTTACATGCCTCCAACCTCGTCAGAGACCTGAAAAAACTTAAACCCGATATCGAATTCTTCGGCCTCGGCGGGGAAAAGTCAAAAACCGCGGGCGTGGATCTATTGTTCGATATCTCGCATCTTGCCATAGTCGGGCTTGCCGACGTCATAAAGAACATCTTCACCATAGGTAAAGTATATAAAACGGTCTTGCGGAATGTGAATGCCAAAAAAACGGATCTCGCTATCCTCGTCGATTATCCGGGTTTTAATTTAAGGCTCGCAAAAGAACTTAAAAAACGCAATATACCCGTCATATACTACATAAGCCCTCAGGTCTGGGCATGGGGGCGTGACCGCGTAAAGATCATAAAGAAATGCGTCACAAAGATACTCGTCCTCTTTAAGTTCGAGGAAGAGTTCTATAAGACTTATGATATCGACTCAGAATTCGTCGGCCACCCGCTCATAGAGACCGTGCGGCCAAAACATGACAAGACATGGGTCTTTAAGAAGTTTGGCTTGTCAGAGAAAAAGACGACCGTCGCCATATTGCCAGGGTCGAGGAAGAGCGAGATATCATCACTGCTTGAGACTTTGGCCGAGGCCTGTAAGCTTATAAACAAGAAACTGGGCGATGTCCAATATATCCTATCGAAACATCCAAGCCTGCCGATCTCATTATACGAAAAGGCTATCCAAGATTCGGGCCTCAATATAGTTTTGGCTGAAGGCGATACATACGATGTAGTGGCCTCATCTGATTTCGCGATAGTGGCTTCGGGGACGGCAACGCTTGAGACATCGATACTTGGGACGCCATATGTGCTGGTATATAAGAGCGATCCCGTGACATACATAGCTTATAAAATAGTCGCCGATATCAAGAATATCGGGATAGCGAATATCATTGCGGGTAAGCAGATAGTGCCTGAATTCCTGCAGTATAATTGTACGCCCGAGAAAGTATCTGCTGCAGCCATCGATATTCTTACACATGACGAGAAAAAATCCAAAATGATAGCGGACCTGAAAGACGTCCGCCTTTCCCTTGGTGGCCCGGGCGCCAGCTCCCGCGCCGCATCCGCCATCCTGCCGTTCCTACAGTAATCCAAACCTTGAACCCAATTTATCACTGAAAATGTTCCCTCTCTGCAATAGGGGACAGGTCTGGGATGGAATTTACAAACGTCCCAAGATTAGATTTAGAAACGTCCCTCAGTATCTCAGTATGTATTGAGGCCCTCGAGGGGTGCATAGGTGAAATTAGATTATTGCTATGGAGATGTTGTTCTGGTCCGCAAGGGCGATCATCTCGTCCTTGTCTATGAGGAGCGTCTTGCCGGCCTCGAGGGCGAGCGCCGTGCCGCCGGCATTTATGAGGGTCTTGAGAGTATCCAGCCCGACAAGCGGGATATCGAAGCGCATATCCTGTTTCGGGCGGGCCATCTTAACTACGGTAAAGCCGATCTTTGAGAGCGCGCCGGCTCTCTTTATCGTATCGTCGGTCCCTTCTACCGCCTCGATCGCGACCACGGTCTTGTCCTTCACCGCGACCGTCTGCCCTATTTCAAGGCCCGCAAGCTGGCTTGCGATGGTCCTGCCGTATTCTATGTCATTAAGCTCGTCTTTGGAAGGTTCCCGGCTTGTGAGGACGCTTTTGCCGGGAATAAGATCTTTGAGGTACTCGGTCGAGTCTATTATCTGGATGCCGACCTTTGCAAGGATATTGGCTATATTCGTAAGTACGGACATGTCTTTCCTGTCGGCCGTATTTTTAAACATGGCCTTTGTTTCGTCGTCGAGAGAGTCGTCGCCCTTGAAGAGCACGTCTTTCTTTACCTTCCCGAGGAGGACTATATTCCTCACGCCCTGCGTAGCGGCAAAGAGGATCGCCTTATGAAGCTCGCCCCACTTGAACCACTTTATTTTGTCTACATGGCCCTCGAGCTCTTTCTCGGTGATCCCTTCTAAAGCGAACGCTATGACAGTGTCGCCTCGCTTCTTCGCGGCATCCGCGAACAGCATGGATATCTTCCCGTATCCGGCGACAAGGCCTATTTTTGCCATTGGCGGCTATTTTCCTTCCTGGGGAGTCGGCATAACGAAAGCGAACATCTGGTCGGCTTCAGCGACAACCTGGCCATCTACCTTAGCTACTGCGTGTGTCTGCATGACGTTCAGCTTCGTCTTGAGGAGCTCCACTTCTATGACAAGCTGGTCGCCTGGCACGACCGGCTTCCTGAACTTGGCGTTATTGATGCTTAAGAAATACGCGAGCTTTCCGACATTATCCGGAATACTGAGCGCGCCCACGCCACCCACCTGCGCCATCGCTTCAAGGATCAGCACGCCAGGCATTATAGGATGCCCGGGAAAATGGCCCTGGAAGAACGGCTCGTTTATCGTAACATTCTTTATGCCCACGACCTTCTTCTCTCCTATCTCGATTATCCTGTCGACAAGGAGGAATGGATATCTATGAGGCAATATCTTCTGTATCACGTTTACGTCTAAGATCTTTCCTTTTATATCCGGTGCGCCCAAGCTCATCTCTTCACCTCTTTTTTTAGTTTCTTGACAAGCTCCATATTCAATTTATGCCCGCTCTTTATCGCGACGACATGTCCCTTTATCGGCATGCCGGCAAGATATAGGTCTCCGATAAGGTCCAGGACCTTATGCCTCACCGGCTCATCCGGGAATCTTAAAGTCGTCTTGATCGGGCCGTCCTTTCCGATCACGAGAGTGTTGTCATAATTCGCGCCCTTACCTAGCCCCATCTTTAATAGCTGGAGCGCCTCCGCCTCAAGGCAGAATGTCCTTGCAGGCGCTATCTGGCTCAAAAAATTAGCTTCATTGACTATGGCGCCAAAAAACTGGGACCCGAGGCCCGGCGCATCATATGAAAGCGTGTATGACACTTTAAATTCATCGTCGGGAAATACGGCTATAAAAGCGTCTCCGGAAGCGACCCACGCGGGTCTTTCCACTTTGAGAAATCTCCTGGGCGCGTCCTGCTCGACTATCCCGGCCTTCTTTATAAGATCCGCGAAGCCCTTCGCGCTGCCGTCTAGGCCGGGAAGCTCTGCGCTGTCAAGTTCTATGATGATGTTGTCTATCGAAAGCCCGGTTAATGCGGCAAGGAGATGCTCTGTCGTCTGGATCTGTATCGGACCCATTCCGAGGGTCGTGCGGCGCTCAAGAGATGCGTTGTCACTAAAGTCGATCGACTGGATATTTAAGAGCGGTTTATCGGGAAGATCGACCCTTATAAAATTTATTCCGCTATTTACGGGAGAGCTTTTAAGGCAGAGCGTCACGCTTTGGCCTGTCTGCAGGCCTGCGCCTTTTACCTCAACGGTATTTTTTATGGTTCTCTCTTTTATCACTTACTCTCTAATTCTTTTATTTTGGCTTCAAGGGCGCGGACACGTTCGTATAGTTTCGGCAATAGTCCGACATACGCTACCAGATCCCTGGCCTTATCTATAGGCCGGGCCGGAAAAAAACCTAAGACCGTGGTCTTGGCCGGGAAAGATTTGGATATACCTGCCTTGCCTGCGGCCATGAAAAAATCTCCCAGCTTTACGTGATCTGCAACGCCCACCTGGCCGCCCAAGACAACATTGCGGCCGAGCTCGGTAGAGCCTGATATCCCGGTCTGCGCGGCGATAAGGCAGTAGGGCCCCGTTATAACATTATGGGCTATCTGGACGAGATTATCTATCTTGGAGCCTTTTCCTATGACTGTCTTATTGAACCGCGCTCTGTCGATGGCAGAGCATGCTCCGATCTCAACGTCATCTTCTATCACGACGGTCCCGAGCTGCGGTATTTTCACATGAGTGCCGTCGGGCTTCGTGTCATACCCGAAACCGTCCGCCCCCACGACGGCACCCGGATGTATTATTACCCTGTCCCCGACCGATATATCTTCCCTTATGGTCACGTTCGGATAGATAATACAGTCCATGCCGATCTTCGTGTTCTTGCCTATATAAGAGAACGGGTATATTATGGTCTTGTCACCAACGGAAACGCCGTCTTCTATAACTACATATGCCCCAAGGCCTACGTCCCGACCTAATTTCGCGGTCTTCGATATGACTGCGCTCTTGTTGATCCCCTTTGGATGCGGTATCCTGCCCGGATAGATGAAATCTATAACCTTGGAGAATGCTATCGACGGATTCTCGACCTTTATCATGGATACCCCTGACGGGGTATCAGCGCTTTTAGGCACCACGACGCAGGAAGCCTTCGTAGTAGCGGCTAATTTCGCGTAGGCCGCGTTCAGGACGAATGCTATGTCTCCTTCTTTGGCCTCGTTGATGCCGCTGACGCCTTTTATCCGGACGTTCGCATCGCCGACTACTTCCCCGTTCAATAAAGCCGCTATCTCTTTAACTGTGATTGTCATAATAGGCCCGCTATTTTAGAAGTTTAAGGGCAAGGGCGGAAAGCTTGTTCGCCCTTGCCCTTTTTAAATTTAAATACCTATAAGCCCTTTGCCGTTATTTCTTCGCAGCGCCGGCATTAAGCGTCTTTACTATCTCGCCCGTAAAGTCATTCTCAGGCTTGGCGAACAGCATCGCCCTTGAATCGAGGACCATGTCATACCCATTGGCCCTGGCGTAATCCGATATGGTCTTGAAGACCTCGTTCTCGAGGCCGCCAGCCACGTCATTGCGCTCATTGACAAGCTCCTCGCGGGCCTTCCTGTCGAAGTCCTGCAAGCTCTTTATCTTGTTATCAATAAGGCCCTGCTTCTCGGCCTTGGCCTTGTCGGAGAGCATTGCCTGCTCGTCCTTCATCTTCGTTATCTCATCCACCATCTTCTTCCTCTCGGCATCCTTTACCTTGAACTTCGCTTCGAGGGACTTCCCGGCGTCTTTCGCTTTACCGTATTCGCTCATGATCTTTGCCGGATTGGCATAACCTATCTTGAGCTCCTTCGCGGAAGCGTCGTGCGCGAGAAACATCACGGACGCAATCGCGAATACCACTGCAACTGCTAAAGCTATTTTTTTATTCATGCCTCTCTCCTCCCCATTGTTTTGGTTAAAACTCTTTCCCATTTTACACAAAATGTGAAAGTACAGTATGCACTCTAAAGACCGCGGCGTCCTAGAAACCGTGGCTCATGCTGAAATAGAACTCCCCTTGCCTCTTATCGTCTCCTGTGCCGGAGAACGGATAGCCGTAATCAAGCCTGACCGGGCCTACCGGTGTCTTCACCCTGATGCCGACGCCGGCGCCGGCCTTATACCCGCCGCCCCATGCAAAATCTTCCGCATGGGCCCAGACATTACCGAAGTCGAAGAAGACGGCGCCCTTCAATAATTTTTCGTATATCGGGAATGTCAGTTCGGCGTTGCCCAACAGGAGCGCTTCGCCTCCGATGGGATCATTTGAGCCCGGATCCCTCGGACCGACTGCCCTCTCCTTGTATCCGCGTATGGTATTAGCGCCGCCGGCGAAGAACCTCTCGTATATGGGGACTTTTTCGCTGCTGTCATAGGCATCGGCCAGGCCGCCCCTGCCCTTAAGCTCTAATACCACCTTTTCGAAGAAGGTGTGATACCACGCGGCCGTACCTGTGCATTTCACAAAATTCTTGTTCCCGCCGAACACACCGCCGGCATCCTCGAAAGAGGCGCTTAAGATATAGCCTTTGCCGGGGTTATAGAGATTATCCCTCGTATCCTGCGTGAGCAGGATGGTGGGGGCCGATATCCAGTTTGAACCCGTCTCATCCTTGAGGTCCTGGGATGCGGCGTCGGTTACGTTTTCGATGGTTACCCGTTCAAGCCTGTAAGCCAGGTCCGCCCTGAAATGCTCGGTTATCTCCTTGCCAAGCTTCAAGTCGCCGCCCAGCCTTTGTTCGTCATACGCCCAGCCGATATCCGTCCTTCTCTTGTGGCCCGCCTGGTAGAGATCAAAACCGAAAGAGAACGGATATCCGAATATCCACGGCTCTGTCCAGCTTATGTTGAAGTCCTGCCTGACCATGCCGAGCTCAGCCCTTATGTCAAGGCGCTGGCCGGCCCCGGTGAATGACGGGAAATTCAATATGTCGAAGTTCTTCTGCGTAACCTCGATAAAACCTATCAGGAAGTCGATGGAGCTGTAGCCGCCGCCGAAAGAGAATTCGCCGGTCTTCGTCTCTTTGACATTCACGATGAGGTTCTGGACATTCGCGTCATCGGTCTCTTCGGTATCAAAACTTATATCTTCAAAAAGGCCCAGGTTATAGAGCCTCTCTTTAGAGCGCTTTATCTTATCGCCGTCGAACTTCTGCCCCGGATAGGTCCTTAGCTCCCTGCGGACTACGACCTCCTTGGTCTTGCTGTTGCCGCGTATCTCTATCTTACCGACGTAGACAAGCTCTTTTGCGTCTATGTTGTAGATGATGTCGACCTTGCCGGTCTCGTTGTTAAGGTTGCGCTCGATGTCGACGACGGCATTCATATACCCGTAATGGTTGAAGGACTGCTTCACAGCGACCGCGTCTTCCCTCAGCGCCCTGTTCGAAAAAGGCTTGCCCGGCTTCATCTTGATCTTGCGCCTGATGTCTTTCTCCGGAAGCACGAGATTGCCCCTTACCACTATATCGCCGACGAGATACTGTTTGCCTTCCTTTATGTCGATAGTGATAAATAATTGCTGGCCGTCTTCGCTATAATCCATCTTCGGTATGAGCTCGACGTCGAGGAAGCCCTTGTCATCGTAGAGATATTTTATCTGCTCCAGGTCATCCTGAAAGACCTCTTCCTTGAATATGCCGGGCTGCAATAACCATAACCACGTAGCTGGCTTTGTCCCCATGACCTTCAGGATCTCTTTTGTCTTTACCGCTTTGTTGCCGGCTATCGTGACCTTAGCGACCTTGACGCGCGTCTTCTCGTCTACGGTGATTATGATCCTGGCCATGTTCAATTCCTTGCCGACGTCTATCTTGTAAGTGATGTCGACTAAGGGGTACCCTTTTTTGATATACATGTTCTTCAGCTCTGCGATATCGCTTGCCAGAAGCGAGAGGTTCAGCATCTCGTCGGGCTTGGATTTCATCGCAGCCTTGAGTTTCTGGGCCCTAAATACGCGGTTACCTTTGAACTCTATATCCTCTATTACCGGCTTCTCCTCGACTATGAATACCACGGCGATGCCGCCGTCCCTGTCATCCACGTCTATGGTGACGTTCGTGAAATATTCCGTCGCATACAACCTCTTCAGATCGTCATTAAGGGTGAGCTGGCTGAAAGGGTCTCCTGCCTTGGTCTTTATCTTCGACAATACGATCTCGGAGCTTATCGCCTTGTTACCTTTTATTTCGACGGCAGTTATGGTCCTGCCTTCTCTGTCCGCGGTCTGGGCTTTTAGTTCAGGGGCGGCAGCGAACAATGCTGCGAGCATGCCCAGCGCCGCTAATAAACTGTAGATACGCCTCATACGCTCTCCATGTCCGCCTCGACGAACTCTTCTTCTCTTCTCGTGGCGAGAGTCTCGAATCTCATGAATTCATGTATAAATGCCAGGTCTATGTTCCCTACGGGACCGTTCCTCTGCTTGGCTATTATGGCGGTAGCTTTTCCTCTGTTCTCCTCTGTGGGATTATAATACTCTTCCCTCAAAAGAAGTATGACAAGGTCCGCATCCTGCTCAATTGCGCCGGACTCCCTCAAGTCTGAGAGCTGCGGCCTATGGTCGGTCCTGTTCTCGACGGCGCGGGAGAGCTGGCTTATGGCTATGATCGGTATATTGAGTTCCCTTGCAAGCGCCTTAAGTGACCTTGATATGTCCGATATCTGCTGCTGGCGGTTATCCACGTTGCCTGTCCCTGACATGAGCTGTAGATAGTCTAAGACCATGAACTGTATGTCATATTGCGCTTTCATGCGCCTTGCCTTTGCGCGCAATTCCATCACAGTTATGCCCGGCGTGTCATCGATATATATAGGGGCCTCGGAAAGCTTACCGGCGGCAGTGACGAGCTTAGGCCAATCCGCCTGGGAGAGGAAGCCTGTCCTGACATTATGCGCATTTACCCTCGCGTGAGAGCATAGAAGCCTCTGGACCAGCTGCTCCTTCGACATTTCAAGCGAGAAGAAGGCGACCGGTTTCTTCTCTACGACGCCGACATGCTCGACTATGCAGGAGGCGAGCGCGCTCTTTCCCATAGAAGGCCTGCCTGCCACGATTATGAGGTCTGACGCCTGCAGGCCAGCCGTCTTTATGTCCAGCTCTCTAAAGCCTGTAGCGATGCCTGTGACATGCTCTTTTCTCTGGTAGAGGTTATCTATCGTCTCTATCGAATTCTTTATGATCTCTTTGAGCGGCGTAAAGCGCGACTCTATCTTCTTCTGGGCTATGTCGAATATTATCTGCTCGGCCTTGTCCAGAAGATGGTCTACGACCTGCGTCTGGTCATAACATTCGGCCACTATCCGGGTGGCCGAATTGATGAGCGCCCTTAAGATCATCTTCTCTTTGACTATCTTTGCGTAGTGGATGATATTCGCGGCAGTGGGAACGCTTGACGCGATAGTCGTGACATAGGCCGGCCCGCCTACGTCATCCAGCCATCCGGAGCGCTTCAGCTCTTCGATGACCGTTATGAGGTCAACCGCCTTATTGTCTGCGTATAATTTAGTTATTGCTGAAAATATCTTCCTGTGGGCATCCTTGTAAAAAGCGGATTCATTGAGAAGCTCTACAGCGTGGGATACGGCGTCTTTGTCCAAAAGCATGGAGCCCAGGACAGCCACTTCAGCTTCCAGGCTTTGGGGTGGTAACTTTTCGATGCTCTGTTGGACAGCCATATTCAAAAACCGGCCTATTCTATTGCTGCTCTTTAACTATCCAGACCCTTAAGGTCGCCTTGACTTCAGGGATGACCTTTACGACTATCTGGTAAGAACCCAGTTTCTTTATGGGTTCGTCGAGCGCTATGTCCTTCTTGTCCACTTTGACGCCCTCGGCTTCAAGGGCCATGGCTATCATATCGGAGGTGACTGAGCCGAAGAGTTTGTCTTCTTCGCCGGCCTGTGCGGTTATGGTCACTGAAAGGCTTGATATCTTGTCGGCGAGGGTTTTGGCTTCCTCTACCTTCTTCGCCTCAAGCGCGGCCTGCTTTTTCTTTAAACCCTCAAGCCCCTTCATGTTACCGGCAGTGGCTTCTTTGGCTAGATTTTTAGGGAGCAGATAGTTCCTTGCGTATCCTTCATTAACGGTGACGACATCCCCTATCTTCCCCAGCTTGTCTATGTTATTGGTCAATATGACTTTCACGATATATCACTCCTTCTTTATTCGGCTATATAAGGCACGAGCGCTATCACTCTGGCGCGTCTTACGGCGCGGGCAAGAAGCCTCTGGTGCTTTGCGCAATTACCCGATATCCTGGACGGGACTATCTTTCCTCTTTCGGTGAGGAACTTCTGGAACCTGGGAAAATCCAGATATCCGATATCGATGACTTTCTCGAGGCAGAACTTGCAGGCTTTCTTCTTGAAGACCTTCTTCTTCTTTAAACCGTCCCTCTTACCCCTGCCCTTAAGATCTTTCTTGTCTTTTTTTTCGAACTTCTTCTCTATCCTTGGCATCTCTCTCTCCTAAAATGGAACTTCTTCTGTCGGGTTATTTTTATTACCTTTTACACTAGAATCCGGCCCCTGGGCGGCATCATCATTAAGATTTATCGACTCCACCTCTTCCTGGGCCGGGGCGGCCTGAGCCTTACCGGACTGATCGGAAGCCTTCTCCCCTGATCCGCCGCCTCTTAAGAACTGTACATTGTCAGCTATGACCTCTATCGTCGAGCGCTTCTGGCCGTCCTGCGCCTCCCAGCTCCTTGACTGGAGCCTGCCTTCTACGAATACGGGGCTCCCCTTTGAAAGATACTCCCCGCAGACCTCCGCCCTGCGCCCCCATACCACGATCCTTATAAAAGAGGTCTCTTCCTTCTTCTCTCCGGCCTGGCTATTATATACCCTGTTCACGGCAAGCGTGAAAGTGGCCACAGCCGTGCCGCTCGGCACATACCGGAGCTCCGGATCGCGCGTCAGATTACCTATAAGTAATATCTTGTTGAGATTAGCGGCCATTATTGCCTCCGGGTCTTGTCAAAAACTACTTGCGGGTTATCATCGTCCTTAGTACGTCCGCATTGAGCTTATAAGCAGCCTCTATCTTGGCTATGTTTGCAGGCTCAATATCAAAATCGAGCTTATAATAGTAGCCTTCTTTTGATTTTTTAACGGGATAGGCCAACTGCTTCTTGCCCCAAGCCTCTTCCTTCTTTATTGCCCCACCGGTCTTGGTTATAGCCTCAGATATGGCCTTTGTAACGTTCTTTATGTCCTCTTCCTTGAGGTCCGGCTTTATTATGAAAAGCCCTTCGTAGTTGTTCATAATCCTCCTAGAGATTTAATTGTAAACAGAAATTTTAACACAATGCCATATATTAAGCAATGATTATTTATGAGGTCCCTACGCTCATCGTATTATACTTGGTCATGGCCTTCTGGATACCATGCTCCATCCAGCATATTACTGCTTCTTTGGTCATGGCCATGACATGTTCAAGGTGCTTGCGGTCCTTGCGCCGGAAAGGGGTTAGGACATAATTGGATATATCCCCTTTGTGGATATCCGTAGCTATGCCTATCCTAAGGCGCGCAAAATCTCCTGTTCCAAGGGCATCTATGATGGACTTTAACCCTTTATGTCCTCCGGACGAACCCTTCTGCCTCAAGCGTATCCTTCCAAGCTTAATATTAATGTCATCGCATATGACTATTATGTCATCAAGGGACTTTATCTGCTCCTTGAAGAGCTCTCCGACAGCCTTGCCTGACAAATTCATATATGTCCGGGGGAGAAAAAAGACCACACCCTCTCCTTCTATGCGGCCTTTTCCGAGAAACGAGGAATGAAGCTCTTTATCTATATCTATGCCGTATTCAGCGGCTATCTCTCTTGCTACCGCGAAACCTATATTGTGCTTGGTCCCGTCGTATTCCCCTCCGGGGTTACCGAGGCCGATTATATACTTCATCGACTTACTTGGTCTCCTTGGCAGGGGCTTCTTTCGCTTCCTTCTCCTTCGGAGCTTCCGCGGCCTCTTCGCCTTCTTCCTTCTTCTTCCTTATAAGCTCAGGCTCTGTGGAGGCTTCGGCTCCGGGTATCTCCTCTTTCGGGGCCTCTACCTTGGGCGCCTTCACGCTTATGGCTATGAGCTCTCCGTCATTCAATACCTTCACGCCTTCCGGAACGACGATATTCTTTACAAGGATGAAGTGGCCGATCTCCAGGTTCGCGATGTCGACCTCGATCTTCGCAGGTATGGCCGTAGGCAAGCACTCCACCTGGAGTTCCCACATGATATGCTCGAGCACGCCTCCGTCCTTCTTGACCCCGGCAGCTTCGCCATGGGTAACGAGCGGCACGTTGACCTTTAGGGTCTCGGTGAGCGATATCTCGTTAAAATCCACGTGAAGGATGCTGTTCTTGATCGGGTCGCGCTGTATCTCTTTGATGAGGACGGTCTTAGGCTTTAGCTTTCCCTCGCCTGCTATCTCAAGGGTTATGATGACATTCTCTCCGGCCTTCGTCTGGAGGGCCTGGTTGATGGCGTCACACGGAAGCTGGAGTTTTATCGCATCCTTGCCGCCCTTATAAACTACGGCCGGGACGAGCCCCTTATTCCTTAAGTCTTTCGCCACCTTCTTCCCGGTATCATTCCTTACTTCTGACTTCAGAACTATCTTTTCCATTTGAACATCGCTCCTTTATTATTTATTGGCTGAAAAGCACGCTTATTGACTCTTTCTCGTGTATCCTCTTTATCGCTTCCCCTAAAAGCGGCGCTACGGAGAGGACCTTTATATTCTTCAACATCTTATCTTTGGGGATCGGTATGGTGTCCGTGACCACCAGTTCTTTTATCTGGGACTTCTTTATTCTTTCTATTGCCGGGCCGCATAGCACAGGATGCGTTATCGTCGCGTATACGTCTTTGGCGCCGGCCTTCTTTATGGCTTCGACGGCTTCTACGAGCGAGCCGGCCGTGGCGACCATATCGTCCACTATGATCGCGTACTTATTCTTGACGTCGCCCATTATGTGCATCGCCTCGGCATGCTTATCATCGACGCGTCTCTTGTCCACTATTGCGAGCCCCGCTCCGAGGAACTTCGCGTATGCCCTGGCCGTCTTGATGCCTCCGACGTCCGGAGAGACGAGGACCAGGTCCCTGCCGTCGTGGAGCTTGAGTTTCTTGGTGATGTAATCCGCAAATGTCTTAAAAGCGAAAAGATGGTCGAGCGGTATGTCGAAGAAACCCTGTATCTGCCCGGCGTGCAGGTCTATGGTGAGAACGCGGTTGGCGCCGGCCGTCGTGAGCAGGTTCGCGACGAGTTTCGCCGTGATCGGGACGCGCGGCTGGTCTTTTCTGTCCTGTCTTGCGTATCCGAAATACGGGAGGACCGCCGTGATCCTGTCGGCCGAGGCGCGCCTCAGCGCGTCTATCATGATGAGCAGTTCCATGAGATTCTGGTTCGCGGGGTCACTTGTCGGTTGAACAACGAAGACGTCGTGGCCCCGGACATTCTCGTTTATCTTGACGCGTATCTCTCCGTCGGAGAAAGTGTCGACGTTGGCGTCGCCGAGTTCCCGGCCCAGGTATTTGCATATATCGACCGTCAGTTTCTTGTTGGCATTGCCGCTGAATATCAAAAGATTATTCTTCATAAAAGGCCTTCTTTCTACTTTTTGATCGCCCTTGCCGGCACTCCGGCCACCGTTGCTCCGGGCGGAATATCTCTGCCTTTAAGGACGACCGTCCCGGCGCCGGTCTTGGCATCTTTGCCTACCTTGACCGGGGCTACCAGCATCGTCCCTATACCTATAAAAGCGCCGTCCTCTATTATGGTGCGGCTCTTGGTCTTTCCGTCGTAATTCGCCGTTATCGTCCCGGCACCTATGTTCACTTTCTTGCCTACGGTAGTATCTCCGAGATATGTGTGGTGTTTGACCTTGGTCCCGTCGCCGATCGTCGTCCTCACCAGCTCCACAAAGTTACCGACCTCGACGCCATTACCTATGCGCACGCCCGGCCGTATCCTTGTGAACGGCCCTATATGGCACCGCTCGCCTATCTCTACATCCGAATCTATGACCGTGTTCGAATATATGACGCTGTCCCGGCCTATCTTAGCGCCCGGATATATAAGCGTTGTCGCCGGATCCTGTATGGTGACGCCTGAATCCATGAGGCTTTCGAGAACTCTCGCCTTAAGTATGGCCGCGGCCTCGGCGAGATCGGCCCTTGAATTTATCCCTATTATCTGGTCCGCATCTTTCGTCACTACGGATCCTATCGCCTTCTTCTTGCCATGGAGAATATTGAATATGTCCGTCAGGTAATATTCCTTCTTGCCGTTATCGGCCTTTACTTCCGAGAGGGACTCGAAAAGATCTTTCGTCTTAAAGCAATATGCCCCGGAGCTTATCTCTTCTATCGCCTCTTCATAGAACCGCGCGTCGAGCTCCTCGACGATCTTCATTATCTTCTCGTTCGGGCCTCTTACTATCCTTCCGTAGCCGGACGGGTCCTTCACGATCGCCGTCAGTATGGTCGCGGCGCTTGAGCTGGCGATATGTTTTTCCGCCAGATTCTTTATGGTCTCCGGGCGGACAAGCGGCGCGTCGCCGCAGAGGATGATCACGTTCTCATAATCTTTTTCAAGGAGCGCTCTTGCGGTATTAACGGCATCGCCTGAGCCGAGGAGATCTTTCTGCAACGCCGTCTTGACGCCTCTATTTTTCAGCTTCTCGGTCAAGAGCTCGCTGCCGTATCCGGTAACGACAATAGCGTCGTTTATGCCGGCAGCGCTAAGGCTGTCGAGGACATGTTCTATCAAGGGCTTTCCCAGAAGCTCGTGTAAGACCTTAGGCGTCTCGGACTTCATCCTCGTGCCCCGCCCCGCGGCGAGTATGAGGGCTGCGATCTTTTTCACTGCGCGTTCTCCTTAAATGGTCCGAACCTGTTGACAAACAAAATTCGAATCCTGGGTAGTGTCACCCTATTCTAGCAACTGGTTGCCCGGCCAGGATTCGAACCTGAACAGCGAGACCCAAATTCTCGAGTGCTACCATTACACCACCGGGCAGTAGCCCTACAACTCTATGTCATTCTCCTCGTCCATTGAATGGCCGGCAACGACCGTCTTTGGCATGGACGGGCCCTTCTTCTTCTCGGTATCGAAAGCCTCGAGGACCTTCTTCTGTATATATTCCCTGAACTCGGCCGTTATCGGGTGGGCTATGTCCTTATGCTCGGACTGCCTTGCCGCGTCATCCGATGCGACCACGGGTTTATGTTCTGTGTGGGGTAATGAGGCGCCGCACTGGTTGCAGTATTTTGACCTCAATACGTTCTTGAAATTGCACTTCGGGCACGAATCTTTCAGGCGCCTTGAAGGCATGGCTACGAAAAGGCCTTTATTGCCCTCTATAACTTTAACGTTCCTCACGACGAACGCTTTATCGAATGTCAGCGTAGCATACGCTTTAAGTTTCTTGTCTTGTCCCTCTTTCAAAAATACCCTGACTTCGGTTATTTCCATAAAAATCTACTCCTATTTTTCAGTTTCAGGTTTCTCTAGCATGTTCTCACGACAAATGCCTGCCATTTATCTCTATTCCGGGCCGGCAGGCTCTTTAAAAACGCGACTCTGGCCCTTTCTGCCTCCTTTCTGGTCCTGTACAGACAAAATACGCTTGGTCCGCTCCCAGAGACTATCGCCTTCTTGCCTAAGAGTGCGGCCAAGCGCTTGATAATATTGCCCAAAACAGCTTTTTTAGCTACCACTACGCTTTCCAAGTCGTTGTGCAACATAGGCTCTATAGTCCCAAAGTCCATAGGTCTTCCCGAAAGGGAGTGTATTTTAGCATCGGGAAAGGATGTTGTCAAGCACTTAGACCTATTTTTTGGCCTTTTATCCAACTCGCGGTAAATATCTTTGGTCGGCACATGAAAACCGGGATTTATCAAGAGATGCCAGAGGACCTTCTTGGTCTTTAGCGGCCTTAAGCGGTCCCCTATGCCTCTACCCAGCGCGAGTTTCTCGTTTAATATAAAGAAAGGCACATCAGCGCCAAGTTTGGAGCCTAGCCGCATCAGCTGCGGCTTGTCAAGTTTAAGGCCATACAGCCTGTTTATGCCTATAAGGGCCGATGCCGCATCAGAACTGCCCCCGCCAAGGCCTCCGGCTATGGGCGTCTTCTTGGAGATCGCTATATTAACGCCTCCTTTTACCTTACTATATTTCAATATGAGCTCTGCGGCCTTATATACGATATTATCCCTGGGATCTTTTGTTATGAACTTATCGGATGATACGCGGATGCCTGCCGGGATCTTGGATATGGTTATCTTGTCGGCCAGGGATATGCGTTCGAATATGGTGAGAATATCGTGGTATGAATCTCTTCTTTTACCCAGGACCTTGAGGAGAAGATTTACTTTCGCGTGCGCTGTCAGTTCGATGGAAGTCATTTGTTACCGGATCTATCTCTTTAAAGCTATCGCTTCTTTCACTGCTGTCACTATATTTGCCGGCTTTAATCCGAAATATTCGAACAGCTCGTCCGGCTCGCCGGAGACGCCGAACCTGTCTTTTACGCCTATCATCTTGATCGGGACAGGGAAATTTTGAGAGACGACCTCGGCTATGGCGCTGCCCAGCCCGCCGTATATGGTATGTTCTTCCGCAGTCACTATGGCCCCGGTCTCCTTGGCCGCTTTTATGATCGCATCTCTATCTATCGGTTTAGGCGTATGCATATTTACAAGTCTGACGGAGATCCCTTCTTTTGCGAACATATCGCATGCTACCATAGATTCATATACCATCTGGCCGCAGGCGAATATAGTCGCGTCTTTTCCTTCGCGCAAAGTGTCGGATTTGCCTATCTTAAATGGGGCGTCGGATTTTGTTATGACTGGGATCGCCGACCGGCCAAGCCTGATATAGACAGGGCCCTTCATCTTGCCGGCCTCTATGGTCGCCTTCCTGGCCTCCGTCGCGTCCGCCGGGACTATTACGGTCATGTTGGGTATTATGCGCATGAGCGCTATCTCTTCAAGGGCCTGGTGCGTAGCGCCATCCGGGCCTACCGATATCCCGCCGTGCGTTCCTATTATTTTGACATTAAGGTTCATATAAGCTATGGAGACCCTTATCTGGTCCCATGCCCTTCCCGAAGCGAAGACGCCGAACGTGCAGGCAAAAGGTATCTTGCCCATAAGCGCGAAGCCGGCCGCGGCGCCCATCATATCCTGCTCGGCAACGCCGAGCCCGAAGAACCGGTCCGGGAATTCCTTCTTGAACCAGTTGGCCCTTGTGGATTCCGTCAAGTCGGCGGAGAGGACGACGACATTCTTGTTCTCTCTGCCCAGCTCTATCACGCCCTTGCCGAATCCGTCCCTTGTAGGTACCATCTCGTATTTATTATTCATCGTAAAATTCCTGTCTTTCTTAGCTATAAGCTTTTTACTACTTTCTATTAACGAAATAATCCAGTTTTATCTTCTTCTTCCTGAAATCTTCCAGCTCATCCCTTGATACGCTTAAGTACTCTTTCTCTTTTTCATAAGAGATATCGACGGCGTCGAAGTCCTTGAACTTGTAGCTGTATATCGCCTGGCTTGCCACGTTGAGTGCGGCGTTCAGGATAAGCCCGTAATCTGGATTATCTTCGGGCTTTATGCCGATCTTCTTATCGGCGGCTACATCGAACCTGAAGACGCGCTTGCCGGCATTCGCAACATAAGCGCACTTGGCGCTCTTCAGCTGGAAGGCGCCGGTCAACGGCTTATCTTCGTGAAATGCCATCTTGAACCTGGATGCCATCTGCTCGGCGATGAACTCCGGCATTGCTATGTCTTTTATATAGAACTGCCCGTTCCAGTAGCCTATGTCGCCGAGGCCCGTAGGCTCTGCCCTGAAGAAGTCGGTCATCACATCCTCCTGCGACTTCTTGTCCAGCGCCATCTTGTCAAAGACCTCCTGTATGGCCCGCTCCTTCTGCGCCTGGGAGCTAAAGCGTATGTCTATGATCATCCGCCTGGCATACTCGTTCCTGGAGATATCGTTCAGGAGAAATCGCTTCACGTCTTCGACGGTCTTTATTATGACTATCTGTATCTCCGGTATGCGCACGTCGTGGGCTATCACAACGTAGAAATCAAATTTGGCGTCAGTCGATAACGCCACCCTGGACACGGTAAGTATGACGTTATTGATCTTTTCGCTGGCTGACTTTGTTATCGAGAAAGTAAAATCTATCAGGTTCTCGAGCGGAAGATATATCGCTACGGTCTTGCCTATGGTCTCGGCCTTCACGTCGAGCTTATACTCGTCCTTGCAGACCTTGATTATCGATTCCTTGAACTTCTCCTTCGGGTATGTGGGATTACAGCCATTCACGGCCGCCGACAAAATCGAGCAGGCGGCAAATAAGGCAAGAACGCTTAATACCGTCCTCTTCCTGCCGCGTGCCCATGATAGCCGAACCTTGATGTGGCGCTCCACCCTATTTAGACCCCTGCTGCCAGGTTGATTTCGTCTGAAATTTGCCGTATTCCTTGAATATCGCGTCTATCTCGTCGTACTCAAGCTCCTCTTTCTCCAGGAGCTCTTTGACGAATCTTTCCAGGATTGGCTTCTCTTTCGATAAAAGATCTTCAACGTCTCTCAGGCATTTTTGGATGATATTATTCGTCTCTTCGTTCAGTTTCTCTTTATATTTGTCGGAAAGCTGGGCCTCCGGTATGGCCGTGAAATCGCCCAGGAGCCCCGCATCGTTCATGCCAAGCCTCCAGACCATGTTATGCGCGAGTTTCATCGCGCTATTGAAATCTGCCGAAACTCCGTCGGATGTCATGCCATATTTCATCTTTTCGGCCGCAAACCCGGCAAGCGCGCACTTGATATCGGCGAGGTATGTGTCCTTCAAATGGCTATAGAGCTCTTCCCTCGGAGTGGGGTATACTACGCCCAGCATCCCCTTCCTTGGTATGATAGAAGCCTTGAATACGTCTTTGGTGGGATGGAGGATATACAAGACGATGAGGTGGCCTGACTCGTGATAAGCCGTCTGCTCTTTTTCCTGGGGCGTCATCGTTATTTTGCGCTTCATGCCTATATCTATGCGCTCGATAGCCTCCGATATATCATCTAGCTTTATGCTATCCCTCTTATTCCTCGTGGCGATGAGCGCCGCCTCTTTTATGATGTTCTCTATATCGGCCGGCGACTTGTAGACGGCCTTCCTCGCGAGGCGACCGACATCGATCGCCGGGTCATGCTCGATCTTGCTTAAATAATATGCGAAAAGCTTCTCCCTGTCTTCAAGCCCGGGGACTTCTATATAAAGTTTCCTGTCGAACCTGCCTGGCCTTAAAAGCGCCCTGTCAATGGTATCTTCGCCGGCATTAGTCGCGCCTATGACTATGACATTCTGCTCAGAGGTGGGATTGCCGTGCTTATCTTTCATTTCGGCGAGGCCGTCCATCTCGGCGAGGAGCTGGTTCTGGGTGGAGTTTGTCTCTTCGGTGCCGCCAAATACGGAGAAGACCCTTTTTCTAGCTATAGCATCAAGCTCGTCTATAAATACTATGCACCCTCCGTTGCCATATGCAAGTTCGCGCGCCTTTTTGAACAGCTTCCTCACTCTTGCGGCGCCGACCCCGACGAATATCTCGACAAATTCACTGCCTGACATGGCTATAAAAGGAAGGCCGGTCTCGGTCGCAATGGCCTTGGCGAGATACGTCTTGCCGCAGCCCGGGGGGCCTATCATGAGGATGCCGCGCAGTATCTTGCCGCCTATCTTCTTGACGCGCGCCCGGTCCGCTATGAGCTGGACCACTTCTTTGGCCTCTTCCTTGACAGTTTCCATCCCTATGACGTCGGACCACTTCACGTTTACAAGCTCTCCATGGATCTTCGATTTGGATATCTTGGCAAGGCCGCCCTGCATGAACGTCATATACATGAAGACGAATATCGTGGCATTCAGCGCTACCATGATAAGGTTTATCGGCATAGTGGCGAGCGTTATGTTGCGGTAAAAAGATTCCAGGGACATGAGCCCCCAGACCGCCAGTATAGCGACAAAGATGATCGACAGTATAATGACCAGCCTTATCCAGTACATCTTCCAGTACATCTTCCATTTGCGCGGTATCATTTATTCTCCTTAAATTTTTTTCAATTCCTCGTCCAGCTCTTTTATCGCCCGTTCGTATTCGTCCTTTTTCGGGGCTATGCCGTGCCACTCCGCCTTGTTCTCCACGAAAGACACGCCCTTGCCTTTGACCGTATGGGCGATTATGACCGTGGGCTTCCCTTTTACCTTCTCGGAATCGTCGAGCGCTTTCATAACGGCCCCGACATCATGGCCGTTTATCTCTATGGTATTCCACCCAAAATCCTTCCACTTGTGTATGTAAGGCCCCATATCTTTGATATCGCAGCAGAAACCGTCTATCTGGAGCTTGTTAAAATCTATCATGGCGCATATATTATCGAGCTTATAGTGGGATGCCGTCATCGCCGCTTCCCAGACCTGGCCTTCGTTCGTCTCGCCGTCGCCCATGAGGCAATATATCCTCGTGCCGAGACCGTCGAGCCTTGCGGCAAGGGCCATGCCATTAGCGATAGAGAGGCCCTGGCCCAGGGAGCCGCTCGATATCTCGACGCCCGCAAGTCCCATCTGGGGATGGCCCTGGAGCTTCGATCCGAGTTTCCTCAAACCCCAGAGATCCTCTTTAGGGAAGTACCCTTTCTCGGCGAGCACGGCATAGAGCGCCGGACACGCGTGACCCTTTGACAAAAGAAATATGTCGCGCCCCGGCCAATTCGGTTTCTTGGGGTCATTCTTCATCTTGTAGAAATAGAGCGCTACCAGTATCTCGACTATGGATAAACTCCCGCCGGTATGCCCCGAACCTGCAAGATGCAGCATCTTCAATATGTCTTTACGTATACCGACTGCCTTCTTCTTTAATTCCGAAATGTCAGGTTGCATTTGTCCTCGCGATATCGCGTGAGGGGCAAGGGTCCGGGGTCAAGGGTCCAGTAGAAACAAAATTTGTTTTTATACTGGACCCTGGACCCTAGACCCTATTTAATTTTTATTAATTTCTCTTTCACCTTCTCCTGCTTCGGATCAAGCTCCAGAGATCTCTTCCATTCGGCTTTTGCCTTATCTTTAAGACCCATCTTGAAAAATATGTCGCCCAGGTGATCCCTTATAGACGCATCATTGGGCTCGACGGCGATCGCACGCTCTATCTCTACAAGCGCCTCGCCAACCATCCCCTTCTGAAAATACGCCCACCCGAGCGAATCTATATACGCGCCGTTATTCGGGTCTATCTCGAGCGCCTTCTTTATGAGGCTTATGGCCTCGTCCAGGTTCTCGCCCCTCTCCGCAAATATGTAGCCCAGATAATTATACGCGTCCGCGAAGCTCGGGTCTAGCTTAATCGCTTCCCTGAATTCCTTGACCGCCTCGATCGTCTTGCCTTTTCGTTCATAAAGGACGCCCATGTAGAAGCGCGCTTTCGGCTGGTCGCCCTTCTCCGCGAGCGCCATATTGTAATATTTTAAGGCCTCGTCATCATTGCCTTCGGAGGAATTGACATAACCCAAGGACAGGTAGATCTCCGCGTCCTTCAGGCCGAGGGAGATCGCCTTGTTCAGGACGGCCAGTGCATCCTTGGCCCTTTTCTCTTTAAGATACAGGTTCGCCCACATGATGTAGGCGTCCGTGTCATTCGGGTTCAGCTTCGTAAGAAGCTCGTACTGATGCAGGGCGTCGTCGATCCGCTTGGCGTCGTAATAATAATTCGCGAGCTGGTAGTATAGCTTCACGTTGAGCGGGTCTATCTTTACGGCTTTCTCGAAGTTCAAGATGGCGCCGCTTAAGTCCTTCTTCGCCTCGCATAGTATGCCGAGCCCTATATAGGCCTCTTCATATTGCGGATTAACGGCAATGGCCTTGTTCAGCATATCGAACGACTTGTCGAGCTCACCGAGCCTGGAGTATATTATCCCGAGATTAAAACATAAAAGTGGCGATGCCTTGTCTTTTTCAATGAGCTTTTCGTATACTCTGGCGGCCTCTTCCATCTTGTTCTGGAGGACAAATATATCCGCCAGCGAAGTGAGCGCCATCACGTCGTCGGAGTTTATCCTGACTATATCCTCATATTCCTTCTGGGCTTGAGTGAACTTTTTTTGTGACGTATGTATGAGCGCCAGTAGGAACCTCGGCCTCGTATCCTCGGGGTCCAGCTTCTTGGCCATGTCAAGCTCGCCGACGGCCTTATCGTTCTTGTTCGTCAGAAGATAATCCACGGCCAGGCGCGTGTGGATATAGCTTACGCCCGGGTCTACCGAGATCGCCTTCATATATTCTTTTATCGCATCCTCGAATTTGGCGTCATTATCATAGATGACCCCCATCGTGTAATGGGCAAGGGACCTTGAGAAGACGCTCGACGGCCTCTCTTTCTGTACTATCTTTGCAAGCGACCAGAACCGGGTCGTCTTGCTGGAAGACGCGGCCCTTAGCTCTTCAAGGCCGTAAAGAGTCGCCAGGAGGGTTACTAGAAATACCGTTAAAATGAATATTTTTTTACGAAGGATCAATCTCTTATCGCTTTTTTAAGGTAAGTCCCTTTTGCGGGCTAGCGGGGCACGTCGCACGACGTGCCCCGCTAAAGCGCCGCATAACACCACGACTAC
>JAGVGJ010000041.1 GCA_020057115.1 Candidatus Omnitrophota bacterium | reverse complement strand
TGGAAGGTAGAAATATTAACCAAAACAATGACCCAGACGAGTATCAAAGTGCAAATCTAAATAGCGCTGAAGTGTCCAAAAAGGTCTGAAGATATACATCCAAGCGCTAGTAATAATGTCAACATTGACATAGCCAGTTTTTTTACGGGTACGGGGACGTATGATTTTTCAACGGATCAATTTGCTTTTAATGCCAAGCTGTTCCAGGGCCCTCAGATAGACGCGGGTGTTTTCGGTGCAGGTTTTACAGATACGTATTCTGAAGTTTCAGGAGACCACTTTAGCCTAACCAGTTTGACGGAAAACGTGCCAGAGCCAGCCACGATATTTGCGGCATTGGCAATGGGGTTCGGCGTATTGCGGCGCAAACTGAGATCAAGACGGATCAGCTAAAGATTGCAAGATGTTGGTGATTAAAGACGAGCAGCACAAAAGATGCTGCTCGTTGGTTTTTATAAAACAATTTTATTAGCATTGAGAGAAAAATTAAGTTATAAAATATTTAGATTTTACCCCTTCTCTATTTCAGGCTTTTGTGTTATATTACAAGTGATGTTAGAGAAATAAAAAAGTATCCCCGATTAGGATTTGGCGAAATACCCGAAATTTTTTTTGAGCACTTAATAAAACATATTACAAAGATTGGCAGGTTTTATGAAAAACTTAAACATTCGCCACAAGGAGTATTTGATATTATTAATTATGAGTACATTTACCTTATTGACCATATCGGACCTATGGGCTGATGAAGCGGGCATCGCAAGTTATTATTCCTATGAATGCGCAAAGATGCCTATGGCGAATGGCCGGCCTTTTGATCCTGAAAAGCGGACATGCGCGAGCTGGTTCTATAAATTCGGAACAGTGCTTCAGGTGAAGAGCCTCGACACCGGAAAGATCACAGAGGTTATAGTGACAGATAGGGGACCCAATAAGCGCCTTGTCAAAGAGGGAAGGATAATAGATCTATCAAAGCGAGCATTCCAGGATATCTGCAGGCTTGAGAGAGGACTCACCAGGGTGATGGTCAAGGTAAAAAAATAAAACCCCGCCTTTCCTTGACATTATCATAATAATAAGGTATACTTTCAAAAAGTCAGTTTCTAACTCTAGCTCCATATTAAAAGAAAAGTGAGCTAATTGTTATGATATTTTATAAGAAAGGTTAAGCAATTGGAAATAAAGAAAGACGGCCATTTCAGTCACCACTCCCTTAGCGATAAAGAGAGAAAGAATCTCACCATATTAGACTTGATCCGCAAGAAGGGCCCGCTCTCCAGGACGGAGATCTCGCATGTCACGGACATAAACATGGTCTCCATATCCAAATACATGAAGAGCTTCCTCGACGAAAAACTTGTCGCCGAGAAAGGTTTCGACGCCTCTACGGGCGGCAGGCGGCCGGAGCTCGTCGAATTCAATCCGAAGGGCGGATATGTCATAGGCGTTGACTTAAGCGCGGATGAATATATGGCTGTCATGACAGACCTCGGTTTCAATAAAGTCTGTAAAGTCAAAGGCCTTAAGGCGAAGGAGAGGAAGGCCCAGGCGGATGCTGGCATTATTTCTCTCGTCGAGGAATTGATAAAGACCTCAAATATCGACAAGAGCTTGATAAAGGCGATAGGGCTAGGCACTTCAGGGAATGATTTCGGGCCCGTAAGGGAAGCGCTTGAGAAAGCGACGGGGATCACGACATACATGGCAAGCGAAGCGGCGGCAGCGGCTTACGGCGAAAAGAAGCTTAACCCCGAAGCTGACGTCGAGGATATGCTCTATATGCATTCGGACGTAGGCTGCGGCATAGTGGTAATGGGCGACATATATTTTGGCGCAGGCGGGAATGCCGGCGACATGTTCTCTTTTAACGAGCGCTTAGCCCAGGAAGAAGAGGGGGCGTTCTTTAAAGGCGCCCAGTATTTAAGGCCATGGTGCGTAGACCTCGGGATGATAGAGGCAGCCAAAAAAGAGATCCAGAGGGGCATAGGCACGAAGATGGTGGCTCTCTCCGGCGGAGACGTGGGCGGGGTCACGAGGCAGGTCGTCATAGAGGCCGCAAGGCAGAATGATGAGATAGCATTGGACATCGTAAAGAACGTAGCTGCTAACCTTGGCATCCGCGTGGCATATCTTGTGAATATATTCGACCCCGAGGTGGTAGTGATGGGCGGCGGCATCGAAAAGGCCGGCGAGCTCGTCATGGGCCCGATAAAGAGAGAGATAAAGAAATTCACCGTGAACAGGCAGTCTGAACGCGTAAAAGTGATACCGAGCGCCCTCGGCGAGAATGCCGTATCCATGGGCGCGGCATCGCTGGCGATAAGAGAGATATTCTTAAAAGCATGATCACAAGGAAGGAGAAGAGAGTTTATGGCAGAAGAGAGGTCCTGCAGGTTTTGCGGCAAACCGTTTCTTCCCAATAAATACCGACCGAACCAGAACGTCTGCTCTTCTCTGGAGTGCCAGTACCAGAGGCAGCTGGAGAATATGAAGAAATGGAGGGACCAAAATCCCAACTATTTCAAATATAAAGAGAGCCAGGACTCTTCGTGGAAAGAGACCTGCAAGCAGAGGTCTCTGGAGTGGCGCAAGCGCCACCAGGAATATCTAAAGCTTTACAGGGAAGAGCATCGCGGCCGCCACAGAAGCTACATGAAAGAATATATGAGAGAATACAGGAAGCGCCAGAAGCTCGTCCAGGGCAAAGAAGGACAAGAAGAAAAGGCATGAAGATGGCATTAGGCAAGTCCGAGCTTGTAAAGGTCTTGGCGACAGCGCTGCTATTCTCTTTTGTCACTTCGGCAAGCTGCCAGGAGACGGCCTCCGCTAAACCGGAGATGAGGAAGCTTGAGAGAAATCTCATCCAGGCCGGCAAGATGTATTTTTCGAACCAAGATTACTCATCCGCCATCAAGCAGTGGCAGACGGCCCTTGTGATGAACCCGGAGAACAAGCTTATTCGCGAATACGTCGAAGAGGCTAAGATAAGGCTCCGGGACTCGCTCCGCGCGCCAGGCGACATAATTCGCACGGTATCCATATCCAAAGACACTATAAATGTCTTAAGTCTCGACGATTGCATAAATATCGCCGCGAAGAACTATATACCTCTCCAGGTGGCGGTAAAGAGCGTAAGACTGGGAGAGATGAGGCTCTTTGAGGCGAGGCGAAACATGCTTCCTACGGCAGGTATTACATTCGAGCCGTATTCGGGCCGTGTGAACGCGAGGGAATATCTGGGAAGGAAACAATACATAGAAGGCTCGCAGCCGATATTCCACGGCGGGGAGCTATATTTCACGATGAAGCAGGCAGAAGTAAACCTCGAGGTCTCAAAGAATGATTATAGCAGGATAAGGAATGAGCTCGTCCTGCAGGTGAAGAAAGCGTATTATAGTTTGCTCAGGGCGCATGAGAACGTGAAACTTCAGACTGCGCTATCGGCGGATGTCGAGCGAA
Source organism: Candidatus Omnitrophota bacterium (assembly GCA_020057115.1). Lineage (GTDB taxonomy): Bacteria > Omnitrophota > Gorgyraeia > 2-01-FULL-45-10 > 2-01-FULL-45-10 > JAGVGJ01. The sequence goes on along the minus strand of JAGVGJ010000041.1, from coordinate 12,938 downwards.
TATATGACATGGTCCAGAAGGAATACCAGGAGAACCTGATACCCAAGGTGGAATGGCTTAATGTCTCTTCCCAGGAGAGCCAGACCAAATACCAGCTTGTATCTGCCCAGGGCGACGAGTCGATCGCGGAGCTGATACTCAAACAGACGATGTATCTTGATTATAAGGATAGGATAGATGCAAGGCCCGTCGGGATATTCCAGAAGATAAATGTCGATCTTGACAGGACGCTTGCCGCGGCCATGATGAACAGGCCGGAGATGAGGATAAACACGCTTATGCTCCAGTATTATGACTACGAGAAGAAGATCTCGAAGGCAAAGGGCTGGATAAAGATAGATTTTACGGGCAATTGGGGTCTCGCGAAGGAAGAGTATGACTCGGAAGACACGCAAGGCCCCAATTCGAGCGGGACTTTTGACATGGACCAAAAGCTGGAACAGCAATGGTATACAGGTTTAAAATTCTCAATGCCGATATGGGGATCTACGGCATCATATTCATGGACGAAGGAAAAATTCGTGCCAGTCGTGAGCGCATACCAGGGCACGGAGGCTGTCACCAACTCTGTAAAATTCAATTTCCTTGACGACCTGAAATACTATTCGAACAGGCAGAATGCAGAGATAGATTTTGACCGCGCCCGGCAGGAGATGATCAAGGTCAAGCAGGACATAACGCTTGAAGTGAGGGAGGGGTATTTCAGTTACGAAAAATCCGTGATACAGCTTGATACGGCCACAAACAAGATCAGATACCAGGACAAGGACCTTGAGGTGAATAAATTAAGGCGCGAGCTCGACGAGATACCGGATTCGGTAGTGATAGAGAGCATGATAAAGACGGCCCAGGAGAGGTTCGGGTACGTATCCGCGATGACGGACTGCTACAATTCTGTAGCTGCCCTGAACAAGGCCGTCGGTATAGAGAACTATTTTGTGGCTGAGGGAGTGAGCGCCGCGCCGGATAAGGATCAATAGCGCGGTTAAAAACAAGGGGCCAGGAATATATGAAGATGCCAGACCTGAAAAAATTAACGGAACTGCTCAAGAAGATAAAGATCCCGGCGAAGATGCCCGACTTGAAAGGCATGGCCCTAAAGGCCAAAGAGACATATCACAAGGACAAGAAGAAGGTCATAATCTTTGCGCTTGTGGCCATAGTCCTCATCATAGTTGGAGCCAGGGTGATGGGCAATGTCGGTAAGACCCTGTTCAAGAAAAAAGAGGCCCCGAAGAAAGTAGCGGCCCTTACGGCGGAGGAAGAGGCGACGCCTGTCAAAATATACAAAGTGAAAAAGATGGATTTTAAAGATACGCTTCCGGTGATGGGGAACATAAAGGGTTTTAAAGAGATCAACATGAGCTTCCAGGTCGCCGGGATAATAGAGAGCTACAACTTCGAAGAGGGCGAGAAGATCCAGGAAGGCGATATAGTGGCGAGCCTCATACAGAGGGACGCGCTCCTAAAATTAAAATACAGCGAAGTGGAACTCAAAAAAGCCCAGAAGCTGTTCGAGATAGGAGCTATAGGACCGATAAAATTAGAGCAGTCTAAACTGGAATACGAATCGGCCAAGAGCGACCTAGACAAGACCAATATCTACGCTATGTCTAACGGGTATCTCGGTTCAAAGCTAAAAGACGTCGGCAGCTATGTCAATCCCAGCATGGCCGAGGATAATATCGGAGTCTTCGTCCAGCTTGATAAAGTATACGCTGAATTCAATATCATAGAAAAGGATATCCCCAAAATAACCTTAGGGCAGAAGGTCGAGGTATTTGCCGACGCATTCCCGGCCAAATCATTCCAGGGCTCTGTGGATAGGATAGCGCCGATAGTGGAAGGCAGGTCCAGGACGGAGATGATAAAAGTAGAGCTTGATAACAAAGACGACCTGCTCAAGCCCGGGATGTTCGTCAGGGCTCTCGTGGCGACATATGAAAAGAAGGACGCGCTTGTCATACCCGCATCGTCGGCAAAGAAGAAAGAGAAGGAAGCCGAGTATGTCGTTTTCGTGGTGCACAAAGATGAGCCGAAGAAGGAAGAGGCCGAGGCGCCGAAAGAGAAGCCGAAGAAATTGCTGGGCCTATTCCCGATGAAGAAGAAAGAAGCTCCGAAGAAAGACGAAGCGGCTGCCATGCAAGAGAAGCCGATCGAATACGGGACGATCGAAGTGAGAAAGATAAAGCCCGGCTATATCACCCAGGATGCATTCGAGGTCGAAGAGGGCTTGAAAGAGGATGAATCGATCGTATCCGAAGTCCAGGAAGACTTTAAGGATAAAGCGCGCGTAGAGATAGCGGAAGTGCAGGAAGGGCTCATATAACAGGAAAGCTGAAAGTAGAGGCAAGGGTCCAGGGTCCAGGGTCAAGAAAAGCTTTTATTTTTCCCCTGGCCCCTTGACCCTGGCCCCTTGACCCTAAATTATGAACTTACCCCAATTTGCCGTTGAAAGACCCGTTACGCTGATGATGCTCGTGGCGGGTATACTTATATTCGGCACCGTATCTCTCGACCTATTGCCTCAGGAGTTATTCCCCCAGATAGTCTATCCCCAGCTCACAGTTGTCACGCCATACTCCAATGCCGCCCCGGAAGAGGTTGAGACATTGATAACAAGGCCCGTAGAAGAGGCCGTAGGCACCGTGTCGGGCATAAAGAGGATAAGCTCCATATCTAAAGAAGGATTGTCGCTCGTTATCGCCGAATTCGGCTGGAGCCAGAATATAAATTTTGCCGCACTCGGAATGCGTGAAAAGATAGACCTTATAAAAGAGAGGCTGCCGAGAGACGCCGAGGAGCCGGTGGTATTACAGTATAACCCATTTGACAGGCCCATACTTCTCTTAAGCGTTACAAGCTCCGATCCTGACCGTTCTCCGATACTATTGAGAGAACTGGCACGCAAGATGGTAAAGGACGAGATAGAAAAAGTCGAGGGCGTCGCGTCGGCGTCGCTCTCCGGCGGAGCCGAGAGGGAGATCCAGGTCGAGGTATCGCAGGAGAAGCTGATGGCCAGAAGCATCCCCATACTTGACGTTACAAGGGCCATAGCAAGCTCAAACCTTAATTATCCGGCAGGAACCATAAAGGAAAGTTTCTACGAATATCTTATAAGGACACTCGGTGAATTTGAGCACGTAAGCGATATCGAAAACGTGTCCGTCGGATCAGAGGCGCTGGGGCAGGCCCAGATGTACGGTCAGAGCCCCGACCAGAAGGGCGAGATATCAAAAGATAAAAGGCTCATATATCTAAAAGACGTCGCGATCGTCACGGACAACGTAAAGGAAAGGACAAGCTATTCCAGGTTCAGCGGAAAAGAGAACATATCAATAGCTATCCAGAAGCAGGCCCAGGGCAATACCGTAAAGATAATAGCCAGGGTCAAGAAGAAGATGGCGGAATTGAAAGGCGACCTTCCTAAAGATATCGACATAGCCATCGTTTACGACCAGTCCACATTCATAAAAGAATCGATAGCCGGCGTCTGGGATGCCGCATGGCAGGGCGCGGTACTCGTCTTCTTCGTCCTCCTGTATTTTTTGAGGAATTTCTGGAGCTCCGTAATAGTCACCGTCACTATACCGATATCCATAATGGCGACATTCGCGCTTATGTACTTTTCCGGCGTATCGATAAACATGATGTCCCTCGGAGGCCTTGCCTTCGGAGTAGGAAGCCTGGTTGACGCCGCGATAGTCGTGATCGAGAACATATTCCGTCATATGCAGCTTGGCGAAGATAATAAAAAAGCCGCGATAATAGGCGCTGAAGAAGTCTCCGTGGCCGTGGCAGGATCAGTCCTTACTACCGTCGTAGTATTTCTTCCGCTGATATTTGTCATAGGCGTGATCGGCCAGATATCGAAAGACTTCGCGCTTACGGTAACTTTTTCGTTAATGACTTCCTGGGGGGCGGCCGTGACTGTAATACCGCTGCTTGCTTCGCGCGGGATAAAGCTTGGTAAAGGGGTTGTTAGCGGCGAGGAAGAGGAAATAGAAAAATTGCGCAAGGCCGGGCCTGCTTCGGGGATGAACAAGATATATGAAACACTGACCATCCTATTCATCGAGCAAAGAAAGAAATGCCTCATGCTTACGCTGATATTGTTCATAGTCTCGCTCGGGGTATTCGCCATATTGGACAAGGAACTGATGCCTAAGGTAGATCAAGGGCAGTTCGTCGTCAAGGTAGATATGCCTGTAGGCACGATACTTAACGTGACCAACCGCATCTCGGAGCGGATGGAGGGTTTTATCTCGACGATACCCGAGGTAGAGAGTATCAGTGTCACCGTCGGGTCTACGCAAGAGTCTACCACAAAGCATGTCCTGGATCGTCTTGGAGCCAACCAGTCGGAATTGATAGTCAGCTTGAAGAAGAATAGGAAGCTTAAGAGCGCCGACGTAGTCCAGATAGTGAAGAACAAGACCTCAGACATAGATCTCGAGGGCGCGAAGATAGAGTATATGCTCCAGGAGAATGCGCTTGCTTCGGGCATGGGCGCCCAGGCTCCGGTCACGATAGAGATAAGAGGTAATGCCCTCCAGACCCTGAGAGATCTTACGGTAGAAGTGGAGCGCAAGCTCGGCAGGATAGAGGGCATATACGGCGTTAAGACGAATCTCGCCGAGCCTTCTCCGGAGACAAAGGTATATATAGATAAAGATAAATCTTCCATGTACGGCTTATCCGTTACCGACATCGCCCAGACGGCATTGGCGGGATTAAAAGGCATAATCGCAAGCAAATATAAAGAGAAGGGGCGGGAGTATGACATATTCGTCCGTCTCAGGAAATCGGACAGAAATGATTTCGAAAAACTGGGGAGGCTATCGATACATTCTCCAATGGGCATGAATATTCCATTATCAAGCGTCGCAAATTTCGGAAGGGGCAAAGGGCCCAGTGAGATAAGAAGAGCTAACCAGGAGAGGGTTGTTTCGGTATATGCTAACATATACAAACGGTCCTCGAAAGACGTATTTGGCGACGTGAACAGCATGCTGGATAATATGAACGTGCCTAAAGGATATGTCGTTAAGATAACAGGCGCTACGGAGGAGATGAAGGCCTCCTTCGAGAGCATGCGAAACGCGATAATAGCGTCATTCCTTCTCGTATATATGGTCATGGCAGCCCTGTTCGAATCATTATGGCAGCCATTCATAATAATGTTGACCATACCGCTGTCGATAATAGGCGTTTCAGCAGCGCTCCTGATCACAAGGTCCAGCGTAAGCGCTTATGTGCTTATGGGTATCGGCATACTCAGCGGCATAGTCGTAGATAACGCGATAGTCTTGGTCGACTGCATCAATCTTTTCAGGACCAAGGGCATGGCGCTGAAGGAGGCGGTCATAAACGCGAGCAAGGTCAGGGTGCGGCCGATACTCATGACAGCGCTGAGCACCATACTAGGACTCTTGCCTATGGCGTTCCTGGGAGGCGAAGGCGCTGAGCTGCGCGCTCCGATGGCCATCACTGTCATGGGAGGCCTTTTTGTGGCCACATTCCTCACGCTTGCCGTCATTCCCTCCATCTATATAGGCTTTGTAGAGATAGCTGAAAAAATATTCAAGCGAAAAAAAGAATAAGCACTTAAAGAGGTCCATGAGCCTTCCCGAATTTTCCATCAAGCGCCCTGTTACTATGCTGATGATATACCTGTCATTGGCACTGGCTGGCATCCTTTCCCTTATGCAATTGCCCGTCGAGCTATACCCCAACATAAGCTTCGGCGAGATAAGCATCATAATAAACGTCCGCGGTGGTATCCCGCCTACGGAAGTAGAGACCCTTGTGACGAAGGTGGTCGAGGAGTCTGTCGGCACTGTCAGCCACTTAGCCGAGATGCTCTCTATATCCAAAGAGGGGGAATCCACCGTAGTCTTAAGTTTTGAGCCGGGCATCAACATGGAGTTTGCGGCCCTCGAGGTGAGAGAGAAATTCGCCCGCGTAAAGAATAAGCTTCCCAAGGAGATAGAGAAGCCGGTTATCGCCCAGTTCAGGCGCTCAGACGTGCCTATCATCATCGTCGCGATAACAAGCTTGAGGCGCACCACCGAAGAGATACGCAAGATCGTCGACGAGCAGATGAGGGAGTCGATGAAGAGGGTTAACGGCATCGCCGACGTCGAGGTCGCCGGAGGCCGGGAGAGGAAGATCCTGATCGAGGTGGACCAGAGGAAGCTTGCCGCGTACTCATTGCCGCTCGAACGCGTGATCTCCATGATCGGCGCAAATAATCTTAATCTTTTATCCGGCGGCATAGACGTTGATAAGGAAAAGTATCTGATACGCGCCATAGGGCTTTATAAGACGGTAGACGATATAAAAAATATAGCTGTCTCCACAAATCCGGATGGCAGCATAGTTCGCCTTAAAGATATCGCGAAGGTGCTGGATTCATATCTTGAGCCTACGGGATATGCGCGTGTCAACGTAAGGCCGGTGGTTTCGCTTTATCTGCAGAAAGAGTCTACGGCCAATACTATCAAAGTGGCGGACGGCGTCGTTAAGGAGCTTGAGAAAGTAAGGGCCATGCTCCCTAAGGATTTACAGGTAGTCATAACGAGCAACCAGGCGGATTTCATAAAAAGATCAATAAATAACCTGAAGGACTCTCTTCTGGAAGGCGCCGGGCTCATCATGCTGGTCCTGACATATTTTCTGACCCGGCTTACCAGAAAGGCCATGATATTCACAACAACGCTTCTCCTCAGTATCATATTTCTGCCGTCGTTCCTTCTTATCCCCATACTCTTGACGATGACAGCGGCAACGCTAGTCATACCGAAGTTAAGGCCGATCCTTGTGGTAACCTCGGCCATACCCATATCGATAATCATCACATTTATATTCATGCTTGCGATGAAGCTCACGATCAACTTCATGACGCTATTTGGCCTGGCTCTTGGCGTGGGCATGCTCGTCGATAATTCGATCGTCGTCTTCGAGAATATACTGAAGAGGCATGAGGAGGGCATGACAGGCATACCTGCCGCGATCGAAGGTACGACAGAGGTCTGGGTGGCGATATTAGCCGCGACACTTACGCACATAACCGTATTTTTGCCGATGATATTCGTCGGAGAGGAGATAAAGCTTCTCTACGGAGGCGTAGCCTGGACGGTCACGATATCCCTTTCCGTATCGCTATTCGTAGCCATAACGGTGGTGCCGCTACTGGCCTCGCGCATGAAGTTCTCCCTTGAAGACATGCCGAAAGGTTACGGGAAGACCAACGTTGTGGGCGTGATGCGGACGATATATTCCCTCCAGAGAAAAGGAATAACATATTGTTTAAGGAACAGGTACCGCATCATCCTCTACGCGTTTTTGACGTTCTTTATAGCGCTGTTCCTATTCACTCGGCTGGGCATGGAATTTTTAGGGACGACCGAGCAGAGCAAGTTTACCGTATTCATAGAGATGCCGACGGGGACGAAGCTCGACGTGACAGACAAGATCGTAAAGAAGGTCGAGGCCCTGGTTAAAGAGCTGCCGGAGGTAAAATCATTCTCCGCAAGGGTAGACCCATGGTCCAGCAAGGTCTACGTAGAACTTTTGGGGCTAGCGCAGAGAAAAAGAGCAGTATCGGAGATCATAGACACTTTGCGTCCGAAAGTTGAAAGGATGCGCCCGGCATTCATCTACTTCGAAGAGGAACAGGAAGTCGGCACTAAAGAGATAATATTGGAACTTTTCGGATACGACTATGCGACTATGAGAGAAGTGGCGGTCGGCATGGCATCCAGGCTCGGTTCAGTGCCGGGATTTACCGATACGAAGATAAGGATGAGAGAAGGAAGGCCGGAGCTGGGCCTTAAAGTGAGCAGAGACAAGGCAAGCCTTTTTGACATGTCGGTTTCGGACGTCGCGAATTCCGTTCATGCGCAGATGCGCGGTTTAAGGGCCACGCTCTTCCACACGGAATCGAGTGAAGTCGAGACCATAGCACGACTAGATGAACAATATAGAAAAACATTCAAAGACTTGCACAAACTTATACTTATGAACCCTGAAGAGGACCGGATATTCCTGGAGCAACTGACAGAGTTTAAGTATGGCCTGGGTCCGAGCGAGGTCTGGAGGAAGAATAAGACCAGGATGATACAGGTGAGCTCTAATGTCGGAAAGAACCCTCTAAGTAAGGCTGCTGAGCTTACCAGGGCAGCCCTAAGCGATCTTAAGCTTCCGGAAGGATATTACTACAGGATAGGCGGCAATTTCCCAACCATGATGGCTACTCAAAAGCAATTTAGATCTATTATCTGGCTTGTTTTTATTCTAATTTATCTTGTTTTAGCCTCACTTTTTGAATCATATTATCAACCGATCATCATAATGGTTTCTGTGCCGCTTGCTCTTATAGGTGTTGTACTTGCGCTATATTTTACCGGAAAATCAGTAGGTATGGGCACTTTGGTTGGTTTGATGATGCTTGGGGGTATAGTCGTTAGTAATGCAATATTGCTGATAGACCATGTTAATAATTTGAAAAAAAGACGCATAAATGACTATAAGTGCGTCCTCATGGCATCAAGAGATAGACTTAGGCCTATATTTATGACCACTATAGCCACAATACTGGGCCTTCTTCCCATGGCGATAAGTAGCGAGGAGGGCTCTAATTTGTGGAGTCCCCTGGCCATCACAGTTATAGGTGGGTTGACATCCTCAACCATCTTGACGCTCCTGATAGTTCCGAGCGTTTATATCATCTTTGAGGATATGAAAAAGAGGCTGACCACCGGTAATTTTTTCCCGGCTAAAAAGAAAATCTAACATAATTGTTAGGATTTAAAAAAGTTATATTTTTCCTATTGACGAGGTCCCTATAATATGATATATAATATAATGTGAGTGATATATGTAGCACCATTTTTTTAATGGTGATAATATGATGTTTAAAAAAGTCTTATAAAAGGTTTGCAAAAATGTTAGAATACCAGACCAATCCTCATAGGCGTATTTGGCTGAAAGTAATCGCCAGCATAATCGTTGTGGCGTTTCTTTGGTACGACATAGCGTGGGCTGGCGATCTTTTTTATAGCTACAGCCCTGCTCCGGTAAACGCCGCTACAGTTACGCCTCAAGTTTTGCCTAAGACCGATGAAGCTAAATTCAGAGAAGAGGTCGCCGAAGTCACTAATTACGATATATTACAATATGATAGAAAGCCATCAGGCGTAGAGGGGCTATTACGAGATGCTAAAGAACAAGAACAATCTTACAAATTTTCTCCCACTTATGTCCAAGAACAACAGTCAAAACATGAAGAGATAATAAGGCAGAAACAATCGACCGAGGACTTGCTGTGGGGCCTGCGCAATAAAGCACCTCAAGAGCAAATAGAGCAGCCGGACCTGAAGAAGAAGCGTTCAAGCGAGGGGCCCAGCGGAAATGCCGGTATGGGCGAGGGGTTCGATTACACGCTGACCGACCCGGATGATATTATCGATCCGCACGCTCTTAATGACTATGAATATGATGCTAATACCAGTGCTTTAAACCAGATAGATAAATTTGATATTACAAGAAGGCCGGAACTGGATCTTGCCACCTGGAAGCTGGGGGCTGAAGAGAAGAAGGATGACAATGGCATAACCTACTGGGCCGGATACAGCGATAAAACTAATCCGGACGATACAAGGCACATAGAATCAATCATCTATTTTGGTGATAAAGATAACAGGAAGATCGAAAAGATATTTACCGGATATTTATTAAATGCTGGCACAGGCGAATACGAAGCCAAGTATCGCGTCGATTATACTTATTCAGGCGCTAATATCACAGGGACGAAGAAATATGATGTTTCGAGCGGCACAGATGTCCTGATAGAAGAGTCCACTTTTGCCGGAGACGGCGATAATAACAAGATCCAGGAGACGAAGTATTTTAAGGCATCCGATCCGCTTACCCCATACATGCGCACGACATACACCTACGACGCCGCTAGCAAGCTTCTCTCCACGGTGACGTATTCTAAGAGGGCCGATGGTACGGAGTATCAGTCATCAAAGACGGCTTATGCGGGTGAGAAGGGCAAAGAGATAGCTGATTACACCCAGAACTTCGAGCAGGACGGGACGACCATCTCAAACACCACGGTCTATTATTACAAAGGCGGTAAGAGGGGTTCCGACGGTTATTACAGAGATCCGAAAGAGAAGGCCGTCACTTACTGGGGCGATCCGTTCGCAAAAGCAGGCGATGCCGATGCTGATGGCGACGGGATAAAAGACTCGGCCAGGAAGAGGAGCGAGACATTCTATGACACGACCCACCGTATAGCCGGCGAGGAGGTCGTTGATTATGTATTGAATTACAATTCCGCGGGTAAAGTGAGTTCTAAGACGATATATCTCTACGGCGCGGGATATGTTACCGCAACAAACGCAAACTACAGGGATCCACTCTCCCAGAGCCAGACATACAGGGTCTGGTATGACGCCGGCGGGAATCTTGTCGTAGGCACCATGAAGTCCGCGACATTCTATCATATCGACGGCAGGCTGAAGGGCGAAGAGGTCGCCGACTATGCTTACGGATATGACAGGACAGGCACGAAGGTTACGTCCAAGACGATATATTTCTACGAAGGCGACAAGCGCGCGGAAGATGCGACGACGGACGACCTGATGATACAGTCCGATACTTATCGTATCGCAGGATATAATGCCGACGGAAGCCCGATCATCGGAACCCTCAAGTCCCAGACATTCTATAACATAACTGATGCATCCGGCGCCAAGCGCTCGAAGGGCGAAGAGATATCCGATTACACCTACGGCTATGATAAGACCGGCACCAAAGTCACATCAAAGACCGTTTATATCTACGAAGGTGATAAAGATGCGGCCAATGCGGCTGCGACGGATCTCATGATAAGGTCCGATACCTTTAGGATAGCAGGATATAACCCCGACGGCTCACCTATAATCGGCACATTAAAATCCCAGACATTCTACAATATCACCGATGCTGCCGGTAATAAGCGTGGCAAGGGCGAAGAAGTGGCTGACTACACTTACGGCTATGATAAGACCGGTACCAAGGTCACATCCAAGACTGTATATATCTACGAAGGTGATAAGAATGCCAGCCAGGCGACAGCAGATGACGTAATGATCCGCTCCGACACCTACCGCATCGCAGGATATAATCCTGACGGGACCCCGATAATCGGCACATTAAAATCCCAGACATTTTATAACATATTCGATGCCGACGGAAATAAACGGACCAAGGGCGAGGAAGTCGCCGATTATACCTACGGCTATGACAAGACCGGTACCAAGGTGACCTCGAAGACGACTTATATTTACGAAGGCGATAAAGATGCTGCTCATGCAAGCGTCGACGACCTTATGATCCGTTCGGACACATATCGCATTGCAGGATACAATCCGGACGGGACGCCAATAATCGGCACATTAAAATCCCAGACATTCTACAACATAACTGATTCCGACGGTAATAAGCGCGAGAAAGGCGAAGAGATCGCCGACTACACCTACGGTTATGACAAGACCGGCACCAAAGTCACATCAAAGACCGTTTATATCTACGAAGGCGACAAGGATGCCGCGCATGCGACGGCAGATGACCTCATGATTCGTTCCGACACTTATAGGATAGCCGGCCAAAATGTCGACGGAACGCCGATCATCGGAACGCTCAAATCCCAGACATTTTACAATATTACCGATTCGGCCGGTAATAAGCGCGAGAAGGGTGAGGAGATCGCGGATTATACCTATGCCTATGACAACACAGGGACAAAGGTAATAGGCAAAACAGTATACATCTACGAGGGAGAAAAGACCGCCGACCAGGCTGATCCTACTGACCTGATGATAAGATCCGACACATATCGTATCGCCGGATATAATCCCGACGACACGCCGATAATCGGAACATTAAAATCACAGACATTCTACAATATCACCGACGCCGCCGGGGACAAGCGCTCGAAAGGCGAAGAAGTAGCCGATTACACCTATGGTTACGAAAAGACCGGCACCAAGGTGACTTCAAAGACGACATATATCTACGAGGGGGATAATGACGCCGCCCATGCAAGCGCCGAAGACCTCATGATAAGATCCGACACCTATCGCATCGCCGGATATAATGTCGACACAACCCCGATAATTGGAACATTAAAATCACAGACTTTCTATAACATCACCGACGCCGCTGCAGTTAAGCGCTCAAAAGGCGAAGAGATTGCCGACTATTCTTATAACTTTGATCTTGCCGGAACAATCGTTCGGGGAGTCTCGGTATTTTATTACGGGGCGGATAATCGCGCGGTAGACGCCGATGCAGAAGAGGCCATGGTAAAGAGCGAGTCATATAAGACCACCAGCGTATCGCTCATAGACAAAGATGCGGCAGGCAATAATGACAATCTCCAATCCATAACATATTATCTCGGAGTCAAGGGCGAAGAGATAGCTGACTATTCTCATAACTATAAGCTTACGACCGCAACTATCAAATCAACTACCAAATTCTATTATGGCACAACCATGCAAGAGGCAGAAAACGCTGCCACAACCGACGCCATGACAAGATCCTCTTCGTTCAAGGATGAAGGCGTGGTCCTCGCAAAGCTCACAAGCAATACATATTTCACAGGAGATAAAGGGGAAGAGGTTGCCGATTATACGCATAACTTTAAGCTTGGCACCACCACTATAAAGAACACATCAATAATGTTCTACGATGGCGATAATCGAGCCGTTGACGCTACTGCAGATGACAAGATGATCAGGTCCGAATCCTACAAAGGCGGCTTAACGGACCCAGATCCTACTAAACTCCAGTCAAAGACTTACTTTATAGGAGATAAGGGAGACGAGGTAGCAGACTATACCCAGAACTATAAGACAGGCACGACAACTATTAAGAATACC
>JAGVGJ010000040.1 GCA_020057115.1 Candidatus Omnitrophota bacterium | reverse complement strand
TGACCTACGACAAAACAGAGTTTTAAAGCTCAATTAAACCGGGTAAAAGTGTAACCTATGTCCCCGGTTTAAAGTGTAACCTATGTTTCGCTTGCACATAAGACCTGCCCCAAAAGGGCCGCTATGAAGCATGAGGCGATAATATAAAACAAGCGCGTGATAACTTTCGCTATCACGCGCTTGTTGTGCTATGACCTAAAACGCTTATTTCTTCTTCGGCCGATGTCGCTTTACTTTATGTTGATGCTCCTCACCAAGCCTGAGTACCCTTCTGAAAGTAAGCATCAAAAGCCCACTTAACACGCTCACCACCGTCGCCGGTTCGGGGATCGGCGAACTGCCGATTTCGAACTTAGCCGTAAGGCTCCCCTCGGCCAGCGTGAAGCTTCCTCCGGCTATATCAGTAAATCCCCTGTATGTGATATTGAACTTATCGAGACTAAATCCTGATATCGAGCCTCCTGTTGCGCTGATATTGGCAGCCTTCAATGTCTTGCCGGATGCAAGTGTAAAGGAACCGCTGGAGCCGACGTTAAAGTTATCGACAGGCAGTGTGGTCCAATCGCCATCAATGGTACCGGAGGTCGTAATACCGTTGACGTTGAAGGTGCTGGTTGCTTGCGCAGAATTAGGGGCAAACGCTTTGACGTTCAAAGTACCGCCATTTAAATTGTATGTTCCGGATCCCCCATGCGTGCCACCGTTTTGCGTGAATTCACCGATACCAAAAACACCGGCCGCAACTAGTTGGGAATTCAGAGTTCCATCATTCAGCGTATAGTAACCGTGCACACCGGACTGATTACCCAGATTTAATGAATAGCCGGTTCCCGATTGGTTTACGGTTCCCCCGTCTTGGATAACCCTTCCTGTGCCAAGGTAACCAATGGTTAATCCCTGGAAATTCGCTACGCTGCTTCCTCCGCTTATTGTGAACGAACTATCATTCGCAGTCGTAGCATTCGCGATATTTGTCCAGCCATTGATTGTCGCCGTTCCGCCTGTTTGAGTGAATGTACCTTTGCCATTATTTCCAATGGTTCCGGCTCCTGAGCCGCCGGTGCCTGTCGCAAGCGTGCCTCCACTCAAGTTGTAACTGCCTGTTGTTCCAGAGCCCCAGCCAAGAGTAATGTATCTCCCTGCCGATACCGCTCCGCTAGATTGATTAATTGCGCCACTTCCCAAATTGCCTACAGTTAAATCTGTTCCAACGGATAAAGTCCCTCCATTTAAATTAAAGGTACCATTAGAATTAGCAAGATTACCCACTGCCGCATAACCGCTTGTTTGGATTGTTTTTCCAGAACCAAGATTGAATGTGGCTGTGCTGGATGCGGTTTTGGCTACATTGAAAGAGTCGATGTCCATCGTTGTCCATGTGCCATCGATCGTGCCTGAGGTCGTAGCACCGTTAATATTAAACTCGCTTGTGCCTGCACCATTTGGCTCAAAGCTCGCCACGCTCAATGTGCCGCCGCTAAGATTGTAGGTAGCATTGCCACCCGAATATCTACCCATGTAAATTCGTGAATTGAACGTAGCGGTACCTCCGGTCTGATTAAAGGCACCATTCCCATAATCACCAAGGACAAGCCGAGGCACACTTAAAATACCCGCTGCGATTAGGTTGTAAGTGCTGCTCGAAGTACCAGTAAGACCCATGTACAAATTGTTAGCGATCGTGACTGTCCCTCCGCTCTGGTTGAACACACCAGTGCCCGAATGACCAATGTTTACACCAGTGCTTGCACCAGTATTATTCAGCGCGCCTCCGCTCATGGTATATGTACCATTACCACCAGATAGCCCGGATCTATAGAACTGCCGTTATAGGTCCCGCCTGTTATATTCATGTTACCTCTAGAATTAGCAACAGAAGCCATTTGCATATAGGGTGCATTAATAGTCCCGCCGGTCATAGTCATGGTGCCAGTGCTATTGAGAACATAACCATTATAGATGTTGCCTGAATTTAGAGTACCGCCTGTCATCATATTTATCTTGCCACTGGTTCCCGAGTTCCAGCCCAGAAACACGTTACCCGCAGCCTGCGTCGACGTGATTTTGACTTCAGAAGGATTTGCAAACCCGGCATATCCTATATAGACAGTGTCACTGGCGCCGGGCTTGTAGCCGTATGCCCATTTTGATGTGTTGGACCAATCATCATTCGCACTGCTATTCCACCACCCGTCTGCAAACGCAGGAGGCGCGAGGACCATGGATGTAATCGCTATGAACATAAAAATTCCGAGGCAGATCACGCTCGTCTTTCGGAACATCGCCCTCACCCCTTTCAGGTTTTGGTGAACCGTTGTGCTCGTTAGTTGATTTTTCATTCTCTTCCTTATTGATAGATTGCTTCGTCGGCCTTCGGCCTCCTCGCAATGACATAAAAAAATCCCAACCGACGTCAGGTCGATTGGGATAGAGATACTCCTCTTAAAGTATATATGACAATGTGTGTTAAGTCAATAGAAGCCTAGCTATCTATTTCCTTACTAACAATTGAAAATTTATAGGGGCATTTATAATTTCTGGACCCTTGACCCTGGCCCCTGGACCCTATGTTATGTCGTCTTTAGCAACACGAATGCCTTTTCATTGGCATTTGTCGCTATGATGATCTTCGCAGGGCAGCCTTCGGTGCAGATCGTGCCGTAGGTATAACGAATATCGATATTCTCGGCAGCAAGCCTTGCCGTGACATTCTTTAACGCGCCCGGCTTATTGATGAGGTCGATCATTAATATCTCGCTCTCCTTGACAGACTTGTAGCCGGCCTTCCTCAGCGCGTCGCACGCGCGGAGATTATCGTCAGTTACGATCATGATCTTCGCCTCTTTATTGTCTCCGTATCCGGCTACTCCTTCGATGTTGATGTCATGGTCGGCCAATATCTTCGAGATATTCGCGAGGATTCCGACCTTGTTTTCGGATGAGACCACTATCTCTTTTGCGAGAGTCACTTTTTTGATCATATACCCTCCTTATTTTTACCGTTCCATACCGATCGAGCTACCACACAATTTACTATTTAGTCGACCATTACTTCGACCTTGCCCCTTTTGCTGATAAGCAGACTGAGTAAAAAACTGATGGGACTGAAAAGTATGGCCCCGAAGAATGCGGGCCAAAAGCCGGTAATGATAAAACCTTTCACTATCTTCGATACCGCGTAGAAGAGAAAACCGTTTATGAAGAATGTGAACAGGCCGAGCGTGAGGATATTTATGGGGAGGGTTATGAGTATGGTGAGGGGCCTTAAGAAGGCATTGATGATGCCGAGGACAAATGCCGCCACAACAGCCGTGACGGTGCTTGTCACCTCAATGCCCCTTACGATATGCGTGACTATCAGTATCGCCAGTGAATTTACCGCGAGCCTTATCAAGAATCCGATCATCGGAGCTCCTTATACGTTAAACCGAATATTGAGTATATCGCCCTCTTCGACGATATAATCCTTGCCTTTTACGTAGAACTTGCCGGCGGCCTTTACTTTATCTTCGCCGCCAAGCGCCTTTACGTCATTATATTTGAAGACCTCGGCCCTTATAAAACCTTTCTGCAGGTCTGTGTGTATGACGCCTGCGGCCTCGGGGGCTGTCGAACCTGCCCTTACCAGCCACTGGCGCACCTCATCCTGGCCTACCGTAAAGAATGATAGTAGGTTTAAAGACTTTAGGAGCAGCGCCGTCAGTATGTTGATAGCGGGTTCCGCGATGCCTAGCGACTGCATGAAGTCCCGCCTCTCTTCGGCCGATTCGAGCTTGACTATCTCCGACTCGACTTTCGCCGACACCTGCATGATCCCGATCTTAAGGCTTGCGTAATCTGCTCTCAGCTTCTCCAGGAGCGAGGTGTCGCTCAATTTATCTTCAGCCACGTTCAGCACGACAAGCATATCCTTCCTTGTAACGAAAGGATAGGATGTCATCATCTTCTTATCGTCATGGGTGAAGTCCAGAAGCCTTAACGGGAGCTCCTTGTCGAGCTGGATCTTGAGCGTGGCAAGGAATTCCTTCTCTTTTATGGAGGCCTCGTCCTTTGTCACCTTGGCCTTTTTATCTATCCTCTCGATCCTCTTTTCAATGAATATGAGGTCATAGAGGATCAGCTCGGAGTTTATTTTGTCTATATCCCTCTTGGGATCTACGGAGCCGTCTACATGATAGACGGAATCATCTTCGAAAGCCCTGACGACATGGCACAGCGCATCGGCATCGGCGATATCATTGAATATGTCGCCCTTCGCTATGGTGTCTTTTTCGAGTTTTGGCAATAATTCCATGTCTATCCTGGCCCTCACCTCTTTCTTCGGCTTGTAGATGTCGACAAGCCAATCGAACCTGGCATCTTTTACCTCGGCCATGCTCTTTATGGGCTTTCCGGAGACGATCTCATTCTCGGAAGGCTTGTGGTTGGTCAGGAGTTCGAATAATGTCTTCTTGCCCACCTGTGGCAGGCCCAGCATGCCTATTTTCATAGTGTCCTTGTATTGTTAGTAGTAGGTTCCAGGCGCCAGGCACCAGGGTCCGGTTTGTATTATACATCATAATGCGGTCCGATTCAACCGCATCTATCTTCCAGCCTTGGCCAATTTTTGCTTTGACATTGCCGATAATATGCCTTATTATGAAAATAATTATGAACTTAAAAGCTGCGAGATCTGTCATGATCTGGACGGTGGGAACTACGCTCACTATCCTTCTTTACTTTGTGATGCTATTCTTCGTGGTCGTGCTATATCCGTTCGACAACAAGAAGCGGCGCTTTGTCCACGCCCAGTGTTTCTGGTGGTCGGACGCTGTCCTGGCCCTCAACCCATACTGGAAGATCCGCGTAAGCGGCCTTGAGAATATTAATAAGAAGAAGACCTATGTGGTTGTCTCAAACCACCAGAGTCTTGCCGACATAGTCGTCATATATCAGACCAAGATGCAGTTCAAGTGGGTCGCTAAAGATGATCTCTTCAGAGTCCCCGTTCTTGGGTGGGAGCTATCTCTGGCAAAACATATCCGCTTGGAACGCGGTGATTTTTCAAGCATAAAGCATGTCTATCGCCATGCAGCCGAATGGCTTAGGTGCGGGATGTCGGTCCTCTTCTTCCCGGAGGGTACGCGCAGCGAGACCGGCGCTATGAGGGATTTTCAGAACGGAGCTTTTAAACTCGCGATAAAAGAGAAGGTCCCGGTGCTGCCGATATATCTTGATGGAACGGGAAATGCGATACCTAAAGGGAGCTGGCTGTTCAGGAAGGCATCCTGCAGGCTCAAGGTATTGCCCGCGATCGATACCGCAAAATTTAAGGCGGCCGACTTCGCCGCCTTAAAAGATATTGTCCGCGCCCAGCTTGAGTTTGCCGCCCGCGAATAGGCCGATATCTCGTTAAAATTAATTCTTACCCCTCGCTACCGCCTGTCCTGCTTTTTGCAAGGCACTTTCCATATGTCTTTCGCATACTCTTCAATGGTCCTGTCGCTTGAGAATTTGCCGGACCTTGAGACATTCAAAATGGACTTCTTTGTCCAGTCGGTCTTATTGAGGTACATCCTGGACACATTATCCTGCATCTGGCAATACGAATCGAAGTCAGCGCAGACGAAGAAGTAGTCTCCGTTAACGAGGCTGTTGACTATGGGATCGAACTGGCCGAAGTCTACCGGCGAGAAAAAGTTGGACCTGATGAGGTCGAAGACTTCCTTTAATGCCGGAGAGCGGTTTATGTATTCCTGCGGCCCGTACCCGCGGGAGCGCAGCGCCTCGATCTCCTCGGTCTTGTTGCCAAATATGAATATATTGTCCATGCCGACCTCTTCAGCTATCTCGACATTCGCCCCGTCGAGAGTGCCGATAGTAAGCGCGCCGTTCACCATGAACTTCATGCAACCCGTCCCCGACGCCTCGGTGCCGGCGGTCGATATCTGCTCCGACAGGTCGCTTGCCGGGAATATCTTCTCCGCCAGCGAGACGCGGTAATTCTCGAGGAAGACGACCTTAAGTTTGTCTTCGATGGCCTTATCCTTGTTGACGACATCGGCTACGCTGTTGATGAACTTTATTATAAGTTTCGCCATATAATAGCCGGGCGCGGCTTTTCCGCCGATGATGAATGTCCTGGGGACTATTACGGAGCTTGGATCCTTTTTAGCTTTCAGGTATTGCGATATGACATAGAATGCGAACAGCAGCTGGCGCTTGTACTCGTGGATCCTCTTGACCTGGATGTCATACATGGATTCCGGGTTGACGGCGATACCGGTAGTCTTAAGGATATAATCGGCCAGGTTCTTCTTGTTCTCCTTTTTTATCTTCTGCCACTTCTCCCTGAAGGCGGCATTGTCCTTGTATGGCTGAAGTTTTTTAAGCTCATACAGGTTGGTTATCCATTTGTCGCCGATCGTCGAGCATATGAGGTCGGATAGTTTCGGGTTGGCCTTCTGGAGCCATCTTCTCTGGGTTATGCCGTTGGTCTTATTGTTGAATTTGTCCGGCCAGAGCTCGTAGAACTCCCTGAAGAGCCGGGTCGTCAGAAGCTCTGAATGGAGCGCGGATACGCCGTTCACCGAATGAGATCCGACCACCGAAAGATACCCCATCCTGATGCGCTTGGGATCGGCCTCTTCTATTATCGACATCCTGCCGAGCCGGCCGTTGTCACCGGGGAACTTTTTTGCCACCTCCTGCAGGAAGCGCAGGTTTATCTCGTATATGATCTGAAGATGCCTGGGCAGCAATTTCTCCAGGAGCGTCACGGGCCAGCTCTCAAGAGCCTCGGGCATTATGGTGTGGTTCGTGTATGCGAAAGTGCGGGTAGTTATGTCCCATGCCGTATCCCATTCCAGGTTATGGTCGTCTATAAGGACGCGCATCAGCTCCACTATTGAGATGGCAGGATGCGTGTCATTCAGCTGTATCGCTGCCTTATCGGGAAGTTTTTTAAGGTCGGAGTTCTCTATCTTGAAGCGGCGGATTATGTCCGCGATCGACGCGGCCGTAAAGAAATATTCCTGTTTGAGGCGCAGCTCTTTCCCGTGGCTGATGTTATCGTTCGGATAAAGGACTTTGGAGATATTCTCGGAATTGACCTTATTATAGACCGCGCGCTCATAGTTGCCGTCATTGAAATACTGGAAGTCAAAGTCCTCCGTGCTCCTGGCTGACCAGAGGCGCAGGTTGTTCACGACACTGTTCATATATCCCGCCACGGGGATGTCGTAAGGCGTTGCGAGGACATCGTCGGTATCTACCCATCTCGTGCGGGTCTTGCCATTCTCGTCCTGGTATGTGGTCGTGCGGCCGTTGAAACGTATCTTCACCGTATATTCCGGCCTCGCGAATTCCCATGGGTTTGCCTGCCGCAACCACTCGTCCGGGAATTCGACCTGGTAGCCGTTGATTATCTTCTGGTTGAATATTCCGTAATCATATCTTATGCCATACCCATGCGCCGGTATGCCGAGCGTTGCCATTGAATCAAGAAAGCAGGCGGCCAGCCGTCCGAGGCCGGCATTGCCAAGCCCTGCGTCGAGCTCATCGTCCCGGACCTTTTCAAGATCAAGGCCGAGGTCAGAACAGACTTGATTTATCTGCTTTGACAACCCAAGGTTAATGATATTGCTTCCCAGGAGCCTGCCTATCAGGAACTCCATGGAAAAATAGTAGACGCGCTTCACGTTCTCTTTATGGTATCTCTGCTGGGTCAATATCCATCTCTCGACCAGCCTGTCGCGGACCGCCATCGACAGGGCCATGAAGTCGTCATAAGATGTCGCCGTATACTGGTCCTTGGCCAGAGAATATTGCCGGTTTGCCTGGAACGAGAGCTCGATGCCGTCCTTCGACATGTCCTTATGCACGATCGGCCATGCGGTCGTCTTATTCTTCTTTATAGCCATAACTCTCCTTAATTTACGGTACATTTATGAGTTCGTATTCCATTGTGCCGAGGCCGATCGCCTCGGCGTGCTTTAATTGTTTCATGCCGTCCACGTCAGGATGCGCTTCTTTGAATGCGTCTTTTCCGCATGCCTTGATGACGGCATCCATGGATGCTTTGTCTGCGGCAACGGGATCGCGCGACAATAGTATCCCGACATCAGGCGCTATTAACGGGAAATCCTTTGGCCAGCAGTCGCATTCCTGTGATATTCTGAGGGCGAAATTTATGAATAGCGCCTTCTTCTCCTTGCCCCGCAATGCAGCAAAGGCGTATTCGGCCATCTTCTCCTGGACATCGCTTATGCCGGCGTTAAAATCTACTGTAATGGCGTTGTAAGTGCAGGTCGCGATGCATTCAGAGCATCCTATGCATTTCTTCGGGTCTATGTGCGATTTTTTATTGGATATCGATATGGCCTGGACCGGGCATATCGCGAAGCATGCCCCGCAGGCGACGCATGCTTCGGTATTAACGAATGGGGACAGGTTTGAATGCTGCGCGAGCTTCCCTTCTCTCGATGCGCACCCCATCCCGATGTTCTTTATGGCGCCGCCGAAACCTGTTATCAGATGGCCCTTGAAGTGCGATACGGCTATTATGTTGTCTGCGAGGCGATAGAATGACGCTATCTTCGCCTTCTTTATATGCTTACCGCCGGCAGGCACGTCCGTCACATCCTTGCCGCTCTCGCCCTCAGCGATGACTACGCCGGCCCCCGTCGCTTCTTCGGTGAATCCATGGTCATGGGCTAGTTTTATGTGGTCTTTAGTGAAGGTGCGCTGCCCGCGGTAGAGGGCATTAGAATCCGAAAGCGACGGCTTACCGCCTTTTTGGAGCACGCGCTCAACGACCATCTTAAGATACGGAGGCTTGATATGGCCGGTATTGCCCTCTTCGCCGAAATGGGTCTTTACTGCTACAGATTCGCCGGTTTTTATGAAACCGAACGGATCCGCCTTATCCATGAGGCGCGAGAACTTCGCCATGACAAGCGCGTCAGCTTCTTTGTCGTCGAGAGAGATGAAATATACTTTACTCTTCACAGATGTCCTTATTTTTTATAAGGATATTTTCCAAGGAGCTTCAAGAGCGCGTCTGCGCACTTGGGCATTCTCACCTTGCTCTCTATAAGTATCTGCTGTGCCGATAGCTCTTTTCCGTAAAGCGTCTTATCGCCTTCCCAGTGCTGGGTTATGACCGCTCCCTCGATCTTTACGCCTGCGAAAAGGCCGCGGCTCCTAGAATATGACAGGATCCCGCCTTTTAACTGCACATCGGTCGAGGCCTCGGCCGCTCTGCCCACAGGCCCCGCGGCCACGGAAGCGTCGACTCCCAGCTTGAATTTTCCGGCCAATAAGCCGCCGACGCTCTTGCGGTTCATTATAAGAAGCACGAAATCAGTCGCCTGTCCGCCGATCTGCCATCCGATGCTGCCGCCGGCTATCGTAAATAGCGCGGGCGGCGACCACTTGCGGTTGTTGGCGTCGCGTACCATGATGATGCCCTGCCCGTATTTGCCGCCTATCCCGAGCCCTGCGGATATGGTATTAGGAAATACGGCTATTGCTTCGCAGCTCCTCAGAAGGTCTTCCGGGATGCTCTGGTCAGGCATCTGTTGGACTTCTGTCAGGACTTTGCCGGATTCCTCTACGAGCCTGGTCCATTTATTGGAATCTTCGGCAAGAGCCGCAAGCGGATTCAGGACCATGGCTAAAGCCAGGCCTGCGACGAATATTTTTATGCCGGTTTTCATTTGATCCTCCTTATGCATTACGCTTAAGTTCGCGCTTATCGCGCACATCTATAGTAAATACTTCGTCTTCTTGACGAGCGGATTCTTCTTTATCTCTTCCGAAACATTCTTTGGTATTCCGGGCTTGCGCAGCTTGTAATACATGTAGTTCTTATAGCCCTCTACTCCCGGCTGGTCAAAAGCGTTTACGTCGAGAAGCTCGCCTTCGAATGCGGTGGCCATCTCAAAGAAGAACAAGAGCTGCCCCCAATAATACGGGTTTATCTCGGGCAATATGATCGTGCAGTTAGGCCGCGACTCTCTAACGAGCGCCCATTCCGTGGCCTCCTGAGCTATCGAAAGGAGCTTTGAATAGAATTTGCCTTCAAGAAAGTCGCCGGTCCCGGTGACCTTGATGTCATGGGGAAACTTCTCAAGGCGGATGAAGGTTACCGTCTTGTTATTCTCGCCCTCTATGTTATTCTGCTGTATGGAGTGCAGGTCATTTGTCCCGCGGCTCGGGACCGGAGTGCGGCCGACATTGACTATCTTCTTTTTGTTAGCCACCCATACCTCGGTCCCGTCCTCTGCTACCCTGATGGCGCGGCCGAACTTCTTGCCCGTCGATTCGGCGAGTAGCTGGACATACCAGTCGGCGGTAGATTTCAGCCTCTCCGAGAAAGGCATCATTATCGCGATCTGCTTGCCCTTCTTTTTATAAAGCGCGGTCTGTAGCGTTGCGTATAGATAAGCTGGATTCTGAAAGATGTCTTCGGATGAGCATTTTTTGGCCATATAAGCCGCGCCTTCAAGGACCTCCTGTATGTCTACCCCTATTATGGCAAGATGCAGGAGCCCTATGTTCAGCTCCGAAAATCTTCCGCCGACGCCTTTTAATACCGGCAGGTTCCTTAATGACATGGTGTCGCGAGCTTGCTCGGCATTTACCTTCAGCCGCAGTGTGCCTGACTTGGGATCGGTTATGGCGAATATCTGGCGGCCGTAATTCTTGCCGACGCCCTTCTTCAGCCATGCCTCGATCACCGCAAAGGCGGCCTTCGTCTCAGTCGTCTCTCCGGATTTTGATATGACTATCACGAAGGTCTTCTTCGGGTTCAGGTTCTTTAAGAGAACCGAGAGCGTATCTGGGTCCAAGTTATTGCCGTCGAAATATACCTTGGCCCTTCCGCCTCTCAAGGATGCGAATTCATTATAATAAGAGCTCGCCAGCGCGTCCTGCGCAGCCTTTAATCCGAGATACGAGCCGCCTATGCCCAGAGATATGACATTTTCGTATTTATGCGAGATCGCGTCTCCGGCCTTCTGTATGACCCGGACGAAGGACTTATTCTGCAGCGGAAGGCGCGTCCATTCCAATCCTATGTTTATCCTCGAAGATTCGCTCGCGAAGACCTTCTTGAGATGCCTCGCCGCTTTCGCCGTAAGGCATGACATCGCCTTAAGGTCGTTTGCCGTGACGCCGTGCGTCTTTCCGACGCTTGAATCGAACATATTATTGAAATCGAAGCGTATCTGTTTCATGATGCTTAAGGGGACTCCTTTCGCTATCGTTTTTTAAATGTCACCATAAGGTCAAAAGACATCTTCGGAAGCGATAGCGCCTTCGGGAATGGCGGAAAAGGCGCAGCCTCGCGCACGCTCCTGACAGCTATGTCGAACAATGTCTGGTTATTCACAGAACCGAGCTCGTCGACCTCTACGGATGCGAGCGAGCCGTCGCTCTTTAAGGTGAATATAAGCCGTACATCCCCCTCTCTATAGTATGTCCTGTGGTTGTCCTTAAGGCGGTTGCGTATCTTTTCGCGTATCAGCTGGTAATAGCTTACATAGTCTTTTGTAGCCTTGATCTTGGCTTCGGTCTTCTGAGCTATGCGCGATTTGGCGGGGGATATCTTGCACGGGGCTTTTTTCGCCTCGGTCTTCTTGGCGGCGGTCTTTTGGGCTACATCCTTCGAAAGCTCTATTCTCTTGGTTTCCTTGGCCGCGGCCTGGACATTGGCCTTGCGAACCTCCATCTTCGGCATCTCCTTTACGGCGATATAGTCCACTACCATCGGCTTCTTAATGTCTATGGCTTCTTTAAAGATGACAAAGCCATACAGTGGCGTGATCACCAGAAAGTGCAGCGCAATCGATAATATCAGTGCGTTCCCGAACGCTTTATTTTTCATAGTATTATTTTAAAGATATTATACTATAAAATAAGGACAGCGACCATTTATTATTGTGAAAAACGGTCGCTGTCCCTATTACAAGAGATATTAAAATTTATATTTAACGCCGACTACATAATTTCTACCGTTCGCGGGGTAGTATTGCCCGTAAGAGCCTATCTCGGCGTATTTGAAATCGAAGATATTATTGAGCGAGCCGTATACCTCGAAGCCGTGCTTGTGGTACGCCATCCTTATGTCATTTGTTATGTATTGTTTCATTCTTCTGGAGAGGTTGAGCGGGTCGCTTATGAAATACCTGGGCCCGACGAAATTGAAGAGATAGTTGATGTCGACCGAGTCCATGAAGGTATAGGATATCCCCCATGTCAGCTTATGCTGCGGCACCATCGGTATCTCATTCCCCGCAAAATGGCTGCCTATGAAGAACGCTTTTTCATAAGTGTATTTGGCGAAGAGGTCCAGGCTATTTATGTTTTGCGGCAATAGATGGGCTTCAAGCTCTATGCCGTTACGCATGGTGTGGTCGTATATCGCGTTCGTGAAATTTATCGGGTCGTAGAACAGCTCGTGCCTTGAATCCATGATAAAATAGTCCGCGCCCAGCTTCAGCCATTTTATCGTGTTGTCCCTCACTCCTACTTCGTAGTTTATCCCTGTTTGAGGTTCGATGTCAAGATTGATGCCGCCTCCGGACCATATCCAAAATGCCCAGAGCGGTTGGTACCATTCGTCTACAGCCGGATACCTATATGAGCGCGCGATATTGGCATAGACTGAAGAGGAGTCATTGTATTTGTAATCGACCCCGGCGTCGAACGCATACTCGGAGAAGTTCTTGTTATCATCTCCAGCCAGCAGGGCTTCCTGGTCGAACTTGTAATTTGCCCACTCGGTCCTGAATCCTCCGTTTGCGGTCAGCCTGTCGGTCACGGTGAGAGTATCGGAGAAATAAAGGCCTACGGTCCCCTGTCTTATCACCATTATGTCTTTTCCGCCGCTCCATACTCCGCTTGAACGCTCAGACTTGTTGTTGTATATGTCCATGCCGATTATCGCCCTGTTCGGCATCTTGAATATGGTAGATTCGATCACCACCCGCGGCGTGAAGCCGAAACTCGTTATGTGATCGTTCTGCTCGTACCAATAGGTCGTCTGGTCGAATAATGAAGCCGCCCTCCTGGATCTCATCGGAAAATCGCTCGTAAAGATGATATCGCCCCAGCTGCCGTCATATTTTAAGGAAAAGCCCGGCATCACATAATAATCCTGGGTCTTTGCGCAGTCATTAGGCTTGGTGACGGCTTGCCAGCCGTTACGGTCTATCTGCACATCCGTGACCGCGCCGGGCAACCCGTACCAGTCCTGGTGATATCCGGCGTCGAGCTTAAGGGCGAGATATTCTGCGGGTTTCATGGTAAGCGAGCCGTTTACATCGGTCCTCTGCAGGTCGCTGTTATTCCTGTAGCCGTCTGAATCGGCAGTGCTTATATTTACGAAATAGTCAAGGAAGTCGCTGCCGGCCGTACTGTAACCGCTGTATTTATTGTAATGATAACTGCCCGTCTCGTAATTAAAACCGATCTCGGGTTTCGCCCCTTTGCCTTTTTTAGTTATGATATTTATCACGCCGCCCGTGGCATTGTCGCCGTACAGAACCGATTGCGCTCCGCGCAGTATCTCTATCCTCTCAATGGAATCTATGTCTACCTGCAGCCAGTCGGCCCCGGACAGGTCGATCTGGTTGGTGCGCCTTCCGTTTATCATGACGAGAGTATTTAGCTGACCTGTCTCGCCGAAACCCCTCACATCGACCTGCGCGGTCTTGCCATTGCCCATATACTCGCGCACCTGGACGCCGACCTGGCTCTTCAATAGCTCAGGCACAGACCTTGCGCCGGACTTCTCTATCTCGTCCTTGCCGATCACCTGGACGGTCCTGGTAGATTTCAGGATGCTCGCGCTGTCGGGATAGCTTAGTGAATCCTCCTCGACGCGCGTGGGGGTCACTACGATAGGCTCGAGCTTTTGAGTAGGCACCTTCTCTTCTTCGGCGCATGCCGCGCTCGCGAGAATGACGCACGCCATTATAATTACTATAAACTTCTTCATTTCTGTCTCCTAAAATAAAAAGGCTTTTGACACGTGTGTCAAAGGCTGGTTCCCTGTTCTACTAAACCCGTATATATCGACGCTCTTCTGGCGTCATTACTATATAGGCAGGTCTTCTGACTAAGGATTCATCCTACTCTTCTGAGCCTTCTCATCCCCTATGCGGCGGGATAATGGCCAATGTCGAATTTCGTCATCCTCTACAGCGGCGGGACCGTTTCCGTTTTAAAGCATTCGGAATTCCCTTTTAAGCCCTCTCGGGCGCCCATATAGTTCAATGTATCAAAGATCGAAATGATTATATCCGCATCGCTTCTACAAGTCAATAGAATTTTCCTTTTAGAAAGACTGTCGGCCCGCTGGGATAAATTCTGATTCTAGAATGGACGCGCTAACGGTTTTTGCGGAGCGTTTCGTAGGCGATATCAAGGTTATAGCGGGTGTCGGATTGCTTGGGATCGAACTCGAGAGCTTTCTCGTAGAATTTAATTGCTTCTTTGTAGTGGCCTCGGAGCATATATACATTAGCCATGTTGTTGTATGCCCTGGCATAACGAGGGTTCAACTCGATAGCCTTCTTGAACAGGGACTCGGCGGCAGCATAATTGCCCATAAAGCCATGCAGGCTTCCCAGGTTGTTATATGCTTCAGAGTATCGAGGGTTGGCCTTGATCGCCTTTGTGAATAATTCTATCGCTTCATCATTCCTGCCCTCATCTTTATATATCATCGCAAGGTTGTAGCAGGATTTATGGCTCTCCGGAGCGTAATATAGCGTCCTCTTGTAGAACCGGATGGGGTCTCTCCAATAATCATTTTGACGTATCGTAAGATATGAATAAAATACGATCAGGGCGGCGCTTATGGATACGGCTATTACCGTCAGGCCTTTCTTGTCTATATGCCGTATATACTTTGCGATTATGAGGAAAAACCCGATGGACGGCAGATATAGCCAATGCTCGGCCATGTAGGCATTTATCGGATAGATGTTGGATGAAGGCATTATCGTGGCAAAGAACCATCCTATGGAGAAGAATATAATGGTGTCGCCCTTACGTTTCATGATGGCCAGAGTGATGAGCGCGATAATAATGACAAGCCCGATAAATGCTTTCGGATCCGAGAAATGCATGACGGTGTTCCCGTACTCCATATGAAGATTTGCCGGAGCTACTAAGAGGCGCATGTAATTACACATTGCTATCAAAAAACCCGGAATGCGCTCAAGGCATGTCGTGGATGGTATGGCAGACATGGATGTATTGAGCACCCATATCCGCGCTATAGCATAAAGTGTGATCACCCCGACATACGGTACGAGCTTCTTCCATGGAAATCTTATTTTAAATGAGTAATGGTAGAGCAGTATCAGGATCGGGAATATGAGGCTATTTTCGCGGGACAATATTGCCGCCGCATAAGACAATACAGACGCTAAATATGGCCATGGATTCTTTGTATCCGATCCTTTGATATAAAGGATCAGGGAAAGGAGCATAAAAAGCGCAGCCAGGATATCCGCCCTTCCGGATATGTAAGATACGGCCTCGACATGGACAGGATGGACCGTGAATAGGCATGCCGTAAGCGCAGCAAGGGTATTATCCTTGAAGAGTATGGTGATGAGCCAATATATCAAAAGAGAGACGAGGATATGCAGGAAGGCGCTTGTCAGGTGGTATCCGAAGACGCCCTTTCCCCACAAAGCGCGGTCAATAAGATACGTAACTATCTGGAGCGGGCGATATGAGTCATATTCTATCCTGGCTCCGGAGCCGATATTTCCTTTGAAGATATTCACAAGGTTCGACCAGCTGTCAAGGTAGGCATTGTCCTTGACCAGGTGCAGGTCGTCCCATATGAATTCTCCATGCAAGGAATTGGAATAAACGATACAGCCGAGGATGATGATTATGAATATAGGAAGGAGCTCTTTAAGACGATTATTGGCTGCCGGTAGTCGCGCCATTTCCGCCGTCCTCCGCTTTTTCGGCATTGCGCTTTCTGTTCCTAGAGCCTTCGTATTTGATGTATATGGTAGATAGGGGCCCTAGCGTTAGCTCAAGGCTATAAGGCCTGCCGTGGGATTGCTGCGCGGCGGGCTCGAGAGGATTCGGGTTCATAACGCCGCTGCCTCCGTAAATAGCGTTGTCGGTATTCAAGACCTCTCTCCATGTGCCGTCGAACGGCACGCCTAGCCTGTAGTTGGACCTGGGTATAGGCGTAAAATTGCAGACTATCATATATAAGTCGCTCTCCCTCTTGCCTTTTCGCAGGAAGCTGATGACGCTGTTCTGCCAGTCATGGAAGTCTACCCATTCGTATCCGAGAGGGTCGAAGTCGAGCTTGTACAGGGCAGGCTCTTTCTTGTAAATGTGCAGGAGATCGCGCACCAGATCATGAAGCCCTTTATGTTTCGGGTCTTCCAGAAGGTGCCAGTCCAGGCTGACTTCATGGTTCCACTCTTTTTTCTGAGCGAACTCTATTCCCATAAAGAGGAGTTTCTTGCCGGGATAAGCGAACATGTAGCCGAACAGGGCCCTCAAGTTGGCGAACTTCTGCCATTCATCGCCGGGCATCTTGTTGATAAGAGATCCCTTGCCATGGACCACCTCGTCGTGCGAGAAAGGCAGGATGAAATTCTCCGTGAACGCATAGCACATCCCGAAAGTGAGCTGGTTATGGTGATGTTTCCTGTGTATCGGATCTTTGGACATATACTGCAGGGTGTCATGCATCCATCCCATGTTCCATTTTATCCCGAATCCGAGGCCGCCGGCCGAAGTCGGACGCGATACCATGGGCCATGCGGTAGATTCTT
The DNA here is from genome assembly GCA_020057115.1 of Candidatus Omnitrophota bacterium. GTDB lineage: Bacteria > Omnitrophota > Gorgyraeia > 2-01-FULL-45-10 > 2-01-FULL-45-10 > JAGVGJ01. The sequence continues at coordinate 26,407 of JAGVGJ010000040.1, read as the reverse complement.
CGGCCACCATCTGGATGTTCGGGAACTCCTTGTACATGACCTCGTTCAGCTTTTTGATGAATGATATCGCCTCAAGATTATCCCTGCCGCCATGCTTATTGGCATTCCATTCGCCGTGCTTTCGGGAGTAGTCAAGATAGAGCATCGACGCCACCGCATCCACCCTCAGCCCGTCGATATGGTAATATTCGAGCCAGAATAGCGCGCTTGAAATGAGGAATGCCTGGACCTCTTGCCTGCCGTAGTTGAATATATAACTCTTCCAGTCCGGATGGTAGCTCTTCTTGCGGTCCGCCTCTTCGTAGAGGTGCGTGCCGTCAAAATAGACCAGGCCATGCCCATCCTGGGAAAAGTGCGAAGGCACCCAGTCCAGGAGGACTCCGATATCATTCTGGTGCAGATAGTCTATGAGGTACATGAGGTCCTGCGGGGTCCCGTAACGGCTCGTAGGCGCGAAGTATCCTACCGTCTGGTATCCCCAGGAAGGATAATAAGGGTGCTCCATGATGGGCATGAGCTCAACATGGGTGAATCCCATCTCCTTCACGTACTTTGCGAGATGGGGCGCCATCTCCCTGTAGGAAAGCCATCTGTTATTCTCTTCCGGCATCCTCCTCCAGGAGCCGAGATGGACTTCATATATCGATATCGGCGAAGCGTGCGAATTGTGCTTCTTGCGCTTCTTCATCCATTCGCTGTCTTTCCAGTCATAATCAAGATCCCATACCACGGAAGATGTCTTGGGCGGGGTCTCTTCATAAAAAGCCAGCGGATCCGACTTGTCGACCTGGTAGTTATTGTAGTTCGAGATTATATGATATTTATATGCGGCGCCCGGTTCGACTCCCGGTATGAACTTCTCCCATATGCCGGAGCCGTCCTGGAGCAGGTCCATGGGATTTGAGTCACTGTTCCAGTTGTTAAAATTCCCGATGACCGTGACGCGTCTGGCGTTCGGCGCCCATACGGCGAAGTAAGTGCCTTTGACGCCATCTACCGTGACGGGATGGGCTCCAAGCTTATAGTAAAGCTTGTAGTGGCTCCCCTCTTTGAAGAGATAGATGTCATGTTCCGTTATTCTTGGGTCTATGTTAGGCATATTTTTTGGCCAGGTTTAAAGAAAATTCTTGAATATATTAATATGATATGATGATGAAAGCAAGGACTTTCTGATCCAGGCCCTACCTGGTCACTGCAAGTTTCAGCATAAGCCTTATGAATCTCAAGGTGTCGATAACAGGGTTTATCCTGCTCACCTCGTCCTGATAAACGGTCTTTATGGCGGTCGATTCGATCTTGAATCCGGCTCTTGCGGCCTTCACTATCATCTCCGATTCGATCTCGTAATTGGAGGATTCAAGCCTGATCTTGAGAAGCAGGTCCCTCTTTATAAGTCGGAACCCGCACTGGGTGTCAGGGACATACTGTCCGGATATGACGGATATAAGCCAGGACATAAAGCGGTTCACGGCTATCCTGACAATAGGCATGCGGGAGGTGTCCTGCATCCTGTTGCCCACCACCATGTCTGCGTGGGAATCTTTCATCTTCTTGATTATGTGGGCGATATCGGCGACATCATGCTGGTCGTCGCCGTCCATGATAAGGACCGATTCGAAGCCATCCTCGAGCGCTTTCTTGAAGCCTTCCCGGAGCGCGCCGCCCTTGCCCATGTTCTTCGGGTTCCTGATGACGATCGCGCCTGCGCCTTCGGCTCTTGAGGCAGTATCGTCTGCCGAACCGTCATCTACCACATAGACCGCGAAATCCCTCTTCTTCAGGCGCTCGACTATTGTGCCGACGGTCTTCGCCTCATTAAATGAAGGCATAACGACGCAGGTGTGTTTAGGCGCCATTCCACATCTCCCTGAAGATGTACCACTGCGTCGGGTATCTTCGGACGTAGGATTCTATTACGGATGTGCACTTCTCGGTCAGTTTCTTTATGGATGTCTCCTCATCTTCATGGAGGTCGGGCAGTATCGGAGGATCCATTATGAGGCGAAACGTATCGTCCGGTTCTCTTATCATGAAACAAGGCACGATGGCGGATCCGAGCCTGCGGCTTAATGAGGCCGGCCCTTTAGGTATCATGGCTTTCCTTCCGAAAAAAGACATGCGAAACCCATTTTTCGAGAAATCCCTGTCTCCCAAAACTGCCAAAAGGCCGTTCTTTTTCAGGACATTGTAACAGCTCCTTAAGGATATCCCTATTTCCACGGGCTTCATGTTCGCCATGGACCGCTGACGGGTGAATAGGTCGTTTATCTTCTTGTTCTGGTGGGTCAACACAACGGCCATGAGAGGATTGCGCAGAAGCGACAGGATCTGTCCGCCCAGCTCCCAATTGCCTATGTGCGCGGAGAGCATTATAACACCTTTACCGTAGGAGAGGCCTTTATCGACATGCTCAAGGCCGTCCACCTTAACGAACTTCTTCATATACTCCTCGTTGATCGAAGAGAAGCGAAAGAAGTCTACGAGGTATTTCGCGAAGTTGACGAACACCTCTTTGGATTTTACGGAAATCTCTTTTTCGCCGATCCCCGGCCCGAGGATATGCCTTAAATTCTTCTTCACGGATCCGCGGTCTTTGAGAGAGATATAGTAGTGCGCGGTCGCGACATACCCTGCCGCGGCGTATGCAGCTTTTAGAGGGAGGGCGTTCGCTATGAAGAAGCCCAGCTTAAACAGCCAGTAAAGGATCATGATGCAAGCTCCAGGACTAGCCTAGCGATATCTGCGGAGCTGTCGGGCTTTGAAAGCGCTTTGGCCCTTTCGCTCATGAGATGGAGTTTATCTTTATTGTACAAGAGCTCGCTTAATATTACGACCGTGTCTTCCGGCTCCTCTGCCTTGACCGCGACGCCTTCTTTCAACAGGAATCTCGTATTCATCGCCTCTTGTCCAGGGAGAGGATGGATTATCACCATGGGCACGCCTTTAGCAAGCGCCTCGGCTGTCGTGATCCCGCCCGGTTTTGTTATGATAGCCGTCGATATGTCCATGAGCTCGTCGATATTTGCCGCAAAAGAGAATACGACCGTTTTCTTGCGGAAGCCTTTCGCCTTTCTCGACAGCCAATTATACAGCTTCTTATTGGTGCCGGCGGCGACCATCATCTGAAGATCGACGCTAGACCGGTCGAGCATCCTGATCAGTTCTTTGATCGGCCCGAGCCCCTGAGTCCCTCCCATGATCAATATGCAAGACTTCTTCGGGTCGAGTGAAAGTTTTTTGAATATCGCGGCTTTATCGAGAGTATTCTTGAACTTTTGGTCTATGGGTATGCCGAACCGCATGACCCGCTTCGGATCCACGCCGTCATTTATAAGTTTCTGGGCAGTTTCTTCGGATGGGACGATATACCTGTCGACGCTATCGTATATCCAATAGGAGTGCGGCGCATAATCGGTAAGTACCGCCACTAGCGGTATCCTGAGGTTAAAGCTCTTCTTATAGTCAGCCACCATGCCGCATGGGAATGCCTGCGTGCAGATTATCCCTGAAGGCTTAAAATCATCGAGGAGGACTTTCAGCTTTCCCGTATTGAACCTGTGTATCATCGCGCGCAACCGCTGGGTATTTTTGAGGACTTTGGGGTTGTCGTATAGATAATCCCATACTTCCGGCGTCCTCTTGATGACGCCCATGTATGCCGTGTTTATTATCTTCTCAAGGATAGGGTTTGTATAGTTGAAAGAGTTGATGTTGAGAGTCTCGATAGTGGGATCGAGATGATGGAGCGCCTTTTCAATTGCTATGCTGGCGCAATGATGGCCGGATGCTTCCGAAATGTATAATAATAAAGCTCGTTTTTTATCCATGCCTATTCGATTATGGCTATCGTTTGGCCTACCGCGGCTTCCTCGCCTTCCTGGACCATGATATTCTTCAGTTTTCCGGATGCCGGAGCGGGCATGTTGAATGTCGCCTTGTTGGTCACAAGCTCCACGAGGTCTTCGCCCTCTTTAACGCTGTCACCAATAGATCTGTGCCAATAAGATACGCTTGCTTTATCAACGCCTTCCGCAAGAGACGGAAGTATCACTTTGTGCATCTATCCTCCATTATATGCTGTGGATAGGCGTGCCCGTGAAGATATGCGCCGCCTCTTGTATTATCTCGGAAAGCGTAGGATGGCCGTGGACCGCATGAGCAAGGTCCTTTATATTCATCCCTGCGGACCTGGCGATCACGGCCTCGCCTATAAGGTCGCATGCCCCCTCGCCCATTATCTCAACGCCAAGGATATTGCCTTTAGGATCGCCGATCAGCTTAATAAAACCTTCCGATTTGCCTAAAAGATAAGCCTTTCCTGAAGCCAGATATGGGAACTTCGCCACTTTTGCTTCCGGAAATTTTTCTTTCGCCGTCTCTTCCACGAGGCCGACGCTTGCGACTTCGGGATCAGTGTATATGCAGTTAGGTATGTTCGAATAATCGGTTTTTCTCGCGTTCCCGGCGATATTGTCGCAGGCAAGGATCCCGTCATAAGAGGCCTTGTGCGCGAGTTGCGGACCTTCGACGCAATCGCCTATGGCATATATGTTCTTTATAGATGTCTTTAAATTTTTATCTACGACTATTTTTCCATTCTCAATCCTTATGCCTAGATCTTCACATCCAAGGCCTTCTATGGCCGGACGCCTTCCGACCGAGACCAGCGCCTTTTCCGATTCGATCTCCCTGTTTCCGGACAGCTTGATCTTTAATCCGCCTTTTTTTTCAATAGCCTCGACCTTCGAGCCGGTGATCACGTCGATCCCTCTTTTTTTAAATATCGTCTCAAGCTTTCTCGAGGCCTCGCGCGATTGCATGGGTATGAGCCTCTCTAGCAGCTCGACTATGGTCACCTTGACCCCGAACGCATTAAATAAAGACGCGAATTCCGCGCCTATAGCCCCGCCGCCTATTATGAGGATGCTCTTAGGAAGCTTGGCCAGCATCAATATGCCGTCGCTTGAATAGATATCCGTTTCGTCGATCGTGATCCCTGGGAGAGCGAGGGGTCTTGAGCCTGCGGCAATTATGATATTCTCCGCGCTTATTTCGTCTTTTGAGTCGATCTTTATAGAATTCGGACCGGAGATCCTGGCGGAGCCCTTTATCAGGTTTATGCCGCCGGCCCTGAAGAGCGTTTCTATGCCAGCTCTTAGCCTCGTTACCACCTCATTTTTTCTTGAAGAAACAGCCGGGAAATCGAGCCTGGCCTCTCCGACATCTATGCCGTGCTGGCGAGCGCTCTTTATCTGGGAGAGGATCGATGCGGAATTTAACATCACTTTCGTGGGGATGCACCCGCGATTTAAACATGTTCCCCCGAGCAAGTCTTTCTCTATCACGCAGACTTTCATCTTGAGGCGGGATGCATAAAGAGCGGCTATATAACCGCCGGGGCCTGAACCGATAATGGCCAGATCGTAGGATCTCATGGGAAGCTCATGTAGGGTCAAGGGGCCAGGGGCAAGGGTCCAGTAAAAGCAGTTTTTCTGGACCCCGGACCCTGGACCCCGGGCCCTTCGTTATTTTACTTTATCAATTCCAACGAACTCTTGATCGCCTGTGCTGACTTAAGAAAGGCGGACTTCTCGTCTGTAGAAAGGTCTACCTCTACTACATTTTCAATACCGTTCTTTCCGATGCGGCACGGAACGCCGATATACATGTCCTTTAAGCCGTATTCGCCTTCCAGGTATGCGGAGACGGCCATCGTCTCTTTGGTGTCGTCGAGTATCGCCGTTATCATCTTGTATACGGCTGCGCTGGGTGAATAATAAGCGCTTCCCGTTCCGAATAACGATACTATCTCGGCGCCTCTGTCGCAGGTGCGCTTAACGATCTTTTCGAGCTTGTCCTTGGCGAGCACGTCCTGGATGCGCTTTCCGTTAACAGTTGTATGGGATAGCGCTGCGACCATAGTGTCGCCATGGCTGCCCAAAATTAACGTTTTTACGCTGGACCTCGGCACTTTCAGCTCATCCGCCAATAACTCTATGAATCGCGAGCCGTCGAGCACTCCTGCCATGCCCATCACCCTCTGCTTCGTGAACCCGGTAGTTTTGTATGTGAGATATGTCATGGCATCAAGCGGATTCGTCACTACTATGACCAGGGCGTCCGGCGCCTTTTCCTTGATATTATTCGATACCTCTCTGACTATGGCAGCATTTTTGGCTACAAGGTCCTCTCGCGTCATGCCCGGTTTTCGCGTAAGGCCGGCTGTTATGACAATGATCCGCGATGAGCGGATATCCTCGTAATTATCCGTGGCCTTTATCGTCCTCTCGTGGCCAAGCATGGGTGCGGCATCCAACAGGTCGAAGGCCTTTCCGATAGCCATATTCTTGGCTATATCCACCAGGACCACATCCGCGATGCCGCTTTCGAGTATCCTCTGCGCCAGTGTCGCGCCTACCGCCCCTGCGCCTATAACCGCTATTTTCCGATCCATTTTTTTGTTTTTCCTAAGCACTATCCGTTATGCGCTCTTTTTTATCTTTTCGATAATGGCATCGGCCATCTGGCTCGTCCCGACAGCCGACTTATCATTCCTGTCCGCCTTGAAATCGTAGGTGACTGACTTGCCTTCAGCGATAACATCTGCTATAGCCTTCTCAAGCCTCTTGGATTGTTTCTCCTCGCCCATATGTTTGAGCATCAGGACTGCCGAAAATAAGAGCGCTGTCGGGTTCACCTTGTTCAGTCCCGTGTACTTAGGAGCGCTTCCGTGAGTCGGCTCGAACAATGCCAATCCCTCGCCGATATTGGCTCCAGGAGCGATGCCTAGCCCGCCTATAAGTCCGGCGCACAGGTCCGAAATGATATCGCCGTAAAGGTTTGGCAGTACCAGGACGTCATAATCATGGGGCTTCTGGACCAGCTGCATGCACATGTTGTCTACTATCCTGTCTTCGAACGCCACCCTTCCTTCGTATGACTTGGCGACTTCACGCGCCACTTCGAGGAATAGCCCGTCTGTGAATTTCATGATATTAGCTTTATGGACAGCGGTCACTTTCTTCCTGCCGTTTTTAACGGCATAGTCGAAAGCAAACTCAACTATCCTCCTCGACCCCTCTACAGATATCGGCTTTATGCTGATCGCCGAGTCATGCCTTATCTTCTTCTTCGACATCTTCTCAAGGGTCTGGATAAGCTCAGCAGTCTCTTTAAGGCCCTTCTGAAACTCTATGCCGGCGTAAAGGTCTTCCGTATTCTCTCTTACGATCACAAGGTCTATATCATCATAGCGCGAGCGGACTCCCTTGTATGATTTGCATGGTCTCAGGCATGCGTAAAGGTCGAGGGCTTTTCTCATGGCCACATTTACGCTCCTGAAGCCGCTGCCTATAGGAGTTGTTATCGGCCCTTTCAGGGCTATCTTATTCTTCTTTATGGATTCGAGGACCTCGTTCGGGAGCGGGGTGTTGAACTTCTTTATCGCGCTCTCGCCAACTTCCATGACTTCCCACTTTATATCAAGGCCAAGGGCGTCGACGCACCGCTTTGCCGCCTCGGCAAGTTCCGGACCCGTCCCATCACCCGGTAAAAGAGTTATGGTATATTTACTCAAACTTGAATCCTCCGTGCTTTTTGAAATGCTCGATAACGCCGCCATCCTGCAGTAATTTACGCATGACCATGGGGAGCGGCTTCATGTCCAGCTTAAGGCCTTTACTCGTATTGTGTACCTTGGACTTCTCTATGTCTATCTCAAGTTCATCCCCGTCATCGATAAAGTTTGTATTGCATTCGACTAGAAGAAGGCCGATATTGAAAGCATTTCTGTAGAATATCCTGGCAAAGCTCTTTGCCACCACCGCCTGGAAGCCGGCCTGCTTTAACGCCACAGGGGCCTGTTCTCTCGAAGATCCGCACCCGAAGTTGTCTCCCGCGACCAGGATATCCCCCTTCTTTACCCTCGCGGCAAATTCCGGATCGATATCCTCAAATATGTATCTCGCGAGTTCCTTGGGATCCTGTATTTTGAACTTATAACGTCCCGAGATCACATAGTCAGTATTGATATTGTCTTGTACTTTCAAGCGTCTTGCAAAATGTTTCATCATTTTTTCTCACTTTTTTTACCTGGACCCCGGACCCTGGCCCCTTGACCCTATATTACAATCTCTTCTTATACTCTCTCGGATCCGCTATCTTCCCAGCTATGGCCGAAGCGGCTACTGTGGCGGGGCTTGCAAGATATATGAATCCCTTCGGATTACCCATCCTACCCTTAAAATTCCTGTTCGCGGTGGATATGGCCACTTCGCCGTCCGCTAAAACGCCGTTATGGGTGCCTACGCACGGGCCGCAGCCAGGGGCCACTATGATCGCTCCTGCATCCACAAGCGCCTTTACGATCCCTTTCTTCGCCGCCTCAAGATATATCTCTTTAGATGCGGGGGCGACTATGAATTTCACGTCCCTGTGAACCGACTTTCCTTTTAATATCTTTGCCGCTATCTCCAGGTCTTCGATGCGCCCGTTAGTGCATGTCCCGAGATATGCCTGGTCGATCTTTACATCTGCGAGTTCTTCGACGCCGCTTACGTTATCGACCGTATGCGGCTTGGCGACCTGAGGAGAGAGGTTTGAGACATCATACTCCTTGACCATGCAGTATCTTGCATCTATGTCGGCCTTGACCGGATTCGGCGCCTTCTTGGTGCGCTCCGACACCCATTTGAGGACCTTTTTGTCAGCCTCCATAAGGCCCGCCTTCGCGCCTATCTCTACGGCCATGTTCGATATTGTAAGCCGCGCGTCAACGCTTAAGTCCGATATCGCCTCTCCGTAAAATTCTACCGACCGGTAAGTTGCCCCGTCGGCGCCTATATCTTTTGCAATGTGAAGAATGATATCCTTTGAGGTGACCCCTTTAGGGAGTTTGCCTTTGACTATCATCTTTATAGTCTCGGGCACCTTGAACCAGTTCTTGCCGCTTGCGAGCGCTATCGCAAGATCCGTAGAGCCAACCCCCGTAGAGAATACGTTTATCGCGCCGTAGGTGCATGTGTGCGAATCGGCGCCCAGCACGAGATCGCCGCATGTTACGTGGCCGTTCTGCGGAATAAGCTGGTGGCATACGCCGCATCCTATATCGTAAAGGCCTACGTCGAAAGTCTTTGCGAATGTCCTCATCTTCTTGTGGATCTCGGAGACGCCTATATTAGGGCTTGGAGCGCTGTGGTCTATCACCATGCAGAACTTGCTTTTGTCGAATACCTTGTCAACGCCAAGCTTTTTGAAGCTGTCGATTATTATGGCGCTCGTTCCGTCCTGTCCGAAACAGAAATCGACGCTGCATACAGCGACATCCCCGGCCTTGACGGGCTTGCCGGCATGGTTAGAAAGTATCTTTTCCGATATAGTTTTACCCATTCTTTTTCACCCATTCCTCTATTCTGTCGATACCCTTTTTAATGTTATCCATGCTTGTCGCGAAGCTTAGGCGTATGAAATCATTCGCCCCGAACGGCTCGCCGGGTATGACCGCAACCTTCGCTTCGTCCAAAAGCCTTGTGGCCAAGGTCACGGAATCTATCTTTAGCTTAGAGATGTCGCAGAATACGTAAAAAGCGCCTCCCGGGTTGACGCAGGTTATCTTGTCTGTCTTGTTTATTCTCGAGACCATATAGTCGCGTCTCTTTTGGAACTCTTCCCTCATCTCATCGACGCATTTCTGGTCCTGGGTGAGCGCGGCCTGCGTGGCCTTCTGGCTTATCGATGTGGGATTGGACGCGGCATGGCTTTGGATGTTCCCTATAGCGTTCATAACGTCGCTTGGCCCGGCGGCATAACCTATCCTCCATCCGGTCATCGAATAACTCTTGGAGACGCCATTTACCGTTATGGTAAGGTCATATATCTCCTTGCCGAGAGACGCTATCGACACATATTCCTTATTGTCATAGACAAGTTTCTCGTATATCTCGTCGCTTATGATGAAGAACTTGTGCTTTATGGCGAGTTTCGCTATTGCCTCAAGCTCCTTGCGGCCGTAGACGCACCCGGTAGGATTTGACGGGCTGTTCAGTATGAATGCCTTGGTCTTATTGGTTATCTTTTTCTCAAGGTCAATTTCTGTGACCTTGAATTCGTTGGACTGGGATGTCCCGACTACTACGGGCACCGCTTCAGCCATCTTTACCATCTCCGGGTAGCTGAGCCAATAAGGCGCGGGGATGATAACTTCATCTCCCGGGTTGCAGATGGCCTGGAATATGTTATTCAGGGAATGTTTTGCTCCGGAAGACACGACTATCTGGGATGGCTTGTAGTCGAGGTTATTGTCTTTTTTGAACTTCTGGGAGATGGCTTCGCGCAGTTCCAGCGTCCCGCTTGAGGGGGTGTATTTCGTGAAGCCCTCATTTATGGCTTTGATGGCGGCTGACTTGATATGGGCGGGCGTGTCAAAATCAGGCTCGCCGGCCCCGAACCCAACCACATCTATCCCCTCGGCCCGCATCTTTTTGGCTTTAGCCGTTATGTCGAGGGTTACCGAAGAAGTTATGCAGCTTGCCCTGCCCGCTATTCTTATCATGCCAGCATCTCCCTTAAACCACACCCCTTAACCTATTCAGTTTTAGATTAAGGGGCGTGTGGTAATTATTCTTAATTTATCCGCCCAAAGCGATCTTCCATGCGCTATTCACTCAAAAGGCGGCCCGACAAGTTACATGTCGGTCTTTCTGTGGAAGAACCCTCTAAGATTGGACATGAACTTCTTCTTGTCCCCGATCTTCTTATCTTCGACCTTAACCCTCTCGGTCCTCTTCTCATCTTCAAGGCTCGGCTTTGATTTCGAGATGGTCTTTGCCTTCGGCTCTTTATGATGCTCTTCCTTGGCGTGAGTTTCACCGGTACCTTCAGCCTTCGCAGCCGCGGCTTTCTTCGCGGCTTCTTTAGACTCTACCTCTTTAGCCTTTGCCTTGGATTTCTTAGGCAGCTTCGCAACGACCGTCTTTTCCGTCAGTTCAAGGATCGCCATGGACGCGCCGTCGCCGCGCCTGAAACCAAGCGGTATTATGCGCGTGTACCCGCTCGTCCTGTTCTTGAAGAGCGGCGCTATCTCGTTGAACAGCTTTGCCACGAGGTCCCTGTCGCAAAGGACCGAATACGCCTTTCGCCTTGCAAGGACAGAATTATCCTTGCTTATGGTTATCAGGCGTTCCGTAAGGCGGCTGACTTCCTTGGCCCTGCGATGGATAGTCTCTATCTTCTGATGCCTGATAAGGCTTCTTACCATGTTGCGCAATGTGGCCTTTCTGTGGGCCGACATCATGCTCAGTTTTGAATGTATTTTTCTGTGTCTCATATTACCCTGTCTCTTCTTTCTCGTTTTTCTCTTCGCCGATCTTCATGCCGAGGGATAATCCCATCTCGGTGATCACTTTATTGATCTCGGCCAGCGACTTCTTGCCGAAGTTCCTGTATTTCAGCATCTCGAGCTCCGTTCTCTTCACGAGATCGCCTATCGTCTTTATCTTCGCTTCTTTAAGGCAGTTAGAGCTCCTGACTGAAAGTTCAAGCTCTGAGATCGGTATCTTGAGCTTGTCCTTCAAGAGCCTCTCCTCTTCGGTCTCTTCCGGAGCTTCCTCCTCCTCCGGCAGCTTTCCGAAACCGACGAATATGTCAAGATGCCTCTGGAGTATGTTTGAAGCGTAAAGGAGGGATTCCTTGGGCTCTATTGAGCCGTTCGTCCATATCTCGAGGATCAGCTTGTCGTAATCTGTCATCTGTCCGACGCGGGTATTCTCTACGTAGAAATTTACCTTCTTTACAGGAGTGAATATCGAATCTATCGGTATTACGCCTATGGCCTGGCCTTCTTTCTTGTTCCTGTCCGCGGGGACGTAGCCGCGTCCTCTGGCTATATCCATCTCGACCTTGAAGCTCACGTCCTTTGTGAGCGTCGCTATGTGAAGGTCAGGGTTCAGTATCTCGACCGTCTCGTCAGTCTCTATGTCTTTTGCGGTGACCGCGCCCTTCTTCGATACCGAGATCGTCATCGGTTTGGGGGTCTTGAAATGGGAACGCAGCACGAGCTTCTTTATGTTCATTATAATTTGAGGCACGTCTTCGACGATGCCCTTGAGGCTTGAAAATTCATGATGCACCCCCGCGATCTTTACGCTGGTAACGGCCGTGCCCTCGATCGATGAGATGAGCACCCTTCTTAAAGAATTTCCTACCGTCATGCCGTATCCTCTCTCAAAAGGCTCCGCGACGAACTTGCCGTACGTGGGATTGTAATTAGACTCGTCCAGTACGATCTTTTTCGGCATTTCGAAATTCTTCATACTTATACCCATATATTTTTCTCCTCTGTCACTCTCGTGGTTATTTCGAATACAATTCTACGATCAGCTGCTCCTGTATCGGGAAGCCGACGTCTTCCTTGGTCGGCATTGCAACGACTTTGGACCTGAACTCATTTGGGACTACCTGAAGCCACTTCGGCACGGCCCTGTCCTTAAAAGTCTCCTGCGTCTCTTTGACCTTCTTGACGAACGTATCCCTCTTTGTCTTCAGCGTTATTTCGTCGCCGAGCGAGACCGTATAAGACGGGATGTCCACCCTCTTGTCGTTAACGTAAACAAGTCCGTGCTGGACAGACTGCCTTGCCTCCGCGCGCGATGACGCGAGGTTCATCCTGAATATGACATTATCCAGCCTTCTCTCCAGAAGCTGAAGCAGCGTCAGGCCCGTAACGCCTTTGGCCTTCTCCGCTATCCTGAAGTAGTGCTTGAACTGCCTTTCGAGGAGGCCGTAAAGCCTCTTGACCTTCTGCTTTTCTCTAAGCTGAACGCCGTAGTTCGATTCTTTCTTCCTTATCTGGGTAGCGCCGTGCTGCCCGGGAGGAAAAGCGCGCTTTGAAACCGCGCACTTATCTGTGGTGCATTTCGATCCCTTAAGGAATAATTTCTGTTTCTCTCTCCTGCAAAGTCTGCATGATGCATCGGTATATCTTGCCATTATACTCTCCTCCGCTTCTGCGGCCTGCAGCCGTTATGCGGTATGGGTGTCACATCCTTTATAGCCCTGATAGTCAGACCTGCTGCCTGGATGGACCTTATAGCCGACTCCCTGCCCGCGCCCGGCCCTTTCACCAGGACCTCGACCTCTTTAACCCCGCGCTCAGCGGCCTTCTTTGCCGCATTTTCCGCCGCGATGCCGGCTGCGAAAGGCGTCGATTTCTTCGACCCCTTGAACCCGCTCGATCCTGTGGATGCCCAGGTTATGGTATTTCCTTCCTTATCCGTTATCGTCACGATGGTGTTATTGAATGATGCCAGGATGTGGGCTACGCCGCTTGCGGGCGCCCTGGTAGCCTTCTTGCTCTTTTTGAATTTACTTTTTTTCTGTTCCACTTGGTGCTGCCCTTTCCGCTTTTTGTCTTACGATACCTACAGTCTTTCTCGGACCTTTCCTGGTCCTGGCATTCGTCCTCGTCCTCTGCCCGCGCACCGGAAGACCTCTCCTGTGGCGAAGGCCTCTATATGCTCCGACATCGATCAGCCTCTTTATGTTCGCTGAAATATCGCGCCTCAAATCACCTTCTACCTTGTACTCTTTCTGTATGATGGACGAAAGCCTTGCGACCTCTTCCTCGGTCAGGTCTTTGGCTCTCTTGTCAGGGCTGATATTCGCCACTTTCAATATCTTGTTAGACGCCGACCTGCCTATTCCGTAGACATATGTAAGGGAAAGCTCGACCCTCTTCTCTTTAGGGATATCAACTCCAACTATTCTTGGCACAATCTCCTCCTGGTATTTTCTTATCTATCGCCATTCCAATTCGATGGACTATGGTCTATTGACTATGGGCTACTATCCCTGCCTCTGCTTGTGTTTCGGATTTGCGCAAATTATCATGACGTTCCCCTTGCGGCGAACGACCTTGCATTTTGCGCATATCTTCTTAACGCTAGATCTTACTTTCATCTTATTTTTCCCTGCGGGTTATCCTGCCTCTTGTCAGATCATACGGCGAGAGCTCCAGCGTCACCGTATCTCCCGGAAGTATCCTTATGAAATTCATCCTCATCTTCCCGGAGACATGGGCCAGCACCTTATGGCCGTTCGAGAGCTCCACCCTGAACATGGCGTTCGGGAGAGTCTCAAGCACTTTTCCGTCTATTATGATCGGTTCTTCTTTAGGACACATCTTTTATGCCACCGTTAATATTTCCGGACCGTCTTTAGTCACTGCTATGGTATGCTCAAAATGCGCTGACAGTCTGCCGTCCCGCGTGACCACCGTCCAGCCGTCTTCCATCACTTCTACGTCGAATGTCCCGGCATTTACCATCGGCTCTATCGCAAGCACCATGCCCGCTTCAAGCCTCGGCCCCCTGTGCGGGCTGCCGTAATTAGGTATCTCCGGCTCTTCGTGTATCTTAGTGCCTATGCCGTGCCCGACGAATGCCCTCACAACGCTGAACCCGTTCGCTTCGACATGCTTTTGTATGCTATGCGAGATGTCCGTCAGCCTGTTGCCAGGCACCGCTTCTTCTATCCCGTTTGAAAGAGCCTCTTCGGTTACGTCAAGCAGCTTCTTGGCCTCTTCGCTGATCTTGCCTATCGGGACCGTTATAGCCGCATCAGCATAGTGGTCTTTATACTTGACGCCGACATCGATGCTTATTATATCGCCGTCTGCCAGTTTCCTGGACGACGGAATTCCATGCACTACCACTTCATTTATCGAGGCGCATATATTGGCCGGAAAACCTTTATAATTCTTGAACGCCGGCTTGCCGCCCTGCGCTAATATCTCTTCTTCGGCTATTCTGTCAAGTTCGGCAGTTGTTATGCCGGCTTTTGCGCTCTTCTTCAGCTTCTTCAAAGTCGCCGCTACGATCCTGCCGGCCTCTTTTATCTCTTCGATCTCTGCGTCACTGCGCAAGACTATCATGCAATCTTCTTTGCGGCAAAGAGGTCGGAGAGAACTTTATTCAGTTCATTTACGCCGAGATCCCCGGAGACCTTGTCCAGGATCCCCGATTTTGCATAGTAGCTTATAAGAGGCGCTGTCTGCGCTTCATAGACCTTAAGGCGGTTTAATACCGTCGCCTCCGTATCATCGGGCCTCTGGTATAATTCTCCGCCGCACTTATCGCAGATGCCGGCCTTCTTCGGAGGTATGTTCTTCACGTGGTAGTTGAAGCCGCACGCCTTGCATACCCGCCTTCCGGTAAGCCTCTCGATAGCTGTCTTGGCCGATGTCTCAAAGTATAGGACCATGTCTATCGAAGACCGTATCGTCTTTAGCGCCTTGTCCAGCTCTTCGGCCTGTTTGACCGTCCTTGGGAATCCGTCGAGTATATAACCCTTCTTCGTGTCGTCATTCTTAAGCCTGTCGGCCACGATGCCTACCACGACTTCGTCGGGAACGAGCTCCCCTTTGTCCATATAAGACTTTGCCTTCAGCCCGAGCGCCTGGCCGCTCTTTACGGATTCTCTCAAGATGTCGCCGGTAGATATGTGAGGTATCTTGTATGTCTTTGACAGAACTACGCTCTGCGTCCCTTTTCCTGCTCCGGGCGGCCCTAAAAGTATCAGTTTCACGCGCCTTGCCTTTCTATCTTAATATCTGCCGACATTGCGGCCTTTCAGCTTGCCGCGTTTCATGAAGCCCTCGTAATGCCTCATCAGGAGATGCGATTCTATCTGCTTCATGGTGTCGAGCATGACACCGACTATGATCAATAACCCCGTGCCTCCGAAGAAACTTGCGACAAGATACGGTATCTTGAGGCTCATGGATATAAGGCTCGGCAGGACAGCTATAACGGCCAGGAATATGGCTCCCGGGAACGCTATCCTGGTCATGATGAAATCGAGATACTCCGCCGTCTGCTTTCCGGGCCTTATGCCCGGTATAAATCCTCCGTACTTCTTCATATTGTCTGAGATATCGACAGGATTGAATGTTATGGCTGTGTAAAAATATGCAAAGAATATGATGAGAAGCGAATAAATGGAATTATACACCCACTCACCCTTGGTCAGGGCCATCGCGAATTTTTGGAATCCCTGGTGAGGGATAAAACCAGCTATGGTGGCCGGGAACATGATTATGCTCTGCGCGAATATGATAGGTATGACGCCGCCGTGGTTGACCCTTAGCGGAAGGAAAGTGGCCTGTCCGCCATATACCTTTCGGCCGACTACGCGCTTCGCATATTGTATAGGTATCTTGCGCTGCCCCTGCGTAACGACTATTACCGCTACGATGACTGTTACTAACATGACGCACATAAGTATCAGCGTGAAGATATCGAGCTGCGACTTCTCCGGAGCAAAAGGCGAAAACAGGGCATAGACCTGATAAAGAGCCGTCGGGATCCTCGATATGATACCGGCCGTTATTATGAGCGACATGCCGTTCCCGATGCCGTATTCCTGGATCTGCTCACCCAGCCACATTATGAAGGCCGTGCCGCTTGTAAGGGTGATGACCGTCAGTATCCTGAAAGACAATCCCGGGAACTGGACTATCTGCATCCCCTGGAATCTCGCGGGATTCTCGAGCCATACAGCGATAAAATACGACTGGATGACGGCAAGCACTATCGTTCCATAGCGCGTATACTGTATGATCTTCTTATGGCCTGCCTCTCCCTCTTTCGCCATCCTCTCAAGCGCCGGTATTACGGCAGTCAATAGCTGGAGGATGATCGAAGATGATATATACGGCATGATGCCGAGGGCAAATATCGTCAGCCTGGATATGGCGCCTCCGGAGAACATGTTCATTATGCCGAAGAGCGCGCCGCCGCCCGAGTGGGACATGTTCGCGAAGAACTGCGCGAGCTTTAATCCGTCGACGCCAGGCGTTGGTATATAAGTACCAACTCTATAAACAGCTATCAACCCGAGCGTTACTATGATCTTTTTCCTTAGGTCCGGGATCTTTACTGTATTTATAAACGCTTCTAGCATTTTAGAGCCTTATTTTAAGATAACGAGCTTCGCGCCGACTTCTTCTATTTTCTTCTTCGCGGCGGTTGAAACCTTGTGGGCCTTTATCGTGATCGTCTTCGTCAGCTTGCCATCACCCAGTATCTTTATCATCTCCATCTCGCTTCCTATGAGCCCGGCGTTCTTGAGCTCTTTAGGGCCTATTTCTGAGTTATTCTCGAACCTGTTGAGCGAATCGACGTTTACGACCTGATAGAACTTTTTGAAAGGCGAATTGAACCCTTTCTTCGGTATCCGCCTTATGAGCGGCATCTGCCCACCCTCGAAACCGGGTCTCACGCCCCTTCCGGAACGCGCGCCCGTGCCCTTGTGGCCCCTGCATGAAGTCTTACCATGCCCTGATGCGGAACCCCTGCCTCTTCTCTTGGTCTTTCTGTTGGCGCCTTTCGGCATGCCTATGTTATTTATCTTCAATTTTTACCTCTTCGTCAGTTATAACCTTTCTATCGAATCTCAGCCTCTTAAGTCCTTCTATGGTGGCCTTGGTTACATTGAGCGACGAGTCTGAGCCCAGGCTCTTTGTGAGGATATCTTTTATCCCGCCCGCCTCGCATATGGCGCGGACCGAACCTCCGGCAATGACACCTGTTCCCGGGCCTGCCGGCTTAAGCAGCACCTTGGCGGCCTTGAAATGGCCTATTATCTCATGCGGTATAGTCGTTCCTTTAAGAGGTATCCTGAAGAAGCTCTTCTTGGCGTCATTGAGGCCTTTACGTATGGCATCCTGGATCTCGTTTGCCTTGCCGAACCCGAGCCCTACCTGCCCCTTGCCGTCTCCTGCCACCACCAGGGCATTAAAAGAGAACCTGCGGCCGCCCTTGACGACCTTGGCCACCCTTTTAATGGCAACGACCTTCTCGATAAATTCTTTCTCGCCGTCTTGCTGCCCTCTCGGGCCCCTGGGCCCTCTCTGGCCTCTGAATCCTCCGCGCTGTCTCTCTGGAGCTTTCGGCTGCGCATTCTCTTGCGGCTTCGCGGGATTCTCCGGAGCAGTTTTCCCCGTATTATTATTCTCTTCGTTTGGTTTTGCCAATTTTTCCCTCACTTATTTATCTTTCGACTTAGCGTCGAAACACTAGAATATCAAACCGCCTTTACGCGCCGCCTCTGCAAGCGCCTTCACTCTTCCATGATATAGATAGCCTGAACGGTCAAACACTATCTTGGTGATGCCGTTCTTCTTGCATGCTTCGGCAAGAGCCGCGCCCAAGAGCGCCGCGCCCTTTACATTTCCCGTATCCTTCTCGAGCTTCTCTTTTATATCCGGCGACAATGTGGACAGAGATGCCAGCGTTTTGCCCGTCTGGTCGTCGATAAGCTGAGCATATAAATGGTTCAAGCTCCTGTAGACGCTTAGCCTGGGCTTCTCTTTAGTCCCGGATGTGTCCTTTCGTATCCTTCTGTGCCTCTTCTCCCTGCCTTCGAATCTGATCCATGTCTTCATAGTCTAGATACCTTTATAGTCCTCTATTTTATGCGCCGGCTCCGGCAACAGCCTTGCCAGCCTTGCGTCTCACGTGCTCTCCGGCGTATTTGATGCCTTTGCCCTTATACGGTTCCGGCCTGTAGAAATCCCTGATCTCCGCAGCGGCCTTGCCCACTTTTGCCTTATCTATGCCTTTTATAAGTATATTGGTCGGCTTCGGCGTCTCTATGGTAAGCCCATCCGGTATGTTGAAATTTATCGGATGTGAATAGCTCAGCTGTATATTAAGCACTTTACCCTGGACCTGGGCCTTGAATCCGACGCCTGTGATCTCAAGATCTTTCTGGTAGCCGCTGGTAACGCCGATCACCATGTTATTGAGCTTGCTTCTCATCATGCCGTGGAGCGCCTTGTCCTGCTTCGCGTCTGACGGGCGCGTAACGGTGATCTTGTTATCCTTCACCTCAACCTTGAAATTCGCCGGTATCGGAAGATCGAGCTTGCCCTTCGGGCCCTCGACAGTGACTTTGCTGCCTGATACGGCAACCTTGACACCACCCGGCAGATCTACTGGCTTCTTTCCTATTCTTGACATTTTTTCCTCTGATTTATCTTTTACGCATCACGCACAACGCACCACGCAACACAAACACTACCAAACGTAGCACAATACTTCTCCGCCCATCTTCGCGTCGCGGGCTTCTTTATCCGCCTTGAGCCCTTTAGATGTAGATATGATCGCTACTCCGAGGCCTCCGTACACCTTGGGCAGGCTATCAACATTTTTGTAGATCCTCAAACCCGGCTTCGACACGCGCTTTATGCCTGTTATCGCAGGGGTGCCGTCCTTACCATATCTCAGGTATACGCGCAGTTTGCCCTGGCCGGAATCCTTAAGGGGTTTGTACGCGTTTATGAACTCCTCTTTTTTGAAGAGCTTCAATATCTCTTCTGAAAGTTTCGAGTTCCTTACCTCAACGACCTCTTTCTTGGAAAAACTGCCGTTCCTCAGTATGGTAAGCATGTCTGCTACAGGATCTGTCACTGCCATCTATCTTTCCTCTCTATTTCGTGTTGCGTGTTGTGTGTTGCGTTATGCGTTTTGCGCAGAACGCAACACGCATAACGCAAAACTTAACTACCAGCTAGCCTTCACCACTCCGGGTATCTCTCCCCTTGAAGCTAGCTCTCTAAAGCATATTCTGCATATCTGGAAGCGCCTCATGTAACCGCGCGGCCTTCCGCACAGCTTGCATCTATTATACTTCCTGACCTTGAATTTCTGCGGTCTCCGACACTTTACTATTAATGATGTCTTTGCCATTATCTCTTAGCCTTTATTTTTTGAACGGCATCCCGAACAGCTTGAGCAGGCCGAACGCCTCATCTCTTGACTTGGCGGTGGTAACGATCGTGATATCCATGCCGTGCGTCTTCATGATCTTGTCGGCGTCTATCTCCGGGAATATGCCCTGCTCGTTCAACCCGAAAGAATAATTGCCTCCCTTGTCAAATGAATTGCCAGGCAAACCCCTGAAGTCCCTTATCCTGGGCACCGTGATCGAGATGAGCCTGTCCAGGAACTCATACATCATCGCGCGCCTTAATGTGACCTTGCAGCCTATCGCGGAACCTTTGCGTATCTTGAAGTTCGCTATGGCCTTCTTGGCCCGCGTCACGACCGGCTTCTGGCCGGTTATCGCGGCAAGTTCGTTCTGGGCAGATTCCAGGAATTTGATGTCCTGCGTCGCCTCTCCCAGGCCCACGTTCAGCACTATCTTTTTGAGCCTTGGGACTTCCAGATTGTTCTTATACCCGAAAAGCTTGCGCATTTCCGGGGTGATCTCTTCGTTATACTTTATCAACAGCCTTGGTTTCGTCATCGTTAAATGGCCTCTTTGCATCTTTTGCAGTATCTTGATTTTGTGCCGTCCGCCAGCACGTTCATCCCGACTCGGGCGAACTTATTGCAGCCCTTGCAGAACGGAGCCAGGTTCGAGAGATGTATGGGCATCTCTTTCTGTATAATACCGCCCTTCTGGTCCTGCTGAGACTTGCGCGTGTGCTTCTTGACATAATTTATGCCTTCTACCAGCGCGCGGTCTTTGGAGGGATAGACCCTGAAAACCCTGCCTGTCTTGCCTTTATCCTTGCCGGACAGGACGTAAACCGTATCATTCTTCTTTATCTTATTCACTTTATTTACCTTTTCCTTATTCTGGACCCTTGACCCTAAATTACTTCCGGAGCCAGCGAAATTATCTTCATGAAATTTTTGTCGCGAAGCTCTCTGGCCACAGGCCCGAATATCCTTGTCCCGCGGGGGTTCATCTGCAGGTCTATTATGACCACTGCATTTCTGTCGAAACGCAAGATGCTTCCGTCCGGCCTCTTTATGGGGAATGCCGTTCTGACCACAACGGCCTTTACCACTTCGTGGTCTTTCACTATGGCGTCCGGAGACGCTTCCTTTATGTTGCAGGTGATTATATCGCCTATATTGGCGAACCTTCTGTTCCCGCGGCCCATGACGCCTATCATCGACGCGCGCCTCGCGCCGGTATTGTCGGCCACATCTAATATGGATCTCATTCTGATCATTGTATTATCCGTTCGTTTCTGTGCTTGCCTTTGTAATTACCTCGACCAATCTCCATCTCTTGGTCTTGGAGAGCGGCCTGGTCTCGGCGATCTTCACCGTATCGCCGATGTTGGCGACCTCTTTCTCGTCGTGCGCCTTGAATTTCGTATGCTGTTTCATCATCTTGCTATAGACCGAATGGCGGGTGGCGCGTGTGACCTTGACCGTTATGGTCTTGTCCATCTTGTCGCTCACCACTACCCCGATCCTCTCCTTGCGATGATGTCTTTGGTTATTTGGTGTTGGCATTAGCCTTCTCCCTTATGATAGTCTCGCACTTGGCGATATCTCTCCTGGTCTCGCTTATCTTATGCGGCTTCTCGACCCTGCCGGCCTTAGCCTCGCTCCTCAAGCCATACAGCTCTTTCTTGAGGCCCTCCATCTTGAGCCGGATCTCATCGACCGTCATGTTACGTAGTTCATTAGCCTTCATGATTATGTACCCGTCCTTGTAATGAATTTAGTTCTGAATGGTATCTTGTGAGCGGCAACCCGCATGCTCTCTTTGGCTATCGTAAGTGGAACGCCCGACATCTCAAAAAGGACCTTGCCCCTCTTCACCACGCACACCCAGTGGCTGGGATCGCCCTTGCCTTTGCCCATTCTCGTTTCGGCGGGCTTCTTCGTGATCGGCTTATCCGGAAATACGCGTATCCAGACTTTACCGCCGCCCTTAAGCTGCCTCATCAGCGTGACTCTCGCGGCCTCTATCTGCCTGTCGCTGAACCATGAGTTCTCGAGCGCCTTTAAGCCGAACTCGCCGAACGACAGATTGCAACCCCTGAAAGACATCCCGCGGCGCTTGCCTCGCTGTCCTTTTCTGAATTTTACCCTCTTTGGCATCAATACCATCGTCTACCTCTTACTTTGTCGCTTTTAAAGTCGTTTCTTCTCTGTTACGTTCTCGTCTTTACTCTTATCCAGGACCCTGTCGCCTTTATATATCCAGGTCTTGATCCCGATAAGCCCGTATGTAGTGAGCGCCTCGGCAAACCCGTAATCGATCTCGGCCCTGAGCGTCTGGGAAGGGACCGAACCTACGCGGTAACTCTCGGTCCTCGCTATCTCCGCGCCTCCCAGCCTTCCGGCGCATATGATTTTGACTCCCTTGGCCCCGGAATCGAGAGCATTCTGTATGGCCTTCTTCATCGCGCGCTTGTGAGGTATCCTCTTCTCGATCTGGAACGCTATATTCTCGCACACGAGCTGCGCGTCGGTATTGGCGTTCTTTATCTCTTTGATGTCTATGGCGACCTCTTTACCGGCTATCGCCTGCACGCCCTCTTTCAGTTTCTCTATCTCGGCGCCGCGCCTGCCTATTATGATGCCAGGCCTTGCGGTGTAGATGAGGACACGCACCTTATCGCTTGCCCTCTCGACCTCGACCTTGGAGACGGCCGCAGTGGAAAGAGCCTTCTTTACATACTTCTTTATTTTGACGTCGGCCAGGAGAAGCGTAGGATAGATATCTTTTTTGGCGAACCAGCGAGATTTCCAATCATATATATAGCCTACCCTAAACCCATACGGATGTACTTTATGTCCCATTTATCCCTCGTTGTGAGCTGCGGGCTTCTTCACCGCAGCAGCCTTCTTTTTCGTTTGTCCCTCTTTATGTTTCTCTTTAACGCCGCCAGCCGCTTTTGGCTTGGCCTCGCTCTTTACGGCTTCCTTGGAATTCTTAAGCGCCTTATGAGCGATCTCGTCAAGTTCTACTATGATATGGCTCGTCCTCTTGCGGATCTGGCCTGCCCTGCCCATCGAACCCGCCCTGAATCTCTTGAGCTGCGGCCCGCAATTGGCGATCATCTTGCTGATACAGAGGTTGGCTATGTCCACGCCCTGCATCCTCTTCGCATTGGCGACGGCGGATTTTAGAAGCTCGATAGCGTAAATGGAAGCCTTCTTCTTCACGGTCATCAATATCAGCATTGCATCTTCCGGGTTCTTGCCCATCACCAGCGGTATGATCTGCCTGAATTTTCTCGGCGTTAAACGCGCGTATCTTGTTTCGGCTCTTGTAATCATGTTATGTCAATTCCTTTGAGACTTCCGTTGCCGCGCCGTGCCTTTTGAACGTCCTGGTTGGCGCGAATTCTCCGAGTTTATGTCCCACCATGTTCTCCGTTATGTATATCGCGATGAACTTCCTGCCGTTATGGACCGACATGGTGACGCCGACAAACTCCGGCGTGATCGTGGACCTTCTGGCCCATGTCTTAAGAGGCTTCTTGTCGCCTGACTTGATCATCTTCTGCACCTTCATCAGAAGCTTTTCGTCGATATACGGACCTTTTTTTGTTGACCTTGACATCTATTTTGCCTTTCGATTTATCCTCTTCGCTTTATTATGTATTTATTCGACTGGTTCTTCTTATGCCGCGTCTTGAGGCCCTTGGCATACTGCCCCCACGGTGAACGCGGTAATCCGCCGCTCGCCTTGCCCTCGCCGCCGCCCATAGGATGATCATGCGGGTTCTTTGCGACGCCTCTTGAGTATGGCCTTATGCCCATCCATCTCGAGCGGCCGGCCTTTCCGACGGATATCGTCTCATGTTCAATATTGCCGACCTGCCCTATAGTGGCTGAGCAATCCACTCCTATCAATCTGATCTCGCCCGAAGGCATCTTGATATGCGCGAATCTGCCTTCCTTGGCCATGATGATGCAGGAATTGCCCGCGGAGCGCGCTATCTGCCCGCCGGCGCCTTTTTTTAATTCTACATTATGTATCGGAACTCCGGCCGGTATGTTCTCTATAGAGAGAGAATTTCCTACCTTTATCTCGCCGGAAAGGCTTGACACTATCTCGTCATTCACGTTGAGGCCTACGGGGGCTATTATGTAGCGCTTCTCGCCGTCCGAATATTGTAAAAGCGCAAGCCTGGCCGATCTGTTGGGATCATATTCTATAGCTATGACCTTAGCCTGGATATCTCTCTTGTCGCGCTTAAAGTCGATTATGCGTATCATCTTCTTGTGGCCGCCTCCGCGATGGCGCGAAGTGATGCGTCCGTATGAATTCCTGCCGCCTGTTCGCTTACGCGGTATGACGAGGGCCTTTTCAGGAGTCGACTTTGTTACCTCTTCATAATCCGGGATGGCTTTCCATCTCGATCCGGGTGTTGTAGGTTTGTATTTTTTTATTGCCATTTTTTTACTTTCTGGACCCTTGACCCTGGCCCCTGGACCCTATACTAGATCTATCTTATTGCCTTCTTTAAGGGTGACTACCGCCTTCTTCCAGTCCGGGGTCTTCCCCATGGCGTATCTGACCCTTCTCATCTTGCCGCGCATAATCATGGTATTGACGCTGGACACCTTAACTTTATAGATATCCTCTACCGACCTTTTTATCTCTATCTTGTTTGAATCGCCGCTGACCCAGAAAAGGTATTTATTCGTCGGCTGGATGACGCTCGCCTTTTCGGTCCTGAGCAATCCTTTTACGACATCGTGCGGATTCTTCATTTTACTTTGCGAACCTTTCTGATATTTTCTCCAGAGCCGATTTTGACATGACTACCGTATCACTCTTAAGAACGTCTAACATGTTGAAGTCTTTGTAGTTCTTTATGGACACGTATTCGATGTTCCTCGAAGCCTTCTTGATCTTATCGTCTATGATGTCCATCACGAACAGGCTCTTTCCCTTAAGCTTCAACGCGTCAACGATGGCCTGGAACTGTTTGGTCTTGGCTTCCAGGATGTCGATGGAGTCTATGCCGATCAGCTTCTCGTCATTCATCTTTGAGTTGAGGCTTGACAGGAGCGCGAGGCGCGTAACCTTTTTCGGGAGCGTATAGTGGAAATCCCTGGGATGCGGCCCGAACACTGTCCCGCCGTGCCTCCAGAGCGGCGACCTGGTGGAACCGGCCCTTGCGCGGCCTGTACCCTTCTGCCTGAACGGCTTCTTGCCGCCGCCGGAGACATCGCCTCTGGTCTTGGTGGAAGCCGTGCCGCGCCTCTTGTTGGCGTTGTACATCAGGATCGCCTGGTAAAGCACGCCCTGGTTGACGTCGCCGGTAAATAGCGCTTTGTCGAGCTCGAACTTGCCGACCTCCTTGCCCTTTGAGTTGAACATAGGTATGGAGGAGGTGCTCTTCTTTTCGGAGCTCTTCGCCTTCTTTATCGATTCAGTGACCTTCTTTACAGCTGCTTTTCTTTTAGATTTCTTTTCCATGTTATTTCTTTGCTGCAGCGGTTTGCGCTTTCACACCTTTCTTCTTGGTTGTGATTACCACCGGTTTATGTTTTATGAAACCTTTAGGCCTCTTCTTGGACTCTCTGATGATCAGGAAGTTTTCCTTATGTCCCGGCACCGAGCCTTTCACCACGATCAGATTGTTCTCTTTATCTACTTTTAGGACCTCGAGGTTCTGCACTGTGACCCTGTCCACGCCCATATGCCCAGGCATGTGGTGCCCTTTTGTGACCCGCCCCAGACGCGCGCCTGATTGTATCGAGCCGACTGCCCTATGGAACATCGAGCCGTGACCGCCTGGTCCGCCCTTCCAGCCCCATCTCCTGACGCCGCCCTGGAAGCCCCTGCCGATAGACGTGCCTATCACATCCACAAAATCACCTTTTACGAACAGGTCGGCTTCCACCTTCTGGCCAAGCGTATAGCTGGCGACATCCTTCATGCGTATCTCTCGAATGAACCTTACGCCCGGCGTACCGGCCTTCTTGAACCTTCCGGCCTCAGGCTTGATGGTCTGCTTCTCTTTGAGCGCGCCGTAGCCGATCTGGATGGCATTATAGCCGTCCGACTCGACCGTCTTGACCTGGAGGACGTAACACGGTCCTGCCTCGAGGAGCGTAACGGGCGTTATCTTGCCGTTCTCGTCGTAAATTTGAGTCATTCCTATCTTCTTGCCTAGAATTCCAACCATGTTCTTTCCGATCTTTTTATCTTATTTTATCTCTACATACACGCCAGCAGGCAGGTCCAGCTTCTTGAGCGCATCGATAGTCTTGGCAGTCGGATTGATTATATCCAAAAGGCGCTTGTGGGTTTTTATCTGGAACTGCTCCCTGGACTTCTTGTCGATGTGGGGGCCTCTCAAGACCGTGAATATCTCGCGCTTCGTAGGAAGCGGGATCGGGCCCACTATCGTTGCGCCCGTGCGCTTCGCGGTCTCGACGATCTCCTCCGTCGATATGTCCAGTAGCCTGTGGTCATACGCCAAA
This sequence comes from Candidatus Omnitrophota bacterium, assembly GCA_020057115.1. Lineage (GTDB taxonomy): Bacteria > Omnitrophota > Gorgyraeia > 2-01-FULL-45-10 > 2-01-FULL-45-10 > JAGVGJ01. The sequence continues at coordinate 152 of JAGVGJ010000040.1, read as the reverse complement.
AGCTTTATCCTGATCTTCTGTTGCTGCTGCTGTTGTGTCATTGTTATAGGCCCTTTACTCTATAACCTCGCTCACGACCCCTGCGCCTACGGTGTGACCGCCTTCGCGGATAGCGAAGCGCAGCTCTTTCTCCATGGCTATGGGCGTGATGA
>JAGVGJ010000006.1 GCA_020057115.1 Candidatus Omnitrophota bacterium | reverse complement strand
GATATCAAAAGAGCCGAGGATGTTTGAGGCCCATTCATATGGGCCGAGTTCCGCAGGCTCCCCTTTTTCGACTGAACAAAAGGCCGACCCCGAAGGGGAAAAATTTTCAGTGCGAACTGGCTTGAGGTTTAGGCTTTCCGGATTGGCTAAATGATGACGATGAATTCACCGCGGGGCTTGTTGGTCTTGAAGTGCGCGATGCTTGCTGAGACTTTCTCGCGCCTTATCTCTTCGAATTTTTTGGTGAGCTCCCTGGCAAGGACTATTTCGATGTCCCCATATACCTCTAACACATCTTCGAGGCACTGGACGATCCTGTGCGGGGATTCGTAGAGCACGGCCGTACGATCTTCTTCTTTTAATTTCGCGAGCTGGTTCTTTCGCTTTCCCGTCTTATTGGACAGGAACCCTTCGAAAGTGAATTTATCGGTCGGCTTCCCGGATGACACAAGAGCCGTCAATAGCGCCGAAGGCCCCGGTATGGGGACTACCTGGACATTGTTGTCTATGCAGATCCTTATTATCTTATATCCCGGATCCGATATGCCGGGAGTGCCCGCATCGGAAACAAGCGCGACGGATTTTCCTTCGAGGAGGACTTTTAAAAGATATTCGGTCTTCCGGATTTTGTTATATTCGAAATAGCTCGTCGCCGGCGTGTTGATGCCGTACCTGTCGAGGAGTATCTTCGTGTGGCGGGTGTCTTCTGCGGCAATGAGGTCGACTGCTTTAAGCGTCTCTACGGCGCGGAAAGTTATGTCTCCGAGATTTCCTATTGGCGTTGAGACTACGTATAGCGTGCCTGGCATAATATTACTCGACCGTCACTGATTTGGCGAGATTCCGCGGCTGGTCTATGTCATAACCGAACTCTCTTGCCACGTAGTAGGCCAAGAGCTGCAATGGTATCACGACCAGAAGCGGCGAGAAGAGCTCGTCCACCTTGGGAACCTCTATCAGGTAGTTGATGTTCTGGTGCATGATCTCTCTGTCGCCTTCGGTGGCGATGCCTATCACTATGCCGCCCCGGGCTTTTATCTCCTGGATATTGGAGAGCATCTTATCGTATGTCTTTGATTGGACGGCTATGCAGACGACCCACGGGTTCTCGTCGATAAGCGCTATCGGCCCATGCTTCATCTCACCGGCGGGATAGCCTTCCGCGCTTATATAGGAGATCTCTTTTAATTTGAGGGCGCCCTCGAGGGCATTCGGATAATTTATGTTACGAGCGAGATACAAGAACGTCGATTTGTTATGTTTCTGGTGATAATACCTTTTAAAGCCTTCGGCGTATGCCTCAAGGGCGTTATATTCCGGCTTGTATTCCGAAAGGAGATCATTAACAAGTCCCGGGACTCTTTTAAATTCTGACATAAAATAGTCGTATCTTTTGTCGGATATGGTCTTCCTTAATTTCGCTAGATAGAGGGTCAATAGATAAAATATGGCGAGCTGCGCGGTGTATGCCTTAGTGGAGGCGACCGCGATCTCCGGGCCGGCATGCGTATATATGACGCCATCCGCCTCTCTGGATATGGTGCTTCCGAGGACATTGCATATCCCGAGCACCGTGGCACCTTTTGCCCTGGCCTCCCGGAGCGCTGCGAGGCTGTCTGCGGTCTCGCCAGATTGGGAGACTATTATGACGAGCGTATCCTTGTCGACCATCGGATCGCGGTAACGAAATTCGCTTGAGGTGTCGATCCAGGACGGGATCCTGACAAGCTCTTCCAGCATATATTTGCCGGTGAGCCCGGCATGATACGCGGTGCCGCAAGCAACTATCGCGATATTCTTGAAACCTTTGAAGGCGCGCTCGCTTATTTTGAGCTCACCGAACGATATCCTGTCATTGGCGACCCTTTCGTCTATTATCTTCGAAAGGATATCGCCCTGCTCGAATATCTCTTTCAGCATGAAGTGCTTATATCCCGCCTTCTCCGCCTGGCTTATGTCCCATTTTATCTTTGACGGTTTCTTGTGGACCTTCCTGCCGTGAAAATCTTTGATCGAGACGCCGTCGCGCGTTAAGGTGACTACCTCGTGGTTGTCCATGAAAATAACTTCCTTGGTGTAGTCGAGGACTGCCGGCGCGTCGCTCGCAAGGAAATTCTCGCCCTTGCCGACGCCTATGATGAGCGGCGAATCGGCTCTGGCCCCGACGAGTTTGTCGGGCTCATTTTTATGGACTACGGCGATCGCGTATGTCCCTTTGAGCAGCTTTAAGGTCTTGAATACCGCTGCTTCCAGGTCGCCTTTATAAAATTTTTCTATTAAGTGGGCTATGACTTCCGTGTCGGTCTCGGATAGGAATTTATGGCCTTCCCGTTTAAGGGATTTCTTGAGCTCCTGGTAATTCTCTATGATGCCGTTATGGACTACGGCGAGCCTCTTTTTGCAGTCAAGGTGCGGATGGGCGTTGACTTCATTGGGTATGCCGTGGGTCGCCCATCTGGTGTGGCCGATGCCGAGGGTCCCTTTGATGGGAGCGTCTTTAAGATCGCTTATCAGGGTTTTGAGCTTGCCCTGTTTTTTATCAAACTCTATCTTCGTTCCCCTGACGATAGCTACGCCTGCGGAATCATATCCGCGGTATTCCAGGCGGCTCAACCCTTTCAACAACACATCCTGGGCTTCTTTATTACCTATATATCCGACTATGCCGCACATACTCTTGTCTACCTCAAGATGGCATCCCCAACCGGATTCGAACCGGTGTTCTTAGAATGAAAATCTAATGTCCTAGACCAGGCTAGACGATGGGGACCAGGTTCGTAATTATAACAATTTCCATAAATACTTGTCAACAGAAGAGCTACTTCTTCTTGGGCTGTTTTTTGTCGGCCTTCTTTGGCTCGAGCTTAGCCTCTTTTTTTGCTTCGCCCTTTTCGGGAACGACCTTCTTCTCTTCGGCCGCTTTCGGTTTCGCTTCCTGCGCAGCCGCGGGCTGGGCTTCTTTCTTAGCCTCCCCGGCGATCGCTACCTCATCCTCGTCTTCGGGCACTATCTTAGCTACTGAGGATATCTTGTCTCCGGCCTCAAGCCTCATGAGCCTGACACCCTGGGTGGAACGTCCCGTCGTCCGCACATCTTTTATCGGCGCGCGCACCACCATTCCTTTTTCGGTGATGAGCATAAGATCGTCTTTGTCGGAGACCGTCTTCATCCTCACGGCCTCGCCGTTCTTACCTGTCACCTTGATGTTTATGATGCCTTTGCCGCCTCGCGACTGGAGCCTGTACTCCTTGAAGAACGTCCTCTTGCCGAATCCTTCGGAGGTCACGGTAAGCGCCGTCTGTTCCGGCTTTATGATCTCCATGGCGATACACTCATCCTTTTTGCCGAGGGTTATCCCTTTTACGCCCATGGCGGCGCGGCCCATGTCGCGGACCTGCTCTTCCTTGAATCGTATGGCCTTGCCCTCTTTCGTGGCGAGGAGTATCTCGTCGTGGCCGCCGGTCAGCTGGACCTCGATAAGCACGTCGCCTTTCTCGAGGGTGATGCCGATGATACCGCCCTTCCGTGGATTTGAATACGCCGACAGCGTTGTCTTCTTTATAATACCTCTCTTCGTCGCCATGATAAGGAACTTTCCTTCTTCAAATTTCTTCACCGGCACGAAGGCGCTTATCTTCTCGCCCTGCTCGAGAGCCAAGAGGTTCACTATGGCTTTGCCTTTCGAAAGTCGGCCGCCTTCCGGGATCTCGTGGACCTTGAGCCAGTGCACGGTGCCGCGATCTGTAAAGAAGAGCATATATTCGTGCGTCGAGGCGATGAAGAGATGCTCGATAAAATCTTCCTCTTTAGTCTCGGCCCCGGTAACACCCTTGCCGCCCCTTCTCTGCTTGCGGTATGACGACACTGGGAGCCTTTTTATGTAGCCGCCGTGGCTTATGGTTATGACGACATCCTCTTCGGCTATCAAGTCCTCAATGTCTAGCTCTTCGGCTTCGGGCGCTATCTCGGTGCGCCTCTCATCGCCGAAGCGCTCGGAGAGCTCTTTCATCTCGTCCTTTATTATCTCGAACACTTTCTTCTCACTCGCAAGTATAGACCTGTAATACTCGATCTTTTTGATCAGCTCGAGATACTCTTTATCTATCTTGTCGCGCTCGAGATTTGTCAGGCGCTGTAACTGCATTTCCAGGATCGCCTGGGCCTGCTTGTCAGAGAGCTCGAACTTTTCCATCAACGCTACTTTGGCGACCTGCGGGTCCTTCGATTCGCGTATGGTCTTTATTATCTTGTCGAGGAATTTAAGCGCGATCTTGAGGCCCTCGAGTATGTGGGCCCTGTCGAGCGCCTTCTCGAGCTCAAATCTTGTCCTTCGCACCACGACCTCTTTGCGGTGCTTGGCAAACTCCTCTATCACCTGTTTTAAGTTCAGAACCTTCGGGCGGCCGTTGACAAGGGCGAGCATTATGACACCGAAGGTCGTCTGCATCTGCGTGTGTTTGTATAGGAGGTTCAACACGACCTTCGCGATAGTGCCGCGCTTTAATTCTATTACTATGCGCATGCCGTCCTTGTCGGACTCATCCCTCAGGTCGGAAATGCCTTCAATCTTTTTGTTCTGCACAAGGTCGGCTATCAATTCGATGAGGTTCGCCTTGTTAACCTGGTACGGGAGCTCCTTTACTATGATAGCTTCCTTACCGTTCTTCTGTTCCTCGATGAACGCCTTTGCGTATACGCGCAAAAGCCCCCTGCCGTTCATATAGGCGTTCTTTATCCCTTCCATGCCGCGTATTATCCCTCCTGTGGGGAAATCCGGGCCCTTTATCTTCTTCAGGAGGTCCTTTATGTCGCAGTCCGGATTGTCTATGACATAGGTTGTCGCATCGACGACCTCTCTTAAGTTGTGAGGGGGGATGTTTGTCGCCATTCCGACGGCTATGCCGCTCGAACCGTTGACCAAAAGGTTGGGAAGACATGCCGGCAGGACTGTCGGCTCCCGCAGAGATCCGTCGAAGTTCGGCATGAAATTAACGGTGTTCTTGTCTATATCGAGGAGCATCCAGTCTGTTATATGCTCGAGCCTCGCCTCCGTATATCTCATGGCCGCGGGCGCATCGCCGTCTACCGAGCCGAAGTTCCCCTGCCCGTCTACGAGCGGATATCTCAAAGAAAAATCCTGCGCCATTCTGACAAGCGTATCATAGATCGCGACGTCGCCGTGGGGATGATATTTACCCATGACCTCTCCGGTTATCCTCGCGCATTTCTTGTAAGGCTTATTATGCTCGAGCGAGAGCTCCCTCATCGCGTAGAGGACCCTCCTGTGGACAGGCTTCAAGCCATCCCTCGCGTCGGGCAGGGCCCTGCCTACGATTACGCTCATAGCGTAATTTATGTAGGAATCCTTCATCTCCTCTTCTATGTAGACCGGGACAACTCTTTCGTTGCGTGTGTACATCTTCTCTCCCTAATATTTAGTTTGTATTATATATCCAGCACTTTTACTTCGTGCGCGTGCTTCTCTATGAATTCTCTTCTGGGCTCAACAGCCTCACCCATAAGGACTGTGAACATGGCATCCGCCTCGACCACGTCCTCAAGCGTCACCTTAAGCACCGTCCTCTTTTCGGGATCCATCGTAGTCTCCCAGAGCTGGGTCGGGTTCATCTCTCCGAGACCTTTGTATCTCTGGATATTCATCCCCTCTTTGCCCACGTTGATGACAAACCTGAGTATCTCTTTTAAGGAATAGAAGCTCTTGACGTCTTTCTCCATCTTTATCGTGTATGTCGGCTTTTTGACTGGGTCCTTCTCTTTTTGGCTTCGTTTGGACGCTAATTCTTCTGCCTGGGGCTCGGGCGCATCATAGTCTTCTATGCCAACCCCAAGCTTCTCGGTTCTCTCAATTATCTTCTCTATCTCCCTCGCTTCGTAGAACTCTATATAGTTGAAGCCTTTGGCTTTTTCGGTCGGTTCGCCTTCCTTGGCATCGCCTTGCTCGCTCTTTATATAATCGGCCAACTCATCGTCGTTATAGAGGAATTGGTCTTTGCCCTCCACTTTTACCATATAAAGTGGTAGTTTTTTGGTCTTCTTATGCCTAAAACTGATATATTTTGAGAATTCCACTCCACGCCGCTCAACAGCGTTAGACAGGCTTTCAAGCTCTACCAAAGCATCCAATATGGCCTTAAGTTGCTTGTCGGTGAACTGATTCTTGTCTTTCAGCCTTATAAGGGTCGTCCCTTCCGAGCCAAGCTCCAGGAGAAGATTATTCAGGTCTTGTTCTGTTTGGATATATTCTTCCCGCTTGCCTCTTTTTATCTTATAGAGCGGCGGCTGAGCTATGTATATATATCCTTTTTCTATCAGGGCATGCATCTGCCTGTATAAGAAAGTAAGTATGAGCGTTCTTATGTGAGAGCCGTCCACATCGGCATCGCACATGAGTATGATCTTGTGGTATCGGAGTTTTTCAATGTTGAACTCCTCTCCCACGCCTGTGCCTATAGCGGTTATGATAGTTCTTATTTCTTCGTTTGACAGGACTTTGTCAAGACGCGCTTTTTCAACATTTAGTATCTTGCCTTTAAGAGGGAGGATGGCCTGGAAGCGCCTGTCTCTGCCTTGTTTGGCCGAGCCGCCGGCAGAATCTCCTTCTACCAGATATATCTCACAAAGACTTGCATCCGTCTCCTGACAGTCGGCGAGCTTACCGGGGAGCGCCGCGCTTTCGAGCGCGCCCTTTCTGCGGGTAAGTTCTCTGGCCTTTCTTGCGGCCTCCCGGGCGCGCGCGGCCAGGACCGCCTTCTCGACGATCTTATTCGCTATCGGCGGGTTCTCTTCGAGGAAACCGCCGAGCGCCTCATTAACGATGGACTCGACTATTCCTTCGACCTCGGAGTTACCCAGCTTCGTCTTGGTCTGGCCTTCGAACTGCGGGTTCGGGACCTTGACCGATACGACCGCCGTGATCCCCTCGCGCACGTCGTCGCCGGATATGCTGGCGTCGGAATCCTTCAGGAGGTTTTTCCCCTTGCAATACTGATTTATGGTTCTCGTCAGGCCCGACTTAAATCCGGACAGGTGCGTGCCGCCCTCGGTCGTGTTTATATTATTCGCGAAAGTGAATATGCTCTCGGAGTACCCGTCATTATACTGGAGCGCGACCTCAGCCTGGACGCCATCCTTCTCCTTCTCAAAATAGATGACCTTCTTGTGGAGGCTGTTCTTGTTTTTATTGAGGAACTCGACGAAAGAGATTATGCCTCCGGAGAACTGGAAGTCCGCCTCTTTGTCCTTCACGCGCTCGTCCTTCAGCGTTATATGGACATTCTTGTTCAGGAACGCGAGTTCTCTTAGGCGATTTGAGAGAGTGTCGAAACTGAAATTTATGCTGTTGCCGAATATCTCCTTGTCCGCCTTGAACGTAACGCGCGTGCCCGTGTCTTTGCAGGTGCCCATGGATTTTAATTTCGAGACCGTCTTGCCGCGTTCGAATTCTATGTGATACATCTTTCCGTCGCGCCTGACCTCGGCTTCCATCCATTCCGATAATGCGTTCACGCAGGAGACGCCGACGCCGTGGAGGCCGCCGGACACTTTATATGCTTTATGGTCGAACTTGCCGCCGGCGTGGAGAGTCGTCAATACGACTTCTATGGCGGGCTTTCCGGTCTGCTTGTGCATATCTACGGGAATGCCGCGGCCGTCGTCTATGACAGTTACAGAGTTGTCGGCATGGATCGCAACGTCGATCTTTGACGCGTAGCCGCCCATACACTCGTCTATGGAATTGTCGACTACCTCATACACGAGGTGATGAAGCCCCCTGGCCGTGGTGTCGCCGATATACATCGCCGGCCTCTTGCGCACCGCCTCCACGCCCTCCAGGACCTGTATGGTTGTGGCGTCATATTTTTTTGCCGCGGACGCCTTGTCCTTGTCGACAATACTCTCTTCGGTCTTCATCTTCTTTTTTTTCTCCATCTTTACCTATCTTTTTATGTCGCCGATCCTGAACCGTATGGCCTTCAGCTTCTCGCCTTCAAGCTTCGCCTGAAGCTTTTCCAGGATGGCCCGTTTTTTTAAAGTCAGCTCGAACAGCCAGCTCGAGCTGTCGACATTTACAGTAAGGCTCGCCCTTCTTAAGCCCACAGGACGCGTGTGTTTTGCCGCTTTCTTCCCGGCCGCCTTCTCCCACGCGTCGACAAGCTTCTCCTCGGTGAGTTTCCTCTCGCCGAGGGTTGATACCACTTTTTTTAATACGTCGCTTAGCGGGCTTGCCTTCTCTTTTTTCATTATAGACTAAACTATTTGCATTGGCAATACCACGTAGACGTATTCATCCCCGACCCTCACCACGCCGGGCTTTTCTGAGTCCACCAGCTCAATGCCGATCATCTCTTTTTCTATGGCCTTCAGGACGTCTATGAGATAGTCGGGGTTGAAGCCCATCGAAAGGTCTTTTCCTTTATAGTCGGCCGCAAGCTCTTCCCGCACCTCGCCTATATCCCTCGTAGATTTTGAGAAGACCGCCTTGTCGCGCGTGACGTCTATTTTGACCGCCATAGACTCCTGGTTGGTAAAGAGCGCGACCCTTTTAAGGGCGGATATGAACTTTTCCCTGTGGGCGACGAGCTTCTCTTTTGATTCCTTCGGTATGACGGCTTCATAGTTCGGGAATTCGCCTTCTATGAGGCGTGAGATGATCTTCGTCGGACCGATATTGAAAGACGCCTGGTTCTCGCCGAAAGATATCTTCACGTCCCCCTCATCCCCAAGCATCCTCGAGAGCTCGTTTACCGTCTTCGCCGGTATTATGGCTTTGCGCTCCTGGGTCTTCGGGAGTTGGATCTTGTGTTCCGCCACGGCAAGCCTTCTTCCGTCGGTAGCTATCAGCCTTATAAATGCCGGTTTTATTATTAACAGCACCCCGTTCAATACGTACCTTGTTTCATCGCGGCTCATCGCGAAGCTTGTCATGTCGAGCATCTCTTTTAATTTTTTTTGGGGTAGTATGATGGAATCCTTGTCTTTGAATTCGGGCAGTTGCGGAAATTCGTCTTTTGGAAGCCCCATTATTTTAAAGGAACAGCTTTCGCATTCTATGTTTACGAGATTATTCTTTTTTACCGATATTAATATCTCTGATTCCGGCAGTTCTTTGATTATGTCGAAGAATTTTTTTGCCGGGATAGTCACGGACCCGGCCACATCTGGTTTTATGGGTAGTGTGGTTGTTATGCCTATATCAAGGTCTGTTGCTGTAAGGATGGTGGTGTCGCCCTCTGCCTCTATAAGTATGTTTGATAGTATGGGGAGGCTGCTCTTTGTGTTTATGGCATTTTGCGTGCTTTGTATGCCTTTTAATAGAATGTCTTTTGTGGTGTTAAGCCTCATTTAAAAGCCTCCTTTTATTACTTACTATATATTTTAAAAGATAGTAACAGTATTAGTATAAGCTGTTAATATGTTAGCAAACCTCTAATATAAACAACTGCAACGACTTACAATAAATCAATGTTTCTAACAACCTCGCCGGGTTATCAACAACCTACCCTTTAATATCCCGGATAAGCTTGTCTATAGACTCTGTAAGGCCTTTTTTGACCTTAAGATCGTTTTCTATCTTTTCATGCGCGTGCAGCACCGTGGTGTGGTCTCTGCCGCCGAAATGTTCGCCTATTTCAGGGAGCGAATAGTCCGTAAGCTGCCTCGCAAGATACATCGCGATCTGGCGCGGATAAGCGATCGCGCGCGAGCGCTTTTTAACCTTCATATCAGAAAGCTTGATGCCGAAATAATCACAGACGTGTTTTTGTATGAGATCGATAGTGACCCGCTTTTCACCCTCGATGATCATGTCCTTCAGCACCTCTTTCGCCATGTCGATCGTCACGTCTTTTCCCATGAGGCGCGCGGAGAAGAAGACGCGTTTTAACGCGCCCTCAAGTTCGCGTATATTAGTTCTCACTTTTTCGGCAAGAAAATAGAAAACATCGTCGGGTATGACTATGGTCTCAGCCTCCGACTTCTTCTTCAATATCGCCATCCTCGTTTCAAAGTCCGGCGGCTGTATGTCGGTGACCAGGCCGTACAAGAATCGCGACACAAGCCTCTCCTCAAGCCCGCCTATCTCTTTCGGCGGCTTATCGCTCGAAACCACTATCTGTTTATGGGCTTCGTATAGATCGTTGAACGTGTGGAAAAACTCTTCTTGGGTGGATTCCTTGCCGGCAATAAATTGTATGTCGTCGATCAAAAGGAGGTCGACGGAGCGGTATTTGTCGCGGAACTTCTGGGTGGTTTTTGTCTGTATGGCATTTATCAGGTGGTTGGTGAAGTTTTCGCTCGAGATATAAAGTATTTTAAACCTCGAATGCTTCTCGAGGACGCGCTGGGCTATAGCCTGCATGAGATGCGTCTTCCCGAGGCCGGTCCCGCCGTATATAAAGAGCGGGTTGTACGCCTTCGCCGGGGAGTCGCAGACCGCAAGCGACGCCGCGTGCACGAACCGGTTAGAAGGACCGACCACAAAACTGTCAAAAGTAAATTTTGCTTCGAGCCCTATTTCCTTTGCCGCGTCGGGCTTCTCTTTGGCAAAAGGCCAGAACCCTTTTGCTTCTTTCTTCTCGATGACCTCTTTAACGGCGGCCTTCATCGGCGAGACGGCCGAGCCCTCGCGCACAAAGAACTCCACCTTATATTCTTTGCCGGCCGCCTTAGATATCGATGCCGTGATAAGAGCGATGTAGCGGTCGAGGAGCCAGTCCCTGAAGAATTTATTCGGCACCTCAAGAGTTATTATATTGTCAGCGGAAGAGAGAAATTTTATGGGCCCGAACCACGTAGCGTAGGTCTGTTCGTTCGCGACCTCTTTTTTTATGATATCCTGGGCTTTTAACCAGCCGGAAGGGGCAAATTCAGCCATATTATTCCTAAAAACAAGTTATCCACAGTTTGTCAAGCGGCTTTTCTCACAAAGTCAAAAGTTATTCACAAGTTGTTCACAATAGAAAAACCGGCATTTATGCAAAAACCACCATTCGCGGGTTATTATAATGGAAGATATTCATTATTGCAAGAAAAAAATAGGCGTATTTTGAGTAATTTTAACAAGCCCCGAGGCCGGGCAGCCACAATTATTATTGACTGGGAATTTTTTTATGTTATAATCTACCCTTATATTAAAGAGCGTGATATTTATTAGAAAGGGAGAAAGATGAAATATAATCTAACGACGAAATCAAACCGCAAGAGAAAAAGAACCCACGGGTTCAGGAAGAGAATGGGCGACCGCTGGGGCAGGGCCGTTCTGAAAAGAAGGCGCCAGAAGGGCCGCCGTAAGCTTACGGTATGACGCATGCGGAAAGCTTCCCGAAGCGCGAGCATCTCGTAAAAACGAAGGATTTCCGTCGGGCGTATAAAGAAGGCGCCTGTTTTAAAAAAGAACCGCTCGCGCTGTACAGGGTCGCGAACAACCTGGGCGAAAACAGGGTAGGATTTGCGGTGAGCGCCCGGAGCATAAAACTTGCCGCGAGGCGCAACAGGATAAAAAGGCTTTTAAGAGAGGCCTACCGCAAGACCAAAAACGAGCTAAGGCAAGGTTTCGACATAGTGTTCTCGGTCAGGAAAAATCCGGCAGGGCCCATAAAATACGAGCACCTAAAAAAGATATTCCTCGAACTCGCCGGAAGAGCGGATCTTTTAGCATGAAGAACCTCGCGATAGCCGTAATAAAATTTTATCGTAACTACTTGTCAATATTCAAGTTACATTGCTGCAGATTCCATCCAAGTTGTTCCCAGTATGCAATGGACGCCATAGAAAAATACGGCTTTTTTCTTGGCGCCTGGAAGGGCGTAAAAAGGGTCGCCAGATGTCACCCCTTCTCCCCCGGCGGCTATGATCCGGTAACATAATAAATAAAAGGAATAAAATGGAAAAGAGACTTATAGTTGCGATCGCGCTTTCAATACTTATCATCGTGGCATTCCAGCATTTCACTGTAAAACCGCAGATTTCCCCGACGGTAGAAAGGCCCGCAGAGCTGGTCATGGAAAAGGCTCAGCAAAAGGAGACGGAGATAAAAGAAGAAGCCGCGATAAAACCTCCGGCCGAAGAAAAAGAGCTCAAGATCCAGACGGATAAATATATTTTAGAGTTCAGCAATATCGGCGGCGCTATAAAAAATATTCAATTGAAAGAATACGAAAAGACGAAATCTTCCGAGCCGCTCGAGCTGGTATATATTACAGATCCGAGAGAATACATATTCGCCATGACAAACCCCGCCCTCTCCCCTTCCATGGGTATGGGGGTGTATGAACTAGAAAAAGGCAGAGATGGCCCGATCTATATATTAAGGATGAAAGACATAGAGATAACAAAAAAATATATTTTACATAACACCAATAATGGCATAGAGTTACAAATAAATATCAAGAATACATCCAGCGCGCCGGCCACTTTCAATTATAAAATAATAGGCGGTTCGAATATAGTAGAGCCGGACGCAAAAGACAAGCAATTCGTAGAAGTCATATCCAAAATAGACGGCAAAGCGCTCAATTTCAAGAACCCAAAAGACAAAAGGATCATAAATATGGGGCTTGTCGGCTGGACAGCGCTTAAAAACAAGTATTTTTCCATCATCCTGAAACCATTCGGGCAAACAAAGAACCAATTTTACAATACCGCCAAAGGAAGCTCTTATCTTACAGGCGTGGAATCCCAGGAGATGATAATTCCCGCGGGGTCTTCCGTCGTCGAGAAATACATACTTTATGCAGGCCCTAGCAAGATATCGACGCTCAAGGCTTTCGGGTATGAATTCGAAGAGACGGTTAATTACGGATTTTTCGGCTGGATAGCAAAGATAATGCTTTTGATAATGGGATTTGTTTATTCGACAGTCCATAGTTGGGGCGTTTCTATAATTCTGCTAGCCGTTATATTAAACATCATATTGTTCCCCCTAACGCTAAAGAGCTTTACCTCTATGAAGAAGATGCAGGAATTACACCCTCAAATGGAAAAACTTAAGAAAGAATGCAAGGACAATCCCCAAAAGCTGAACAAAGAGATGATGGAACTGTATAAAAAGTATAAGATTAATCCATTGAGCGGCTGCCTTCCCCTGTTGCTTCAAATGCCGATATTTATCGCGCTCTACCAGGCATTGATAAAATCTATAGACCTTAGATGCGCTAAGTTTTTATGGATAAAGGATCTGTCGGCGCCAGATGCTGTGCCAATACCATTCACATTACCGGTAGTGGGCAATAGCATAAATATTCTGCCGATACTTATGATAATCGGCATGGTCATACAACAGAAAGTATCAGCAAATGCCACTGGTGGGGCTGTTAGCGAAGAACAGAAGCAACAGCAGAAGATGATGCTGATATTAATGCCGATTATGTTCGGGTTCATATTCTACAGCATGCCATCAGGGCTTGTGCTTTACTGGGTGGTAAGCACAACACTGACTATAATCGAACAGGCATTCATATTTAGAAAAGAATAATTAGCCTGGGCTTGACAAATCACATCTCGTAGGATATAGTTGTATTAAATAGTTCCACGTGGAACACTACAAAATGCCCAAAATAATCGCCATATGTAATCAAAAAGGCGGTGTTGGTAAGACTACAACCGCTATCAATCTTTCTACCTGCCTAGCCTTGTCAGGTAGAAAAACCCTCCTCATCGATTCAGACCCTCAAGGGAATGCCACAAGCGGTATAGGAATCAATAAACACGATGTCCCAAAAAGTGTATATGATATTTTAGTAGATGAACTACCGGCCAATGAGGTTATCTTAAATAGCGGCATATCAAATCTATCAGTAATTCCATCAAATTTAAATCTTACAGGCGCCGAAGTCGAGCTCGTAAACATGCTCGGCCGAGAAAATAGATTAAAAAAAGCGATTACGCCTATTTCCGACGAGTATGACTTTATAATAATTGACTGCCCGCCTTCATTAGGCCTTCTGACTGTTAATGCCCTGAACGCAGCGAATTCCGTTCTAATACCCATACAATGTGAATATTATGCCCTGGAAGGATTGAGCCAGCTAGTCAACACAATAAACCTCGTAAAAGAGAATCTTAACCCGGCGCTTGTTATCGAAGGCGTGCTTTTGACAATGGCTGATTATAGATCTAATCTTACAAAGGAAGTCATAAAAGAGGCTAGAAATTTCTTTAAAGAGAAGGTGTATGATACGGTTATACCAAGAAACATCAAGATAACAGAAGCCCCGGGCTTCGGTAAACCCATAGCATTGTATGATAGAACTTCAATTGGGGCACAAAGATACGAAGAATTCACAAATGAGTTGTTAGGTGTAAAGAAAGAAGAAAAAATAGAAACACCTAACATATTGCCAGACAATAAATTAGAAGAAGACAAAATTATGGAGGTCAAATAATGGAAAAGAAAGCACTCGGCAGAGGATTAAGCGCTCTTATTACGCCAAAAGACATCGATCAAGCAACCAACGCAACAACAGCTTCCGGAGAAAATGGCTTAGGCAAAGAGATGGTGCTTCAAATACCGGTTTCACAGATAAAGAACAATAAATACCAGCCTCGCCTCGATTTTAACGAGGAAAAGTTAAAAGAACTGGTAAGCTCTATAAAAGAGAAGGGAGTCGTCCAGCCCATACTCGTCAGAAGAAAACAGGATGGATATGAGCTTATAGCCGGGGAGAGGCGCTTAAGGGCTGTCAAAGCTCTTGGCCGGGAGACTATCCCGGCGATCGTGAAGGATGTCGCCGACGTCGATATGCTCGAGATAGCGCTGATAGAAAATATCCAGCGCGAAGGCCTGAACCCAATGGAAGAAGCGCACGCTTTTCATAAATTCATGACGGACTTCAGCTTCACCCAGGAGAGGATAGCCCAGGCGCTCGGCAAGGACCGCTCGACGGTGGCGAATATCATGAGGCTCTTAAATCTTCCCAAGAAGATACAGGATTTTATCTCCGAAGGGGCGATAACGACAGGGCATGCCAAAGCTCTTTTAGGCCTGCAGGTCGAGAGCGCGCAGCTTAAGGTGTGCGGTATTATCGTCGAGAAAGACCTTTCGGTGAGGGAGACGGAGAATCTCATAAATAAGAGGCTCGTCGGCACTACAAGAAAGACGGACCAGAAAAAGGACCCTCAGATATCGGACCTTGAGGCCAGCATGCAGAGCGTTTTAGGGACAAAAGTCAAGATAGCTCACGGCAAAAAGAGGGGGAAGATACAGATAGAATATTACTCCAATAATGACCTTAACCGGATAATAGACCTCATACTGGCAAAAAAGACTTGACCCGCCGGCCGAACTTTACTACAATATAAGTTTATCTCAAAATATATTGAAATATTATAACTATTATATTTAATATTATTATAACATAATCGATGAGGGAGACATGATACAGCAGACGCTCATACTTATAAAACCGGACGGCCTAAAGAAATCGCTCACGGGGAACGTTTTAACGCGCCTTTCCGAAACCAAGCTCGACATAGTAGCCGCGAGCATAGTCAAGGTATCGCGCGATCTGGCGGAGAAGCACTACATGAGCCTGAAGGACAAGCCATTTTTCGATGATCTTTTAAAATATATAATGGGCGAGTATCACAAAAAGAAGGTTATGGCCCTCGTATATTGGGGAGAGGATGCCATTCAGAAGGTCCGCGCGATATGCGGCTCCACGAACCCTGAAGAGGCCGACCCGGTCTCGATAAGAGGCTCTTACGGCAGGATCACCACAAAAGGCGTGTATGAGAACGTGATACATGCCTCCGCGAACGAGCAGGACGCAGAGCGCGAAATAAAGCTCTGGTTCCAGCCGGATAATATAATAGTAGACCTCTATCCCACCAAGACGGTCAAAGAGGCAACGCCAAGACGCGTCTGGGCTTAACGGATTCTAAAACAAAATCGAGGGCGCAAGATGATAAGATCGATGACAGGTTTCGGCAGGGCTCAGGCGAAATTCCGGAATGGCAAGATCACCGCCGAGATAAAGACCGTAAACCATAAATTCCTGGATCTAAGCTTTAAGCTGTCAGACCCGATAATGCCTTTTGAGGACAAGATAAAAGAGGTCCTGCATAAGAGCGTAAAACGCGGCAAGATCAACCTGAACGTATCTTACGACGGCACGATCTCAAGAGACGTCAGGGTGGAGATAAACGATAAGGTCGCGAAGAACTATTACAACGCCATGTCGCAGCTAAAGAAGAAGCTCGGCCTCAAGGATGAGATAACCATAAAAGACCTCGTGACACTCCCAGGCGTGATCAACTATAGCGTAGCCGAAAAAGAGCTTTCCGAAATATGGCCCGCGGTGAAAAAGGCTCTCGAAGATGCAGTCAAGAAACTTATAAGAGACCGGGAGAAAGAGGGCAGGGCCCTGCACAGCGATCTCGCCGGAAGAGCGAAGAACATAAACAAGATGGTCTCCGTAATAAAAGCCAGCACCCATCTCAATATCGAAGAGTACAGGAAAAAATTCGCCGACAAGATAAAGGACCTGACCAACGGCCGCGAGGTCGACATGGGAAGGCTCGAGATGGAAGTCGCCATATACGCGAAGAACAGCGATATCTCCGAAGAGATAACGCGCCTCAAAAATCATCTTGTAAATTTCAAGGCAACGATCTCCGAATCCGGCGACGTGGGCAAGAAGCTCGATTTCATCGCACAGGAGCTTCACAGGGAGATCAATACCATAGGCTCGAAGGCGGGCGATTTCCGTATCGCGAAGAACGTCATCGAGATCAAGAGCGAAGTGGAGAAGATCCGCGAACAGGTGAAGAACCTCGAATAGATGCAGAAGGACACCCCCTTAAAAGGAAAGCTTTTTATCATTTCAGCGCCGTCAGGGTGCGGCAAGACAACGCTTGCGAAGCGCCTTCTCGAGGACGACCTGGGCCTGGAGCATTCCGTATCCGTTACGACCAGGCCTCCGCGCCCGGGAGAGATCGACGGAGTAGACTATAGCTTCGTCTCGCATAAGACGTTCGATAAGATGGTCTCCGGCGGAGAATTTCTCGAACACGAAGATAATTTCGGAAAATTTTACGGCACTCCAAAAAATGGGGTGGAGAAGATCTTAAAAAAAGGCAGGTCCGTCCTCCTGAGCATAGACGTCAAGGGGGCGATGAGGGTGAAGAAGCTTTATCCGAAAAGATGCGTCCTGGTATTCATACTTCCGCCGTCGATAAAAGCGCTTAAGAAGCGGCTGCACGGCAGAAAGTCGGACAAGGCGGAAGACATAAGAAGGAGGCTTAAGCTAGCCAGGAAAGAGATGTCGTATAAAGACAGGTATAATCATCGCGTCATCAACGATCGACTTGACGCCGCGTACAGGAGACTAAAGAACATAATAATCACCGAACAGGATAAATGATCTCGGAGGGGAGAATGCAGGACATAGCGATAGATAAATTGATAGCCAAGACAGGGAGCATCTTTAAGCTCGTGGTTCTCGCGTCGCGCAGGGCCCAGGAACTTTCAGCGGAAGGGGCGAGGCTCGTGGAGATACCGATCGGCACGAAAGTCGCCACGATAGCTCTTCAGGAGATAATAGAAGGCAAGATCTCTTACAAAATAAAAGAGAAGAAATGACAAAAAATGCAAAGTCGGTCATCGTCGGAGTTACCGGAGGCATAGCGGCCTATAAGGCGTGCGAGATAATAAGCCTTTTAAAGAAACAGGGCTTGGACGTCACCGTCCTTTTAACTAAGGAGGCGGAGGAATTCGTGACGCCGCTGACATTCCAGACGATCTCCGGGAACAAGGTCTACAGGGATCTCTTCGCGCTTCCGGACGCATGGAGCCCCGTGCACACCTCTTTAGCCGACAGGGCCGATCTGATAGTCATAGCCCCAGCGACCGCGAACCTGATCGGCAAGCTAGCCAGCGGAATATGCGATGACATGCTGACCTGCACTATATTTGCCTCAAAAGCGCCTGTCTTGATAGCGCCGGCGATGAACGAGAAGATGTATGAGCACAAGATCGTTCGGGCTAATATCGAAAAGTTGAAGGCGGTAGGATATAAGTTCGTAGGCCCCGTCAAAGGACGCCTTGCCTGCGGCCACGAAGCGATAGGCCACATAGCGGAGCCCCGGGACATAGTAAAAGAGATAGATAAGACACTAAAGTGAGTTTGACGGCGAAGAGAGACAGGAAGCGCATACTTGTCACCGCAGGCCCCACCCGCGAAAATATAGATCCCGTAAGATTTATGTCAAACCACTCAACAGGCGTTTTCGGTTATGCTATTGCGAGCGAAGCCAAAAAGAGGGGGCATGTCGTAACGCTAGTAAGCGGGCCGACAGCGCTCGAAAGGCCTAAAGGCGTAAAGTTCGTGGCAGTAGAAAGCGCGCTTGACATGATGCGCTCAGTGATGCGCGAAGCAAAAAACGCGGATTGTGTCATTATGGCAGCCGCGGTAGCCGACTGGCGGCCGAGAAAAGCGGCAAAGAATAAGATAAAAAAGGGCTCGGCATCCGTAAAGCTTGAGCTTGTGAAGAACCCTGACATATTAGCGGAGCTTGGAAAGAAGAAGGGCAACAAGGTGCTTGTCGGTTTTGCGCTTGAGACAGAAGATCTTATAAAAAATGCGCTTAAGAAGTTAAAAGCGAAGAACCTGGATATTGTGATCGCCAATAAATTAAGCAAAAAAAGCGCTGTTTTCGGGAATAACCCGGCCAAAATAGCGATTCTTGACAGATTTGGGGCAAAAGAAGAGGTCAGGGCGGGTTCCAAGGCCAGGATGGCACAGATTATCCTTGACAAGGCGCTGGCGTTTAATATATAGTCTAACATTTGATATTATTATATGCTATATATAAGGCGCGGTAGCCAAGCGGTAAGGCAGGAGTCTGCAAAACTCCTATACAGCGGTTCAATTCCGCTCCGCGCCTCCAATTATCTATGTTTTATGGGCAGTTAGCGCAGTTGGTTAGCGCACCACGTTGACATCGTGGGGGTCAGAGGTTCGAGTCCTCTACTGCCCACCATATTACACGGTGTTTGTAGTAGGCTTTGATAGCACCCTGATAAGGGTGAGTGGTGGAATGGCATACACGACAGACTTAAAATCTGTTGGCCGCAAGGTCTTGAGGGTTCAACTCCCTCCTCACCCACCAGTATATAATTTTTACGCAATACCGATACGCATAACGCAATACGAACAGCTAGCCGGAGTTGATCGATGGAATTGGCAACACTAAGACATAGCGTTTCACACATAATGGCGCAGGCCGTGAAGGCCCTGTGGCCGGAGACGAAACTCGGCATAGGGCCGTCGATCGAGGACGGGTTCTATTACGATTTTGACAAGCCGACGCCTTTCGTCCCTGAAGACCTCGAAAAGATCGAAGCGAAGATGCGCGAGATCGTGAAGAAAAACCTCAAGTTCGAGCGCTCAGAGATGAAGAAGCCCGAGGCGCTTAAATTATTCAAGAAGATGGGCGAGACTTATAAGGTCGACCTCATAAAGGACATCCCGGACGAGGTGGTATCGATATATAAGGACGGCGATTTTATCGATCTCTGCCGCGGTCCGCATATCGAATCTACCGGCAAGATAAAGGCATTCAAGCTCCTTTCTATAGCCGGCGCATACTGGCACGGCATCGAGACTAACCCGATGCTCCAGAGGATATATGGCACGGCCTTCGATTCGGATAAAGAGCTGCGCGAATACTTGAATCTTATCGAAGAGGCCAAGAAGCGCGACCACAGGGTGCTTGGCAAACAGCTTGAATATTTCAGCATGAACGAAGAGGTCGGCCCGGGGCTCGTTCTTTACCATCCGAAGGGCGCGATGCTCAGGACCATAATAGAGAACTACATAAAGAACGAGCATATAAAAAGAGGCTACGACCTTGTCATAGGCCCGCACATAATGAAGAGCGACATATGGATACGCTCCGGCCATTATGAATATTACAAAGAGAACATGTACATATTCAAGATCGAGGACCAGGAATACGCCATAAAGCCGATGAATTGCCCTGGCCACATACTCGTCTATAAATCTAAGACAAGAAGCTACCGCGACCTTCCTTTAAGGCTCTTCGAGCTCGGTACCGTATACAGGATGGAAAAGTCGGGCGTTCTTCACGGCCTGTTGCGCGTGAGGGGCTTTACGCAGGACGATGCGCACATATTCTGTTTACGGGAGCAGGCGGAAGACGAGATAGTGAACGTAATAAATTTCGTCATCGACACTCTTAACGTGTTCGGCTTCGAGGATTTCTCCGTTGAGATATCCACGCGGCCCGAAAAATATATCGGTAATGACGAGGATTGGGAGGCGGCCCAGACCGCGCTTACGAACGCGCTAGCCAAGCGCTACATCACATACCAGATAAACGAAGGCGAAGGCGCTTTCTACGGCCCGAAGATAGATATAAAATTAAAGGATGCCTTAAAGCGCGAGTGGCAGTGCGCGACCATACAGTGCGACTTTGCCCTTCCGGAGAGGTTCGACCTAAAATATATAGGGCAGGACGGAAAAGAATACCGCCCGATAATGATACACCGCGTGATACTGGGGTCGCTCGAGCGTTTTATCGGCGCCTTGATAGAACATTTCGCGGGCGCCTTACCGCTTTGGCTTGCGCCCGTGCAAGTGATCGTCATACCGATATCCGAAAAGGTGACAGAATACGCGGAAGCCGTCACAAGGGCGCTTCGCGAGCAGGAATTGAGGGTCACGCTAGATTCGCGGAACGAGCGCTTGCAGAAAAAAGTGCGCGATGCCGAGATAGAGAAGATACCGTATATGGTGATCGTCGGAGAGAAAGAGGAGGCGCAGCGTAACCTCTCTATACGGTCAAAGGCGCAGGGGGACATAGGCAAGATGACGGCGTCGGATTTTGTTTCGATGCTTAAGGAAGAGATAAAGAAGAAGGTAAGATAAAGGGAGGTGATTGAGCATCGCAAGGAAAGACATAAGGATAAACTTCAGGATCAGGGCCAAGGAAATGAGGGTCATCGGCGAGAACGGAGACCAGCTTGGCGTTCTGCAGGCCCCTGAAGCGCTGAAGAGAGCCGAGGAGGCAGGGCTTGATCTGGTGGAGATAGCGCCTTCAGCCGTACCGCCTGTTTGTAGGATAATGGATTATTCCAAATTCAAATACGAGCAGGAGAAGAAAGAGAAAGAGGCGCACAAGAAGCAGAAGATCGTCCACGTGAAGGAGATCAGGTTCGGCCCGAAGATCGGCGAGCATGATTACCAGTTCAAGATGAGGAATGTCGAAGATTTCCTCAACAGGGGGGACAAGGTCAAGATCACGATGATGTTCAGGGGCCGCGAGATGGCACACGTCGATCTTGGCAGGAAGGTCTTAGACAGGCTCGCTGCCGATATTTCGGCTGTCGGAGAGATTGAAGAGGCGCCGCGGATGGAAGGGCGCTTCCTCAATATGATAATAAAGGCGAAACTGAAAGTTTAAAAAAAGCCATAAGCTATAAGCCGTAAGCCATAGCTGCTATGCTTTTTTATATATATTTACGCAAGGAGAATGACATGCCTAAACTAAAGACGAACAAG
Organism: Candidatus Omnitrophota bacterium; assembly: GCA_020057115.1. Taxonomy (GTDB): domain Bacteria; phylum Omnitrophota; class Gorgyraeia; order 2-01-FULL-45-10; family 2-01-FULL-45-10; genus JAGVGJ01. Next base: position 28,544 of record JAGVGJ010000006.1, on the reverse strand, counting down.
GGCGCACAGAAGAGGTTGAGAGTAACCAAGAGCGGTAAGATAAAGCATTTCGGGGCCGGGAAGGGGCATCTTTTGACAGGCAAAAGATCCAAGAGAAAACGGGCCTTGAGAAGGGGCGTTATATTGTCGAAGAATGACACGAGAGCGACCTTAAAACTGCTGCCGTACGGGGCATAATACCAGGCCACGCGGCTAGCCAGAAGGAGAAAGTAAAATGTCGAAAGTAAAACACGCAGTAGCGACCAAGAGACGCAGAAAACGGGTACTTAACGCGGCTGAAGGACAATGGGGCGGCCGCCATCGTTTCTACCGCAGGGCAAAGGAGTCTCTCCAGAAGGGCATGTGGTACAGCTACAGGGACAGAAAGGCCAAAAAAGGCGATTTCCGCACCCTTTGGATAGCAAGGATAAACGCCGCCTGCAGGGAGCACGGGATATCTTATTCCAAGTTCATCCAGGGCATGAAGAAAGCGAAGATCGTCCTCGACAGGAAGGTCCTGGCCGAACTTGCCGTCAGCGACATCAAGGCATTCGGCAAGATAGTGGAGATGGCGAAGGCGTAAATATAGGGTCCAGGGTCCAGAGTCAAGGGTCCAGGGTGAGGGCCGGGGGCTTATGTGAAAGACGAATTAAAAGCGGTTGAACGGGAAGCGATCCGAGAGATCAAGTCCGCCAAAGATAAGGACGCGCTGGAAGCTTTGCGCGTAAAGTACCTCGGAAGAAAAGGCGTACTAACAGAGCTCTTTAAGAAGATGGGCGAGGTCCCGCCCGCCGAAAAGGCGGAAGTGGGAAAACTCGTCAACTCAGTCAAGGCGAGCGTGGCCGGAGCGCTGGATGACGGCCTTAAAGGTTCATCCGGCGCCGAAGAAGCGCTTGCCGAGAAGATCGACGTAACCTTGCCGGGGCGGTTTTCCATGCCAGGCAAGATCCATCCCATAACGAAGACCATCGGAGAGATCTCCGACATATTCATATCTTTGGGGTTCCGCGTAGTCGAAGGGCCCGAGATAGAGACCGAACATTATAATTTTGAAGCGCTGAATATCCCGCTGGAGCATCCTTCAAGGGATGCCTTCGATACCTTCTATGTAAAATCAAGATCCGGAAAATATCTTTTAAGGAGCCACACGTCTCCGGTCCAGGCGCGTTTCATGGAGAAGAACAAGCCGCCGTTCTCCATAATCGTCCCGGGCAAGGTCTACAGGCCCGACGCTACCGACGCGTCGCACTCTTTCATGTTCCACCAGATAGAAGGTCTTGTTGTGGGCGAGGACATAAAGTTCTCAGAGCTGAAAGGCGCGCTCACCATATTCGCAAAGCAGATGTTCGGCCCGAAGACGAAGATGAGGCTTCGCCCCAGCTTCTTCCCGTTCACTGAACCGAGCGCGGAAGTGGACATATCATGTTCTGTCTGCGGCGGGGAAGGCCAGAAGTGCTCCGTCTGCGGCGGAAAAGGATGGCTTGAGATACTTGGCGCGGGGATGGTCAACCCGAAAGTATTCCAGAAGGTCGGATATGATCCCGAAAAAGTCACGGGTTTCGCGTTCGGCATGGGCGTAGAGAGGATAGCGATGCTGAAGTATGGGATCAATGACATAAGGCTGTTCTACGAGAACGATAGCAGGTTCTTAAAACAATTCTAAAAATTTATGCTGATAAGCTATAGCTGGTTAAAAGATTACGTGGACGTGAAGCTCCCGGCGGAGAAGCTGGCAGATTTATTTACCATGTCCGGGCTTTCCGCCGCATCTATAAAGAAGACTGCCAGCGACCAGATAATCGAGATAGAGGTTACGTCCAATAGGCCTGATTGGCTGTCATATGTAGGCGTAGCGAGAGAACTTGCGGCGATTACCGGTGAAAAGCTGAAGATGCCGGCGGCGCCGGAGCTAAGGGTCCAGGGTCCAGGGTCCAGGGTCCAGGTAAAAATAGAAGACAAAAAACTTTGCCCGAGATATACAGCGCGCGTCATAAAGAACGTGAAGGTCGCGCCTTCTCCAGTATGGCTAAAGACCAAGATCGAAGCTATGGGTCTGAGGCCCGTAAATAATATCGTCGACATAACGAACCTTTGCCTGTTCGAGACCGGAGAGCCGATGCATGCATTCGACCTCGACAAACTGAAAGGTCCGGAGATAATAGTCAGAAAGGCAAAAGGCGGAGAAAAGATCGTCGCTATAGACGGTGCTGAGAAAGCGCTCGATGAGTCGATCCTCGTCATCGCCGATAAAGAAAGGCCCGTCGCGATAGCGGGCGTGATGGGCGGCGCGGATACCGAGGTGAGCGATTCGACGAAGAACATCCTTCTCGAGGCCGCGTCATTCGACCCCATATCCATAAGAAGGACGTCAAGAAAGCTCGCCATAGCTACTGAATCGAGCTACAGGTTCGAGCGAAAAGTCGATATGGAGAATATCATCTATTCATCCGACAGGGCGGCAAGCCTGATACTTGAAATAGCCGGCGGCGAACCGGGCGAACTGGTCGATGTAGGAGACAAGGCCCCGGCGAAGAAGACAGTCTCGTTGAGATGCTCTAAACTGAACAAGGTCCTCGGAATAGAGATTCCCCAGGCCGACGTAAAAAATATATTAAATGCGCTGGGACTCGGAGTAAAAACATCTTCTAGCGATAAGATAGAGCTAGAAATACCAAATCTAAGAGGAGATCTCGAGAATGAGATAGACCTCATAGAGGAAGTCGCGAGGATCTATGGTTATGACAAGATCCCCGTCGCCTTGCCAGGTATTGTAGAGCAGCCCATAAGAAGGCCTGTAGAAGATATTATAGAAGACAAGACACGCTCGATCCTCACAGGTTTAGGCCTCGATGAAATATTGACATATAGTCTGTTGAGCAAAAAGTTGGTAGAGGTTGAAGGCATCTCAGGCGACGACACGGTCGAAGTGATGAACCCGCTATCAAGCGAACAGGAAGTCATGAGGCCAAGCCTTATCCCCGGGTTATTGAATTCGATGCTATGGAATATCAACAGGAAGGCAAAAGACCTGAAGCTTTTTGAGATAGGAAGCACCTATCATAAAGACGGGGATGATAAATTCGCTGAAAAGATCACGCTGTCCGTAGGCATAATGGGACAGGCATCTCCGGGCGCGATCGGCGCTTCACGGCTATGCGATTTTTACGATCTCAAAGGCATCCTCGAAACGCTCTTCCGGGAGCTCGGCATAAATTCCTTCGCAATAAAAGATACAAATGACGCCAGGTTCTCGGCGTCGAGCCGCGCATCCATAGAAATAGACGGTAAAATTGTAGGCGTAATGGGGGATGTAAGCTCCAGGACCCTTGCAAGTTTCGATATAAAAGATAAAGCGTGCGCCGCGCTCATAGACCTGGCGGAATTGTTTAAACACGCTGTATTAGAGAAGCGTTTCAAAGAGCTCCCGAAATATCCGTCAGTCTCAAGAGACATATCGGTAATAGCTGGAAAAGAATCTACCAATGACCTTATCATCGACACGATAAAGAAGACAGCAGGAGCCATCCTTAAAGACGTAAGGCTTATCGACAGATACGTCGGAAAACAGATCCCCGAAGGCAAAGCGAGCCTCACCTACAGGCTCGAATACCAGGACCCGAAGAAGACGCTCGAGGACAAAGACATTCTCGATGTTCATTCAAAAGTCACCCACGCGCTCGAGGCCAAGCTCGGAGCCAAACACCGCTAGAGAGTGCCGGCATTTTTTGCTTTTCATGCAGAATATGATATACTTTAATTAGAAAAAACTCCCTGCGGTGCGCGTGATTTAGGATGAATAATCTTGAACCAATAGCACTAAATAAGGGAGCCTAGCTTCATGAGCGCCTTGGCGTCCATGAGAGGGCACCCACCTGTTGAGAGCAGGATCAAGATAATTCGATTCCACACGGCATTGTGGGGATTTTTTTTGAGAGAAACCGGAAAAAGATGGATCTGTTTGAAAAAGAGAAGAAGGCTATAGCGAAAGAGGAGCCGCTGGCGGCAAGGATGCGGCCGGCGAAGCTCGATGATTTTGTGGGCCAGGAGCATATATTAGGTAAGGATAAGCTCTTAAGGCGCCTCATTGAATCGGATAAGATCTCTTCTGTAATACTTTTCGGCCCTCCTGGATGCGGCAAGACGACGCTTGCTTCCATAATAATGCAGCGCACCAAATCCCATTTTGAACGGATAAACGCCGCCTCCAATAATGTCGCCGACATGCGCAAAATAATAGATGCCGCGAAGAAGCGGGAATCTATCAGCGGAAAACGCACGATACTATTGATAGACGAGATACACCGTTTTAATAAGGCCCAGCAGGATGTCCTCATGCCCGACGTCGAGGCGGGTAACCCCATATTGATAGGCACCACAACGCACAATCCTTTCTTCTACGTAAACCAGGCGCTACTTTCCCGCTCGCAGGTATTCGAGTTCAATAAATTATCCGGCGAAGCCGTAATCACCATAATGAGAGCGGCTCTTAAAGATAAAGAAAAAGGCCTTGGCAATATTCCTGTCGCCATAGAAGAGGAAGCGCTAAAACATCTTGCGAAGACCTCCGAAGGCGATGCAAGGCGGGCTCTATCGGCCCTTGAGATCGGCGCGCTCACGACTGCCGCAGGCAAAGACAACAAGATACATTTTACGAAGGAGATAGCGGAGGAGTCGATACAGAAGAAGGCGGTCGTCTATGACAAGGATGAAGACGGCCATTATGATACGATATCCGCATTTATCAAATCTATGCGCGGTTCGGATCCGGACGCCAGCCTCTACTGGCTCGCCAAGATGATATATGCCGGCGAGGACCCGAGGTTTATCGCAAGGCGCATCGTGATCTGCGCCGCCGAAGATGTCGGCAATGCCGATCCTCAGGCGCTTGTCATAGCGAATGCGGCGATGCAAGTCTCGGAGTTCGTCGGGATGCCGGAGGCAAGGATACCTCTTGCTCAAGCCGCCGTATATGTTGCCTGCGCTCCAAAATCAAATGCCGCGTATCTGGGCATAGAGAGTGCCATTAAAGACGTGGAAGCGGGAAGGGTCCTCGAAGTGCCGAACCATTTAAAAGACGCAAGCCTCGACGGCGATGCCTTCGGCCATGGCAAAGACTACAAATACGCTCACGAATTTAAGGACCATTACGTCAAACAGGAATATAAACCCTCGAACACGAAATACTATTTTCCAACCGAAATAGGCTACGAGAAGAAGATAAAAGAATGGCTGGAGAAATTAAAGAAAAATGAATAAGAAAGCGCTTGTTCTATTATCCGGCGGGCTTGATTCGATCCTCAGCGTCGCGCTTATGAAGGAGCTCGGCGTAGAGGTCGAGGCTGTGAATTTTGCCATAAGGTTCTGCGGATGTTTCGGTAAAGGGGCGAGCGTCGCCGCGAAGAAGGCGGCAGACATGCTTAAAGTCCCGCTCACGGTATTTGATATTACGGAAGAGTATCTTGAGATGTATAAAAATCCGAAATATGGTTTTGGCGCGAATGTGAACCCGTGCATCGACTGTAAGATCATAATGTTAAAAAAGGCCAAAGAGTATATGTCCAAGGCAGGCGCGTCATTCATCGTGACAGGCGAGGTGTTGGGCGAGCGGCCCATGTCTCAGAGAGGCGACATGTTGCGCCTGATAGAGAAGCAGTCCGGCTTAAAAGGGTTGTTGTTAAGGCCTCTCTCGGCAAAACTTTTAGAACCGACCATTCCGGAGCTTGAAGGCATCGTTGATAGAGAGAAGCTTCTGGATATAAAGGGGCGCGGCAGAAGACCGCAGATGGAACTTGCGAAAAAATTGGGGATAAAGGAATATCCAAATGCAGGCGGAGGGTGCCTTTTGACAGACCCGGGATATGCAAAACGGGTCAAAGACCTCGTGAAATACAATGCGCTAGATCTTGATAATTTGATGCTTGCGACCGTAGGAAGAAATTATAGGATCTCACCCGAAACAAAACTCGCTGTGGGTAGAAACGAGAAAGAGAACAGCATCCTGGAGTCATACCTGAAAGACGAAGACATCTCATTTAATGTAAAAGACGTGCCAGGACCTTATGCTATATTAAGAGGAAGGGCGGATGATGCCGCGATAGAACTTGCCGCAAGCATCGTTGCTTATCATACAAAGTTAAAAGATAAAGATAGCGTGGTGGTGGAATATTGGAAGGGCCGCGCAACTGACGCCGTCAAAACAATCCCCGCAAAACCAGCCACATTAGAGACTGCTGAAAGCCTGAGGATCTAATATTACCAAAAAACTTGACAAATACGCCCTTAAGTGGTAAAGTCTACTAAGTTAATCATATTTATCGGATATTCAACACAACCATAAATTTAAGATGAAGATAAGCTATAAGTGTGACTATGCGTTAAAGGCAATATTTGAGCTGTCCCTTAGATATATAGAGGAAGGCGGTGGCCTTGTCTCTATACAGGAGCTTGCAAAAGGGGGCGATATGCCCACAAAATTCCTCGAACAGATCCTCCTTGTATTGAGAAAAGGCGGATTTGTGAAGAGCAAGAGGGGCATAAACGGCGGATTTCTGCTCGCCCGGCCTCCTTCTGAAATGACCATAGGCGATGTAATAAGGTTCATAGAAGGCCCGATAGGGCCGATATCATGCGTTGAGGAAGAGTGCTATAAAGGATGCAAGGATATAAAGAGCTGCATATTCCGGGATGTCTGGAAAGACGTCAGGCACTCTATTTCTGTTATAATAGATACGACGACTTTCGAAGAACTCGTGCAAAAGTACCGCAGAAAAAAAGTGGACGCCGAACCTCATTATGAATATATAATATAGCTAGAAAGAGGTCTTTTAAGTGAAGATAGCCCTTGTAGGAAATCCAAATGTAGGAAAGAGCGTGATATTTAACGCCCTCACGGGAAGTTACGCGACAGTCTCTAATTATCCGGGGACGACAGTCGAAGTTGCGAAGGGCGTCTGGCGTTTCGGGGGACATGTCGCGAATATCATCGACACTCCGGGCGTCAACAGCTTAAATGCGCTTTCCGAAGACGAGAAGGTGACATGCGACATATTGCGCAGCGACATAGGATGCATAGTTCATGTAGCCGACTCAAAGAACCTGAAGAGGTCGTTACTTTTGACGCTGGAGCTGGCAAAGCTCGGTATCCCGCTGGTGCTGTGTCTTAATATGGCCGACGAGGCCAGGGAGCGCGGAATAGAGATAGATGCCCGCAAGCTCGCGGAGAGGCTTGGGATAGAAGTTGTTGAGACCGTTGCAGTAACAGGCGAAGGGGTCTCGAGGCTTAAAGACGCTATCCGGAAGGCGCGGCTACCGCATGTAGCGATCGACATAATCCCCGGCAAGCATGAGACGGTAAAGCCGCAGGAGATGATGTCTCTTGTAAAGAGGACGCGCGTGGCCGAGAACATAGCTAAAAGCGTCTTAAGCGTTTCCGGTAATTTAAAGGCAAGTATTGCCGAAAAGATAGGAAGCCTTACGATAAAGCCGGTCACAGGCATACCCATACTTATAGGCGTTCTGGTATTCATGTATTTTTTTGTTGGGAGATTCGCCGCCGGGACGCTTGTAGATATCCTGCAGGAGGGATTTTTCGGCAAATGGGTGAACCCGTTCTTTATTGATATCGCCGATAAGTACATAAGATCGAACATGCTCAAGGATTTTCTCGTAGGAGATTATGGCATCATCACAATGGCAGTGACATATGCTTTCGCCATAATATTGCCGATAGTGACGGCATTTTTTCTATTCTTCGGCGTTTTAGAAGACTCAGGGTATCTGCCCAGGCTTTCCGTGCTGTCGGACAGGGTCTTTAAGGTTATCGGCCTTAATGGCAGGGCGATACTGCCGGTGATACTTGGGCTGGGGTGCGGGACTATGGCGACATTGACGACAAGGATACTTGATACCAAGAAAGAACGCATAGTAGTCACGCTGCTTTTAGCCCTAACGATCCCGTGTTCTGCTCAGCTTGGGGTAATAATGGGGCTATTAGGGAGCATATCGCTTAAGGCGACGATACTCTGGGTGCTAGTGCTCCTGTCAGTGCTTATTTCTGTCGGCTTTGCCGCTTCGAAGATAGTTCCGGGCGAAAGGAGCCCATTTATACAGGAGCTTGCCCCTATAAGGATGCCGAAGATATCAAATATAATCGTAAAGACATTCGCAAGGCTTAAATGGTATCTTAAAGAGGCAGTCCCGCTATTTCTGCTAGGCACGACGGTATTATTCGTGCTGGACAAATTATGGATATTAAGATGGCTTGAGAAGGCCTTGAGCCCGCTCGTGGTCCATTTTCTGGGGCTGCCTGAAAAGATAACGAGCGTTTTTATACTGGGATTTTTGCGCCGGGACTATGGCGCGGCAGGGCTTTATGCTTTTTCAAAATCAGGCGCGCTCAATAACATACAGATACTCGTTTCACTTGTAGTCATAACATTATTTGTGCCTTGCATAGCGCAGTTCTTCGTTACCGTAAAGGAGCGCGGGGTAAAGGTCGCTTTGATAATAGGGGTATTTGTGTTCCTCTTCGCGATACTTGCCGGAGGCGCGCTGAATTTCGCGCTGAAGCATCTGGTGGAAATGGGAGTAGCCATAATTTAAATATACTAAAAAAGAGAAGGTGACAAGATGGAAAGATCTCAAAAGATAGAAGAGGCATTAAGCGTTATATGGGAAGAGCGCGAGAAGAAGATAACGGGCAGGCCCTCGGTCGGAAATAGCATCCTCGAAAAAGTCAAAGAGGCTATGCTGGGCGACCTCGAAAAAGACGGTTACGTGGCCCAGGGCGGGGACTCCGTAAAGCTTACACCAGTCGGAGAGGCTAAAGCAAAAGATATAATAAGAAGGCAGCGCCTTGCCGAGAGGCTCTTGATAGATGTCCTTGAGCTTGGCAGAAGAGAGATGGATACATCCGCCTGCGCGATCGAACATATACTATCCAAAGAAGTGGAGGAGTCTATCTGCACTCTTTTGGGGCATCCCAAAGAGTGCCCGCACGGGCATCCGATACCTTCGGGCGAGTGCTGTGCCAAGGCAAAGGGCTTGCTGGAGAGCATCGTAGTGCCGCTTTCCAAATTATCTCCGGGAGAGACAGGCAAGGTCGTTTATATTTTGACGGCTAAACATCCGCAGATCCACAAACTCATGTCTTTCGGGATCGTGCCCGGGGTGAGCATCACCGTACATCAGATATTCCCGTCATATGTAATAAAGGTCGAAGAGACACAAGTAGCGCTGGAAAAAGAGATAGCCGACGAGATACATGTCAAACGAATGCGGCAGTAATAAATAAAACCGGTTTATGATAAGAGATATTCAATTACACGATAAAAACATACAGGGGGATACCAATGGCTAAGACGATAAAAGAGATAAACGAGAAGATAAAGAAAGGCGAGGTCGTCGTGGTGACGGCCGAAGAGGTCATGGATATAGTAGAGAAGAAGGGCTTGAAAGCCGCCGCGCAGGAAGTCGACGTCGTGACTACCGGCACCTTCGGTCCGATGTGCTCAAGCGCCGCCTATTTTAACGTAGGCCACTCGAAGCCGAAGATAAAGCTCGGCGGCGGCAAGGTGACGCTTAACGGCGTTTCGGTCTATTCGGGCTTCGCGGCAGTTGACATATTGCTCGGCGCGACAGCGATGGCCGACGATGATCCAAGGAATAAGATCTATCCCGGAGAGTTCAAGTACGGCGGCGGGCACGTGATCGAAGAGTTTGTGGGAGGCAAAGACGTCATACTTGAAGGAACGGCCTATGGCACCGACTGCTACCCGAGAAAACATATAAAGACATACTTAAACATTAAAGACATAAACGAGGCGGTCCTTTTGAATCCGAGGAACTGCTATCAAAATTATAATTGCGCGGTCAATCTTTCAAAAGACAGGACGATCTATACCTATATGGGCACCTTAAAGCCTGACCTTGGCAATGCCTCATATTGCTCGGCCGGGCAGCTGTCGCCGCTCCTGAAGGACCCGTATTACAGGACGATAGGCATAGGGACAAGGATATTCCTGGGTGGCGGGGTCGGCTACGTTTATTGGAACGGTACGCAGCATAATCCCATGGTGCCGAGAAAGCCGAACGGCGTTCCGCAGGCGCCGTCAGGCACACTGGCGCTGACCGGTGACTTGAAACAGATGAAGCCCGAGTGGTTAATGGGAGTATCTTATGAGGGCTACGGGGTATCGCTCAATGTTGGGATCGGAGTTCCTATCCCGATATTAAATGAAGATATACTGAAGAGCGCCGCCGTAAAGGATGAGGATCTCTGGACGCAGGTAGTCGATTACAGCGAGGATTATCCTCAGGGGGTGGCCCGCTCGCACGGAGAGGTCAATTATAAGCAGTTGAGGAGCGGGCGCATCATTGTGAAGGGCAAAGAGGTGCCGACTTCGCCATTGTCGAGTTATCCGAAGGCAAGAGAGATCGCCGAGTCATTAAAGAAGTGGATCGTTGATAAAAAATTCTTCCTTACGGAATACGTGCAGCCGCTTCCCGGCCCTGATTCAGGGATCGGTTTTAAACCTCTAAAAGAGAGGCCTGTTAAGGACGAATAATATCGAGGAGGCATGGAGCACTTCACTCACGTACTTTTTCACTATCTGAAAGAGATCCTGCCCGCGCTTGCGATAGGGTTCTTTATAAGCGGGCTCGTCCATGAATTTATTTCCCAGGATATCGTCGGGAAATATCTCGGGCGTTCCGGCATAAAACCCATATTTTGGGCGGCGCTTATAGGGGCCGTGCTTCCCGTATGCTGCTGGGGCTCGCTTCCTATAGCGGTGAGCTTCTACAAAAAGGGCGCGAAGCTTGGGCCGATACTCGCATTTCTTGTTGCAACTCCGGCGACTTCAGTAAGCGCGATCCTCGTTACTTTCAGCGTTCTGGGGCTTGGGTTCGCGGCTTATAGTTTCTTTGCGGTTATAGTGATGGGGATAGTTATCGGCATGATAGGGAATGCTATCAAGCGCGACACGAAAACTATTGAAAAAGAGACATCTTGCCCTCGCTGCGCGGAAAATATCCCTCATGTTTCGGCTCAAAGGAAAAAGACTTTTTCACAAAGAGCCATAGCCGTCCTTAATTATGCATATATAAAGCTGCCGAAAGAGATAGGGTTTGAACTTGCAGCCGGTATAATCTTGGCGGCCGTTGTCGCGACATATGTCCCTATAGGTGAAGCGATACACACATATCTTATCGGCGGGGCCGGTTATATCTTTAGCGTTATATTCGGGATAATCGTATATCTTTGCGCCACAGCAAGCGTTCCGCTCATCGACAGCTTCATAAGGCAGGGCTTAAGCCCCGGCGCAGGCATGACGCTACTTCTTATCGGGCCGATAACGAGCTACGGCACGATATTGGTCTTGCGAAAGGAGTTCGGGGTAAAGACGCTATTCATATTTTTATTCTCGCTCATAGTGCTGACGGTTTTAGCAGGTATCGGATTTTCTTTCTTTGCCTATAGAATATAATTAAGATATAATATCCAAAAAGAGGTGCTCATGCCAAAGAAGACGATCCTGGCCGCTTTCTGTATCATCTTCTCTCTTCCTATCTTTTCAAATGCCATCGCAGATACTTCATTAACCCTGGAGAGTTCGATCGCCGAAGCATTAAGATCAAATCCCGAAATATTGGCCGCGAAGAGGTCTTATGAAGCCGCGGGCGCAAGGATATGGCAGGCCGCAAGTCCGAATGACCCGACGCTCGAATTCGAATATGATAAAATATACGCCGACAGGCAGCTCTCAGGCGACCCAATGAAGATGTATGCCATCTCCCAGGACGTCCCATTCCCCACAAAATTATATCTGCGCGCTAAAATAGCCGCAAAGCTTGCCAAGATGGCGTACGAGAACTATAAGACCAAAGAGCGGGAGGTCATTAAAAACGTAAAGAGCGCTTACGCCGAGCTATATCTTACCTATAAGTTCATCGAAGTAAATAAGGAAAATAAGGCGATACTTGAACAGGCGTCGAAGACAGCGACTATGAGGTATTCGACAGGCATCGGGAGCCAGGCAGACGCGCTGAAGGCGCAGGTGGAGCTGGCAAGGGTCGATACGGAGCTTATCATCCTCGAACAAAAACGTCTCACAGCCCAGGCGAGGTTGAATATCCTTCAAAATAAAGATCCAAAAGAAGAGGCGGGCATTCCGGCTCAAGAAGGCCAGATCGAACCCGTGCCGACACTGGACTATCTTTACACGGCGGCGAGGAAAAGTAACCAGGAACTATCGGCCTACAGGTATGGGGTCGAAAAAGGAAAGGCGGCATATGACCTTTCACTCAATGAATTCATGCCGGATTTTTCATTTAAGTTCAAGCAGATGGTCGCAAGGGACCGGCTTAACGAAAAGAATTGGGCTGTCATGTTGGGCGCTACCGTGCCTATCTGGTTCTTTGAGAAACAATTCTTTGGCGCGAAGGAGATGAAGAACGAGCTTGAGGCGCTTAAGGCCGGTTATAAGATGAAAGAGAACGCCGTCCTCTTTGATGTCAGGGATTCTTACGCCAGGGTCGAGGCCAACCGGAAGCTCGTCGAGCTTTATGAGACAGCATTCTTACCGCAGGCCCAAGAGACCATGAGCGCAGCCATAAAAGGCTATGAATCTCAAAAAGCGGATTTCCTGGCGCTCCTGGACTCGGAAAGGATGCTGCTGGAGTTTAAACTTGACCATTATAAGGCCATCCTTGAGTTAAGGATAGCGCTGGCTGACCTGGAAAGGGCGGTCGGGGTAGATCTTGATACATTAAATACAAGAGGTTCGGATGAAAAGAGATAAATATATTGCTGCGCTATTTGTTTTAATGCTCACATTTTCAACGATCCTATCAGGCTGCGCTCCCCATGGGAATGCATCGAAGACAGGCGATGAGAAGAGCTTGGAAGAAGTATGTGTAGAACATAAATGCACGATGAAGAATTGCGCGATGAGCGTAAAGACAGGTATAAGGCCCGGCGAGAGAATTATCTGCCCGATCTGCGGAGAGGTCATATCCACAGCGAGCGGCAGGGTTGTGGAAATAATAAAACAGCCATTAAAGACAGGGCCGATCGCGCCTCTTAAAAAGGAGCGGAAACTCCTTTACTACCGCAATCCCATGGATCCTCGGGTCACATCGCCTGTACCGATGAAGGATCCGATGGGCATGGATTATGTGCCTGTTTATGAAGAAGGATCCGGCGAGGAGGCGGGCCGGACAATAACGATAAGCCCTGAAAAACAGCAGCTGATAGGCGTCAAGACAGAGCCTGTCGAAAAGATGGATCTCGAAAAAGTCATTCGCGCCTCGGGTAAGATCGCATATGATCCGGAGCTTGTAGTTACACAGGAAGAATTTATCCAGGCGCTTAACGCCGAGGATAATGTAAAAGATTCACCTCTCCAGGATGTCATCAACAGGACAAAGGATCTGGCCGAGGCAGCAAGGCGTAAATTAAAACTTCTTGGTATGGGCGATGACCAGATCGCTGATATCGAGAAGACCAGAAAAGCCCAAACAAACCTCTATCTTCCGGGCAAAGGCGAGAGCGTATGGGCATACATATCGATATACGAATATGAGATAGGGCTGGTAAAACCCGGGGACCTGGTTGAAATAGAGGCGGTCGCGTATCCCGGTGAAAAATTCTCCGGGAAAGTGGTATCGATAAACCCTGTACTGGATGCAATATCCAGGACAAACCAGGTTCGCGTAGAAGTCGAAAATACAGGCGATAAATTGAAACCGGAAATGTTCGTGAACGCGAATATAAAAGTCGCTCTGGGGAAGAAACTGGCTGTGCCTGAAGCAGCTGTCCTTGATACGGGCTTGCGAAAGATAGTCTATCTTTCTAAGGAAGGCGACGTTTTGGAGTCGCGCGAGGTGGCGTTAGGGCAAAAAGCGGAAGGTTATTATGAGGTGTTGAGCGGCCTGAAGGAAGGCGATGTTGTAGTAACGAGCGGGAATTTTCTCGTCGATTCGGAGACGAAACTCAAAGCGCCGTTAGCCCAATAACGGGGTAGTAACAAATTTATGATAGAAAAGATAATAGAGTTCTCGGCGAAGAACAAATATATCGTCATAATACTCGTAGCCGCGTGCCTCGCCGCGGCGTTCTGGTGCATCAACAATATGCCGCTCGACGCTATACCCGACCTTTCCGACACGCAGGTCATCATCTATTCCAAATGGGACCGTTCCCCGGACATCATAGAAGACCAGGTCACCTACCCAATAGTTACTTCAATGCTTGGCGCGCCGAATGTCAAGGCTGTGCGGGGGTTCTCCGATTTCGGGTTCTCGTACGTATATGTGATATTCAAGGACGGAACCGATCTTTACTGGGCCAGGAGCCGCGTCCTCGAATATCTGAGCAAGATAATCCCGAGGCTTCCAGAGGGCGTCAAGACGGAGCTCGGGCCTGACGCGACTTCGGTCGGATGGGTGTATCAATACGCGCTAAAAGATACAACGGGCAAGAATGACCTCGCCGGCTTAAGGACCTTCCAGGACTGGTACCTTCGCTACTGGCTCCAGAGCGTTCCCGGGGTGGCTGAGGTCGCTTCTGTCGGCGGTTTCCAGAAACAGTATCAGGTTACGGTGAACCCGGCCGCGCTCTCGACATATAAAATATCCATAAGCAAAATATCCGATGCCATACGCGGAGGCAATAATGACGTGGGTGGTCGTCTCGTCGAGTTCTCGGGCACGGAATATATGGTCCGTGGCCGCGGTTACGCAAAGTCGAAAGAAGATATCGAGAATATCGTGATCAGCGCAGACCCTTCAGGCGTGCCGGTGCTCGTTAAAAATATCGCCCAGGTAGCGCTCGGCCCCGAGATACGGCGCGGCGTGGCTGACTTAGACGGCGAAGGCGAGACCGTAGGCGGGATCGTCATAATGAGGCAGGGCGAGAACGCGCTCAATGTCATAAAACGCGTAAAAGAGAAACTCGAAGAGACAAAGTCCTCCCTGCCGAAAGGCGTCGAAATAATCACGACATACGACCGCTCGGACCTGATAAAGCGTTCCATAGATACCCTCAAGCACCAACTCATCGAAGAGCTTATAATAGTCAGCGGCGTCATACTTTTGTTCTTGTGGCACTTCCCGTCGGCGATAGTCCCCATACTTACGATACCGATCGCGGTGTTGTTATCATTCATCCCCATGTATGGCATGAAGGTCACCTCTAACATCATGTCACTCTCAGGGATCGCCATATCGATAGGCGTCCTTGTCGACGGCGCGATAGTGGAGATGGAGAACGCCTATAAGAAGCTCCAGCTTTGGGACTCCGGAGGAAGGGTCGGGGATTATCACGAAGTGAGGCTTAACGCCATGAAAGAGGTCGGCCCTTCGGTATTTTTCTCGCTGCTTGTGATAGCGGTGGCATTCCTGCCGGTATTCACCCTCGTCGACCAGGAGGGGAAACTCTTCAGGCCCCTTGCCATAAGCAAGAACCTCGTCATGGCCATAGCGGCGCTCTTGGCCATTACCCTCGATCCCGCGATGCGCATGTTATTTACACGGATGGATTACAGGCGTTTCAAACCGAAATGGCTGTCGAATGTATTCAACACCGTAACCGTCGGGAAATACTTTCCGGAAGAGCGGCATCCTGTAAGCAAGGTCCTCTTCAGGATCTATGAACCGGCCTGCAGGTTTGTGCTGAAGCACAAGAAGGCGACGATAATAAGCGCGATCATTCTTATGCTGGTCACAGTACCGGTTTACTTTAAGCTTGGGCAGGAGTTCATGCCGCCGCTTAATGAGGGGACTATTCTCTATATGCCTACGACGCTTCCCGGCATCTCCGTCCAGGAGGCCCAGAGGGTCATGCAGAAGATGGACGTCTTGATAAAAGAGGTGCCTGAGGTAGAGAGGGTATTCGGCAAGGCCGGCCGGGCTGAGACCGCGACAGACCCGGCGCCATTCTCCATGTTCGAGACAGTGATCGTATTAAAACCCCAGGGCGAGTGGCGGAGAGGCTACAGCTGGGAGAAGATAGTAGGCGAGCTCGACAAGAAAGTGCAATTCCCCGGGGTCACCAATGCCTGGACGATGCCGATAAAGGCCAGGATCGACATGCTCTCTACCGGAGTGCGCACTCCCGTCGGCATAAAGATATTCGGTTCTGACTTAAAAGAGGTTGAGAAGATAGGTATCAAGATCGAAGGGCTGCTTAAGGACGTGAAGGGGACCAGGTCCGTATACGCCGAAAGGGTCACGGGAGGATATTTCGTAGATTTCGATATAAAGAGGGACGCGCTCGCCCGATATGGGCTTACGGTGAAAGAGGTGGAGGAGGTCATAATGTCGGCGATCGGCGGCGAGCCCGTGACTACGACGATCGAAGGGCGCGAGCGTTATACGGTCAATGTCCGTTATCCGCGCGAGCTCAGGGATGACATGGATAAGATGAAAAGAGTCCTCGTCCCAACGCCGTCCGGCGCCCAGATACCTCTCGCCCAGCTTGCGGATGTGCATCTCACGCTCGGGCCTTCCATGATCAGGGATGAGAATGGCATGCTCGCAGGCTATGTCTATGTGGATGTCTCAGGCCGCGATATCGGAAGCTACGTTAATGACGCCAAGGCCATGGTCAGGAACAAGCTCGACATACCTACGGGATATTCGATACAGTGGAGCGGACAGTTCGAGAATATGCTAAGGGTAAGAGAGCGGCTTAAGCTCGTGATACCGCTCACCATATTCCTCATATTTGCGCTCCTCTATATGAACACAAAGTCCCCCATAAAGGCGGGCATAGTGATGCTCGCCGTCCCATTCTCGCTCGTCGGAGCGATATGGCTGCTGTATCTTTTGAACTACAATATCTCGATCGCAGTCTGGGTGGGTATGATAGCGCTTATGGGGCTCGACGCTGAAACGGGCGTTTTTATGCTCCTCTTCCTGGATATGTCCTATAACGAGAGGGTCAGAGCCGGAGCCATGAAGACGCTCGCAGACCTCGACGAGGCGATCGTGCACGGGGCTGTTAAACGCATAAGGCCCAAGATGATGACGGTGATGGCCATGTTCATGGGGTTAATACCGATCATGTGGGCCTCGGGCGCAGGCTCCGATGTCATGAAACGGATAGCCGCTCCAATGATAGGAGGAATATTTACGAGCTTTGTGCTAGAATTGCTCGTCTATCCTCCCATATACTCTTTATGGAAGTGGAAATATGAGATGAGAGAGGGTAAGGCGTCACAATAAAGGATAATAAAAAGGATCACATAGTGGAAAAGGAACAGAAATTTTACAATATCAGCATTGAGATGACCCAAGAGATCCTCGACACTGACGCCAAGGTGGGCCTGGCGCCAGAGGAGGCGAAGAAGAGGTTTCTGGAATACGGGCCGAATGCCCTGAAAGAGGCGAAGACGACAGGGCCGCTCGAGATATTGATAGATCAGTTCAAAGATTTTATAGTATGGGTGCTTATCGGCGCCGCGGCCGTATCCGGATTCTTGGGCGAATGGATAGACGCGGCTGCGATAGTCGCGATAGTGATACTAAATGCGATACTCGGCTTTATCCAGGAGTATCGTGCCGAGAAGTCGCTAGCCGCCCTGAAAAAACTCTCTTCGCCTAATGCCAAAGTTATCCGTGATGGCGCGCGGACTGTCGTGCCTTCGTCAGAGATAGTCCCCGGGGATGTCATAGAGCTCGAGGCAGGGGACAATGTCCCTGCTGATAGCCGCCTGTCATGGGTAACATCCAATTTCTCGACCCTTGAGGCAAGCCTTACCGGCGAATCTACGCCTGTCATAAAGACGACCTTGACCCTTGACGAATCTGAAGCGTCTTTGGCCGACAGGGCAAACATGGTTTACATGGGGACATCTGTGTCGAGCGGCAAGGCAAGGGCCATAGTGGTCGACACCGGCATGAAGACCGAGCTTGGGAAGATCGCCGGCATGGTGCAGGAGATAACGCAGGAAGCTACGCCTTTGCAGAAGAAGCTGGAGGAATTCGGCAAGTGGATAGTCTATCTCTGCATTATACTGGTCGCGTTCGTATTTATCCTGGGCGTTTTAAGAGGCGGGAAGCTTCTAGACATGTTCCTCACATCAGTAAGCCTCGCGGTGGCGGCTATACCGGAAGGCCTGCCAGCCGTAGTTACTATAGCGCTTGCTCTTGGCGTCCAGAGGATGGTAAAACGCCACGCGCTTATCAGAAAACTTCCGTCGGTAGAGACCCTCGGCTGTGCGACAGTGATATGCTCGGACAAGACAGGCACTCTTACGAAGAACGAGATGACCGTCCAGGCGATATATTCCGATGGCGCTATATATAAGGTAACAGGCATAGGATATGAACCGAAGGGCGAATTCCTTGTAAATGGTTCAGCGATAATCCTTAAGGATAGCCCGGGGTTGTATAAAAGTCTTGAGTGCGCCGTCCTGTGTAATGGAGCCGAGCTTACAAATGCCGGCGGCCTGTATAAAATAGTCGGAGACCCTACGGAAGGAGCGCTCCTTACTGCGGCGGCAAAGGCCGGCTTGTCAAAGGCCGGCCTTGAGAAGGATTCGGCTTTTATAGAAGAGATACCGTTTGACTCGGAGCGCAAGAAGATGACGACCGTGCGTTCATATAAAGGCAAGGTCATTGCTTTTGTAAAAGGCGCCCCGGACGTCCTGTTAAAAGACTGCTCAAAGATAGAAGAGAAAGGCGCGGCGAGGCCTTTTGATAGATCTGATCTGGATAAGGTCCTGAAGGTAAATGACGAGCTTGCGGCGCAGGCTATGAGGGTGCTGGCGGTAAGTTACAGAGTCATGGAAGGCGCGCCTGATACGTATGAGGCGTCTTTCGTGGAAAAGGACCTGACATTCTTAGGGCTTATCGCTATGATCGATCCTCCACGGGAAGAAGTAAAAGCGGCCATGAAAGAATGCGCCCGGGCCGGCATAAAGACCGTCATGATAACCGGTGACCATAAGAATACGGCCGTTGCAATAGCGCGCGAGCTCGGGTTTTATAGAGCCGACTCCATGGCCTTAAGCGGAGAAGAGCTGGAACGCTTAAGCGACCAAGAACTTGAGAACATTGTAGCGAAGACCCCGGTTTACGCGCGCGTATCACCGGAACATAAATTGAGGATAGTCCGCGCATGGAGAAAGCGCGGCGAGATAGTCGCCATGACCGGCGACGGAGTGAACGATGCCCCGGCCGTAAAAGAGGCCGATATAGGAGTTGCCATGGGCATCACTGGGACGGATGTGACCAAAGAGGTGTCCGACATGGTCATAACCGACGATAATTTCGCTTCGATAGTCGCCGCAGTGGAAGAGGGGCGCGGTATCTATGATAATATAAAGAAGTTCATACATTATCTCTTGTCATGCAATGCCGGCGAGATAATGGTCATGTTCATATCTTCGCTTGTCGGGCTTCCGGCGCCGCTTCTTCCTATACACATACTATGGGTAAACCTTGTAACGGACGGATTTCCGGCCCTCGCTCTTGGGGTAGACCCGGTGGACCCGAATATAATGGCCCGCCCGCCTCGGAAGACAAATGAGGGCGTAGTCACTCGCCAGAGGGCGATCTTGATGCTTATTCAAGGCGCATTTATAGCGACCTGCAGCTTGTCGGCATTCTGTCTGGTCCTCTTCGTGGAGAATGAAGGTCTTGCCAGAGCAAGGACC
This sequence comes from Candidatus Omnitrophota bacterium, assembly GCA_020057115.1. Taxonomy (GTDB): domain Bacteria; phylum Omnitrophota; class Gorgyraeia; order 2-01-FULL-45-10; family 2-01-FULL-45-10; genus JAGVGJ01. The sequence goes on along the minus strand of JAGVGJ010000006.1, from coordinate 8,904 downwards.
GCCGCATTCATCGTGCTCGCGGTCTCCCAGCTCTTCCATTCTTTCAACTGCCGCAGCATGACGGAATCGATATTTAAGATAGGGATATTCACGAACAAAAATCTTGTGCTGGCTACAGGGGTATCGTTTATCCTCCAGATGATGGTAGTCTATGTGCCTTTCTTCCAGAAGATATTCAAGACCGAACCTCTTGGGGCCCTTGACTGGGTCATGGTAATAGCGATCTCATCCTTCCCGTTATGGGCGATGGAAATCGTGAAAGCGATAAATAAAAAGAGAGACATTCTCAAGCTCTAGAAGGTGTAAAGTAGAGCGCATTGTGCTAAAATGTTTTACCGAAAGGAGATGTCATGAAGAACAAAAATTTTTTAATCATCTTAGCGATCTCACTCGTCCTGATAGCGGCAGGGCTTGCGTTTAACAGCAGGCCCATAGGCGCCCAAGACCAGGGAGCCGATCAAGAGTTATCCAAAAAGCTTTCGGAGATAGCCGATAACCAGAAGAAGATATTTTCCGATATTGCCCAGATAAAAGAGGATCTTCACATAATCAAGATAAGGATAACACAGAACCAATAATGGCAAGCGAACAGGTCTCTTATATAGTTGCTTTCGTGGCCGGGCTTCTCATGTTCCTGTCGCCATGCCTTTTGCCGCTCATACCTTCTTTCATAGCATACATAACCGGCGTTTCATTCGGTGACCTGAAAGACGGGGCAAAAAGAGGCGAGGTCAGGAAGAAGACGATAATACACTCGCTTCTTTTTATACTCGGTTTTTCCATAGTCTTTGTCTTGCTGGGCCTGACGGCGACTACTGTCGGGAAAGCGCTGTACCAATATCAGAATGTAATAAGGATAGCCGGCGGCATCCTCATAATAATATTCGGCCTTTACCTCACAGGGCTATTAAAACTCGACTTCCTTATAAAAGAGCGCAGGCTCAACATAAAGGCTAAAGGGGCGACATATCTGGGATCATTCCTGATAGGCGTGACATTCGCCGCTGCCTGGACGCCGTGCGCCGGGCCGATACTCGGCTCTATACTTGTGCTGGCAGGGACAAAGGCCAGCATAGCCGAAGGGGCCAAGCTTTTGGCGGTCTTCTCTTTAGGCATAGCGCTCCCATTCTTTCTGACGGGGCTCGCCATAAACACATTCCTGGAGTATTTCAATAGATTCAAGAAGATCATAAGCGCCATCAATATAGTGGGCGGAATATTTTTGGTGATAGTGGGGATGTTGATGGTGACGAATTATCTCGCCATAATATCCCAGAAATTTTTGTCAGTATTTTCGAAGTGAACAAAAGAACGGAGGGACGGATGGGGTTAAAGACCGGTAAAATACTAGCCGTAGTGCTGGCGCTATTTCTGGTAGGAGCCTGCGCTAAAGGAAATGCCATAGAGATAGGTCAAAAAGCGGAAGATTTCTCCCTCGCCGATCTTGAGGGCAAGGCCGTGAAGCTGTCGGACTTTAAAGGCAAAGTAGTGATCCTCGATTTCTTCGCAAGCTGGTGCCCGCCGTGCAGGCAAGAGGTGCCGGATTTTATCGCGCTCGAAAAGGAATACGGGCCAAAAGGTTTTGCGATGGTCGGCGTAGCGCTCGTGAGCCTTGAGGAGGCAAAGGAATTTGCCGGCAAAGAGGGCATAAACTACCCGGTCCTTATCGACGACGGTAAAGTCTCGGGCGTATATGGCCCGATAAGGTCCATACCTACGACTTTTATTATCGACAAGGATATGAAGATAGTGAAGATGTATATCGGCTTCAGGCCAAAAGAGGCGTTCGAAAAAGACATAAAAGAGCTGTTAAAGTAGAAAGGTAAAAGATGAAAGATAAAGTCGAGAAGGTGCTGGCGAAGGTAAGGATAGCGCTCCAGCAGGATGGAGGAGATATAGAGCTCGTATCGGTAGAAGACGGCGTGGTGAAGGTGCGTTTAAAAGGCGCCTGCTGCGGATGTCCCATGAGCCAGGTAACGCTCTCAAGCTTTGTTGAAAGGGAGCTTAAGAAAGAACTCCCCGAGATAAAGAAGGTCGAAGCAGTAATGTAAATATGGCAACCATACTGAAAGTCTCAGATCTGACGGTCTCTTATCCTCAAGGGTTCAAGCGGGAGAAGCTTGCCCTGGACGGGCTCGATCTCGAAGTCAATGAAGGGGAGATATTCGGGCTTCTGGGGCCGAATGGCGCCGGCAAGACGACTTTTATCAAATCTATCGTCGGGCTCATCGGTTTTAAAAAAGGCACCATCTCGATATTCGGCGAAAGCGCGCTCTCGCTTAAAGCCAAAGCCAAGGTAGGCTATATGCCGGAGATCGCCAATTATTACTGGTTCATGACCCCAAAAGAGATATTAAAGATGTTCGGCTCTTTCTGCGGCATGCGCGGCGCGGGCCTTAATAAGGAAATAGACGAGACGCTAGAGCTGGTCGGCATTAGTGGTGAGAAAGACCGGCTCGTCAAAGGTTTTTCCAAGGGCATGCAGTCCCGTTTAAATCTTGCACAGGCGATCCTGCATGATCCCGACTTCCTGATACTTGACGAACCATTCTCAGGGCTTGACCCGCTAGGGAGGATCGATGTCCGGAACATCATAAGCCAGATGGCAAAACGCGGCAAGACCATCCTCCTGTCGTCACACGAACTTTCCGAAGCGGAGCTTATATGCAACACCGTATGCGTCATGAAGGCGGGCCGCGCGCTTAAATTCGGCCCCATGGAGAAACTGGTAGCGGAGAAGGGCGGGCATTCGCTTGAGAACTATTTCCTGAAGATGATAGGTGGGCACGATGCGTAATATATGGACTATCGCGAAAGGCGTTATAAAGGAACTATTAAGGCGACAGGATTTCTATCTTATATTTGCCCTCCTTGTCGTGGTGATAGGTTATTCCGCCATGATATCTTTCGGCGGGGAAACCGGATTTTCCAGATATTTTAAAGAGATAGGGATATCGCTCGTATATATTTTCTCAGTCATTGTCGCTGTCACTTTTGCCGGACGGCAATTGCCCCAGGAGATGGAGGCAAAGACCATATATCCTATACTGGCGCACCCTGTCTCAAGATGGCATTTCATATCAGGAAAGTTCCTGGGCGTATTTATGATATCCGCCATAAGCTTTACGCTCTTTTACGGGGCTTTTATCATATCGATATTTATGCGGAAGGACTTTTCTACTCCGCCGGTGTTATTCATCCAGGGATATATGCTCCAGCTTTGCCTCCTGTCGTTTTTTACAGCGCTGACGATCTTATTGTCCCTTTATTTAAGCGCGACGGCAAATATCGGGATATCGCTTATATTATATTTTGCGTCTACATGGTTCGGCGCGAGCATGCCGGGATACATATTCCTGCCGCATCCGGAGCTTTTTGACATAAAAGAAAAGATAATACATACGCTAGACATAGTGCCGTTATGGGCCATGGCATTTCTAGTGGCGTATGCGGCCGCATATACGGCGGTATTTCTGTCGGCCGGATATCTCGCGTTCAAGGACAGGGACCTCTAGGATATCCTCTATGAATAAATTAGCGGTAGCGCCCATTGCAGCGCTCGCGGTCATTTACGCAGCTACGATACCCCTAAACCTTACGCTTAAGGATCATTTTGTAAGACCTGCGCAGGAAGAGGACATAATACAGCGCATGTTCGGGGGCCTGAGGGCCCTTGTCGCGGACTGGGCTTTCATGAAGGCCGAGGAGTATCACCATAAGGGCCTGCCTTTTATGAAGGCTATGGAATATCATTCAGGGGAATCATTCACCTCGGAAGTGATGGCGCGCGGCGATCATGAAGACGGAGAAGAAGGCCATCATCACGGACAAGGCTCCGGCGCGAAAAAGGACCTGTATTCGAGGCTGTACTCTTCCGTCAAGATAACGGAAGATACGCATCTCAAGCCTGCCGAAGAGAAAGAGGTCCTGCCATGGTTCTTTGTCGAGGTGGCGTTCAATCCGCACGACATAAGAGGATACACGCTTGGCGGGTACTGGCTCGAGAAGATGGGGCAGAAAGAGGAGGCCCTGAAATTCTTGAAAGAAGGCGAAAAGAAGAATCCTGATTCTGCCATGATACTCGGCTCTATAGGCTGGATATATTTTCAGGACGGCAAATTACAGGAAGCCGCGGAATACCTTGATAAGGCGTCACGGCTCTGGCTGGAGGGCAAGGGCCCGAATGCCATAACTACCACGTACCAGAGGAGTGACCGGTATTTCGCCATAGACCGCCTGGGGGCTGTTTATGAAAAATTGGGCAGGATCGACGATGCCCTCGCCATATATCAGATCTTGTATCAGATAGAACCCGCGAAGCTGCTGGGGGAGAAAATAAAGCGCCTTAAAAACGAGGGCCAAGGGTTCAGGGTCCAGGGTCCGGGAGAAGGGAAAGATGATAATAACAAAACAGAAAGAGCTCCAGGAGATATTAAAGTTCCTGGAGGGACAGAATAAGATATTTATCGTAGGATGCGGCGAATGCTCTACAACCTGTAAGACGGGCGGCGAGGATGACGTAAAGAAGGTGAAGGATGCCCTCGAGAAGACGGGCAAGGCCGTCACCGGATACTCGATACCGACAGCACCCTGTGTCGCAGCCAAGGTGAAGCTAGAGCTCTCAAAGCATAGGAAAGAGATGGAGGCAGCCGACGGGATACTTGTCATGGCATGCGGCCTCGGCATCCAGTCCGTCAAAGAGAACCTAAGGACCGATAAGCCTGTCCATGTCGGGTGCGATACTCTATTCATGGGCGCGATCGATGGTAAAGGCGAGTTCTATGAGAAATGCTCCGCATGTGGGGATTGCGTCCTTGAGTTGACCGGGATGATATGCCCTATAACGCGGTGTCCGAAGGGCCTCTTGAATGGTCCGTGCGGGGGCCAGGACAAGGGCAAATGCGAAGTGGATAAGAACATGGATTGCGCGTGGATACTCATATATAACGAATTAAAGAAACAGAACAAGCTCCATCTTTTAAAAGAGATACAGAAACCCAAAGACTACGCCAAGATGACAAAGCCGCGCCAGCGCGTTGCATAGAGAATGCGATCAGTTTAGTTATTAGTTCTTAGTTCATAGTAAAAATAAATTTTTCCAAGAACTAAATACTATGACCTAAGATCTAAAGCAGGTTGAAGTAGATGGGAGAGAAGATATGACACCCTTCAATCCGGAAGAAGAAAATCCCGAAGATAAGCGCAGCGCCCTTGAAAAATACGGAAGAGACCTGACCGAACTTGCGAGTCAGGGTAGGCTCGACCCGGTGATAGGGCGCGATGAGGAGATCCGCCGCGCAATACAGGTGCTCGCAAGAAGGACGAAGAATAATCCGGTATTGATAGGCGACCCCGGCACAGGAAAGACGGCGATCGCCGAGGGGCTCGCGCGGCGCATAGCTTCAGGCGATGTGCCTACTCCGCTAAAGAATAAGAAAATAGTAGCTCTCGATATAGCCGGCATGGTCGCCGGCGCAAAGTACAGAGGCGAGTTCGAGGAGCGCCTTAAATCCGTATTGAAAGAGATAGAATCAAAGGGCGGAGAGATCATCATATTCATCGACGAGCTCCATACGATAGTCGGCGCCGGCGGGGCTGAAGGCGCGGTCGATGCGGCGAATATGCTTAAGCCTGCTCTCGCGCGCGGTAATTTAAGGTGCATAGGAGCGACGACGCTTGACGAATACCGAAAGCACATAGAGAAGGATAAGGCGCTCGAGAGGAGATTCCAGCCGATATTCATCGGCGAGCCTTCAGTCGAGGATACGATAGCCATACTGCGCGGGCTGAAGGAGCGCTATGAGATCTATCACGGGGTAAAGATCAAAGACGACGCTTTAGTGAGCGCCGCCACTTTATCGGACAGATATATAACCAACCGCTTTCTGCCAGACAAGGCGATAGACCTGATAGACGAGGCTGCTGCAAAGCTCAGGATAGAGATAGACAGTCTCCCTACGGAGATAGACGAGCTGGAACGAAAGATCATGCAGTATGAGATAGAAAAACAGGCCCTCAAAAAAGAGAAGGACAAATCATCCAAAGACCGCCTCGCAAAGCTGGAGGAAGAGCTCGCGTCGCTAAAAGAAAAATCTTCCGCGCTGAAGGCAGTCTGGAAGAATGAAAAGGACGCGATAGATAAGATACGAAAGATAAAAGAGGACCTTGAGAAGGCGAAGCTGGACGAAGAAAGATATGAGAAGCAGGGGCTCCTGGATAAGGTCGCGGAGATCCGTTACGGCATAGCAAGAGAGCTCGATAAGGAGCTTTCCAGAGAGAGTGAAAAGCTGCGCGAGATACAGAAGAAGTCGAAGATGCTGAAGGAAGAGGTCGACGAAGAGGATATAGCGGAGATAGTCTCTAAGTGGACCGGCATACCGATATCCAAGCTCATGGAGGGCGAGGTCGAGAAACTCGTCCACATGGAGGAGGGGATCAAGACCCGCGTCATCGGGCAGGATGACGCTATAGCGCTCATATCCGATGCAGTCCGGCGCTCGCGCTCAGGGCTCTCGGACGCGAACCGGCCGATAGGGTCATTCATCTTTTTGGGCCCGACGGGCGTCGGCAAGACGTATCTTGCCAAGACGCTTGCATGGTATCTCTTTGACGATGAGAATGCCATGGTCCGCATCGACATGTCGGAATACATGGAGAAGCACTCCGTGGCGAGACTCATAGGCGCGCCTCCCGGATATGTAGGATACGAAGAGGGCGGCCAGCTCACGGAACGGATCAGGCGCAGGCCGTATTCTGTGATACTCTTCGACGAGATAGAGAAGGCGCACCACGACGTATTCAACGTCCTCCTGCAGATATTGGAAGACGGCCGCCTTACGGACGGCCAGGGCAGGGTCGTAAATTTCAAGAACACTCTCATAATAATGACGTCAAATATCGGAAGCCAGTATTTTCAGGATGATTCGAGCTCCAAAGAGGACGTAAAGCGCGAAGTCCAGGATGAGCTCAAGAAACATTTCAGGCCGGAATTTTTGAACCGAGTCGACGAGATAATCATATTCAACAAGCTCTCCGAGAAGGATATCGGCAAGATAGTCGAGCTCCAGTTAAAAGACCTGCAGGCGAAATTAAAGGCGCGCAATATAACGCTTACGATCGACAAGAAGGCGATGGAGAAGCTGGGCAAGGAAGGATATGACCCGCACTTCGGGGCCCGCCCTTTACGGCGCCTGATACAGCGCGAGATACAGGATGAGTTGGCCCTGAAGCTTCTTGAAGGGAAATATAAGGACGGCGACAAGATAACCGTTACGATCGACGAAAATACGGGAAAGTTCAAGCTCTGATATGCCAAAGACCAAGATAATATGCACTCTCGGCCCGGCCTCGAGCACGGAGACCATCTTAAAAGAGATGGTGCGCGCGGGGATGGGCGTGGCCAGGCTCAATTTCTCGCACAGCGAATTCAAGGATTTGAAACACAGGATCGCGCTTATCCAGAAGATAAACAGAAAGTGCAACAAGTGCGTTAAGATCCTCGGTGACCTCGAAGGCCACAGGATAAGGATAGGCGCATTCAAGGACCGGAAGCCGATAAACATAAAGAAGCACGATATCATATGGCTTACGCAGGAAGATATCGAGGGTGAAGGCAGCACGGTGCCTTTCGATTATACAAGCTCTCTTGACGTAGTGAAGAACGGCCATCATATCTATATAGACGACGGCAATATCGCCCTCCGGGTCATAGGCAGGAAGAAGAAGCGCCTTAAGACCCAGGCCATCGTCGGAGGCCTCTTAAAAGAGCATAAGGGCGTAAATATTCCGGATGCCAAATTGATATTCCGCGGCTTAAGCGATAAAGACAAGGAAGATATCGATTTTTGCCTAAAGAACAAACTCGATTACATAGCCCAGTCATTCATAAGGACGAAGGACGATATGACCAAAGTAAGAGAACGCCTGCCGTATGGCAAGAACAGCCCTAAAGTCATAGCGAAGATAGAGTCCAGAGAGGGAATACATAATATCGACGGCATCATCAAGGTCTCAGACGGCATCATGGTGGCGCGCGGCGATATGGGGGTGGCCATACCTATATACGAGGTCCCGGTCGTCCAGAAGATGATAATCAAGAAGTGCAACCTGGCGGGCAAGTTCGTAATAACCGCCACGCAGATGCTCGAATCCATGACGGAGAACCGCATACCCACGCGCGCTGAAGCCACCGATGTCGCCAATGCCATAATAGACGGGACCGATTACGTGATGCTGTCGGGCGAGTCGGCAGTGGGCAAATATCCTGTCGAGACAGTCAGGACGATGGAGAGGATAATAAAGTTCACGGAAGATTATCTTGGCGGCAAGGCTGACATATAATACATCGAGGAAAAGCGGACAGAAGATGAAGATACTGCTTTATATAGTTTTGGGGCTTGTGGCAGGAACTCTAAGCGGAATATTCGGGATAGGGGGCGGGACGATACTCATTCCCGGCCTGGTATTCCTGGCGGGACTTTCACAGCATGAAGCGCAGGGCACGACGCTCGCCATACTGCTTCTACCTATAGGGCTTTTAGCCGTCATGCGGTATTGTAAGGCCGGTCATGTCCATCTTTACATAACCATCTTTATCTGCCTGGGATTCCTCATCGGCGGCCTGCTAGGGGCCAATATAGCCGAAAGCCTTCCTAATCTCGTCCTGAGAAAAGCATTCGGCATATTTCTGTTGATAGTCGCTGCCTACACGATCTTCGCGAAGTAACCCATATACATATAAAACCATCAGCAGCCCATTACTTCAAATTTTTACTCAGTCAGAATTTTCCTTCTCGTGGAGGCTGTCGGCCATTCTGGGGTGGGTCTGTCGCTTGACGTTCGTTCGGATTAGCCATCCTCACTCACTCCGGAAAAATTTTGATGGCCGTCCAACCCGGACTATAT
>JAGVGJ010000013.1 GCA_020057115.1 Candidatus Omnitrophota bacterium | reverse complement strand
TTTGGCCTCCAAATTTAGGTGGCGCATATTACCATATCCCGCTTTGAAAGCGGACATTTCATTTGTTAAAGAACCGGACATTTCACTATTTTATAACATGAGCGCATTTTTTTCTTGACAATATCCGAGCAATAGTATAATATGTCGGATATGAGAACAACCGCCTCCAATCGATTGAAAGAGCTCCTCAAAGAGCGCGATAAGCTGGCTGCCAGGTTAAGCGGCTATAAGCATACCCTGCGCGGAACGATCGTCAAACGCGGCAATATATGCGGCAAGCCGGTATGTATATGCAAGCGCAAGAATAACCCCGTTCTTCACGGGCCATACCAGTACCTCTCCCATCGATCCAGGAAGTCTATCAATATGATATTCCTGAATAAAAAGAAGCTCTCCCGCGCGGCAAAAGGCGTGAGAGAATATAACGAGCTTATCGATCTCATCTACCGGATAAGCGAGATAAATTTTAAGGTCTTAAGATATCATCACGCAAGGCTGTCTGATGAGTGATAAAGAGATAAAGCGGATTCTTTTAAAATTAAAGACCCTTGAGGCAGAGAACGAGAAGCTTAAGGAGGAAAACGCTTATCTCAAGTTCAAGCTCGAAGAATTCAACTCAAAACGCTATAAATCCAATAAGACAAAACCGCCCGATGATACTCCTCCGGCGCCGCCGGTTCCCAAAAAGCGCGGCGGGCTCTTTGGCCATATTGGCTGGTTCAGGTCGAAGCCTAAAACAATCGATAGAATTCAGGAAGTCAGACTGGAAAAGTGCCCTTCCTGCGGCTCATCCGACTTAAGCGAATGCGCTCATATCGAAGAACATATTCAGGAAGACATAATCCTTCCCGCGACAGAGACAGTGCTTTACAGGCGGCACCATTATTACTGCAAGAGATGCAAGAAAACGGTCTCATCCAGGGGTAAGGATGAGCTCCCCAAAAGTTATATCGGTCCGAAGGCAAAGTCACTAGCCGCCTTCTTAAAATACGTTATCAAAATATCCGATCGGGATATACGGACGATATTTAAGAAAATCTTTAATCTCGATATTGTCACCTCATCAATCACCGGCTTTAAGAGCCAGATTAAAGAGAAGGCGCTGCCGCTGTATGAGCGGTTATTGGAAGAATTGAAGAAAAGCCCGTTTATCCACGCCGATGAAACCGGCTGGCCTTTGGACGGTAAAAATAACTGGCTCTGGAAGTTCTCCGATAAAAGGATATGCTTTAGTCATATCGACAAAGGGCGCGGCCAAAAGGTCGTGGAGAATATCCTCGGCAAAGACTATGGCGGGGTACTTATATCGGACTTCTTAGGCGCGTATAATAAAATACATACTAAAGCCAAGCAGCGTTGTCTAGTGCATCTACTGAGAGACTTAAAGAAGGTAGCCGAATACTGGCATAACGATAAGGGGGTCTTGAGATACTGTGCAAGGCTTAAGAAGATGATGGAGGACGCAATATCTCTATATAAGGAATATGCGGATAAGGAATGGGACGAGAACTACTACCGGAAGAGAGCCCTTATAACAACACAGCTCGAAGACTTTAGCTTCCCGAATCCCAATAAAAGGATACTTAAGCGCTTCGCTAAAAGATTAGCCCGCCATAAGACCGAGCTATTCACCTTCTTATATATAAAGGGCATCGACCCTCACAATAATCACGCCGAACAGCAGATAAGGCCTGATGTCATCTTCAGAAAAATAACTTTTGGCAATCGGTCCCTCGCGGGCGCCCAGAATCACAGCGTATTATCTACCATCCTGCAAACAGCAAAGCTGAATAATATGGACCCCATAGCAATGCTGGAAAATATTCTATTGTCCAAAAAGAATCCATTCTCCAGAATCTTATCCCCGCCTAAAAAAGACAGGCCGCTGATATCATCGCAAGATTATGTTGAAATGCTGACCTACTCGCCGGCGTAGCAAGCTATTCATCTAGTGGCTGAGCTATCACGATTTTCTTACTTTTTTGTATTCTAATGCGGAGGGCTATTCTTCCCAACCACTGCAGCGTCTCTTGCCTACTACGATGAGCGTCGCGATTATCCAGAATATTATCACGCCCTGCAATATCGATAGATATGCCTCTACCGTACTGCCGCGGCTCACAATTACCGCGCTTATGCCGAGAAATATGGTTATCGCATATATGAACATGACCGCCCAACGCGGTTTCAGGCCTATCTCTACGAGATAATGGTGGAAATGGTCTTTGCTGGCATAACGAAGCCATTCCACGAATGTCCTTACCTTGCCGTCTCTTATTCTTAATATAGTGGTAAATATCATGTCAAATATCGGAACTCCCAGGACGAGTATCGGTACCGCCAGCTTGACCCTTGAACCTTCAGCCCAATTGCCTACAAGCGCTATCGAGGCGAGCATGAACCCGATAAAAGTGCTTCCTGCGTCACCCAGGAACATCTTCTTCCGCTTCCTGAAATTGTAGGGAACAAATCCGAGACATGCGGCTGCAAATACTATGGTCAGGAGGCTGATAGGATATTGTCCGGCATTAAAAAGGATGATGGCGAAAAAACTTGCATTTATAACGGCTGAGCCAGCGCACAACCCATCCAGCCCGTCGAGATAATTATATGCGTTCGTAACGCCTATTATCCAGATGAGCGTTATACATATCTCGATAACATCGCCCCACGCGGTACTTGGTAAAAATTCTATGCGATATCCGCAGGATATTAGCCCCAGAGCGATAAGGAACTGGCAAGCGATCCTGAGCCTGGCGCTTAAGTGCTTTATGTCATCGACCAGTCCCAATATCATTATGAGCGTGCCTCCAGCCAATATAGGCCATATCGATGCGAGGTGGCCTGCATTAGGCAATAGCCCTGCCAGTATTCCCATATATATCGCTATCCCACCCAGGAGAGGCGTGGCTGCGCGGTGTATCTTTCTTGCGCCGTCGGGCATATCAAGTATATGCAGATGGAATGCCAGCCTTATCAAAAATGGTACGGCTACGGCCGTTACCGTAAGCGTCAGCAAAAATGAAAGAAATGATATCATGTTATATCTCTCTTAATACTCTCATCGCCTTGAAGCCCTCGGCATGTTTTACCCTGCCCTGGTAACCGCGGAACATGGCGCACGCCTGGGTGCTTTCAAGGATGGTGAGGTTAGGGACCTTGGTCCTGTCGACCTGCGAGGTATGCACTTTTAAGAGCTCGAGCTTTTTTATTAATACTTCCTGGATATCCACAAATATGTTCGGCTCAAAATGGATCGTTGTAGGCACTTCGTAAAACAGGACCTCTTCCACATACCTTGAGGCTGAAATGCCGGCATTTGCAAGCGCCCTGTGGTCCTGGTGACCGTCATGGGGGTGGTTCAACAGGACTATATCCGGCTTCGTCTTCGCGATCGCCTCATCTATCTTGCTGATAAGCTCGCGGTTATCCTCAAGCTCCGTATCGCGGAAACCTCCCCAGAATACCTCTTTAACGCCCATAAGTTTAGCGGCCCTCTTCTGTTCCGCTATCCTTACAGAAGGATCGCCGCCAAAACTGCCATCTGTCAAAATCAACAGATATGTCTCGTGCCCCGCCTGAGCATATTTCAACAAAGTTCCGCCGCAGCCGAATTCTATGTCGTCGGGGTGCGCCCCGACTGCCAGTATCTTCATATTTCAATTCTCCTATATTCTATGACCTATGCCCTATGGACTATGACCTAATCTCCAATATTTCCCGCGCCCGCGGGCCTTCGTTGAACAGAAGGTCCACGACCGACATAAAGGGCAAAAAATCGTTTTCGCCCTTCATGAACTGCTGGCGATATGCAGGATGGTGAAAATCCTGGTAGGCCAGCTTTATCCCGTTCTCGGGGAATTTATCCTCTTCCAGGTATGCCTTGCCGCCCGAGCCTGAAAGACAAGCATCTGCTTTTACCTTTTTACAGATATCTATTATCCGATCAGTGGCTTCTGCATGCACATCAAGCTCTGATTCAAACCTTATGGGAGTTTTTATGCCAAGCTCGTCGAGAATATATCTTGTAATATGGACGTTGAGATCCGAGAGCTTGTCCCATTTTCCGGAATACGTCTCTTCAAAGAACGGAAAATATTTGCCGAAGAAAGGCGAAGAGCCATACCATGCTTTAAGGCTGTTGGAGTGCTGCCTTTGCCATGGGAACTCATTATCGATGGCCGCTTCGCATATCCCCTGCTTATATTTGCCTTTGCAGATAACCGGTACCGTAAGCCATATTTCTCCGTCCCTGGTGCGTATTTTGTTACGGTTCTGGAATTCCCTCGGTTTATATTGTACTTTGTCGAGAAATATAAAGCAATCGCTTTTGGCTATCTTGTCGAAATAACCGAGCCATGGCAGATACTGCGGCTGATGCACGGATATCATCATCTGGCCGGCGCCCCTTCCGGATGACGCACGAATATCGGATTAGAGACGACGTGCAAGGCGTTCGATATTATCTCTATCCTGTAATAATCAAGGCCCGGTTCAGTGCCGCCAGGTCTTCCTTCATAAGATATGTCGAAAGGCGAGGTCTCTTCCAGGTTATCTATAAGTATGCCGTTCCTTATGATCTTTATGGTGCATGGCTGTTTTTCACCGGATATGAAAGAACCCTTGATCTTTAACACAGGCCTGCCTGAGGCTGCCAATTCGCCTCCCGAAACGGCAGTTTTTCCGGAGACCGGGTCAGATATGGCGAAATTATGCAGAACGAATTTAGAGGAGAGGCCGGCTCTAGCCACATACATCCTTCCGGACCCGAGAGCATCTAGAGCCTCTTGTCTTCCCAACTTCGGGACGAGCAGCACGGTCCTCAAGTCTTTCATGGCGCTCTTAAGCTCTCCGCTACCTTCAAAGCTAAGGCCGCCGATGGCCCATATAGGTTTTTTCCGCGCTCCCCGGCAATATTGGGCGAGATACTCGTCCCATAGGCCTCCCGGCAGCCCAACCTTTTCATATCCTTCGTAGAATATGGCAAAGCCCGTATACTTGTCGGTCTCCAATATATAGTTCGAATGGTCTCTGGTATCAATACTTACACGACCCACTTTGCCGATATATTCGGCCTCCGGATGGGACCAGAATGTGAGGCCTCCGCGATTCGACGCATAATTTATGAAGCTCTGGTAAGGCGCCGTGCCGGCATCTTTTCCGTATATGTCGATCTTCAAGTCGCTGTAAGGATAGTTATTTACGAGGACTGCTATGCCTAAGATAACAAGACAGGTGCCTATTACCATGCACTGCGGGCAGCGCGATATATAATGCCTGTTGAAAGAATCTGTATAATCTATGCGCCTCCTATTGATCCCGAATATGCCGAGCATGATCAATAGTATCGGCAATACTATATAGAGTATATTCGTAAGTTTATATGGTTGCCGCATGGTGCGCCAGTTTCCCGCGACCGGCAGGTTCCTTATATCATCCGCATTGCTCAGTCCGATCGTTATAATATGCTTGTGCCAATCTTTTATGCGGAGATTATTATGCATGGGATAACCTTCCCAATGATAATATGGCGCCGATTCCAGGCCGGCTATTATGACTATGTCGGAGTTCTCTCTTTGGACATCTTCGATATGTTGCAGATATCTATTTATTCCATATGTAGAGATAGATGAGTTCTCGGATGTCTTCTTGATCACGTTGCGCAAAGGCCATGCCCCGTATTCCCACTTCATCATGTCGCGATCGGTCATGACTACGACTTTTATGCCGTTATGCCTTGCGACGTCGACTATATCCTGGATATCATATCTTCCGTCGCTGACGGTAGAGGCTATCTGTATCTCGGCCGGGGCCTGGATGAGGTCTTCGGCTGCCGCCAGAGGCACCAGCGCCAGCATGATCATAACAGCTATCGACAATATCCGCTTCATCTTACAGTCTTCTTCTCCAGCAGTTCTTTATAAAGAGAGGTTATTTCATCAGCCATAACACGGGCCTCGAACCTGCCCTTCACCCATTCCTTGCCGGATGCCGCCATCGCAAGCCGCTTCCTGTCATCCGCAAGGAGGTTGTTTATCGCCCTGGCCAGGTCTTCGGGGTTGGCAGGCCTGACGAGGACGCCTGTTTCGCCATCCTTTATTATCTCGGGTATTCCTCCGACATTCGTCGCTATGACCGGAACCCCTTCGGCCTGGGCCTCAATAAGGACTATGCCCACAGCCTCGTTTAGCGACGGCAATACCATTATATCATAGGCGGCGAGCATCCTTCGCACGTCATCACGCCATCCAGTGAGGATAAAGTTATCATTAAGGCCGAGGATCTTTATCTTCTCTTCGAGCTTGCGCCTCAGGCTCCCCTCGCCTACCATAACGAACTTAGTGTCAGGGAATTTTTCCGACACCAGCCGCGCTGCCTCCACAAAATAGCCTGGCCCCTTTATGGGCTCTAAGCGCGACGCCGTACCCACAACTTTACAGTCACCGGGGATCCCGAGCTCCCGCCTGACAGCATCTCTGTCGCTCGCCGCGGAAGCTGCGCTTTCGATCTCAAGCCCCTGATATACGAGGCTGACTTTATCCGGCCCGGCCACGCGGAATACCTCATAATCCCTCTTCTCAAGCGCCGTCAATGCTATGATCCTGTCTGTGAATTTTGTGAGGAACTTCTCTATCAACAGGATGATGGTGCTGAACATAGGCCCGAAATACCCGTACAAGTTATGTCCGTGAGGCGTATGTATAACGACCTTTACGCCGGCAAAGCGCGCGGCGAGGCGGCCGAGAGCGCCTGCCTTTGCCGTGTGGGTATGGACTATGTCGAACCGCTCTTTACGAAATATATTATAAAGCGAAACGAGGGCGACGAGATCCTTAAAAGGCGATATGTTTCTTGTGAGGGCGGGCACTTCTATGACGCGGCCAGCCATCTCGGCGAGGAACCGGTTGGTGCGCTGACTCGGATATTTCGTGGGGCCGGTCACAAGCCTTACATCGAATGTTTGCGCGTCAAGATACTTGCAGGTGATCCTCACGATATCCGGAGAACCTCCCCAATCGAGCCTCGTCACAACTTCCGCGACTTTTATCTTTTTCATTCTTCCCCTGTGTCATTGCGAGGGAGTCCCGCCAAAGGCGGGACGACCGAAGCAATCTATCATATCAAATCGTACAAGTCGTCCCATCTTCTATTGAAACCACTTACCAAAAGATCCTTCTTCTTTCTTGAGCCACACTTTATTTGTTTTTCACGCATAATTGCCTGTTCTATGCCATCAAAGACCTCATAATATACCAGTTTCTGCAAATTGAGACCGTTGCAAAAATCAAAAAATGAATTTTATCATGGTTTTAAGAACGGTTATACTCCAAGGTAGTACTTGCGTCTTGTGTGTTTTGTCTTTTTT
>JAGVGJ010000007.1 GCA_020057115.1 Candidatus Omnitrophota bacterium | reverse complement strand
GGTTTACCCTTTTCGATGTCTATTGTAAGTATACCATCATTTTTCGGTTTGTCAAATTAATTTGATGAAAAATGAAATATAAGCGGGGACAGGTGTGGGATGGAATTTACAAACGTCCCAAGATCAGATTTAGAAACGTCCCTACACAAAGTGACTTATAAAGCTATTTACACCCCTTCTTTCATGGTGTATACTAATCCCAAGCAGAACAAAAAGGTGTCCATGTACCGCGAATTTTTCGGCCTAAAAGAGAAACCTTTCAATGTGACGAGCGACCCGGACTTCCTGTTCTTAAGCCGCGTCCATAAAGAAGCCCTCTCCCACCTCACCTATGGCATCAAGGAAAGAAAAGGTTTTTTGGAGATAACCGGCGAGATTGGAGCCGGAAAGACCACGCTCTGTCGCGCCCTACTGAACCAGCTTGACGCAAATACCAAGACCGCCTTCATCCTTAATTCCACTCTCCCTGAGATGCAACTCCTCGAAGCCATAGTAGAGGATTTTGGCATCACGGTCGAGAGGAAGAACAAGGTATCTATATTAAAACAGTTCAATAATTTCCTTCTTGAGGAAGCTACGAGGGGCAATAATGTAGTGTTGATAATAGATGAGGCCCAGAATATAAAACCGGGTATGCTCGAAGAGATAAGGATGCTCTCGAACTTAGAGACCGACAAGACGAAGCTCCTTCAGATAGTCCTTGTAGGGCAGCCGGAACTGAAGAACAGGCTCGCCTCCCCTTCGCTCAAACAGCTGCGTCAGCGCATCGGCGTCAGGTTCCACATAACGCCGCTCTCGAGACAGGAAGTGCCGGAATATATCAACCACAGGCTTAGAGTCGCAGGTTCAAACGGAATGATACATTTTACGGATGATGCCATAGGCTCGATATTCAAATATTCAGGGGGCATACCGCGGCTTATAAATGTCGTCTGCGACAAGGCGCTTTTATCGGCTTATGTGATGGAGACTAGCGAGATATCGTTCGGTATCGTCGAGAGGTCTATCAGGGAAATAGAAGGAGTCATGGGCAATGAGCATAATACAGGAAGCGCTGAAAAAAGCGGAGAGCTTGAATCCGCAAACGTCGGTTCCTAAAAAAGAAGAGGAACGCGCGGCGCCGATATTTAAAAAGGCTTCACCGCCGGTCGACATAAAGCCATCTCCCAAAAAGGCCGAGAAGCCCGTCTCTACAAAGCTTATCTTGGCGCCCGTCGGGATTGCGTTATTGATATTCGCATCCTTCTTCATATATAAGGGCGCGCACTTCATGAGATCCGCGCAGCCGGCGCCGATCGCCGCTTCGGGCGGCCTGCCGGGACGGCAGGAAGTGGTCCGTAAGGATATGCCTGAATCGCCTGCGCCTAAAAAATTCCCTGCCGCGCCGCCTCCCAAGTTCATGTTAAGCGGTATAATGTATATAGAGTCGGGGCCAAAGGCGATAATAAACGGTTCCGTCGTGCAGGAAGGCGATGTTATAAGCGGCGCGACCGTGAAGAAGATAGATCGCGTCGACGTGGTCTTGAGCTACGAGGATCTCGAGATACTGCTGAAAATGAATAATTGATATTGCAGACTAGATCGAAAGCTCCAGCTTGTGGATATTGAAACCCGAAACTTCCAATGATTCTTTCTTCTTGAAACCTTCCTTTTCGCAGAGCCTCATGGCGTCTACCATCCTGTCGGTGCATCTGAAATACATCTTCCTGTAGCCATTATCCCTGCAGAACCTTACGGCTGTCTTTAAGAGTTGGGAGCCATATCCTTTTTTGCGATGGCCCTGCTCTATGAAGAGCCTTCGCAACAGCGCCTCATCCGCGGTCTCGCCTTTTACGCCGACGGTCCCGACTATCTTGCCGTCTTCCTCTATGACGAAGAAAGAGTCTTTCCTCCCGCCGTAGACCTCGCCTATCTTATCCAGGTCAGAGTCTGCGTATGCCTTCTTGTCGAACGGATATTCTTTTGCGAGGATCGTCAGGATGAGGTCCTTTACGCCCTGGCCATCATCATTTTTAAAGTTCCGCAACGTATAAGCCATAGCATCCTCCTTTAACCTTCGATCACCTTGACGAATACATCCCTCTGGCGCGGGCCGTCGAATTCGCACAGGAAGATCCCCTGCCACTGCCCCAGCTTCAGGATGCCGTTCTCAATGATAAACGCTTTATCAGAACCGACTATGGACGCTTTTATGTGAGCCGGAGAATTGCCTTCGGCATGCTCAAATATCGTATCCCATGGTATGAGCCTGTCCATGGCCTTCAGCACATCCCGCCCGACGCTCGGGTCGGCATTCTCATTTACGGTGATGGCCGCTGTCGTATGGGGCATGACCACATAGCATATGCCGTCTTTCACCTTCGTCTGGTCCACGGCGCCGCGGACCCTGTCGGTTATGTCTATAAGCTCCGAACGCATCCTTGTGGTGAGCGAAATCTTAGAAGCTATCATATCATCCTCTCCTTCACGGTTTCCTTGACTATACGATCCGGGACATTGACGACCGCTTTTACGCTGCCGACGCCTGTCGGCAGGACGAACCTGTTCTTTCCGCCGATAAATTTTTTGTCGTGCGCCAGGGACCTGAGTATCTGCGAGAGCTTAAGGCCCTTTATATTAACAGGCAGGCCGGCGTTCTTTATCAGCCTCTCGATCTTAGCGGCCGCGCTTCTGTCGAGAAGGCCGAGCTTTTCGGATATGGCTGCGGCTATGACCATGCCGACGGCTATCGCCTCGCCGTGGTTATACCCCTCGCCATAACCCGAAGCCGCTTCTACGGCGTGTCCCGCAGTATGGCCGAAATTGAGCATGATGCGCCTGCCCTTATTGTCAAATTCATCTATAGATACGACAGCTGCCTTTATGGCGCTCGACCTTGCGACTACAAACTCAAGCGCCCTCTTGTCGCGCTTCAATATCTTCCTGAAATTCTTTTCGAGGTATGAGAACAGCTTCGGGTCTTTGATGACCCCGTATTTTATTATCTCGGCAAGGCCGGCGCGTAATTGGCGGCCTGATAAAGATGCGGCCAGCGATATGTCCGATATGACGATCTTAGGCTGATAGAATGCGCCGACCAGGTTCTTCGCTATCGGCAGGTCTACCGCTACCTTCCCGCCTATCGACGAATCTACCTGGGCCAAAAGCGTTGTGGGTATCTGGACGAACGGGACCCCGCGTTTATATGATGCGGCAACAAAACCGGCAAGGTCGCCTACCACGCCGCCTCCGAGAGCCACGATAAATACGCTCTTATTCTTGTCGTACAGGCTTATTTTGGAAAGGACTTCAGTCGCGGTCTTTATGGATTTTGCTTTTTCGGAATCAGGCACAAAAATAGAGCGGGCCGATATGCCCGCTCTACCTAGCGATCTCTCCAGCTCTCTTCCGTAAAGAGAGTGGAGTTTCTTATTCGTTATTATGCAAGCGTCCCTTCCGATATCAAGCTTGCGTATGATCGCGCCGCTTCTCTTTAACAGGCCGGCGCCGATCAATATGTCGTAGGACCGCTCTTTTAAGGAAAGCCTGATCTTTTTCACGAGGCTTTTATGGTTCCTATTTCTTCGAGTCTTTTGCAGGTGCAGCCGCTTTGCCCGCGTCTTTTGCCGGGCCAGAGCCCTTTGCGGGTGCTGCTCCCTTTGCCGGCGCTGCCGCCGCAGGAGCTGCCGCGCCTTCGGCCGGCACTGCCGCGCCTTCGGCGCCTTCAACCGCTGCCGCCTTCTCCTTCTTGATCTTGAACTTGACGATCTTCACTTTAGGAAGCCCGTAGACGGATTCTTCGTCCTTCCACAGCTCTTTCTCTTTAAGCATCTTCACTCGCTCGTATCTTTTTAAGACAGACCTGTGGGCTTTGTTCTTATCAGATGAGCGCAGGCTCGGGTGTTGAGACATTTTTACTACCTCCGTTTTAGTTTATCGCGATCTTAAGTACGCGTCTTTGTACGTATTCTTTAGTTTGCTCAATGCTTCTTTGGCGGCCTCTTTATTGGGATAGGCGCCTACGCAGACAAGGAAATAATTCGAGCTCTGATATATGCCGGCGTCATGGCCGCTCTTCTTCATCCGCTCTATCTCTTTTTCGGCCCAGTCTTTCCTGGTGAAAGTCAATACTACCACTGTGTATGGTTTGGCCTGCGCCGCGGCCTGGACTGCCGGCTGGCCGGCGACAGGCGCCTGGTACTGCGCTTGCGCGGGAGCCGCTATGGCGGCTTTTGGCGCAGCAGTCTGTGGCGCCGGGACGCTTATGGCTGCGCTTTGCGCAGGAGCGACCGGGGCCTTTACAGGCTTTAGGGCCTGAGGCCGAGCGCTTTCGCGCTTAACGACCTTTCCTCTTTCGATCCCGAGAGCGTATACGGCTACCATGGCCATCACTATGGCTATGACAACTATAACGGTCTTCTCTAAAGACAGCGCCAGCGAGAACTTCGTCTTCGGGACGATATTGTCTGTTTTGGAGAATGGTCTCTTTGGCTTTTCGAATTCGCCGAAAAGCTCTTTTTGATATCTCTCTTCCATGGTATTCATTTAAGCGCGATTATAACATATACTTATTTAAAATGCAATCGGCGTTATGCCCGAAAGCGCGCATCAGGCGTTCCTTAAACACTCCTTAAGGCGCCCGTATTTTTGCAGAAGTTCTCCGTGGTCCACCCTGCGGCTTGGAGGAAGGAGCGTAAATACATATATGTCGTCTTTTATCTCCGGTTTTATGTCCAGGTCCTTTAATACGCCGGCCAGTTTCTCTATGGAGATCGGTTCCAGGTGCTGGGCCAATACTACGGTGACTATCTCGGCAAGCGGATAATAGACATCCTGTTCGTATGAGGAGAGCGCTGTCTCGTCTATATATACGGGGTGCGCTAGATTCTCCACGTCCTTAAGCATGCTCTCCCGGGTCGACCTTGCGAACATGAAGACCATGGAGCCGTTTGCATTTAGGTCCCTGACCTTGTCCGGCATCTTGGCCGAAGGCGCTATGACGACCTCGAGGTTCTTTAAAACCTGCGCGAACCTCTTCTCCTTCTTGAGGGCTTTCAGCTCTTTAAATACAGCGAGCGCCTGTTTCGCCCTCATTCCCCCAAGCTCATCTTCAAAGACAAGGGCTATCTTTTTCGAAATGCTTAAGGACACCAGCCCGCCTGCCATGTTCCTGGCTAGATCTTCCGGATCCTTAAGATCTGCCATGGACGGATCATTGGCCGCGCTTTCACCAGACCTGTCATAGGTCGACCTTACGGCTTTCATAGTCAACGGCAGGTGCTTTTCGAAATACGAGCTTTCAAGGGATGATGATTTGTCGAGCCTGCCGCTCAGCTGCATCATTGCAGACGGCTTTTCCAGCTCACTCAGAACAGCTTCGCGGTAGTTCGCGCCTTTACCTCGGAAATACGATGACGCGAACTGGTTCCACGGGTCATATTTATCGTACATGCCGTTGCAGTACTTCAGGTAAAAGTAGATGATGTTGCCTATCTGTGACATGATGCGCCTGGGTTCGGTAGCATCTGAACCGTCGAAGAACTCGGCATGGTCAAGGTCATGGATATATATCTTATTGCCGCATACCGAAATATTGCCCAAGTGCAGGAAGAAAGAGCTGAACCCGGCCTCGTGGAGCGCGCGATACGCCCTGCCCAGGTCCTTGAAGTATTTTTCATGCGTATTGGCCGAGCCCGCCATGGTGTCGGCGCGGTTATTAGGCATCTCGCTATCTATTCCAAGCATGACAAAGCCGAGTTTCCTGCCGTGGTAACGCTTCGCATCCGGAAAAGTGCCGAAACCAAGAGGCGCGGATACGAACACATCCTGCGACCGCAGCCGCGACATATGATAAAGTACATAGTGGTTGTCGAATTCTAGCTTTGCCTTTGAAAGTTCCATGGATGATTGCGGGCTCGGGGAGGCCTTATCGAAGATAAGCTCGCCTTGCGGACTTATAGCGAGGGAGCGCGCGGCATAACCGTTCCCTCTGTGAGGTACCGGCGGAAGGTTCTGGTCAAATGCCACCCCTTTTAGATAGACACTCGTCCATAGACGGCCGCTCACCTCGACCGGCACAGGCAGCTTTACGGTTATTGAGCGCCGGTTCGGCATGAGCTCGTGATTCGCCGTAAGGGCGCTCTCTATGGCTTTCATATTAGCTTCGGGGGCGAAGACTTTGCTGAAATCGGCATCATTAAGGAATACGTCGCATCGCCTTTCGCCTGCAAGAGACACCTTCTTGAGGCCGGTGGTTACGGGCTCTTCTTCTGCGCGTGCGATCTCAAGCTTCTGCTCGATCAGGTCCCGCAATGCCTTTCCAAGCATGCCTTTATAGGGATCGCCTTCGATCTGCACCGATAGTTCGCTTTTGTCCGGATAATGTTCTGGGAAGAATTGCTGCTGGTAGAAGATCGCTTGATAGTGGCCAAGGGCACGGCATATCAGCTCATGTATCAGATATTCGTCGACTAACGACGGCTTTATCGACCGCAGCTTCATGATGACATCTTCAGCCAAAAAAATGGTTTTGTTATTTTCATCGGCCGAGCCGATGAAAAAGTCGTTTTCATTGCTCACGATCGACGTGAAAAATATAATTTTATAATTTTCAATGTCCAGTAATAGAGATACCAGCAGATCCCGCTCGTATGCATAAGTAGACACGTTCGGATCCTGCAGGAACCTGGCAAGAAGACGCATCGCGTCTTCCCTATATTCATGGCTCGCGGGGTCACGCGAAGCCTCGAGCTTCCGGTCCTTGTCAGATTCAAACTTCGCTTTGGACTCGGTCCCCTTGCATATGAAACCTTTGCGCGTGTCTTCGGGGGGCCTTTGCGGCTGTTTCTTTGCGGGATCGCCTGCCAAATTGACGGTTATCTTTCCGTTGTCCCAGTCGCTCTTGATCAGAAGGTCGATGGCGCCAAGATCATTCGGAGCGTTCGCCACGCTCAATGCTATTTTGCGTTCCGTTGAGCCCGGTTTGAACTCAAATCGCATGCCACCAACTATAAAACCATTGTCGGTATTGGAATCCGCGTCGACCTCGATCTCGGCGCATCGCCTGCCGTAGTAATCGGCATATTCGACCGGATAGTTCTTGCCGCTCCCGTTTATTAGCACGCCTTTCGGAGCGGATATCAGGAACTCGCAGGAGGATGGCTTGTCCTCACTGAATTCTACTACCGAGATGTATATGTCCCCGATCTTGGCGACATGGTCGCGCGAGATTATCCAGGTATCGGTCATCAGCCACTGCAAGTGTTTCAAGGTCTCGTCGCATTCTTCGGCTAGATCGCGCATCGCTAAGGCATCGTCAGGCTTTAAGCGATCAGCTTCGGCCAGCAGAAATTGCTTTAGCTCTTCGGTTTCCCGTATGGCATCTCTGATGGCCGAGTCGATCTTTTCGGTCTGGGCAGATATGTAGGCTCGCCGGCTTTCGATCTCTTCTTCAAGGGCGACATAAGAACCGAAAGATATGCCCCTTAGATCTATCCTATTGCGGCTGTCGAAATTGTAATGTATGAACCCCGCGACCTCTAAGGCTTTATTGATATAGTTTGATGCTTCCCTGCTCCTTCTGGTATCGATCCTTTCGATGCGCTCTTTTACGTCCTTCGGCAGGGAGCCGTGGGTTCCTGATACATAAGCAAGTTCTCCTGCCGCATTGCGCAATCCCTCGGATTTCTTTCTGAGTTCCTTGGATTCAAACTCCAGGTCAGCAAGCGGCGTCTCGATGCGTTCAGGAGCGAATATAAATACGAAGATGCGCGAGACGTATTTTATTAAAAATGGCAGCGCGATAGTCATGACCACGGCTGTTGCCATAAGCAGGACGCCGACATCCTGCCAGCTCATCGCGCCCAGCATAAACGCAGCCGAGTGCCTATGCGTTCCCCTGGCCTCCGGACCTCTCTTTGCTTTTTCAGCCTCTTCGATCCTGCGTTCGGCGGAAGATGATAGGGGCGTGGCAGTTGTCTGCGGGACTTCCGGAAGCTGCGTTCCGGATGATGCGATATTAAAAGCCGCGCCCGGCTCTCGAATATCGAAAGATCTATCAGGCCATATTACAGCCTCATACATTCTTTCAGTCGCTTTATCCGTGTCTTTTATAGTGCACGGGATTATCCAGTTGGAGTCTTCTCTCAATTTCTTCCAGGGCCTGAAATCGAGTATAAGGATGATGGGGCTGTTTTCGGATGGTCTCAAGACGAGCCGTAGCCGGCATTCCATCGGATCTTTGACCACAGTTCTTAGCAGGCAGCTTAAATTATATTGAAGGATAGTAATATGGTTAAGCGGTTTTATTTTGGATGGGACCTGTAGCGCAGACATTCTCTCGCAAAGGATGTCGGGTTTTGCATATGCGATATCCTGGAGAAAAAATGCAGCGAGAAGTATCACCGCTATGATCTGTATTGTCTTAGATTTTTGGTATATCATTTTTAAATGCACATCTAACTTACTTATGATTTAACAATATAAGCTAAATAATACACCAAATACGATAAGTAATCAAATCGTAAATCTAAGATTTTATATCTTAATTATAGGCCTGAATTTGGGTTTATTTCTCTTATGTTGAGGCGGAATGATTTTCCGGATATCTGTATGGCCGGCGCCGACAGGTCTCCGGTCAGGTGTGCAGTGAAACTCTTCCATTCTCCCTGCTCGTCTTTCAAGACCGTCGCTGTAAATGTATCGGGAATATCTTTCAGGATATTCTTGGAAAAGAATATGGTTATGTTGAGATCGACATTATTATTCTTGTATATATGGCCGTTAACGGAAAGCATGATGGAATCGCCTGTCGCGCTGAGCTTCCTTATGAAGATACCCTGCCCCATTTCCACGATGTCGCCGGATATCTCTTTATACGGCAATTTTCCGCTAAAGGGCATAGACACGAGGTTCATCAGGTGATCGGCAGACTTTGCGGCAGGGCTTTTACCGGGTATGAAAGTCACGTTCTTAAGCTCGAATGTCAGCGCCTTGCTGTTCGCCGCCTGGATGCCGATGGCCGGCCATAGCTTGGCGTGCAGCGCGAAGATGCCTGAGCCCCGCTTCCTATCCATGGCCCTCAAGTCGTCGAATACAAGTTCCTTAAAATTATAATTCTTCACTTTCGAATAAGAGATGTCGAGGTCATAATGTTTTGCCACGAAATAGATCACGATGCGGTCGTACGTAAGCGTTATCACGACAGCCGTTATGGCAGCCACTGCGCAAAGAATTAAAAACAGCTTCTTTATCTTCATTATCTACCCCCAGCAGATATCTTTAAAATCACAGAATTCGCACTTCTCCTTATCCCGTTCCTTCAGCTTTTCGAACTTAAGGGCTTTTATGTCAGCCCAGACTTCCTTTATCAGCTCTTCGAGCCTGCCGGTCATCGCGTCTGTTACCTCGACCACCTTGGTCACATGATCGCCTTTCGAGTAGCCCAGCTTCTTCATGTCGTCGCGAGCCGGCTCGATGAATACGAGGACCCCGTGAGTGGCCTTCCTGCCTTTCGACTTAGCCTTGTCTTTTTCAAAAAGCAGCTTGTATGCCACCAGCTGCCTCAGGTACCCTTCACAGCCAGGACTTTTTACATCCATGCACTCAGCTATTTTTTTGACGTGATCATCGGGCTTGCCGGTCTTGTAGTCCAGTATCCGGACCGCGCCAGCCTTCTTGTCCTGCCACTCCATTTTATCATATTTTCCACGGAATATGATATTGTCTCCGACCGTTATGGTGAGCTTCTCTTCAAGGCTGATGGGGACTACCGGCGCTTTTCGGGCGGAATCGAACCAGTCCTGCAGCTTGTTCATCTGATCCCGCGAGAGGCATTCGCGTTCTATGGCCTTATCTACGCCCTGATGTCTCAGCTCTCTTGTGAACGCATCTTTAAAGAATTCGAACGGCGGGAACTTTTCGGTATCTTGCAGGGCTTTATAAGTCTCCTCGAGGGCTTTGTGGACGCAGTTGCCGAACACAAGGCTCTTCTTCTTCGATCCGGGTATTTTTAAGACGTCATTATAGAGGAACTTCCTGCGGCAGTCTATGTAGTTATTGAGCCGCGTAGGATTTAATGCCATATTTCTTATCATGTCGCGCAGGACCTCTTCGGTGCCGATGAATGGATCGGTCGCCTCCGTCGATGCAAGGAAACTTTTTAAGGTCTCTTCTTCGCTCGTGAGCGCCTCGCTTAAACTTGCGCCCAGATGCCCGGCAAAAGGGCTTAATACCGAATCTTCGCTCGGGCTCGCGGTCAATAAGATCTTTGCCTTGGCCCTTGTGAGTGCCACGTAGAATAGCCGCGTTTCGTCATATAGCTGGAGGGCCCTCTTCGCCTTCTTGTCATTTGTCCTCTCAGTCCCGCTGAACAGGTCAGGCGGGACCGGGATATAATCTGCCGGGGGCTTTACGGGCCAGCTCTTCCTGTCAAGGAAGAAAGGTATTACGACCGCATGGAACTCCATCCCCTTCGAGCCGTGGGCGGTATAGACCCTTACGCCGTCCTGCGTCATGGTGACCATGGAGCCCTGTATCTCGAGGTTATGTTCCTTGCGGGTCTTCATGTCCTGCATGAATTCTTCGAGCCGCAGTCCGGGCGAGGCGGTATCCTCCTCTTTTATGATGTTCACGAAAGATGTCACGGCCCTTAAGTCCCTTATCCTCAAAACCTCCATGTCGCGGTATTCCCGCAATACATATTTGACTATTCCGGCTTCTTTGATGAAATCCATGAGGAGGCTGTGTACCGGCCTTGAGTTCGGGTCCTCGAGGAGATGTCTTATCGCCTCATACGCTCTTTTAAGTTTTTGTTTGGAGTTGAATTTGATATCGTCTTTGTCGGACCCGAAGTAACTTAAAAATTCCGCCGTCAGGGATACGCGCCTGCCATAATCCTTGTCGCGCTCCGAATTGATGCGGTCGAGGAATCTCAGGATATCGCCCTGGGGTATCTCGAAGTAGTCGGCGCTCAGGATCTTATACAGCGCCATATCCTTTTGGCTGTAGTTCTCGCTGGATATGTTGGCGAGCTCAAGGACATCCACGAGCTGCTTGACGCGTTTTTCGCCGCTCGAGTCCTCCTTGCCGTCGGTGGCATACGGTATGCCGGCCTTGAGGAGGGCGTTTATGATCACCGGTATCTGCTTCCTCTTCCTGAGGAGGATGGCGATATTGTTATAGGGCTTAGATCTTTCCTCTTCCGATAATGCCTTGTCCGATGCTATGGCATCTTTTATCTCGCCGATCTTCCGCACTATATGCAGGAGCTCTTCCTCTTCGGTCGAAAGTTCCGCTATCTCGATCGAGGCTTCCTTGAATTTTTTGGCAGGCTCGAGGACCTTGTCCGCCGAGCGCTCATTCTTAGGTATGGAGCGGATGATGCTTCCGGCGGCCTCTATCAATTTAGCGTCCGACCTGTAGTTGTCCTTCAGTATTATCTTCTTTAAAGCCGGATATTTCGCCTCGAGAAGCCTGAAGTTCTCGCTCGATGCGCCCTGGAAGCGGAATATCGATTGGTCGTCGTCCCCGACGCAGGCCAGGTTCGGGTTCCCTTCGCCCAGGAGCGCGAATAAGAGCTTCATCTGGGCTCCGTTCGTATCCTGGAACTCGTCCACCATTACATATTTGAACCTGTCGCGGTAGGAGTCTCTTAAACCCTCCTCCCTGGAAAGGGCCTGCGTAGCGAAAAGTATCATATCTTCGTAATCATACCTGCCGCGCTGGTCGAAGATGTCGGCATTTTTGCCGTCTTTCAGCTCTTCATAGGTCTTATAGATCACGGAGAGGGCTCTTAGCCGTTTTATGTGTTTCTCTTCCAGGTGGCTTTCCCACTCGGATTTCTCGTCCAGATATTTTTGGTAATCTGCCGGGGTCTTGCCGTCCCGCTTAAGCTCGCCTATTCGGGCCATGATAGAGTTTTCATAATAATACGGCCGGCCGAACGGCCTTAGCTCGGATATGCCGGATGCATTGTCCAGGGCATACTCTATCGCCCTGACGCGCTCTATGTCGCTCATCTGGACTTTTTCTTTGACGTAAGAAGTCGCTTCTTCCGACTCCTGTATGACGGAGTTGGCGAAACCGTGGAACGTATCCACCTCGACGGAATAACCGTCAGGCCCCATGATGCGCCCAAGGCGCTCCTTCATCTCTCTTGAGGCGATATTAGTGAATGTCAGGATGAGGATATTCTCGGGCATGATGCCCTTCTTGCGGATTATGTTGGCAGAGCGCACCGATAAAAGCTGGGTCTTGCCTGTGCCAGGGCCGGCCAGGACGAGAGAGGGGCCGTCGATGGCGTCTACGGCCTCTTTCTGCCTGGCGTTCAGTTTATCGTAGTATTTTGAATAGTCTTTCATTTTGCGAGGAAGGCGTTAAAAATGGATTTACGCGCCCTTGCGGCGCTTCAGGAACTTCTCTATCTTGGACAAGACGGTATTCGCCTGGGTATAGCTGTAGCCTGTTGTGGACGGCGCGCGGTGAGCTATAAGGATATTGAGCCCCACCAGGTCCTCGAGGGCTTTCTGGACTTTTGAACGGTCTTCCCTTATCCATGTGGCCACGCCCCTCGGCGTGTCTATGGATGCCTGGTTCTCATGGAAGAACCGTATTATCTTAAGATGTATTTCGGAGCCGAGCGCATCATCTATATTCATATTCTTCCCTTTCGAGTATAGACCGTATGTCCTTGCGCTTAGCCACCGCCATGAATACATCTACCACTTTCGGGTCGAACTGGGTCCCGGAATTCTTATTTATCTCTTCGGCAGCCTCATCCATGCTCTTGGCAACCCTGTACGGGCGCTTTATTATCATCGCCTCGAAAGCGCCGACCACCGCCATTATCCTGGCGCCTAAAGGTATCTGGTTCTTCTTCAGGCCCTTGGGATATCCTGAGCCGTCGTAATTTTCATGATGGTAGAGTATGTAGGGTATGACGGATTTTAAGGCGCCGATATGCTTTATTATCTCTACGCCGCGAGACGGATGTTCCTTTACGAGCTCAAGCTCTCTGCCGGTCAGCTTCGTCGGTTTCGACAGGACCTCTTCGGGTATCACGAGTTGTCCCGTGTCGTGCAGGAGGACCGCGTATTCCAGGTTCTTCAGCTCCGCCACGTTCATATGCAGGTTCTGCCCCATTATCATAGCGATCCTTAAGAATGACGCGCGCGTCAGGTATGTGCCCGGCGCGCGGGCGTTGAATATCGCCGCCAGCGCCTTTATGGCGCCCATAGTCAGCTTCTCCTGCTCTTTGTAAAGCTGGGCATTCTTTATGGCTATGACGGCCTGTTCGGCCAGCGTGGTCATGATCTCCTGGTCGAATGCCGAGAAAGGGCTGCCGTCCACTTTATCGTAGAGAGTGAGGACGCCTATGACGTCTTCGTCTATTAGCGGTGTGGCCAGGTAGTTGTTGCCTCGGATAGGTCGGCCGAATTTAACGGCCTTGCCCGGGGCGAATTTACCTACGGCAACCTTCTTCAATATCGCCTTCTTTGCCCTCAGGTCGACGGTCGCTTTGGGAAGGAGCAGTTTTTTGGTGGAATCGACGAGTTTGATGGAGCATCTGTTAGCCCTTATGATCTGCAGGCTCAGCCTCGCGATCCGGGGCAATAACTCATTAAGGTCCAGGGTCGAGCTTATGAGCCTGTATACGGTATGGACGGTCGATAGCGCGATGGCGCGCGGCCTGACTGTCTCGTATAGCTTTGATAACTCGAGTTCCTTCTGGACCTCTTTTACGATAGTGTCGGTGAATGCGGCGAATATGTCGAGGATCTGGGGAGAGACGTCTTCGCTCGCATAACAGGCCCCGATATAACCGTAGAGAGCATCTCCCTGCGCTATCGGATATACGAAGCCGCGTTTTCCTTCTTTACAGATGAACTTTGTGAGAGCTTTATCTTTTGCGGATCTCTGTATGGCGTTATGAAGGTCCTGTATGCAGACTTTGTTTTCAGGCTTTGAGCATGAAGGGCATCCGGAGGATACTGCCTT
The DNA here is from genome assembly GCA_020057115.1 of Candidatus Omnitrophota bacterium. Taxonomy (GTDB): domain Bacteria; phylum Omnitrophota; class Gorgyraeia; order 2-01-FULL-45-10; family 2-01-FULL-45-10; genus JAGVGJ01. Next base: position 32,346 of record JAGVGJ010000007.1, on the reverse strand, counting down.
GAGGATATCATTGGGTTTCGGGTGCTTCTTCTCGACAAGCCACCACATCGACTGGTGGAGGCATGCCCCGAAGCACTCTTCTTCCCGCTTGAGATCTATGTTCTTCCTAAGCCTCTCAAACAGCTCTTTCTGATATTCGCCGGCCTTAAGCTCTTCTACCATATATTGTAATTATATGTTCGCCTTCCGGGGGTGTCAATAATAAATCTAGAAACGGTTATTAACCCTGGCAACACCGAGATCTTCGATAGTTGCCGATGTCCTGTCATTTATCTGCAGCTCCCCGTCTTTTATGGGCATATTTGCGCATCCGGAGATAAGTGCAATCAGTAAAATAAGGAATAATACATTTTTCATCTCTATCTCCAACTCATCGTTTCAGATTCTACGGTATTGCCGTCTTCGCGCAGATACTGGATTATCTGGCCGTTCGTGACATATGAGCTGAACTCCTCATTAGGATCAAGGTTATTATCGCCAATGAACTGCCGGGCCATTATGTTTCCGTATTCATCGTAGAAGACGCGCTCTTTTATCCTGTCATCTTCTCCGTAATAGCTTTCGAAGGCCAGCTTGCCGTCTTTATATATCCAGCGCCGCGCGGCCCAACCGTCCAGGCTGTCGTCCAGTTTTCCGGAGCCGTCGAACCTTGCCTCGGCGATCTTGTTCCCGCGTTTGTCGAATTTTTCAAGTTTTGCAAGCGATCCGTCGTTGCGGTAATCGGCTTTTCCGACGACCCTGCCCTCGCTGTCCAGCCGGCGGTATTGCCTCACCTTTCCGTTATCCCAGAAGTCCTGCTCTTCAAATGCCTGCTCCGGAGCGTCGGACGGTATGAACTTTTCGGCAGATGCCTGGCTGGCGAGAAGAAATCCGGCGATCACTATGCCTGAAATGGTTTTGCCGGCAGAATGGTTCATCTACACTCTTTCGTAAGGCTCGAAGAACTTCTTATATTCGTCGAGCGCATAGCGGTCTGTCATGCCCGCTATATAATCGCATATGACCCTGTGTTTGCCTTCTGTCTTTAGCCTCTTCTGCGAAGTCGGCGGCAACTGTTCCGGCTGGCCGAGATAGACATTGAACAGGCTTGTGACGAACCTGTAGGCTTTGCTCGCCATCCTCACGACCCTGTAGTGCTGGTACAAGTTCTTCTCGAGGAATGACCGCATCGGCTTCCTCACCTCCTGCATGTTCTTGGAGAAAGAGACTATCCGCCCCGGCGTTTTTAGGACGTCTTTGGCCGAGCGTATCTTGTAGCGCCTGATATTGGCCTCAGTCTCTTTCAGGAGGTCTGTTACCTGGTCGTCGATGAGAGATTTTATTATCTGATATTTCCTGACGTCGTTGGATATCTTGGGGCAGCGCTTCCTTATCGCCCTCTCCTTGTCGTGCCATAGCTTGAAATCCTTGAGCTGCTCGTCCTTCAGGAGGCCGCTCGTTATGCCGTCGTCCAGGTCATGGTTGTCATAGGCGATCTCATCTGCTATATCTACGACCTGTATCTCAAGGATCGCGGAGCTGGCTGGGTCTGACTTTACGCCTTTCGGGTGGTCGTATTTGGTCGAATGCTTGATTATGCCGTCGCGCACTTCATGCGTCAGGTTCAGGCCAGGAAATCCGGGATAGCGCTCTTCCAGGAGATCGACGACTCTCAGGCCTTGCGCATTATGCTCAAAGCCGCCCTGGCCTTCCATTAAGTTATTGAGAGCATCCTCGCCCGAATGGCCGAAAGGCGTATGCCCCAGGTCATGGGCCAGAGATATGGCTTCCACCAGGTCTTCGTTAAGCCGGAGCGCCCGCGCTATAGACTTTGCTATCTGCGCGACTTCGAGGGTGTGAGTCAGGCGCGTGCGGTAATAGTCGCCCTCATGGTTCACAAAGACCTGGGTCTTGTATTCGAGCCTGCGGAATGCGGTAGAGTATATTATGCGGTCCCTGTCGCGCTGGTAGCAGAGCCTGTAGGGGTGCTCTTTTTCGGGATATTGCCTTCCCCTCGACTGTGAGCTCTTCTGTGCGTACGGCGCCAATAGGCGGGATTCATTCTTTTCAAGGTCTTTTCGTGCAAGCATTCTTCCTCTATCTTGAAGTCAGTTTTTCATACATCGCTTTAAGGGAGTCCGATACTATCTTCGTATTTGCCACTACAGGCATGAAGTTGGTGTCGCCGGTCCAGCGCGGAACTATGTGGACGTGCATGTGGCCGTCATAGCCTGCGCCCCCTATCTTGCCGACGTTGAGGCCTATGTTATAACCATGCGGTTTAAGCTTCCTGTCCATAAGGACCTTCGTATTTTTTACGAGCGTCATCAGGTCCAGAAGCTCCTCTTCAGTCAATAGTTCAAGGCTCTTAACGTGCCTGAAAGGCGCGACCATGATATGTCCGTTATTGTAAGGATACAGGTTAAGCATAGAGAATGAATGCCCGGTCCGGTCAACGATGAACCGCGAGGGCGTGTTCTTGGCTTTGCGGCAATTGCAGAATATGCAAGTCTTCCCCTTGCCCAGATTTATGTATTTACTCCGCCACGGAGCCCATAACTTATTCATCTATCTGCCTCACTTCAACTGCTTCTCTTTTTCCAGGCGCGCGATCGCTTCATCGAAGAATGGTCTGGCGAATTCACTCGACCATGTCTTGTCGTCGAAAGATCTCTCGCTTACCGTCTTGACGAAGTTCTTGAATTCTGCTGCATAACTTCCGTATATGTGGAAGCTGTCGCTTATATCCACATACCTGCCTACGCGGACCTCTTTTTTCATCTTCTTGGATATCGCTTCGGCTATCGCCCTCTGCAGGTCAGTCAGGGCGAATATATTCATGAAGCTCGCCTTGTAGGCATCTCTCGAGCGCCAGTGGGTATTCATGTTAAGGATATATTTATCTCCCGACTCCACCATCCTGAACCATATCCTCTGAAGGCACGGAGGGTCGTCGGTGAAAGGGTCTGTCTTGGGATTCCAGGTGATCCCTTGAGCCCTTCTCGAATGCGGGGTCTGGCTAAGCTTGTCTATTATATAGCCTATCTGGTCTATTGTGCTGCCTTCGACCGTGAAATTCGCGAGTCTCTGGTGGTAGGTGTATGTCCACTTTCCCTCCTCGGGCTTTATCCAATGGTCATGTATGCCGAATATGACCTCCTGCCTGTACACCTCAAGATCTTCCAGGCCGCCGGGAAAGGCGCGGTGTATCCTGGGCTCTGTCATCGGCTCGTCGACCACTATTATCATGGTGCAGTCCTTGCTCATGGGGTCGCCCGGCTTGTCATACTCGGTCCTTATGTCGAGCCCGTCCTTCCACGTAGCCAGGACGGCCTTCTCCCATGCCTCGGGAAGGGTCTTGGCCTCTACCTTTATTACGGGGATATCTTTCATATCTTCACTATCCTTCCTTTGACCTCACCTTTATTTATCTCAAGAATGCCGTATGACCTGTAAGGCGCGAATACCGTGTCAGTGGGGCTGCCGGGATTGAAGAAGAGCACCCCGTCTTTGACCTCATTGATCGGCTTGTGCGAATGTCCGAAGACTATGGCATTTACGCTCTTAAATTCTTTTCTGACGGTATCCAGTATGTTCATAGGGGCTCCGTAGCCGTGGATAAGGCCTATTTTGCATCCGTCAGCATCTATGATCTCCTTATCCTTAAGGATATCGCGCAGTTTCATGGAATCCATGTTACCGTAGACAGCGGCGGTCTTGCGCAGGGCCTGGAGCTTTTCCAGAAGATCTTTTTCGACCAGATCGCCCGCGTGGAATATCATGTCGACGTTCTTTATCTCGTCGTAAACGGCCTGCGGCAGATCATGCGCTGTCCTCGGTATGTGCGTATCCGACAGGACGAGTATCTTCATAAGAGGACGAACCTCTTCTTTCCGTACAGGTTGAGGAGCATGTTTACCGTCTGCGTGTCCCATATCGCGATCTTAAGCTCTTTGGCGAGCAGCTTTGCGTTCTCGTCGATGCCCTTTAACGGCACTATCACTTTGTTTGATATCTTGAGCCCCGATGCCTTCAGGTGGCGCATGTAATCTATGATGTCATTGTCGTCGACCTCTTTCTCGAACGGCTCTACGATCCATGAGCTGCCGCGGAAAGTGGCGATTATGACGTGTCTTCGGTCCTGTAATGTCTTTATCTCGACCTTGGTGAAATGCGGAAGTTTCACCTGTCTGGATTCTATCGGAACGAGCTCGTTTGAGAACAGGTTGAACAGCTCGGACAGCTTCACTATCAGGTCCTTGCCGAGCGCTTCGATAAATGCTGCGACGTAGAGCCCTGCCTCATCCTCGAAGCGCTGCATCCTGTTGAATATGTCGTCTACGATGACGTCCCGGCGTTTCCTGTAGACGTATTTCAGCCAGAACTCCAGGACCACGTCGTCGATCCTGTGAAATACGCCGCTCTTGGTTATGAATCCCAGCTCCGCAAGTTTTACGAGGCCCTTAGACGCCTCCGCGGGTTTCATCTTAAGCGAGCGCGATATCGACTGCTGCTTATTCTTGCCGTCTGCTATGGCCGTCAGGATCGCGGTATACCCCTCCCTCGACTTTACGTCGACCAGGTCGAGGATGAAGGATAAGAGATACTGGTGTATCCTTCCGCCGGACTCGTATAGCTGCTCGGTGATCGCCGCGGCTATTATGTCCCTGTCTATGTGGCTTGTCATGCGCGCTATCGCTATGGCCTTGGCGCTCGACGTCAGGTGATGCAGGTAAAACGGGTTCCCGTCCGAGAAGGCTATCAGGAACCTCTTTATCTCTTTGTCCAGGTCGAAGCCGGCAAGCCTTGAGTCGATAAAGTCGCTCGCCGTATTCAGGGAGAATCCGGCGATCTTTACTATCTCGAAGTTGCCGAAGAGGAGCGAAAGTTTTTCGGAGAGTATCTTCTTTATGGCCTGGTTGCGGGAGCTGGTAACTATATACATGGTGTCCTTCTGGAGCATTATCACTTTGCCGAAATTGAGGAACGGGTTCTTTACCCCCATGTGTTCCAGGTTGTCGAACTCGTCGAGTATGACGACGCACGGCATCTTTATCTCTTCTTTTAATACGGATGTGAGCCCCAGAAGGCCGGAATAGGCCTCGTCCAGGTCGCCCCTCTCCATCATCGCGTTCAGTTGTTTTATGGCGAGGCTCGTTTTGGGCAGGGCTCTCTGGGCCTTGTCAAATATGGATGATATGTCGGTCCCGGTATGGACGCCTATCTTGACAAGCGAATTATACAGGAGCGTAGCCACGAACCTGTTGGCAAATGTCCTGAAAGGCTCTTTTACTATCTCGATATATATGGCTATGAAGCTCTCGTCTTTTATGGTGTATAGGAAGTGGTGGAGTATCGATGTCTTGCCCGCCAGGCTCTGGCCTGTGAAGGCCATGTTCTGCCTGTAGCCGTCCTTAAGCGCCAGGATCCTCTTATTGAGGAGCTCGAGCACCTCTTCGCGGCCGAAGAACCTTTCTCCTATAGCTGGTTGAGCGAACATATCACTTTCTTCTTTGTCTATTTAGGTAAATAATAGAACGGGTCGCGCGGCTCGCCGTCCTTTCTTATCTCAAAATGCAGGCTCGGCTCCTTCGCGCGGCCTGTCCTGCCTGCTTTAGCTATTATGGCATTCTGCTGTATCGTATCGCCCACCCGGACTAGGATCGCCGAATTGTAGGCATATACGGTCTGGTAATTGTCTCCGTGGTCTATGATAACGGTCTTGCCGAACCCTTTAAGCTGGTCGTCGCAGAATACGACGGTCCCGCTCCTAGACGCCCTTACGTCCTTTCCATCATAAGCCTGGATGTCTATCCCCTTATTCCTGGCATTATCTACCTTTGCCCCGAATGTCGATAATATCTGCCCTCTCATGGGCCAGGTGAAGGTGCCTCGGGTATATATGTTTGAGCTCCGCGCCGCGTAATTTTTTGCCGGCACAAGCGCTATCTTTGTCTCAGGCGCCTGGTTCTGTGCGACCGATCTCGAAGACGGTATGATCAGGACCCGTCCCGACTCTACGGATGACTTATCTTTAAGAGAGTTCGCCTTTACAAGCTCGTCTAGATCCACGCCATACATCTTAGATATGCGCCATAGCGTCTCGGCGCTCTTTACCGTATGAAGCGTTTGCCCCGGAGTGCTAACGCGGATATTCTGTATCTCGGGCAAGCCTGAACTCGCTTGGGCGCGGCTGTGCGTCTTCGATGTCCCGCATCCCGCAAGCGCCAGCGCAAGCGCAAATATTAAAACTGGAGCGAGCGAGGGGAATCGAACCCCCGTATCAAGCTTGGGAAGCTTGTGTTCTACCATTGAACTACGCTCGCGAGAATTTCGGCTCATTTTCTAGAACCTCGTTATGCTTTTAAAATGGTCGAACCTTGCCTTTATGTCGGCCATCGATATCTCAAGGAGCTTGTTCACGCTGAAATCCTCGACAGCAAATGAAGCGAGGATGGAGCCGTATACGATGCTGTTCCTTATGGCCGTTTCGGTGATCTTGCCCGCCTTGCTCAGGTATCCTATCATCCCGCCGGCAAAAGTATCGCCAGCGCCGGTCGGGTCATAGAGCGATTCAAGAAGGTATGCCGGGGTCACGAAGTAGGAGTCTTTGGAGAAGTATATCACTCCGTGCTCGCCCTTCTTTATGACGACAGCTTTTGGCCCCATGGCGACTATGAGCCGCGCCGCTTTCATGAGGTTCGACTCGCCCGTGAACATGCGCGCCTCGGTCTCATTAAGGAGGAGGATGTCGATATGGTCCATAAGCTTTTCGAAGTCCGCCTTCTTGTTCTCTATCCAGTAGTTCATCGAGTCGCATGCGACAAGCTTCGGCTTCTTCATCTGTTTCAATACGCTGTACTGGAGGACCGGGTCGATATTGGCGAGGAATACGAATTCGGTATTACGGAGGTCGCGCGGTATCTCAGGCTTGAAATCCTGGAATACGTTAAGATGCGTATATATGGTGTGGGCAGTGTTCAGGTCCTGGCCGTAACTGCCTTTCCAGCGGAAGGTCTTGCCCCCCTTTACGACATGCAGTCCTTCGGTGCCTATCCCCCTCTTTTCGAAGAGCTTTATATATTTTGCAGGGAAGTCTTCCCCGACGGTCGCGATGATCTCTACCTTGTTGAAGAAAGATGCGGCCGTGGAGAAATATGTAGCCGAGCCGCCGAGCGCCTCTTCGCGTTCTCCGAAAGGCGTTTTTATCGAGTCTATAGCGACCGAACCTACCACTAAAATGGCCATCCCCTTACCCTTTCTTGGTCCTGAAACATTTTTCAGATACCCTTATGGAACAATAATCCCCGCACATCGTGCATGCATCCTTGACGCCGGGCATAGACGCTTTTCTGTATCTGCGCGGTTTAGACTTGTCTATGGCAAGTTCGAACTGCCTGTTCCAGTCCCTCGCTTGCCTGGCTTTCGATATCTTGATATCCCATTCCATCGCGCCTTCGATGCCCTTGGCAAGGTCAGAAGCGTGGGCGGCTATCTTCGCCGCTATCACGCCTTCACGCACGTCTTCGAGCGTCGGAAGCCTCAAATGTTCGGCCGGCGTGACATAACACAAAAAGTCCGCGCCCGCGCTTCCGGCAAGCGTACCGCCGATAGCGGCGGTGATATGGTCATATCCCGGAGCGACGTCCGTGACGAGCGGCCCGAGCACGTAGAAAGGCGCTCTGTTGCATATCGATTTCTGGAGCGCCACATTCGCCTGGATCTGATTTATCGGGACATGTCCGGGGCCTTCTATCATAACCTGGACGCCTCTCTTAAATGCGATCTTCTGCAGTTTCCCGAGAGTGATGAGCTCCGATATCTGCGCCATGTCCGTGGCGTCACGGACTGAGCCGGGTCTCAGGCCGTCGCCGAGACTCAAGGTAACGTCGAAGCGTTTCGCGATATCGATGACCCTGTCAAAATATTCGTAGAACGGGTTCTCGCGGTCGTTCTCAAGCATCCACTCTGCCAGGAATGCCCCGCCGCGGCTTACTATATCAAGTATCCTGGGATTCTCTTTTAATATCTCGAGCGAGCGCCTGGTCACACCGGAGTGTATGGTGAAGAAGTCCACGCCCTCTCTAGCCTGCTTTTCGAGGACGCGGAACATCTCCTCTACGGTAATATCCTTTACAGCGCCGTATTTGGCCAGGCCGTCGATGACGATCTCATATATGGGGACAGTCCCTATCGGGACCTTCGAATATTTCAGTATCTTGCGTCTCGTCTCTACGAGTCTTGGGCCGGTGGACAGGTCCATTATCGTATCTGAACCGAGCGCTACCGATTCGCGCATCTTCGTGAGTTCTTTTGATATATTGGAGGAGTCTTTGGAGGTACCGATATTGGCGTTTATCTTAGTCTTTAGGCCTTCGCCTATGCCGCACGGGTTTTGCAGGCGGTGTTTTATGTTCTTTGGTATGACGATCCTGCCCTTTGCCACGCCGCTTCTTATGAATTCCGCGTTACGGCATTCGGCTTTTGCCACATGGCGCATTTCAGGCGTGATCTTGCCTTTTCTTGCAGCTTCAAGCTGTGTCATTGGATGAAATACTTTCTATTTTTTAAGAGATCCCAGTCTCTTCGCTGACGACTGCTCGATGTCGTATACCTTGAATCTCAGCCTGGAGAATCTCCTGGATATGTCTTCGTCTATGAGCTTAAAGAACTCTTCCAGCACCCTGATGGATTCTTTCGTCCGCTGCATATTCGCGGAGAATATATCGCCCAGGTCCGCGCGCCTGGTCCTCGCCCTGATATTGCTATCTCTTCCCACATCGCCCGCTACGTCTCGCGAACAGATCAGCTCTATAGGACCGGAGCCTGTATCTTTTTTTATGGTAGATATCCTGTGCCTTACGCTCTTAAGCTCTTCGGTCAACTCTTTTGAGCCGATAGCGAACCTGGCTATCTCCTCGCAGACCCTCAATCCTTCCCGCGAGCGGTTGAAGTTAGCGTCTATGATGCGGTATATATGCTTTTCGGCATTCTTCATAATCTAATGAGCTTCTTTATTATTGCGCTGGTGGAGCGCCCCTTTAAGAAAGGTATCCTCGCCACTTTTCCGCCGAGAGACTTTACAAAATCGCCGCCCACTATATCTTTTATCTTCCAGTCGCCGCCCTTTACCAGGACATTCGGCTTAAGCCTCTTTATCAGCGCCTCAGGGGTCTCTTCGCCGAATATCGTGACAAAATCTACGGCCTCAAGCGCGGCAATGACGCTAGCCCTGTCATCCTGGCTGTTTATGGGTCTCGACGGCCCTTTCAAGGCTTTTACCGACTTGTCGCTGTTCATGCCGATCACAAGGATGTCTCCGAGTTTCTTTGCATCATCCAGATACTTCACATGGCCTGCGTGTATTATGTCGAAACAGCCGTTCGTGAAGACTATTCTTTTGCCCTTCGCTCTTGCCTTCGCGAGGATCTTCGCTAATTTTTTTTGCCCAAGTATTTTTTTATTCATATTTTTTATAGCTTATAGCTTACAGCTTATAGCTTATTTTGAAAACTGTTTCTCCACCAACTCGCATATGACGTGTATGACCATGGCATGCGACTCCTGAATGCGCGCGGTGTCTTTCGAGTCTACGATCACAGATATGTCGCATTCATTCTTTAACATGCCACCGTCGCCGCCCGCAAGCGCGATCGTCTTAAGTCCTATAGACTTAGCCTTCTTCGCTCCGGCTATTACATTCTTTGAGTTGCCGCTTGTGGATATAGCAAGCGCTATATCGCCCTTCTTCCCGAGCGCCTCTACCTGCCTGGCGAATATCGATTCAAAGCCATAGTCATTTGCCATGGCCGTTATTATAGATGTATCCGTAGTAAGCGCTATGGCAGGAAACGCTTTACGCTCTCTCTTGAACCGGCCGACGAGCTCGGCTGCCATATGCTGGCTGTCGGCTGCGCTTCCGCCATTACCGAAAACCAGGAGTTTCCCGCCGCTATTAAAAGATTCGATGATCGCAAGCGCCGCCTTTTCGATCGCTCCGAGCTCGGTTCCGAGAAGGCGCTCTTTCGTCTTGATGCTGTCCTCAATAAGCCCTTTTATCGTATCTTTCATAAGGTCCTTTTATACGAAGAATAGTTTCGCTATGTCGTATAGTTTCATATCCACGGTCTTAAGGCTTCCTACGGCGACCTGAAGCGGCACGTCATTCACCTCGGTGCCATTCAGGCATGCCATGCGGCCGAACTTCTTATCGAGCACAAGCTCCATCGCCTTTACGCCGAAACGCGTGGCGATGACCCTGTCGAAAGCGCTGGGCGTTCCGCCCCTCTGTATATGGCCGAGGACCGTGACGCGCGATTCATAGCCGGTCCTCTTCTCAAGTTCAGCTGCCAGTATCTCGCCGATACCGCCAAGCCTGACATGTCCGAACGAGTCCAGTATCTGCTCCTTCGTGACCACCTGGCCGGCCTTGAACTCCGCGCCTTCAGCAACGACTATAATTGAGAAGCCCTTCCCGCGGGCATGGCGCTTTTTGACGATGTCGCATACCTCGTTCAGGTCTATAGGCACTTCCGGTATCAATATGACGTCCGCTCCGGAGGCTATGCCCGAATATACGGCGATCCACCCCGCATGTCTTCCCATTACCTCTACCACCATGATCCTGTTATGGCTCTCCGCGGTCGTGTGCAGCCTGTCTATCGCCTCTGTGGCTATGTTTACGGCCGTGTCAAATCCGAAGGTGAAGTCTGTCCCGGAAAGGTCGTTATCGATGGTCTTCGGGCAGCCTACGACATTGATGCCGAGCTTGTCATTATGAAGTTTATTTGCCACGCCGAGCGTATCCTCCCCGCCTATCGCGATGAGAGCGTCAAGTCCGAGTTTCTTGTACGTAGCGATCAGCTTCTGGACATCCCCGGGGTTCTTATACGGGTTTGTCCTTGATGTGCCCAGTATCGTGCCGCCCTTCGGAAGTATGCCTGACACTGAGAACAGGTCCAATTTTACGATATCGCCGTCTATTATGCCCTTCCAGCCGTTCTGAAAACCTATGACCTCGACATCCTTCTGCGCCGCCAGCCTGACCACAGCCCTTATAACGGCGTTCAAGCCCGGGCAGTCGCCGCCGCCCGTCAATATTCCCACTTTTTTCATCTGACTACTCCTCCTCGATTTTACAGGTCATTACCTTATGTTAATATCGCCGTACTCAATGCTTCCCCTGAACTGGGGGGGCTTCGGCTCCGCGGTCTTATCCTTATTCGGCTCTTCTTTATGAGATATCTTCACGACATGGACCTTTATGTTGATCGGGTCCTCGACGCCGAGCATTTCCTGGACGCGGAGTTTTACGATGTTCTGTATCTTCTCGGTCGTCTCCGGTATGTTCACGTCGGAAAATAACGTGCACCTGTTCACGATGCTTATGCCCTTTTTGCTCGCCCTGACGAAAGGTTTAAGTTCCTTTACCTCGGGCAGCTGCTTTATCGCCCGCTTGATAAAATCCTCTATGGCTGTGAGCGATATTGTCACCTGGCCGTCCGGGTTCTCGAAAGCTATCGTGCGTTCCCTCTTTATCTTTCCCATAGTTATCTGGATGACCATGGCATTGATGAAGATTATGACAAGCCCCGTCACGCCCATGATCAGCCTGACGTTTTGCGCGGTATAGAATGTGTTCAGCGTCTCTACTATAGTCTCCTGCGGGACCAGGTTAAGCGATATCGCTATCAGGAACCCTCCTAAAAGCAGGAATACTATCGTGTAGAAGAAGAGCGTCAATCCGTCCACAAATCTCATAACTGCCTCCTTAGATTTTCTTGTCTTGCTGGCGCGGCCTCGGGGACACGCCTTCCACTATAACGTTCACTTCGCTCAATACCAGTCCCGTCATCCTCTCGACGGCGCGCTTCACGTTCTCCTGGACGTCGTCGGCTATGCGCGGTATGTCCACGCCATACTCTACGACTATCGATACGATGAGCCTGACGTCGCCGTCCGCCATCTTTATCGTGACGCCCTTGATGTTCGTCTTGCTGGTGAGCAGTTCGTAGAGCGTGTTCTTAAGCCCGCCGCCCATCCTTGAGACGCCGCGTATCTCGGTCGCCGCTATGGACGCTATTGCGGCTATTACGTCGTTATTGATCCTGACGACTCCCAGATCGGTCGTCCTTTCCCTATGCGTCTGTTCGTTCTTCATCGAAGATGGCCTCCTGAAATATTTATTCTGTCTTCTCGAAAAGCTTATCTATGAAATCCGTCGCGAACCTCCCCCTTAAGAACGTGGGGTTGCTCATCACCTTCTTGTGGAAAGATATGGTCGTTTTTATAGGGTCTACGACGAACTCGTCGAGGGCCCTGCGGCAGATCGCCACCGCTTCGTTCCTGTCTTTGCCGTAGCATATGAGCTTGCCTATCATCGAATCGTAGAAAGGCGGTATCTCATATCCCTGGTAGGCGTGAGTATCGACCCTTACGCCCCTGCCTCCCGGCAGTGTGAATGTGCCTATCTTTCCCGGTGAAGGCATGAAATTATTGTCAGGGTCTTCGGCGTTTATCCTGCACTCTATCGCGTGGCCTGTTATCTTGACGTCTTCCTGCTTGAACGAAAGCTTCTCGCCTGCGGCGACGCGTATCTGTTCCTTGACGAGGTCGATCCCTGTCACCATCTCGGTGACCGGATGCTCGACCTGGATCCTCGTATTCATCTCCATGAAATAGTAATTGTTCTTTTCATCTACCAGGAATTCGATGGTGCCGGCGTTCACGTAATTGATCGCCTTGGCGCACTTTATGGCCGCCTCACACATCTTTTTGCGGAGTTTCGAGTCGAGTATGGGCGACGGCGACTCCTCGATGAGCTTCTGGTGCCTCCTCTGGATCGTGCAGTCCCTTTCTCCCAGGTACGCGACATGGCCGTGGGTATCGCCTATTATCTGTATCTCTATATGGCGCGGCCTTTCGACGAACTTCTCGATATATACGTCCGGATTCCCGAATGAAACTTCGGCCTCTCTCTGGGCCGTCAGGAGCGCGCTTATGAGCCTTACGTCATTATGGCACACGCGCATGCCCTTGCCGCCTCCGCCGGCCGCGGCCTTTATTATGACCGGATATTTCATCTCCTTGGCTACTTTAAGCGCCTCTTCCTTGGTCTTGATGATCGCCTTCGAGCCGGGTATGACCGGAAGCCCTGCCTTCTTGGCCGTATCCTTGGCCACCATCTTGTCGCCCATCAGCCTCATATTTTCCGGCGTCGGCCCGATGAACTTGATCTTGCATGATTCGCATATCTCGGCGAAATGGGCGTCTTCCGCCAGGAAGCCGTATCCCGGATGTATCGCCTCGACATCCGTTATCTCGGCCGCGCTTATTATGCTGGGTATGTTCAGGTAGCTTGAAGCGCTGGAAGCGCTGCCGATACAGATCGCTTCGTCGGCAAGCTTTACATGCATGCAGTTTATGTCAGGCTGCGAATATACGGCTACGGTGCGTATCCCGAGCTCTTTGCAGGCCCGTATTATCCGTAAGGCCACTTCGCCCCTGTTTGCTATAAGTATTTTTGAAAACATATTGATCGCCTCATTTAGTTTTGCGTGTTGAGTGTTGCGTTTTGCGAAAAACGCTTACGCAATACGCACGACGCAACACGCACCACTACGCCGGTTCAACTACGAACAACACCTGGCCGAACTCGATCGGCTCGGCACTCTCCACCTGGATGTCCACGATCTTGCCCTTCACTTCTGATTTTATCTCGTTCATTAGTTTCATCGCCTCGATTATGCATAGGACCTGGCCGACCTCGATCTTATCGCCTACATTCACGTATGACGGGGCTTCGGGTGACGGCGAGCGGTAGAATGTGCCGACCATCGGGGCTTTTATCTCGGTGCCGGCAGGCTTAGGCTTCTCGGCTGGAGCCGTCGCAGCTTTTGCCTGGCTCGACTGGGCCTGGGAGGGATGCGGCATATATTCGACCATCTTCTCTATGCCGCCGAAACCCTTCTTCAGTTTTATCTTAAGACCGTCTTTCTCGACCTCTATCTCGGACAGGCCATTATCATTCATGAGGTCTATCATGTCCTTTATCTCTTTTATGTACATCTTATTCCCCCTGCTTTACAGTTATTTCGTGAGTATTTCACATCCTGAATCAGTCACGACCACCATATCCTCTATCCTCACCCCGCCTATACCCGGAAGGTATATGGCCGGCTCTACGGTGAATACCATGCCGCTCTCAAGCTTGCCGTCCGCGACGCTCGAGATCGTCGGGTCCTCGTGGACCTCAAGGCCTATGCCGTGGCCTGTCGCGTGCCCAAAATATTTTCCATAGCCATTCTCGGCTATGTGCGCCCTCGCGGCGATGTCGATACTCGCTATCTTTTCGCCCGGTCTTATTTTCCCGATAGCCAGGTCCTGGGCGCCGCGCACAACATCATATATCTCTTTTAACTTCTTCTTCACATTCCCCAGCGCGACCATCCTTGTCATGTCCGAATTATATGCGTCAAGGCGGCATCCTATGTCGAGCATGACGAAGTCGTCCTTCGATATCCTCTTATCCGAAGGCCTTGCGTGCGGTTTCGACGCATTATGGCCCGTGGCTACTATCGGGTCGAAGGCGGACCTGGCGCCGTTACGGATAAACCGTATCTCAATATCCCGCGCAAGCGATTCTTCGGATGCGCCCGGTATCACGGACGGCCTGGCAGCCTTAAATACGTCTTTTAGCAATTTTGCCGATCGCCTGATAAGGCCTATCTCGTTCGCATCTTTTATCGACCGCATGTTTTTTATAAGCCCTTTTACGGCAATAAATCCGGCGGGTCTTACCAGGGATTTAAGTTTGTGGGCTGCTCCGTAAGGCAGGTCCATCGACTCAAACCCTGTCCTTTTCAGATGCCCGCGCTTTACCAGGTCTTTGATCGTATCATACAGCGAGTTCTCCGTGAGGATGACCTCGAAAACCTTCACCGAAGCCGACGCTTCTTCGATATAGCGGGAATCGGTGATCAGATATCTCTTATTCGGGGTCAGGAGAAGCATAGAGTCATGCCCCCTAAAACCGCTTAAATACGATACATTGATCTCGCTTGTGACAAAGAACGAATCGAGCTTTCGCTTTTCGATCTCTACGCTTAAGGCCTCAAGGCGCCTCTTTATATCCATCCGGATGGCCTATTTCTTTATTACGCTGATAGCCGCTTCAAGGCCTAAGATGTAGCTCATCTTGCCGAACCCGGAGACCTGCCCTTTTGCTACGGGCGCTATCAATGACGTGTGCCTGAACTCTTCCCTTGCGTATATATTCGAAAGATGGACCTCGACAGTGGGAACCTGGACTGCGCTTATGGCGTCCCTTATGGCTACGCTTGTATGCGTGTATGCCGCCGGATTTATCAGTATCGCATCGAACTTGCCATTTGACTTGCCTATTAGGTCAACTATATCGCCCTCATGGTTAGATTGGACTATCTCAAGGCTTGCGCCTTTGGATTTTGCATGCTTGTTTAAGGCGTCATTTATATCCTCGATCGTCAGCTCACCGTATACGCCTACTTCTCTTGTGCCGAGGAGATCCAGATTCGGTCCGTGTATGACGAGTATCTTTAGCATCTCTTACCCCTTCTTTTGGCCCTGTCCCGGCATCTCGGCCTCGTCTATCAGCATCACCGGGATATCGTCTTTGATCGGGTAGCGCCTGCCGCATTTCACGCAGACTATCCTGTCGCCTTCGAGTCGCACGTCAGTCTTGCATGCCGGACATGCAAGTATTGCCAGAAGTTCCTTGTCTATCATATAGCAGCCCCTTCCTTTTCCAGATTCTTCAGTTTTATCTTGAACTGCGGGCTTACGGCGTATATCAGTCCGCCTATTACGCTTATGATCAATAGCAGCGCCAGCATCAATATGCTCACGGCAAATGCGTTCGTCTTTCCGATGATAGGCCCGAAGAGCATGACTGTCGAGCCCTCCCTCAGGCCAAGCCCGTTTATCGAAGGTAGTAAGCTTAAAGCCGCCACAAGAGGCGCTCGCACAAAGATGTCTACAAGCGGTATCTTCGAGCCTATGCTCAAGACGAGTATGCCGTAAGTGCAGAAAAATAGTATCTGGCTAATGATCGAGATCAGGAATGATTGCATCATGAGCGTATTATGGTTTTTGTATTGATGAATAACGTTATAGGCTTTGGACAGCTTGTCCTCAAAAGGCTTTAAGAAGAATAGTATCGAGGCGAACCTCTTGGCGATATTTTTGTTCGTAGCCAGTATGATGATCACCAGGGAGCCGAACGCGATAGCGTATATCGCGTATTTAAGATTATTGCTTATGATGCCGTTCTTTACGAATAATAGAGCTATAAATGCCATGAACATCATGGTCACCAGGCCCATCACCCTGTCGACGAATATCGATGTGTACGCGGCCATCTTGTTGTGGTGAGCCCTCTTGGACAGATAGTAAGCTTTTACGACGTCTCCGCCTATGGAGGTCGGTAGGAAGTTGTTGAAGAAATAGCCGATCAAAGATAGCGAGAGCGCCTCGTTGTAAGTTATGGGGATGCTCTGTATGGCTATTATAAGCTTCAGCCTGAAGGCGGCTATGGATATGGCTGCAAGGAATGAGGCCAGCGCAATAGCGAATATGGCGGGGCTAGTGCTCTTCAGGGCACTCATTATTACGCCGTAATTGCCTCTCATTATATATAATAATAATATTATAAGCGCGAGACTCACTACAGCGCGTAATATCGGGAATATTTTCTTGATCATGAGCTATTTAATTTATCATATCGGGCGTGAGATGTAAAGCTTAAAAAGGACTATTGGCTGCCGGATTTGTCCGTTTCGCTCTGGTCTAGCATGGGGATCTGCTCTATTGGAAGCACTTCCGGGAGATCCTTGTCGCCTGAGGCTCCGAGCTCCTTGAACTTGCGGACGCTGACCATGACCCTGCGGTCAAGGGACATGACCATCTTGTTGAAGTTCACCACCGCCTGTGAAAGGCTGGAAGAAGTCCTGTTTATGTGCTCTATGAACGGCTGGAAGCGGTCGTATAGCTCTTTTCCGATGGATGCTATCTCTTCGGCATGCTTTGTGACCTGTTCCTGGCGCCATCCGTAGGCTATGGCCCTTAAGAGAGCTATCAGCGTGGTCGGGGTCGCTATGATGACGCGGGATTTCATCCCGTCTTCGATGAGAGCAAGGTCATTGTCCAGAGCGGCGCTTAAGAATGACTCGCCCGGTATGAACATGACGACGAACTCCGGCGCTTGCGGGAACTGGTCCCAATAGTTTTTTTCGGACAATAGCTTCATGTGGCGCCTGACCTGCTGGGCGTGTTTCTGGAGGAGCTCGGCCCTCCGATCCTCCGTGCCGGCCGAGACCGAGTCAAGATACGCGTCGAGCGAGACTTTGCTATCCACTACCACATCCCGGTTCGCGGGAAGGTGGATGATCATGTCCGGCCGGATGCGGCCGTCGTCCGTGTTTACCGAGACCTGCTCGCAGTAATCGCAGTGTCCCGACATTCCGGCAAGCTCGACCACCCTTTTTAACGTGATCTCTCCCCATCTGCCGCGCACTTCGGGCCGCCTTAAGGCTGTTACGAGGTTGCCGGTCTCTTTTTGGAGCTCCTGCTGGGTGTCTATAAGGGACCTTATCTGAGTCTCAAGGTTTGCATAGGCATGGGTCCTCGATTTTTCAAGCTCAGAGACATGGTTTTCGTATCTCTTCAGCGCATCTTCCAGCGGCTTAACCAGGTTATTTATGGCTTCTTCCTTCTTTCCGAATGCGCCTTTGGCGTCGCTCAAGACCACCTCAAGGCTCTCCTTCGCAAGTTCGAGGAATGCCTTATTATTGCTCTTCAGGGATTCCCCCGAAAGGGCCTGGAATGTGGTGACAAGTTTCTCCTGGGCGTCTTCCAGCATCTTGCGCTGTTCGGCTATGTATCTCGAGGATTCTTCGAGCTTCGTCTCGGCTACTGCCTTTGCCTGTCGGGCGTCTTCAAGGCTCGATCTTAAGCTTGCTATGGTGGCGTCTTTTTCTTCGGATATCCTGCGAAGCTCGTCATTCACGCTCTCCAGGACCCCTATCTTCGTCGCATTCCCGTCGGAAGAGCCTTTGACGAAGAGCCGTGCCGCGAAGAATCCCACAGCAAGTCCGATCACAAGGACCAAGGCGCTTATAAGTATAGTCTCTATCATCTAATCTCCGTCCCCTTTATTACAACATGCGCAGGTCATGCTTTATCACGTCTATCTTCGATTCCGCGGCCAGGCTGCCTTTAGCTATCGCCTCTTTTGCCCTATTGAATGCCGACTGGTCGATATCCCCCAGCTCTACGCTTATCACAGTATCCGCTTCGCTCGCCTGATACTGGTTAAGCTCATGCCCCATTATCTGGAATGATTGGAGCATCATGTCGAATATATTGTGCATCTTTCCGTATTTGACGCAGAAACCTACGTCGACCGCTATCATGTAGTCCGGATTGGTCGTTATAGCCATCCTGGTCGGGACGCTGTTCTTTATCCCGCCGTCTACCATGAGCCTTCCGTCTATCCTGACAGGGTTGAATATGCCTGGCCATGAACAGCTGGCCCTCACTATCTTTATGAGGTTTCCCTTTTTGAATGCGACCTCTTCGTTCGTCTCTATGTCTGTGGCGACTACCGTGAGAGGGATCTTGCAGTCTTCGAAAGATTTATGGTCGAGCATGCTTTTTATCACTGCTTCCATCTTCTCTCCCGCCAATAACCCCATCCTCGGTATTGTCGGGTCGAGCAGGTCCTGTATCTTGAATTTTAGCGCCCTCGCCTCCATCTCCTCGACGGACATTCCCGCGGCGTATGAGGCGCCTATCAATGCTCCCATGCTCGTTCCTATGATATTGTGTATGGGGATCCTTTCTCTGTCGAGGATCTTGAGCACGCCTATATGGGCCAATCCGCGCGCCGAGCCTCCGCCCAGGACGAGCGTCACATTTCTTCTCTTCTTTAAGAACTCGAACATTTATAATACCTTTTGTTAATTTATGATGATCCCCGCGTAACCGACTACCGAAGAGAAATCTCCGGATGCATCACCGCTCGTCTTATATTCCACCAAGCGTGCCTTTGTCGCTCCAAGCTCTTTTGCCGCAGAAAGCATTATGGCCGCGGGAGCCGAGCCGCACATGGTGATATCGAACTTCTTTATAGTCTTGATCAGCGCGCCCTCGTCAAGTTTAAGGATATCGGCTATAGCCTTCTTGTCCTTCTCCTCGGCGCGGTCCTGGGACTCGTAGTGCGTCATGTCGCTTGAGGCTATGATGGTGACGTCAGCCTCCATCTTAAGCTTCTTTATGCTCGAAGCGATCGAGCGTCCCGCCTCTTTATAGGCATCGATGTCCGACGAGGCGACCACGATAGGGACGAACGTAAACTCTTTCTGCAGCTTTTGCAGGAAAGGCAGCTGGACTTCGATAGAATGCTCGTATAGATGGGCAGCCTCGTCCTCTTTTATGAGGGCGCAATTATCTTTTATGGCCTGGGCGAGTTTCTGGTTTACCCTCACTTCTCCAAGCGGGGTCTTCCAGGTGTCGCTTGCGCTTATAGAGAATGTTCCGCCAAGGCCCGTATGGTTGGGGCCCATTATGATGTAGACAGGCCGCGGTTTTATCGACGACAGGACGGCGCCCGCAACAGACCCGGAGTAGACGTATCCGGCATGAGGCGATATGACGCCTATGGCGCCCTCCTTCTGCCTGGAAGGGTCTATCATGGTGGAAAGTTCCGCCGAAAGTATCTTCTCGGAATCAGGGTAGAACTGCCCCGCTACAGCAGGATTTCGTGTCATTGAAACTCTCATAGCCGCCTCTTATCCAACGAAAATATTATTGCGTTTAAGGTCCTTCACTTTGGAGATATCTCGATCTCCGCGCAAGAGCCCGGATCAAGATATTTATCGGCCGAGGCCTTTATGTCAAGCTTGGATACCTTGCTTATGGCTTCCTTGTATTTGAATATGTTATCATGGCCGATGCCGTAAAGCTCGTCGATGGCGCTCTGGAATGATACAAAATCATTCGTTTGCATGTCGATCTCGTATCCCGTCAGGCGCTCGCGCTTGGCAAGTTCAAGCTCCGCGTCAGTCACGACGGCATTGCGTATCGCGTTGATCTGGCCGAGGAGCGCTCTTCTGGACTCCTCAAGCTTCTCCTTCGTGGTGGCTACGTAGAATGTCAGGTATCCGGTCTCCATGCTGAACCTCGGAGCGCATCCGAGAGTGTAAGCAAGCGACATTTTGTCCCGGAGCTCGGTGAACAGCCTGCCGGAATTTCCCGAGAGTATCGAGCAGATGACGTCGATAGGATACCTGTCATCGCTTCTTATCCCGCAGGTGAGAAAGCCGTTCAATAAGAGGCTCTGGTCCCTGTCCATGCTTATCTTGCGCGCCTTTACGCCGGAGATCTGTTTAACGGTCGCAGGCGATGGCGGGATATCCCGTCTCTTCATATCCTTGAAAAGGCCGGATATTTTTTTCAGGAGATCCGCCTTGTCGATGTCCCCGGATATCGAGATGACGATATTGTTCGCTGCCGAATATGTTCCGTAAAACTTTAAAAGCTTGTCGCGAGTCATGGCCGATACGGTTCCGGGCTCGCCCAGATATCTCATGCCGAAAGGAGCGTCAGGGTATAGATCCCTTCTCAGGGCGTTCACTCCGCGCTGGAATATATCGTCATCGTCATCCTTTATCGCCGCCAGGACCAGCTCTTTCTCCTTGTCGAGCTCATCCTGCGGGAATACGGAATCGGTAAGTATGCTGTGGAGTATCCCAAGGCCCCGGTCCAGGTCATCCTTCAGTATCGATATGTTGACGCCGAAGCTCGACATCCCGCTGAAGGCGCTTATGCTGCCGCCCATAGAATCGAAAGCGCCCTTTATCATATCCTCTTTTAAGGTGGAGGTGCCTTTTAATAACATCCTCGAAGCCATGTTCGATATGCCGTTATCTTCGGCATCCTCGGAGCCTACGCCTCCCAGCATGGCTACCGTTATCCCTACGGTAGGAGTCTTCCTGTTCTCGCGAAGAAGCACTCTGAGGCCGTTAGACAATATCTCTTTCTCGATAGAGTCTTTGATCCCGGGCGTTTCCCGTTCGGGTTTACCCGTACCTTGCGCTATGTCGCGGGGCATGACGAGCGATACGGTCATGTTGCGCTCCGTCAAGTATCCGGCGGCGGCATCCTTTACGTCTTCCTTTGTAACGGACTGGATGCCGTCTATGTAGCGCCTTGAAAAATCATAGCTTCCCGTCAATAATTCGTTCGACGATACATCGCGCGACTGCTCTTCCAGCGTCTGGCGGGAGAATATGTAGTCGCTCAAGACCATGCGTTTTGCCGAAGATATCTCGTCATCCGCCAGCTGTCCGGATTTTATCATGTTTATCTCTTCGGATATCTGGCGCTGGACTTCTTCGGCGTTCTTTTTGTCGAATAATGCCGTTATCACGAATAATCCCGGATCCCTGGGGGTGTAATTCCATGACGAAACCGAATATGCCAGCCTCTTCTCTTTGACGAGCGAGCTGACGAGCCTTGAGTTGTTGCCCCGGCCAAGTATCATCGCCAGGACATCCATGGCAAAAAGGTCTTTGTCGAATATGCTCGTCGAGTGGAATCCTATGGCCAGATACCCCAGGTTTATGTCGTCCTTTGACTCGACCGTCCTCTTCATGACCTGCGGCGGCTCCTCCGCGGTCACTACAGGCTGGTAGTCGCTCGGCTTAAATTCCTTAAACTCTTTTTCGACCATCTCCATAGCTCCGTTAACGCCGCCGACTACGGAGACTACCATCCGGTTTGGCACATACATGCGGTTATAATATTTAATGAGGTCGTCCCGTTTTAGCTGGAGGAAGCGCTCTTCGAAGCCTATGACAGGATATCTGTAAGGATGCGTTATGAAGGCTGTCCGGTACAGGCTCTTGGCCGCCTGGTTCTCCGGCTGGTCATTGTACAGCTTTATCTCTTTAAGTATGACATCCCTCTCGCGCTTGAACTCGCGCTCGTCGAAGGAAGCGTTCGCCAGCATGTCCTTAAGTATGCCTAGCGCCTTTTCGAGGTTTTCCGAAGGGACGGTCACGTGAAAATCCGTGCTGTCCATCGAGGTCCCGGCATTAAGGAAGCCGCCGAGAGATTTCATCTCGCGCTCGATGTCGCCTTGCTTTCTGGTCCTGGTGCCTTTGAATAAAAGATGTTCTACGAAATGGGATATGCCAGAACCCAGATATTCGCCCTCAAGGCTCGATCCGACCTTTATCTGGATATCTATCGCGGCCAGGTCGCGGGGGTCGCTCGCTTTTGCCAAAATGACGAGGCCGTTGTCCAGGACTTTCTTGGAAACGGCCTCATCAGGTAATTCTATCCTTTTTGAAACTAGAGCTTGTTCGCCATATGATAACTGGCAGGCAAAGATAATAGATAATAATAAGAATACTAGTCTCACATCATCTTTCTCTTCCGGCGCTTCTTTTCGCTCGGCTTCTCGTAATGCTTTCTCGCCTTAAGTGTCTTAAGGATTCCTTCCCGCTCTATCTTCTTCTTAAAACGTCTAAGGGCCCTTTCTAAAGGCTCATTCTCTCCGACGCTAACCTTCGACATTTTTTTGTATCACCTCGTCTTTCGTCCGCTCGATTTATTATGTCTGTATATTGTATCAACGCATCTTGTCTTTGTCAAGCGCTCAAGGCCTGGACTAGCCCGCCAATTTCGGCAGGTGCGTCAGCGCCTCGGCTATCTTCTCTTCCGGGTGCTCGTAGTCCTCAAGCTTGCCTTCCAGGTATGCGTCGTATGCTCCGAGGTCAAAGTGGCCGTGGCCGCTGTAATTGAATATGATGCATTTGTCCTCGTTCTTTCTAGCCTCTTCTATCGCCGCCAGTATTGCGTGCGCTGTCTCGGGCGCCGGGAGGAACCCTTCGGTCCTGGCGAATAAAAGCGCTGCCTCGAAGACCGGGTTTTGCGAGTATGCGCGCGACTCGATAAGTCCTGCCTTGGCCAGCGCGCTCACTATCGGAGCCATGCCGTGGTACCTGAGGCCGCCGGCATGAATGGCGGTCGGCATGAACGTGTGGCCCAGCGTGTACATCTTGACCAGCGGCGTCAGCATGGCGGTATCGCCGAAGTCATAGGCGTATTCGCCCTTCGTCATCGTAGGGCATGCCGTCGGTTCTACGGCTATCATGCGTATATCTCTTCCTTTCATCTTTTCATGGACGAAAGGAAGGCATAGTCCCGCAAAATTACTTCCTCCTCCAACGCAGCCTATCAGGACGTCCGGTTTCTCTCCTATCATCTTGAGTTGTTTCTGGACCTCTTGGCCTATCACGGTCTGGTGCAGGAGGACATGGTTGAGGACGCTTCCCAGCGTATATTTGGCGTCATCGTGCGTCGCCGCATCCTCTACTGCCTCGGATATCGCGATCCCGAGAGAGCCGTTGCAATCAGGGTCCTTGGCGAGTATCGCGCGGCCGGAATTGGTCATGTTCGTCGGAGACGGATAGACATCGGCGCCCCAGACATGCATGAGCGACTTCCTATAAGGCTTCTGGTTGTAGCTCGCCTTTACCATATAGACGGTGCATTTTAGCCCTAAAAGGTTGCAGGCAAAGGACAATGCCGAGCCCCATTGCCCGGCCCCGGTCTCGGTGCAGAGGCGTTTTACGCCTTCAAGTTTATTATAGTATGCCTGGGCGATGGCAGTGTTCAGCTTGTGGCTTCCCGCCGGGCTCAAGCTCTCATTTTTAAAATATATGCGCGAGCGCGTCTTTAAGGCCTTCTCAAGCTTATCGCGCGCTGCAGCGGGGTCGGCCGCCATATCTGGTATATGTCGAGTATTTCGGGCGGTATGTCTATCCACCTCTTGTCGGTCATCTCCTGCTCTATGAGCGACATCGGGAATATGGGCAAAAGGTCGGCAGGCCCGAGAGGCTTTCCCGTGGCAGGATTTAGCGGCGGCGGAAGTTTCTCCGGCATGTCGGGCAGGACATTGTACCATTGCCTGGGTATCTCTTTAAGAGGAAGTATCACTCTCTCTATATCCATCCTTATGCATCCTTTCTCTTTACAGCTTAAAGCTTATTTCCGTTTCAGGGTTATTTTTTATAGTGTTATGCACCGGGCAGTTCTTTACGAATTCAAGGAGCGCCGCCTTCCTGCGCTCGTCTATCGGAGCGCCCTTAAGGTCTACGGCGACCTCTATATTTTTAAACCTGACAGGCGCTTCTTTAGAGAATTCAGCCTGGACGCTTATATCAAAATCCTTTATATCGAGCCTGGTCCCCTCAACATACTTCCTTATATAGACGCCGATGCAGCTGCCTATGGACGCCAGGAGCGCGTCCGGCGGGGTGACGCCCTTACCTTTCGCGTCGATCACAAATTCATAATCCTTGGACCTGACGTCAAACCTGTAGTCGCCTCTATTGGCTATATCTACGCGATACATTTATCCTCCATCTCTTCGGTTTCGTCCTGAGACGGGCATAGCTTGCCCCAGAACTCGGCGCATTTAAGAGGCGTCGCGTATGAGCTCTTCGCGTAATAAAATACGTCGTTATCGGAAGATACTACGCGCACATTGCGCCTCTGTCTCTCGGGCACATTGTCGATATAGCGTTTTATATAGTCGTCGGCATCCCTCGCCGGGACTATAGTAAGCTTCGGGCTGTTCTTGTAATCCATCTCGAGATATTCATGCTTCGAATCGAATACCAGGACTATCGGATCATTGTGCGTGGCCTGAAAATCCTGAAGGTATCTTACAAGCGTCCTCGCCGGTTTTAAGTAGTCGTTCCCGCTGTCGTTTATCGGCGAATGCCTGTCCCTTATGAAGTTCCATCCGTCTATGACTATTGGCATAATGGGATCTCCGCCTCTTTCATGGCCTTCTCAAGGTCTTCCTTCTTGACATAGCCCAGCTCCTGGAGTATCTCGCCGAACATTATCCCGCGCCTCCAGTGCAGGCAGAGCGCCTCGTCCAGCTTCTCGGATGTTATAAGATGCTTTTCGACCAGGATATGGCCGAGCGGCTTATAGGAAGGTGCCGGGCTTTCCGGCTTGTGCATCTCGGGGCTTAATAAGGCCTTATCGCCTTTACGGTTGCGCCTATCCTCCATGAATTTGCTCCCCGGGAATGTCTTAAGGTATCTCTTCACTTCCGCTACCTTCTCGTTTATCTCGATCGTATTCCTGAACTGGGAGACGGCGTCCGAGGTGACTACCGCTATCGATACGCTCATCAATGGCACGTTCTTCACGTTCTTGTTCCTGTCCCGCGCGACTATATACCCCGCGTCCCGGTCCTTGTCGGAATAATGGAAAGGCATGACCTTGTCGAACAGCTCTACGAAATTCTTGCATATCGTGCGGTATCTGTCGGGGGTCGTTATGAAGACGAAGTCATCGCCTCCGATGTGCCCCATGAAATCATCCTTGTTCCCGTGGCGCTGGATTACAGTATAGAGAAGATACGCCGTCTGCATTATGGCCCTGTCGCCCTTTAAATAGCCGTACACGTCATTGAAATATTTAAAGCTGTCTATGTCGATATAGCCAAAAGAAAATGGCTCGCCCTTCTTTATTCTCTCCTTGAGCGACTCTTCGATCGTGCGGCCGCTCGGCAGGCCCGTTAATGGGCTTGCGTAAAAATTATACTGCGATCTCCTCATCGCCATCTCGACCCGCACCCGGAGGTCGAGGGGATCGGGAGGTTTTATCAGATAATCATCCACCCCCTGCTTCAGGTTCAATAACTGGGTCTTGAGCTGGCGCTTGTTTATGAGCGCTATGACCGGGATGGATGCCGTGATGAAATCCTCTTTTAAGAGCCGGCAGATATCGAGGTTAGCCTTGTTGGCGGAATGTATGTCGATAATAATGGTATCGGGAGAGATCTTCTTTATCTGGGTGATGCCTTCCGACATCGACTCCCGCAGGGTGACTTCATAGCCCCAGCCGTCGAAGCAGAAGTTCAGGACTTCGCGCAGGTTCTTGTCGCTTGAAACTATGAATACCCTCTTTACGCTGGTCGTCATCTCTTCTACCTTTTAGAGGCGATCCTCTCTTTATTCTTCTTGTAGAGGTCATCGCCAAGCCACTTCTTCGCGTTCTCTTCCTTGCTTATCCCGGGTTCAGCCCAGTCGTATTCCATTATCATGAATGTCTTTAAGGTGTTGGCGACCTGCTCTTTCCTGGCATCCTCTTTTGAATAGAGATTGTCCAGCTTCCTCGCGTAGAAGACGGCGCTCTTCTTTATTGTTATGCCTTTCTTTGAGGCAGAGCTGACAAAAGATTTTATCACCGCGACCCTGTCCCTTTTCGACATGCTGAGCCAGTTGTCGCCGTTGAAAACTTTTGTGTCTGAAGCCGTTTGGGCGAAGGATAGAGAGGTAAATAGAAAAACGCCTGAGACCACCGCTCCAAAGATCTTTTTCATGTGATTCTCCCGTATTCCGATCATTTTAACACACCCTATTCCCATGAATCTATTATATTTTCGAGCAGGGTGTCCTTGTCGTAAAGCTGGACCTCGCGACTGTCGTCATCGACATGGCGGCGGCCGGACTCTTCGTTAAGGACCACGCTCTGGTCGATCGCAGACAGGACATTCGGCTGGTCGACGAACCTGGATATCTTATTGAACTGGTTTATGCCGCCCCTGTTGCCCTCGTGGTGCAGCGACAGCACGAGCTTGTCCTTAGCTCTTGTTATCGCCACGTAGAAGAGGCGCGACTCTTCCTCTATCTCATCGTCATAGTTGAGCGCGAAACTTATAGGAAGAAGCCCGTCTACGAGGCCCATCAGGAATACGTTCTTCCACTCAAGGCCCTTTGCCGAATGTATCGTGGAGAGCGTGATCGGCCTTTCGTCATCAGGGGATCCCGGGTCTATGCCCATCACCGCGCGCTCGGGCGGCTCAATAGAGAAGTCCGCCAGCAGGTCTTCGAGCGAGTCGTATTTTTCCGAGATCTGCCTTAATGCTTCAAGGTCATTGGTCCTTAAGTGCCAGTCGTCGAACTTATCCTTCATCATGGGCGTATAATGGTCGAGCGCAATGCCGTATAGCGCGCCGGGCTTTAGCTTGTGAGCTGTCGCGGACATGAGAAAAGACCCGAGCCTTTTTAAGTGTTTCCCGAATTTAGGCCCGGTTTCGTATTTTGTGAAGACATCCCGCACCGCCGCATCGACGGATACCGACGATATTATCTCTTCGGTCAGGCGGTCGGCATTCTTGGGGCCTATCCCCTCTATCAGCGCAAGGACCCTGTTCCATGCAAGCTCGTCTTTAGGGTTCAATATGACCTTAAGGTGGGATATCAAGTCTTTTACGTGCGCCGTCTCGTAAAACTTGAGCCCTCCGAATACCTGGTAAGGGATGTTGCGTTTCGAGAGCTCGGCCTGCAGCGGTATCGAGACATAGGCCGAACGGAACAGGACCGCTATGTCGGCCAGGTCCTCGCCCTCGTCGCGCAGCTCGATTATCATCTCAGCTATCGATTCCGCCTCCTGGTAGACATCCTTAAAGAACAGGAGTTTTGGCCGGTCTACGGCAGCATCCTTCCTTACGGATGCCAGGCACTTGGAGTAGCGGTTGGTCATGTTCTCGAGGACTGCGTTCGCCATGTCGAGGATCGGCTGGACGCTCCGATAGTTCTCCTCAAGCTTTATTATCCTGCAGTCCTTGAACCTCTTCGGGAATGCCATTATGTTCTCGTGCGATGAACCGCGAAAGCCGTATATGGACTGCGCGTCATCTCCGACGATCATTATGTTCTCGTGGTCTTTCGCCAATAGGTACGATATGTCTCCCTGGAGTTTATTCGTATCCTGATACTCATCCACCATTATATATTTGTACTTCTGCGAGAGGGCGCGCCTGACATCCTCCTTCTCAAGGAGCATTTTCAGATACACCAGAAGGTCGTCATAGTCCAAGTAGTTCTTGCTTATTTTGTAGGCGGCATATTCCTTTCTGACTTTCTCGATGATGGACGAATATTCCAGGAAATGGGGATACTCTTTATCGAGTATGTCCTCTATCGATCGCGCCTTGTTAATGGACGCGCTTATGACGTTCTTGAGAGTCGATTTCTTCGGGAAACGCTTGTCCCTTTCCGGGCCGCCTACGCGATACAGGCACCTCTGGACCGCCTCTTCGGAATCGGACTCGTCCAGGATCGAGAAGGAATCGGAGAAGCCCAGTTTCTTGGAATATCTTTTCAGGACCTTGAAAGCGAAGGAATGGAATGTGCCGCCGTCTATGTATTTGCATCGTGAATCATGCTTCTCGGCGCGGGAGAGCATCTCTCGGGCCGCTCTTCTTGTGAATGTCAATAAGAGTATGGATTCTGGAGGGATGTTCTTCTTCACAAGGTGGAGCACCCTGTATTCTATTACGCGCGTCTTTCCGGAACCGGCTCCGGCTATGACCAGAAGCGGGCCTTCGGTAGTCGTAACGGCTGCAAGCTGCGACGGGTTTAAATGCGCTATGAGTTCGGTCATATTACTTTAACACCTTTTCGAGTTCCCGCATTTCCGCGAGGAACGTCTTGTATATATCGGCAGCCGCCATAAGGAACCAGAGCGTTGCCGCGATCACCAGGACCGTCAATATCATTTTTACGGTCCTGGAGAACGAAGGGTTCTTCCAGACCAGAGGCAGGGCCAGCGGCCCCGCAAGAAGTATCGCTATTAATATCACCCAAGGTTTAAAATACCATTTGTCTTGCGCCATTTTAGCCGCCTAATATTCGATCCAGGTATCTGTTCTTCCGTCCTCGTTCCGATCCTTCCCCTTCATCCTCGGCTTGCCATTCTCAAATATCATCCACTCGTCAAAATTTCCGTCACCGTTCGTATCCAGGTCGAGCCTCTGGATGCTTCCCTCGGAGTCGTATATCTCTATGCGGTCGACCCTGCCGTCATAGTTGGTATCCATCTCGAGCTTCTTGGGCGTCATGGGCTTGCCCATCTTGTCGGATGTCCCTTGCGCTCGGGTATCCACGGCGCCGGTCTCGGGCTCGGCCTCTCTCGGCGCTGCTTCCCCCGTCGCTTCAGGCTCTTTGGTCTTCTCTATGTTGACCGGAGGAATAGGCTCCTGCGGAGGCTTCGCCTCCTCCGCATAAAGAGTGCCGCAGGAACATAGAAATATTATCGAAAACGCAAAAGACATAAGTCTCATTACTAGAACTTTACCTCCGGCACTTTCTTGGCCGCTTCTTCCGCCTTGAAATATTCTGTGGCCGGCTTAAAGCCGAAGATCGAAGCGAATATATTGCCGGGAAAACGCCTTACGGCGATATTATAGTCTTTGACAGATTCATTGTAACGCATCCTCTCGACGGCTATCCTGTTCTCCGTTCCGGAGAGCTCGTCCATCAACCTCAAGAATGTCTGGTCGGCCTTGAGATTCGGATAATTCTCTACCACGAGCAGGAGCCTGGAGATAGCCGAATCTGTGGCAGCGGCCGCCTTTACCTTTTCATCGACTGTCGTTGCCGCGCTCCACTGTGAGCGGGCTTTTGTGATATCTTCGAGAAGCGTCTTTTCATGAGCTGCGTAGCCCTGTACGGAATTTACAAGGTTCGGGATCAGGTCATTGCGGCGCTGGAGCTGGCTCTCCACCTGTGCCCACTTGGCCGTTATAGTCTCATGCATCGTGACTATCCCGTTATATGTCGATACTGCGCCCATGCCCAATATCAAACCCACTATCACGATCCCTAATATAAAACCTTTCATCACTACCTCCTTTATTTCCATGATCTAAAGACTATGAACTATGCACTAAGAACTATGAACTAAAAATTACCACCCTCCTCCACCTCCGCCTCCACCTCCTCCACCACCGCCGAACCCTCCTCCACCAAAGCCTCCTCCACCACTGCCTCCGGATGACCATCCGCCTCCGGATGTTGCTATCCAACCGCCGAAGGTTTGAGTGCTGAAGAAACTGCCGCGCTTATGCGTAGAAAGCCCGCGCCAATAGAAAAAGCGCGTAATAAGAGATAATACATAGCCCGAGAGCACGGATAGTCCTAAATAAGGCGATATCACGAACATTGCGAACATGAAAAATCCTGTAAAAGTCAGCCCTTTAAAGAACGGCCATGGCAGGTTCCAGATAAAGAAAAATATCATCAGAAAGATGCATATGCCGATGAGGCTTGCGCCTTCGATCGGCAAGGATCCTTCCCCCGTCTGGTCCAGTGCTATGCCTTTAAGGCCATCGATCGCAACATTCGAATCTTTCGCTATCAAGTCGGCGATCTTCGCCGTTGCCAGATAAAGACCCTTGCCATAATCGCCGGCCTTAAAGTTCGGGACTATCAGGCTTCGGCCTATCTCGCCGCACAATCCATCCGATAAGATGCCCTCTACGCCGTATCCGGTCTCTATCCTCCAGCGCCGCTCTTTCATGGCTGCGAGGATCAATACGCCGTTGTCTTTGCCTTTTTTGCCCGGCCTCCATTTATCAAAGAGCATCCTGGCGTACTGTTTCTCGTCGTATGGAGCTATCGAAGATATCGTAACTACAGCTATCTCGGCCCGGGTTTTTCCTTCCAGCTCAGTGATCAGAGATGTTAATTTATCCTTATACTCTTGAGGGATAACATTCGCGAAATCATTTACCCATCCCGTAGCGCTTGGAACATCCTCAGCGAAGGATGCCGGGCAAGATACGGCTAGAGACACGCAAAGCGCCGCAAATATTATTAAGGCTATCCTGGTCATTCTAGCCTGTCTACTATATCGCACGCCCTCTCCAGAAAGGCTGCGAGATCGAAGAGCAGCTCTTCGATCTCTTTGGGCGAAAGCCTGCGCTTATTCTTTTTGGCTAGCAGTATTATCTCTGGGACTGTCGCGTCAAGGCCAAGCTCAGAGCTCAAGGCCTTAAGTATGCTCTCTTTAGCGTACGGCGGTACAGCCCCTTTCAACCGTATAATGTTCCGCATTATGTGCAGGGTCGAGTTGAGAGATTTGAAGAGCAGCTCTTCGAGGCCGCGCCTTCTCATGTTCGATAGATAGGCGCTCTTTAGGTTGACTATCTTTGATTTGAGCTCTTGCTCGCACTGGAAACGCAGGTGCTTGGGATGGATCGCCAATTCTTTGAGAGCATCTTTTCCGAAGATTACCTCGGAATTTTCCTTCATGTCTAGGAACTCTATGGGGAATACGTCGCAGGAGCTTCTCATATAGCTCTCGGTCATGAATATCGCGGATATGTTGCGAAAGCGGAAAGAATTAATGATCGGAGACGCCTTCGCGAGATTTCGCAGGCTCGCGTCTTTCAGGATGACGAGAAGATTTATGTTCGAGCGGCGCGCTACGTATTCGCCTGATGCTGCGCTCCCGTAAAGGATGACGGATACAAGCCCCTCGCCGTATAATGCATTTAATTTGACTGCGAACTCATCGACCCTTTTTCTGATATCGGGCTGCAGCATGGGGCCTCCCTTAACGGTTATTCTTCTTCCCTACCCAGTTCGAGCTCGATCTTGTTTATCAGCGCGGATGTCTCTTTTATGATGCTAGAGGGGACGAGCTTCGACATCTCTATGTCGCGCTTCAATGTCTTCAATGTGGAGAGGAACCTTCTTATCGTCTGGACTTTTTTCTTGCGCCTTGCTTCTTCCGGTTCATCCTCTTCGCGCTGTTTCATGATGGTCGAGAGGTCTCTCTTGACCTCGACGGCGTCTTTCCCGTTCTCCAGGACATCCCGCTTCAGCTTCGCGTATTCGACCTCGTCGATCTTCTTGTTCTTGGCCGCGCGCAGGACATTCACCGCTTCGTATGTAGGTACTGTGGCCGCATCATCGGCCTCCGCAGCCTCCTTCCTTTTCATCAGATACGTCGGCTCCTCTTTTTCCAGAAAATAGTATGACTGAAGGAGCTTCATAGCCGTCGTCTTCTTGATGCCTATCTCTTTTGCGGTATAGGCGTCGAAAGTCAGGAATTCCCAGTCTTTATAGAGTTTATCCTTGTATACGGAGTAGAGCGACTGCCCGAGCTCTATCCATGATGTCTTGAAATTCTTCGCATTCAAAAGGACTTTATAGCGTATAGATTCTTCGTCAATACCCACCATCTTCCCCTCGATCTTCTCAAGGGATTTTGTCTTTAAACTCGTCATTCTACTGCCTTTCTGTTTGTTTACATGCAATTATATATCAATTATCGCAAAATTAAAACATAAAAAGCTGCTCCATCTTTCTACTTCCGCAACCAGGCGGCCCTTCTGGAGCGCCCCTTTCGTGTGCCCTCTTCGGGTGGGGTGTCCTTGCGCGAACGCTCACTTTCCAGAGGAAAGCTCGCTCGGAAGGCCGCAATCTTCGTTGAAAGATTGCGGCCTTC
>JAGVGJ010000029.1 GCA_020057115.1 Candidatus Omnitrophota bacterium | reverse complement strand
TGGAAGGTAGAAATATTAACCAAAACAATGACCCAGACGAGTATCAAAGTGCAAATCTAAATAGCGCTGAAGTGTCCAAAAAGGTCTGAAGATATACACTACTGGGCGTGATTTCAAAGTAATCAAAGGTTGGTATATGAAGAAAAAATCGCACGACAAATGTTTTGAGAAACTGCAAAGCGTCATCGGGTGTGCGTGCATTGGCGATATGATGTCAGAATTAGCGGATTTCAAAAAGCGGTACGATAAGGATATAGAAAAATCAAGCGCCCGCCGTAGGGATTCGTCAAGCGCAGTAGAGGCTGAAACGTCAACTACTAAGCGGCCGCTTACTCTCCGTGAAAAAATAGAGAATGAATTTGGTGAGTGGCTGTGCCGTCAGGGATTGAGCGTGTCAGATGACAAGTGCGATGTATTCATTGATAAATGCATGGAAATAATAAACGAGAAATAGATTTCTACTTTTAATAATAGGAGGTTGTTCATGGCTAACGGTAAAACTAATCAGGATGAAATAAACGCGGTTGCGTGGAAGGCTTGCGATACTTTCCGCGGCGTTGTGGATCCATCTGAATACAAGAATTATATTCTTGTATTTCTCTTCCTTAAATATTTAAGCGACCAGTGGAAGGACAAAAAAGAGCAATACCAAAAAGAGCATGGTAGCGATCCTGTGCGCATTAAACGGAAAATGGAGCGCGAGCGGTTCGTTCTGCCTGAGAATTGTGATTTTGACTACATCTATGGTAAGCGAGACGCCAGCAACATCGGAGAAATTATCAATCTGGCGCTGGAAGGTATTGAAGAAGCCAACAAAGCCAAGCTCGAGGGCGTTTTCCGTAACATCGATTTTAATTCTGAGTCAAACCTTGGTCAGACCAAAGACCGCAACAAACGCCTCAAACATTTAATTGAGGATTTTGCTGATGAGCGTATGGATTTGAGATCTGCAAAGATCGGCAATGCGGATATCATTGGAGACACGTACCAGTTTCTTATTGAAAAATTTGCCAGCGGTGCAGGCAAAAAGGGTGGTGAGTTCTATACGCCTGAACAAGTATCTGTTTTATTGGCGAAACTGCTTGCCCCGAAATCGGGCGAGCGTATTTGTGATCCGGCATGCGGTTCCGGATCCTTATTGATACAGGTATCCAAAGAAGTTAAGGATCATAATTTCTCGCTATACGGACAAGAGAGCAATGGAAGCACATGGGCTCTTTGTATGATGAATATGTTTTTGCATGGGATCGACAACGCCCGGGTTGAGTGGGGCGATACGCTTAATAATCCCAAGCTCATCGAGAACGATAGTCTGACGAAGTTTGATATAGTTACTGCAAATCCTCCTTTTTCTCTCGACAAATGGGGCGCAGAGAATGCCGGGGCAGATAAGTTTAGGCGTTTCCACCGTGGCGTGCCCCCAAAGAGTAAGGGCGATTATGCCTTTGTGACCCACATGGTCGAGACTATGAATGAGTCAGGCAGGGTGGCAGTTATTGTGCCTCATGGCGTGTTATTTAGAGGTGGCGCTGAGGGTGTTATACGTCAGAAATTTGTTGAGGAGAATATTCTTGATGCCGTGATTGGTTTACCCCCAAATCTATTTTATGGAGTGAGTATTCCTGTAGCTGTTCTCTTCTTTAAGAAAGGTCGTAAAACGAAAGACCTGCTTTTTATCGATGCCAGTCGTGAGTTTGAAAAAGATAAAACTCAAAACAAACTTCGTCCGGAGGATATTGAGAAGATCATGCGGACGTATAAAGAATACAAAACGAATGAAAAATATTCATATCGGGCGACATTGGACGAGATTAAGGAAAATGAATTTAACCTTAATATTCCTCGCTACGTGGATATATTTGAGGAAGAAGAAGCGGTTGATATCGCAAAAACTCAAAAAGAAATCGAAGTATTGGAAAAAGAACTCTCTGGTGTGCAAAAAGAAATGGCGGGGCACTTAAAGGAACTGGGGTTTTAATATGGCGCGAACTATCCCTCGAGGCTGGCAAGAGCTCGAGATTAAAGATTTTCTCAAATTCACTCCTCGCGGGGTTGACAAACCTAAGGTCAAGTATCGCTCTTTAGGTATTCGTAGCCACTGCAAGGGAACTTTTGTTCGTGAAGTTGAGAATCCGGACAAGGTTATGATGGAAACCCTTTTTGCAGTGGAAAAAGATGATCTTATCGTAAATATTACCTTTGCTTGGGAGGGCGCGGTTGCTCTTGTAAATAAAAGCGATGAAGGCGCTTTAGTATCACATCGTTTCCCGACATATGTTTTTGATCGAAATGTGGTTGTTCCGGAATTCTTCCGATATTTAATACCGTCGAAAAGACTTGTTTATAACCTTGGGATTATTTCACCCGGTGGTGCTGGCAGAAACCGTGTACTGGATCGAAAAGACTTCTCGCATCTTCAGTTTATTATGCCTCCGGTAGAGGAGCAAAAAGTAATCGCGGAGGTCATATTAACATGGGATCAAGCGATTGATACATTGAGTAAGCTTATAAACGCCAAGACCAACCTCAAAAAAGGTCTGATGCAGAAATTATTGACCGGCACGATGCGGTTTAAGGAATTTAACGGTAAGCGGCTTGAGAGAACGTCTTTAGGGCAAGTCGCAAAAATAAATATGGGGCAATCACCAAGCTCAGAATTTTATAACGAAGACCGTGCTGGCTTACCTTTAATACAGGGAAACGGAGATTGTAAAGATCGAAAGACATTCCCCACGACATACACAAAGCAAATAACTAAGAGAGCTTATATAGGAGATATTATCATGTCGGTTAGGGCTCCTGTGGGCACAATTGCAAAATGCATGCACGAGGCATGTATTGGTAGAGGCGTGTGCGCAATCAGAGGTGAAAAAATTGACAACGAGTATTTATACCAATTTCTGCTTTCTTTTGAAACGCAATGGAATAGCTATGCTCAGGGCAGTACGTTTACTGCGGTGAATAGCAATGATATAAAAAAATTGCCACTTGTGTTTCCAGCAGATGAAAAGGAACAGAAGAAAATTGCAAAAATTCTTTTATCTGCGGATAACGAGCTTGAAATTCTATCTTCGACGCTTGATATTTTAAAAAGTCAGAAAAAAAGTCTTATGCAAAAACTTTTAACCGGCAAGATTAGGGTGAAGGAGGCAAGGCAATGAGTAAAAAGAAATATGATATAGTTCCCAATAACAGTTTTACGGAATTTCTGCTTTACACCACGCCCAACGGCAAGGTTAAAGTTGAGATTTTCTTGCGTAACGAAAATATCTGGCTGACTCAGGCGAAGATTGCGGATCTTTTTGGCGTGGAAAGAAGCGTGGTAACCAAGCATCTCCAGAATATATTCAAGGAAGGTGAACTGGATCAGAATTCAACCTGTGCAAAAATTGCACAAGTTCAAACCGAGGGCGCAAGGCGGGTAACGAGGAGTGTAGAGTTTTACAATCTGGATGCCATTCTTTCGGTGGGGTACCGTGTCAGTTCAAAGCAGGCCACCTTATTTCGTATCTGGGCGACTGAACGCTTGAAAGAATACATCATTAAAGGTTTTACCATGGATGATGAGCGTCTGAAAAATCCCAACAATATTTTTGGTAAAGATTATTTTGAAGAGCAATTGGCGCGGATCCGCGATATCCGCTCAAGCGAACGGCGCTTTTATCAGAAAGTCACAGATATTTATTCGCAATGTAGCGCAGATTATGAGAAAGACAGCGAGGAAACAAAGCTGTTTTTCGCAACCGTTCAAAACAAATTGCATTGGGCCATCAGCAGGCAAACGGCCGCGGAGATCATTCGTCACCGCGCGGATAGCAGTAAACAAAATATGGGGCTTACTTCATGGAAGAATTCTCCGGAAGGGCGTATCCGTAAAACAGATGTTTCAATCGCCAAGAATTATTTGAAGGAAGCAGAGCTAAATATTCTCAACCGGATTGTTTCCTTGTATCTGGATTATGCGGAATTGCAGGCCCAGAACCGAAAAGTCATGTATATGAACGACTGGATCAAGAAGTTGGATTCTTTTTTACGGTTCAATGAGAAGGAGATCCTTGATAATCCCGGCAAAGTCAGCGCTGAGATCGCCAAAGCATTTGCAGAGGCCGAGTTTGATAAATACAGCGTAATTCAGGATAAGATTTATGAGAGTGATTTCGATAAGGAAATTAAAAGAATTACTCACAAGGACGGGGAGAAATAATGGATACGCCGTCATTTAAGGAAGATCATATTTCACAGGTTCCGGCGTTACAGTTGCTGATTAACCTCGGATATACTTACCTTACCCCAGAGGAAGCGCTTATTGCTCGCGGTGGGAAAACGTCGAACGTAATTCTTGAGGCTATCCTCGAAAAGCAACTGCATCAGATCAATACGATCTTATATAAGGGGGGCGAATATTCATTTTCCAATAACAACATTACGAACGCGATCAGCACGTTAAAAAATATTCCCTATGATGGGCTTATCCGCACGAATGAAAAGATTTATGACCTGCTGTCGCTTGGTAAGAGCTTTGAGGAGACGATCCTTGGGAATACCAAAAGCTTTGATCTCAAGTTTATTGATTGGGATAATCTCGACAAGAACGTCTTTCACGTTACGGAAGAGTTCGAGGTTATGCAGTCTGATGGAAAGGCGCATCGTCGTCCGGATCTTGTCCTTTTTGTAAATGGTATTCCCTTCGTGGTCATTGAATGCAAATGCCCGGATATTAAAGAACCCATAAAGGAAGCTATTTCTCAGAACCTTCGCAATCAAACTGATGAATTTATCCCGGGTCTTTTTGTCTATTCACAAGTGCTTATGGCGGTCAGTAAGAACGAAGCTAAGTACGGCACCGCCGGTACAGCTGATAAATTTTGGGCAGTCTGGAAGGAGAAGGAAGATTTTGAGACAGAGGTTAAGAGTTTGGTCAATAAACCGTTATCCCTCGATACTAAGGACAAACTCTTTGCTTCACGCTTCCAGTATGTCAGGCGCTATTTTGATTCGATTGAGTCTGAAGGACGTCTGGTCACTAATCAAGACCGAGCCATTTACTCTCTGTTGAAGCCGGATCGCTTGCTGGAGCTGAGCCGTCAGTTTGTCATTTATGACTGCGGTGAGAAAAAGATTGCCCGGCATCAGCAGTATTTCGCAGTCAAAAATACGATTGAGCGCGTTTCTCAATATCAGGAGGGCAAGCGCAAAGGTGGGGTAATCTGGCACACTCAGGGAAGCGGTAAGTCTATTACAATGGTTATGCTGGCCAAGGCATTGGCTCTTTGTCCGTCTATCCCCAATCCAAGAATTGTTATTGTTACCGACAGGATCGATCTGGATCAGCAAATTTGCGATACGTTTAAGCATTGCGGGATGGAGCCGGAAAAGGCCAAAACAGGCGCTCATTTAATGGAGATTTTAGATAAAAATAAAAAGTCGATAATTACATCCGTGTTGGATAAGTTTCAAGCGGGTCTCAATAAGCGTTCTGTGGAAGTCATGTCGGAGAATATTTTTGTTCTGGTAGATGAAAGCCATAGAAGCCAGTACGGCATCGCCCACGCCTTAATGAAAAAGGTTTTGCCCAATGCTTGCTACATAGGCTTTACCGGCACACCTCTACTCAAGAGTGAAAAAAGTACAGCAGAAAAGTTTGGCGGGTTTATTCAGCCAGTTTACACCATTAACGATGCAGTTGAAGACAAGGCAGTTGTTCCCTTGCTTTATGAGGGACGTCATGTCATTCAGGATGTAGATCAGAAGCCGATTGACACATGGTTTGAGCGGGTTTGTAAGGATTTATCAGAGAAACAGGTTATCGATCTTAAACGTAAATTTAGCAAAATCGAAAAGCTCAATCTTACCGATCAGAAGATTTTCATGATCGCTTACGACGTAAGTGAACACTACAGCAAAAACTGGCAAGGTACAGGCTTTAAAGCGCAGATCGCAACTGATTCCAAGGCCGCGGCATTGAAGTTCAAGAAGTGTCTTGATGAGATTGGTAAGGTTTCTTCTGAGGTTGTTATTTCGGCACCCGATGAGCGCGAGGGTTATGAGGATGTTTACGAGGAGCCCACGGAAGATGTCGTAAAGTTTTGGAAGAACATACTGAAACGCTTTGGCAGTGAAACAGAATATAACAAGCAGGTCATCGCATCGTTTAAGCACTCGGAACAGCCGGAGATCCTGATCGTTGTTGAGAAGCTACTGACAGGTTTTGATGCGCCTCGGAATACGGTTCTCTATATTGCCAAATCCATGAAGGAACACACCCTTCTACAGGCCATTGCTCGGGTTAACCGTATTCATGAAGGCAAAGACTACGGGTTTATTGTGGATTACTACGGCATTCTTGGAGAGCTTGATCTTGCATTAACCGCGTATGAGGAGCTATCCGGTTTTGATAAGGAGGACTTGGAAGGCATACTGCTTAATGTTGCAGAGGAAGTAAAAACCCTTCCTCAGAAATATGCTGATCTGTGGGACATCTTTAAAGAGATTAAG
The DNA here is from genome assembly GCA_020057115.1 of Candidatus Omnitrophota bacterium. Classification (GTDB taxonomy): domain Bacteria; phylum Omnitrophota; class Gorgyraeia; order 2-01-FULL-45-10; family 2-01-FULL-45-10; genus JAGVGJ01. The sequence continues at coordinate 44,728 of JAGVGJ010000029.1, read as the reverse complement.
AATCGGCGTGACGAGGAAGAATATGAACGGTTCTTGTTTGATGAAGAGCTCAGACATAAATTTTACGAGAGGTTGACAGCCTTCTCGAAAACGCTGAGCATCGCACTTTCATCAGAGAAGTTTTACGAAGAAGTGCCGGAGAAGCAGATTAGTAAATATAAAGATGATTTTAAGTTCTTCCAGAAATTGCGGATGTCAGTCAAAAAACGCTATGCTGAGGTTGTCGACTTCAAGGAGTATGAGGATAAAATCCAAAAACTGCTAAACACCTACGTCAGCTCGGATGAAGTTATCAAAATCACCGACCCGGTGAATATTTTCGACAAGGAGAGTTTCCAGAAGGAAGTCACGAAGGCTGTCGGTGAGGCCGCAAAAGCGGACATGATAGCCCATAGGACAAAGCGGACAATCGAAGAAAAGTATGATGAAGACCCAGTATTCTATGAAAAATTCTCCAATCTATTAAAGAAAGCTATTGACGATTACAGGCTGGCGCGAATCACCGATGCGCAGTATTTTCTAACAGCTAAGGAAATCATGGAGGCCGTTCGAGATCGCAAGGATACGGATATACCAGATATCTTGCAGGATAAGGATGTGGCAAAGGCGTTTTATGGAGTTGTTTATGAGTCCGTAAACCAGCGCAACAACGACAAAGGCGTTTCGGCCAAGATCGCTATCGATATCGATGCGATTATTCAGGGCAACATCGTGGTGGATTGGCACCTTAAGACAGATATCCAGAATAAAATGCTTAACGAGATCGAAGACTATCTCGCTGATAAGACAAAGCTCGGCCTAAGTTACGAAGAGATTGACCTTATTATGGAAAAGATCATCAATATTGCTAAGCGAAGGTACGCAAAATGACAGAGCACGCAGTTGCCTTTGGACAGAAAACAATCCGTTTCTCGCTTGAACAGAAGCCCCGAAAAGCATTGAGGATCAGCGTAATGCCGGATATGTCCGTAGGTGTAAGCGCACCGCATACCTTTTCGATCGAAAAGGTACTGCGCAAGGTTCAGAGGCGCGCTTCGTGGATCGTGAGACAAATTAATTACTTCAAGTCATATATGCCCAAGGAACCGCCAAGGCAATTTATTAGCGGTGAAACACATTATTATTACGGACGGCAGTATCGATTAAAGGTGATGCTGGCCAAGAAACAGGATGTCAAATTAAAGGGTAAATATATTTTCGTCTATTCCCTGCGGACAGACAGCCGACCGCGAACCAAAAGATTGGTATATGAATGGTATCGTGCTCGCGCTCAGCAGATGTTTGCCGTGATCACCGAGCGATGTCATGAACGGCTTGAAAAATACGGCATAAAACTTCCGGCTATCGATGTCAAATCTATGAAATCACGCTGGGGTAGTTGCGTTCACACTAAAGGCAGGATCGGATTGAATACCGAGCTAATCAAGGCGCCCTCGCATTGTATTGAATACGTGATTATGCACGAGATGTGCCATTTGAAATATCCCAATCATACGAGGCAGTTTTATAACTTTCTTTCGCTGGTCATGCCGGATTGGGAGAAACGCAAGGCAAGGCTGGAAAGGGTTGTGATTTGATGAGAGGTTACTTTGGATAAATTATTAACGGATTTGTTAAAAATGGCTAAAGAAGCCGCTCAGAAATATTTTCAGCCCTTAGCTTTCTATACCTCATCGGAAAAGAATCCGTTATCTTTTCATGTATTAAACGTTGGCGAGGGGTTAATGGTTTTGATTGTGTTCCCTGACAAAACAACCATGCTCTATGATTGTAACGTAATTCAAGACGATAAAGATGCCATAATAAAATTTTTAGGACAGCACATACCCAGTCGTTACGATACGTCAAAGAAACAGAACGTCCAATGGGTCGATATTTATGTGAATTCGCATAGGGATCTCGATCATTATCGGGGGCTCTGTGATGTTTATGATGTTTTTGAAATTAAATCAATATGGGATTCCGGTCGAAGCGGTGAAACCACCCAAGACGCAGATTATCAGTATTACATGCGACTACGCCGAACATTGATGGATCAGTATGGGGATAGCGCTGTTTTTGTTCCGGTTCCGAACACCACGTCGATTCAAAGTTATGGTGGTGCGCAAATTTATTGTCTCAGCTCATCTGAATATATGCCGGAAAAGGCTTCCCTTGTTGAAAAAGCAAAGATTCAACATACGGAAGCATTGGTTTTATCTATTCACTATGCTGGGCGTTCATTGTTGCTGACAAGCGATTCTGATTGGAAAGCATGGAAAGAAAAGATCATCCCAGGTTTTAATGAGTCTGGGATCTTAAAAACAAGTATCTTATTGGCAAGCCATCATGGCTCGAGGTCATTCTTTACCGATGAGACGCAAAATGAACATATAGATATAGAAGCTAATCCGGAAACGACATACCTTGATCACATTGATCATATTTCCCCTGACATTGTTTTGATCTCGTGCGGTGATTATGACCACTTTCATCATCCCAATTCTGAGGCTCTGGCTATTTACAAAAATAAAGCTACTAATAGGCAAGTTTATACTACAAAGGAAAAAGACCATTTTTCTGGCTTTATAGATAGCGATGGCAAATGGACTGTCACCCCAAGTAGATTTTATAGCCGCGGTGGTAGCGGTAGCCCAACATTTGATATTTCGTGCCAGATGACTTTTAATGGGAGTGTAACAAATAAAAAATCCGGTGAATATTTCCCGATTAAGTCATCCTTGAAATTTATGGCGAATGCTCATGGTGGCCTGCTCGATCCTTATGACCAAGTTGATGTATGGTGGGAGGTTTCAAATGGTGGAATTGGGGAGCATCATAGTCACCAAGAGATATATTATAAAGATAAGAGTGAAAAGACTGACAAGTTGACATTCGGACGCGACGTTGCTTTCGAAGGGACGCATCTACTCCGTTGCAGAGTTCATAATAAAAAGAAGAAGCTCGATATTACGAAGATATTCGTTGTCAATGGGTATAAGACATAATCCGGAGGTGTGTATGAAAAAGGTATCAGCATATTTAATCTTTATTCTAGCTTTGTATGCTATAGCTTTGTGGGCGTTGATCCAGAAAAAGATCATCATGCCAGAAACAGTTCAACTCGTTTTGATGTGTAGTATTTCCGGTGGCATAGGCGGTGTTTTGTATTGTTTAAGGGGGGTATATCTGAACGCTTCGGTTTTTCAGCGATGGAGTGAGGTTTGGTATCCTTGGTACTTTCTTCGTCCGCTTACTAGTTTTATCTGTGGAGCCGCGAGTTTTCTCTTTCTAAAGGCCGGATTAATAATGTTAGAAGCGAAACAGGTCGAATCCCCATCTAATCTTGCTTTTTATGCTTTTGCATTCGCGGCAGGACTTAACGTAGATAAATTTGTCGAGAAAATCGAAGATATAGCTCAGGTGACTTGGGGTATTAAGAAAAGTCGTACTGCTAACAAGGACAGCAAAAATGCCGGATCCGAAGATTCATTGTCTTAATGTTAAACAGGGAGATTGTTTTATCATCGAACGGTCAAGTGGCCGGGCAACCATGATCGATATTTGTTGTGGCAATCTTGAGGAAAAATCATTCTTGGATAAGATGAGGGAGTCTTCCTACTCGCAAAAGATTCCAGGAGACTATGGAATGCGAGATAATCCTACAAATCCAATAACATATTTGTCATCACGTGGATTATCCGAAATTTGGCGCTTTGTTTTGACTCATCCGGATATGGATCACATGGATGGTCTTGACCGATTATTTTCTGAGAAAGCGGTTCATAATTTTTGGGATTGTGGCGCTAGAAGAGAACCCCCAGATTTTGAGAAAGAAACTGATTTCAGGAAAGAAGATTGGGAATGTTATGAAAATATTATCAACGGTAAGGTATCATCTGTAAACGTGGTTTCACCAAGAGCAAGTTCGCATGGTAAATACTGGAGTGCGGATAATGATCAAGGCGAAGGGCATGGCGATTATCTTTCTATTATTTCACCACATGATGCATTAATCGCATCCGCTAATGAAAGCGGGGACATAAATGATGCTTCATATGTTATCTCTTATCGCAGTTCTGCCGGACAAATAATATTTCCAGGTGATTCAAATGATAATACTTGGGGGTATATTTTGAAGAATCACAAGGACTCAGTAAAAAATGCCGCGGTTTTATTTGCGCCGCACCATGGCCGCAAATCAGATAGAGATTATTCTTTTTTGGATGTAGTAAAACCACGTATATCTTTTTTTGGCTGTGCTCCAAGTGAGCATTTAGCTTATTCAGCTTGGCAATATCGGGATCTGCCGTATTTTACAAATAATCAATGCGGCAATATTCATATCTATCCCGTAGATAAACAGGTTGAAGTATTTATCGAGAATGAAATGTTTGCTAGGGATTTTACAAACGGGAAAACGTTCCAGAAAGATGGTTATTGGTTTCTTTGCAGTGTGTGAACCTATGCTATTTCTCGAAGTTTTCTTGTAAAGATTTCTTGCTCTTTGGTATCTTTAAGCATCTGTCGCAGTTGCCTCTCGGTTATGGTGCGTTTGGGCATGGGATCGCCCAGTGCTTCGACGGCCTGCACAAGGGTGGCATTAAGCCCTAGAAGGCTCGTATATTGCCATATCCGGGGACTCGGGAGATGCCGACCTTGCGGGCAAGGTCGCTTTCGTTCTTGGCTTGGCCGGATTCGATCATTCGAGCGTATTCCGTAGCCCACAAAAATGGTCAGAAGCAGGATGGAGTGTGTCGCGTCATTGGATATATAAGCATGCAGATGATTGTAATAGAGCAAAATAAAAGGGCCGACCGGGGCATATGAGTAAATGAATTTTTATTACAAATAGTCAGCATCGTTTTCCTCGCATCGATCCCTTCCTAAGAAAGTTTTCAATTCATTATGAAAATTACTAGACGAAATCACTATGTTCCAGTTTGGTACCAAAAGCGATTCCTTCCTTCCGGAGGTACATCGTTTTATTATGTGGATCTTTGCCCGGAAAAACGAACTTTATCAGATGGGCGGGTGATACCGCTTCATGACTGCTGTCGATGGGGGCCTAATCAGTGTTTTTTGGAAAAGGATCTTTATACAACGTCCTTCTTTGGCCTAAAGAATGATGAAATAGAAAGATTTTTATTCGGGGCTATAGACTCAGCGGGGTCTGCCTCTGTTCGCGCCATCATTGATAATGACATGGCGAAGTTGCACGACTTATTTAATAAGTTCTTTGAGTACTTGGATGCACAAAAGATAAGAACGCCAAAGGGGCTTGACTGGATAAAAACTAAATACCCACGCTTGACTCAACTTCAGCTTATGCTTGAGATGCAACAGCTTCGTCAAATGCATTGCACGATGTGGGTCGAGGCGGTGCGAGAAATAGTTTCTGCCGAAGATTCTGACGTGAAATTTATAATAACTGACCATCCCGTAACTATATATAATCCAGCCTGTCCTCCAGACTCTGATTATTGTAAGTATCCAGAGGAACCTTCTATTTCCTTCAAGGGCTCGCAAACAATTGTCCCACTCGATCTTAACCGGTGTTTAATCCTTACCAATTTAGAGTATGCCCGTGATCCTCGGAATACAGATTTGCTTACTAATAGAACCAATGCTCGGAATTTTGGGCAAACAATTTCGCGTATCGACACAATGATTCGGTCGCGCAAGCTTAAGCCAGAGGATGTGGGAGCAATCAATTATATTTTGAAAGCTAGGGCGCGTCGCTATATCGCCGCTGGCAATAAAAAATGGCTATATCCCGAACATGATGTCTGCGGTAATTGGGCAGAGCTTGGAAAGATACTGTTGCCACCAAAGAATGAGCTATGGCATTTTGGTGGAGAGATGTACATCGGATATGAAGACGGATCCACTCATTATCAAGATGAGTTTGGTCGCACCGTAGGTGATCTATCATATCTAAAGAAACCGGCCAGAACAGGCAAGATTGGAGTAAATGAGCCATGTATATGCGGCAGTGGGAAAAAATATAAAAAATGTTGTCGAGACAAAGCTCCAGCCGATCGCCCAATAACTACAGTACGCAGTATTCGCGAAAGAAACCTGATGTTTATCGAGATGGTTGTTAATATTCTTGGTTTGGCCAAAGGGAAAACATGGGATGACGTGCGTAAAGAGTTGAGTGATAAACAGGTAAAAGATATCCATGGAGCGTTTGGTTGCCTATGGCCGCCAGAAACAAATGTTGTGAATATGTTGCCTCGACCAGACAATAAAATATTTCGAGCTCTGTATTCTGGCTTAATTGATCCTCGGATAATTCTGAGAAACGTAGCAAGTTTTTCGTTATATTTTGATGAGATTATAGTTATTAACCCATTTATGAATCCGGCATATGTAAAACCTGAATTTAGTCCCGTGGAGTCGCCGGGCCAATATAAACAAGAAACATTGAAAAACGTATTGTTGTTGATGCAACTTGCGCCATTCATAGAAGCAGGGATTGTAAATTTGATACCTGATCCCTGCACATTCAATCACTCTCTCAGACAGCAAATTTGGGATATGGCAAAGGCGCGCTTAAAGGATTGGAAACCAGATCCGGCACACATGAAACCAATGGAGGAATTAACCAAAGATGATTTTAAAAGAAGCTGGATGGCAATGCCTGATGACAGCTTGAGACGAAACATTAAGACTGCTTTACCAGAATTGTCAGATGAACAGGTAAAAAGTACACTGGAATATATGAAGAAGAAGCAAGCGGAAGATCCTTTAGCTTTATTGCAACCAGTTGCGCGTGGAGAAAAAGGTGGGCAATTTCTTATATCGCATCTTTCTCCAAATTTTGAACTCGGGTTCTTCTTGGCACAGATTACAGGTTCTATTCTGTATACCGACAATTTGCATAGGTGGGGCGAAATTAATGCGGCGGTTAATCCTGTTGATATATTACGGGGATCACCTTGGGACCCATTATCCAAATGTATGAACGAGCTCGATATGGTTTTTGAAATAAATCCTGTGCAAAATTTACAAATACGTAAGACCGGAAAGTTGGGGTTGGTCAGAGATATATTGAGAAGAATCAATGCATCCGTGCAGGAGGGATGTGATCCAGATCGGATAAATGGGCTTGTCCCCATCTTATCGAATGAGCTCGTGGGAGCTCATAAGAAATTGCTTATGGAGTTTGATTTGATTCAAAAACAGAGCAGGAAAAATACACCCGATATTCCTGTCGCTATTTTCAAGGGACGTCTTAATTGCGTTATCCCTCCGGGAGGATTTGGAGTTAATGCTATTCATCGACTGTTACTGTCTTACGGAAGTATTAATTACTTAAAATCAGTACCGATGGCGATGTTTATCAAATATGATGAATCCGCTAATGAAAGCCAATAGTTTTTCCTGCTCTGCGTAAATTCTGCTTAAATTTCCTCCTTCGAATTATTACCAATTTGTAGTAACGACCCCATTGTCAAAATAATCCGTTGTTGTAAGATCAAGACAGACTCGCGGGACAGCTGATCACTGTTACCGTTTTGCAGAAAGCCATTTCCAGTCGACTGGCGGGAAATGGTTTTTTTCTTTTTATGGGGTGGGACACTTTGGCAAAAAAGGCTGTATATACGCATTGGGAAGAAAAAGTTACGGCAGGGTGCGAAACTTTGAGCCTAAAAACGTAATAACTTCGGTGAGGGACAAAAAAGTTCCGACACTTTTCGGAAAAATCCGGAATATACGATTAGAGAGATCCTTCGCTTCGCTCAGGATGACGTGCTGGTTGGAGTGAAGAAAGTGAAAATATTTCCGGCAGGTTTCCAGATTCTTGCGTATATAGCATATAGAGGGGCATGGAGTGAAAATAGTGAAAGAATTTTTCGTCATATTTCCAAAAGTTGTCGTATGTAGCTAGTAGGAGGCAGTGAAACTATGAAAGACAAGTGCTTTGAGGCAGGGAATCTCTATCTGGCTACGTATTTGCTCTCTTGCGGGTTTGCTATGAAGGGCATTGAGGGATCGGGGCGGCTCAAGAGGATCCTGTTTGACGATATTCCGGCCGTGCATAAGGCATGCGAAGAGTTTTTCGCCGATTCGGAGGCGCGCAAGCTGTTTGATTGTTACCGGAGGGTTAAGGATTACCTATTTCAAAACGGAGTTTAAAAATGGAAGACGAGAGAAGAAAAGAGAAGAGAAAAATGGAAGAGATCATACCGCAGGAATTACTTAAGCTACCGAGCTGGGTTGGATATCAGCTCAGGCGTAACAAAGACCGCATTGATAAAGTCCCTATGAACGTCCTGACCGGACGTCCTGCCAAAAGTAACGATCCCAGCACATGGACAGATTATCAGACTGCCGTTGATCTGGTGAGTCAGCGCGGATACGCGGGTGTTGGCTTTATGTTTCAACCGCCTTATGTGGGCGTGGATATTGACCACTGCGTTAAAGACGGCGTGATCGCGCCGTATGCTTTGGAAATCCTAAAAGCACTCAATTCGTATTCTGAATACTCGCCCAGCGGCACCGGTATTCATATTCTTTGCAGAGGTTCGATCGCTCGGGCCTGCAAGATATCAAAGATCGGGCTTGAGATTTATACCAAGGGCAGGTTCTTTACTGTAACCGGCAACCGGCTTACGGATTATCCGGCTGAACTTAACGAGTGTACTAATGCGCTTAAAACTATATTCAGCCGGTTTGTAGATAAAGGGCCAGCGGACGATATTCTTTCCGTAATTGCAAAAAGCCAAGACGCGGAGAGGTTTCAGCGGCTCTATTCCGGCCAGTGGCAAAACGATTATCCATCTCAAAGCGAAGCAGATTTTGCTCTTGGCAACAAGCTGGCCTTTTGGACGGGTAAAGACGCCGGGCTTATGGATTCGCTCTTTCGCCAGTCCGGACTCATGCGGCCCAAGTGGGATGAGAAGCATTTTGGTGATGGCCGGACTTATGGCCAGTCGGTTATTGAGAAGGCTATCAGCGGGTGCCGGGAGGTTTATGGAGGCAATGGCGTTCCGGGGCCGGTTGCTAAGGCTAAGCTCACGCAAGGCGAGATTATTACCCGCGATTGCGAGGAGAACATTAAGGATTTCTTTCGCGATCAGCATGGCAACGCATTCGTGGTGCTTCCGGTGGAAAGCCATTTTGAGGTGTGTCTTACTTCAAGTGTCCGCTTCAGGAATTGGAAGGCGACGCGGTTTCGTGAGAGGTTTGGGGTGCCGCCGAAAAGCGAATCTCTTAATCAAGCGCGGATTCAGGTTGAGGCGCGCTGTGGCAGTGCTCGGCAGGTGGAGCTATTTAATCGCGTTGGCTGGCATGGCGGGAAAATCTATTATGACCTTACGACCCCGGATTATCGCGGCGTGGTAATCGATGAGACCGGCTGGGACGTTATGCCGTTACCGCCAATATTCAGGCGTTATCAACATCAAGCAGAGCAGGTGATTCCGGTTAAGGGTGGGGATCCTAAGGCGATCTTACGTTTCTGTAATGTGAACCTTGATGATTATTGTCTTTTCATGGTTGCCATCGCATCATTTTTCATTCCGAATATTCCGCATGTCATTTTAAGCCAGACCGGTGAGCAGGGCTCCGGCAAATCGAACAATTCTCGCAAGATCAAAGGTTTGGGCGATCCTTCCAAAGTCATGCTGATCTCAACTCCCAAAGAATTGGAGCAAGCGCAGATGACTGCGGAAAAGCACTGGATTAGTACCTTTGACAATATTTCTAAAATTCACGAGTGGTTCAGCGACTTTCTATGCCGTGGCGTTACGGGTGAAGGCGATATGAAGCGATGCCTTTATACCAATGACGATGAGTTTATTCGCTCTTACAGGCGGTGTTTTGTTTTGAATGGTATCGGCACGTCCTTGTGGCGGGCCGATCTGCTTGACCGGGCCATCATCTTTGACATTCCGGTTTTGAAGAAGAGTCGCGCTGAGAAAACCATGGAAGACGAATGGCAATGTGAGCTTCCCGGGATTCTGGGTGGATTCTTTACTGCCATTTCAAAAGCCATGAATACTGTTTCGCAAATTACCGGACATGAGAAGTTTCGAATGTCGGATTTCGCCCAGTGGGGAGGCGCTCTGGCAGAGGTGCTTGGTTATTCGCAGGATGAGTTTTTCAAAAAGTATCAGGAGTCTGTAGATCGAAAATGGCAGGACACTGCGGACGACAGCACGTTTGCTAAAAGGCTGATCGAGCTAATGGACAAACACGCAGGCTATTGGGAGGGGTCGGCCGCTGAGCTTTTGCATGAGGTAACCCACAATGACGACGATGAGAAAGGCATGCCCAAGACCGCTAAGTGGCTTTCAACGGAGTTACTGCGTATTGCGCCGGTCATGCGCAATGTCGGAGTCGATATCGTGAAGAAGGACAAGCGCGAACCCGGCACTGGCCGGAGACTTTTTACTATCAGAAGAACCGAGTCAAAGTCGTGTGAGGAGGGGCGTGAGGAAGGTGTGAGCAGGGGCGTGCTTTGTGAGGATCGCGCGGAGGTGGACAGTGACCGGCCGTTCTGAAAGTGTGAGTTTGCTCACGAGTGCTCACGCTTGCTCACAGGCGTGCTCACAAGGTCAAGCCTACAGTCATCAAGGGGTTATAAGTTTTTGTGAGGTTTGTGAGGCTAAATTCCCTCTCTTTTTAGAAATCAATAAATATATAGGAAGAGGCGCACATAGCGCCTCAAGCATGGCAGGTGTGAGGATAGGGATTTTAGCCTCACATTGCTCACAAACCTATCGGCGGGTCCTTCGGGAGGGGTGTCGGCCGCGGGTCGGGCGAGGCGAAGTCTGTGAGTGATGTCGGATTTTGAAAATGTCGTGTCGTGGTCGTATGGGCCGTTTTTGTGCTTAAGAACACGACAAAACCGGACATTTGCGATGTCCGAATGTCCTATTGACGTAGAAAAATATGATCAAGGTAGCGAGCACAATCATTGAAGCTGTAGTCACGCCGCGAGGCTGGGACGCTTTAGAGATAAAGCTGAAGGATCGGGGTCTGTCCAGCGTCGAAATTCGAGAGGCTCGTAAATCCTTTGATGAAGGCGTAGAGTTGATGTCGAGGATGTTCTTAAATTGTTATGACTTGGAGAAGAAACCGCTTGTATAGGGTTGTATAATACGGTATACTGGACACCATTAGACAAAGGTGCCAAATATGAAAACTTACACCATGACAGAGACGGCAAAATTGCTGGGCGTGCACCGGCAGACTATGATCAATTGGATCCGCAAGGGTTGGGTTAAGCCCAAGCGTGATTACAAGGACTGGCCGGTGTTTACGGACGAGTGTATCGCCAAGATTAAAGAATGGCGGGAGACATTAAAAGGATAAGATGAGAGTAGCGTTATATACGAGAGTGAGCACAGAGGATCAGGCGCGCGAAGGTTATTCGCTGGAGGTGCAGAGGACATATCTTTTGCAATACGCGAAAAACTTCGGTTGGGATGTCTTTTGTAGTATGTCGGGCCGGGATGTTTATATGGATGACGGTTATTCCGGCGGCAATATGGACAGACCGGCGTTGCAGAGACTTTTGTTTGACGCACGCAATAAGCAGTTTGATCTGATCTTGGTATATAAGCAGGATCGCCTAAGCCGTCGGCTTAAGGATCTGTTAGGACTACTTGAGGAGGTTGATTCGCTGGGCATCGGGTATAAATCGGCGACTGAGCCGTTCGATACCACATCCAGCGCCGGTAAAATGGCGATTCAGATGCTGGGCAGTTGCGCGGAGTTTGAACGTAATCGTTTAGTCGAGAGGGTGTTTCCGGGAATGGTGGTTGGCGTTAAGAGAGGTCATTGGCAAGGCGCGCGGTATGCGCCATACGGCTATCGTTATAATAAGGAAATCAAGAAGCTGGAAATCTATCCCGAAGAAGCAAAAATCGTCAAAGATATTTTTGATCAGTATTTAAATGGCAAAGGCACTGCCCAGATCGCCGGGCATTATTATCATCTCGGAGTTGCGGCAAGACAAGGCGGCAGGTTTTACGGCAAATTCATTTCCGATATTCTGCACAGCAAAGTGTATTTGGGGACGATCGTTTGGAATAGACGGCATTACGATACTAAGACCAAAACGAAAAACGGCGAAGGCAAGGGATACCGGTATGTCAATAATGACCCGTCCAAGATCATTGAAGTTCCGAATGCGCACGAGCCGATTATTACTCAAGAGATGCATGATGCCGCGCAGAAACTTCTGGCGCGTAATCGCACCAATTCTGTGGTGAGGTTCAAAAATAATGTTTATCATCTGTCCGGAGTTTTAAAGTGCAATGAATGCGGCCGCAATTATCGCGGGCTGATGTTGACGTGCAATCATCGTACCAAGATGAGACGGCCGTGGTATTGCTGTTCATCTTTGGGCGTTTCGTATGTCAAATGTAATAATAAATACGTTAAGGCTGACGTCATTAACAAGCAGGTTTGGGACATCATCGATACCATCAGCAAAAACTTGCATGTCATCGAAGAGTTGAGCGACGTAATAAAGTTAACTGCTACCGAGCCGGAGCAGAAGTTCATTGAAGATTTGGAAGCGAAAGAGAAGGATCTAAGCAAGAATCTTGAGAAGCAGAAGGGGCTTTACGAAGTTTTCTCGGAGGACAAGATCAATATTGATATCTATAAGGATCGGGCCGAGCTTTTAAGGAATGAGGAGAAAAGGTTCCGGCAGGATGTTAAGTCGATTCAGTTGAAGATTCTTGAGAAGCGCAACTCCGTGAATCTGGTCAAAGCGACGCAGGACTTTTTACTTTGTCTTCGGAGCAATCCGAATACCGAGAAGATGGATTACCTCATCAAAACGTTCATGAGGATAATATTTAAGGGCATCTACATTCAAAATACAGAGATCGTCAAGGTTGATATTAATGAACCTTGGAAAATGTGTTATGAAGAGGGGTTAAAATGGCAGAAAAAGAGCGAAACGACGACAAAGCAGGCAAATCCGAAGGGAAGCCCGGTCAGGGAAAGCGTATACTGTTGCGCACCTTCGGATGCCAGATGAATATCCGTGATTCGGAATTCGTTATGGGCCTGCTTATTGATAACGGATTTACGCGGGCAGAGTCTGCGGAGAAGGCAGATATAATACTTTTTAATTCTTGCTCAGTGAGAGAGCACGCTGAAGACAGGCTTATAAGCAATATAGCTGACCTAAAGCTCGAGAAGAAGAAACGGCCGAGGCTTGTTATAGGTTTGATAGGATGCACAGCTCAGAATCATAAGTCTAAAATGCTGGAGCGACTTCCGGTGCTTGATATAGTCTGTGGCCCAGGCAATGAGAGCGACTTACCGCGGATGATAAAAGATGTATTGAAAGACAGATGCTCCATGGTTGCGGTCGATAAAGTCGACGATAAGAGGCCCGAGCTCTTTCCGTCTTACAGGGAGAACAAATTCAAAGCATTTGTTTCGATAGGCGAGGGGTGCGATAATTATTGCTCATATTGCATTGTGCCGTATGTGCGCGGCAGGGAGCGCTCTCGTGATATAGAGGATATAGTAAGAGAAGTTAATGATCTTGCCGGGAGAGGGTATAAAGAGGTAACCCTGCTTGGCCAGAACGTAAATTCGTATAAAGGGTCCAGGGTCCAGGGTCCAGGGTCCAGGAAAAATATAAAGACAGGGTTTGCTGAATTGCTTCAAAAAATCAATGGCATAAAGGGCATAGAACGCATACGCTTCATGACAAGCCACCCGAAGGATGCGCATGTAGAGCTGTTTAAAGCGATGAGGGATCTTGATAAGATATGCGAGCATCTGCATCTTCCTATCCAATCCGGCTCGGATAGGATATTAAAGCTCATGAACCGCAACTATGCCCGCGCTAAATATCTGAAGCTGGTAGAAGAATATAAGAAGTTTGTTCCGGGTGGAAGCATTACGACGGATATTATAGCTGGGTTTCCTTCGGAATCGGATCGAGATTTCAATGACACAGTTGACCTCATGAAAGAAGTGGGCTTTGACGGCGCTTTTACGTTCAAATATTCATCGAGGCCGCCTGCAAGATCCGCTGAGCTTATTGACGATGTTTCCGAGGCCTTAAAGCAGGAGAGGCTTGAGATGCTGATGGTCCTTCAGCGTGAAATATCACGGAAGCGAAATGAGGAGACGTGTGGTAAAATAGTACAAGTCCTTGTTGACGGTCCTTCTGAAAGGCAGCCATCCCTTTTATCGGGAAGGACACGGACGAATAAGAATACGATATTCCAAGGTCCGAAGAAATTAACGGGAAAGCTTGTGGAAGTGAAGATAGAGTCGGTGAAGCCGCATACATTGATCGGGAGAATGACATGAGCAGGGTCCAGGGTCCAGGGTCCGGGGTCCAGATAACGGGAATAAAGCTAAAAATATCATACATATTTTTGGCCATTCTTCTCGTGGCAGTTTTCTCATCTATTTCCGAGGCGAGATATGAAAACGCCATTGACCCAAAGATGGAACGGGCGCTTCTTGAAGGAAACTATAATAAGATCGTAAGCGACGCCACAAAATTGATAGATTCCAGATCCTCCGGACGCGAAGAGCTTTATTACGAAAGAGGCCTTGCCGAGTTAAAGCTGGGAAAATTTGATGCCGCAAGGAGCGACTTTAATACCGTTATATCTAAATATTCCAGGTCAGGCCGCAAATTCGATTCTTATATCGGGATAGGCGATGCCTATTTTCTTGAAGGCAATATTGGAAATGCCACAAAAAGCTACGAGGGCATTTTGTCGGAATTCCCGAATGATAAAAATCTGGCGCTTGTCTATTACAGGATAGGGTGCTGTTACAGAAAGTCTGGCATAAACGACAGGGCCGAATTTTATTTTGATAAGTCCAGAAAGATGGCGCCTTTAAGTTTCGAATCCCGTATGATACCGAGGCCAGGCTATTGCCGGGTCGCGACAGCGGAAGCAGAGCCAAATCATGATACGCAGTCTCTGAAAGAGCCTTTATCCGGACAGGGCAGCCGCTTCTCTGTCCAGGTCGGATCCTTTAAGAGCAAATATAATGCCGAAAAATTGAGCCATAAGCTTACAGGGGATGGCTATGAAACCTTTGTCGATTATGCCAAAGCGGCTGAAGACGGCATGTATAGAGTGAAAGTGGGAAGATTCAGCTGGAAGAATGAGGCCGAGAAGACGGCCTCAGACCTTAAAGGCCGCGGCTATAATGCCAGGATATGTTCAGGCGATGCCTGCCAATAAAAGACCAACCGTCGTATTCATAGTAGGACCTACCGCCATAGGAAAGACCCGCTTAGCTGTAAAGCTTGCCCGCCGGATAAACGGTGAAATAATCTCCGCAGACTCCATGCAAGTCTATAAAGGTGTGGATATTATAAGCCAGGCGCCGGCTCGGAAAGAGCGCAGAAACACCACCCACCGCTTTGTGGGCATGTTAGACCCAAAAAAAGAGTATAGTGTTGCGATATTCAGAAGATCAGCGATAAGAGCCATAGCATCAGCGTTTAAACATAAAAAGGCGCCGATAGTGGTCGGGGGAAGCGGTCTTTACGTGAAAGCGCTCATTGATGGTCTGTTCCCGTCCCCGGAAGCTGATGAGAAATTCCGCAAAAAAATGTACGGACTTGCCTTAAAACGCGGAAGCCCGGAATTGCATGGAAGGCTGGCTCGCATAGACCCTGATGCCGCTGGCTTGATCCATCCGAATGACGCAAGGCGCATAATAAGAGCCCTTGAAATATATCACCAGACAGGCAAGACTATGACAGAGCTTAAATCTATGACAAAGGGCCTGAAGGATAAGTATGATATAATGATATTCGGCCTGACCGCGCCGCGCGGGGTTATCTATAAAAATACAGATAAGCGCGTCGATAAAATGCTCGACTCCGGAGCCATTACAGAGGTTAAGAGGCTTAAGAAAAAGAAACTGTCTAAGACCGCGCAGGCTGTGCTAGGATATAAAGAGATCGCAGGATATCTTGACGGCGCTTATGATCTTGATGCCGCAAAAGAGATGCTCAAAAAAAATACCAGGAATTTTGCTAAGAGGCAGTTGACATGGTTCAGGGCGGACAAGCGGATCAGGTGGTTCGATGTGACTAAGCAGAATGACTTGGAGATCATCGAGAAGGTGTGCATGTCATTGCGAGGCCCGAAGGGCCGAAGCAATCTATAAACTTGCCATTGACAGGTTGCTTCGTCGGCGCTTAGCGCCTCCTCGCAATGACACATGAAAGGACAAATGGAGAAGGCATTACTAGTCACTGTGGATTTAGGCAAAAGGGAAGCATGGAGCGCGGAAGAGCGATCTCAAGAACTGAAAGAGCTTGCGCGTTCAGTAGGCGCCAAGGTCGCCAAGGAGATGATCGTTCACAGGCATGAGCTGTCGGCAGCTCAGTATATAGGTATAGGCAAGGCCGAGGAAATAGCCAAGATCTGTGCGGACGAGAGGATAGGCCTTGTCATTTTCAACAATGATCTGAGCGGCAGCCAGCAGAAGAACCTGGAAGAGGTAATAAAGACCAAGACCATTGACAGGTCACAGTTAATACTCGATATATTCGCCCGGCGAGCACATACAAATGAAGGCAAGCTCCAGGTCGAGCTTGCTCAGCTCACGTATCTCTTGCCGCGCCTTACAGGCAAGGGGATACAGCTGTCGAGGCAGGGAGGCGGCATAGGGACTGTCGGCCCGGGTGAGCAGAAGCTCGAAGTTGACAGGCGCCGCATCAAAACAAGGATATCAAAGCTCAAAGATGAGCTAGAGGACCTCTCGAAACGCCGGGCCATGATGAGAAAGAAGAGGACGCGTTTTTCCATACTTACGATAGCCATAGTAGGATATACGAACGTAGGCAAGTCCACTCTTTTGAACGCGCTTACCAATTCCAAGGTCGTGACGCAGGATAAATTGTTCGCGACCCTTGATCCGACCATCAGGAAGTTCGTATTGCCCAATAAGCAGAAACTATTGTTCGTTGATACGGTCGGGTTCGTGACAGACCTTCCTCACCATCTGGTCGAAGCATTCAAGGCGACGCTTGAAGAAGTCGTGGAATCCGACATATTGCTTCATCTTGTAGATATAAGCCATCCGAAGGCGATGGAACAGTCTGACGCTGTCTATAAGGTGCTTGAAGAGATCGGGGCCAAGGATAAGACCATGATCACAGTCCTTAATAAGATCGATATAGTCAGCGACCCTATCGTGATACAGAGGGCGAAGAACGCGTTTAATGCTTCGGTCGCCGTATCGGCGCTTAAGAAGGAAGGGCTCGAAGGCCTTATAAACAGCATTCTGCCGCATATAGCGAGCCTCATGGCTACCGTAAAGATAGAGATCCCACAGTCGGATGCCAAGACTCTGAATCTTATCTACGAAAATGGCCGCGTCATAAGCCGCGAATATAAAGGCGACAGCGTTCTCATCGAAGCCGAAGTCCCGCTCCGCATCAAAGAGATCCTCGAGAGCAAGTAATCAGGGCGGCCCTTCTGGGGTAGGTCTGTCGCTTGACGTTCGTTCGGATTAGCCATCCTCACTCACTCCGGAAAAATTTTGATGGCCGGCCAACCCGGACTATAAAGAAAGCTATTGACAGATTTGTCCGGCCTTACTAAACCGGCATAAGGTATCAAAATTTTTCAACGGCCGCTCCAGACCCACCCCAGCGGGCCGCCACTCCACAGCTTTGGTCCATAGCGATGCTCCACTTTTTTGCTTTTTTCCATCACCCATCAGTTTTACTCGAAATAGTGAATCAGTTTCCACTCCCCAGATTTTTTGGTCCTCGTGGCGGGGCCCCCGAGGGGTGGTAAGGGTGTCTGGAAGCGACGTCGAAGATCGCTAAATTACAACGAATTTAGCGATCTTCCGAGTGAACTTTCCTCTGGAAAGTGAACGTTCGCTGTAAGACACCCTTACCACCCTGAGAGGGGGGAGAAGCTAGTACCCGAAAAATATTGACAATATTTCTCTATATGATAAACTGATTTAGCACTCATTAAGGCTGAGTGCTAATCATTTTTAGGGGGCATAAATAATGCAGCCGGATTTCAAGAAGCGGCACGAAGAAGTGCTGGGGATAATCATAAAAGAGTATATAGAGACGGCTGAGCCTGTCGGCTCAAGATTTGTCTCGAAGAAACTCGATCTCTCAAGCGCGACCATACGGAATATCATGGCCGATCTCGAGGATCTGGGCTTTATCGCCCATCCCCATACCTCCGCAGGGAGGATGCCTACGGACAAAGGTTACCGCTATTATATAAACAGCCTCATGCGCATCCGAAAGGTCAATGAAGAGACCGTAAGGATGATAAGCGAGCAGTACCGCCTTGCGATGAGGTCGCTCGAGGGCATCCTTGAGACGACATCGCATCTCATATCCAATCTTACCAATTATGTCGGGATATCGCTATATCCGGGATACCAGAAGGTCTATATGGACGGGGCAAGTCACATCATCGAACAGCCGGAGTTCAAGGACTTTGCCAAGATACACAGTCTCTTGAGGTATATGGAAGAGAAGAGGGCGCTTTTGCGTCTTCTGAACGATGACTTCAGCACCAATGACCTGACCATACATATAGGAAAAGAGCTAAAGTCTTCCGATCTCTCGGACTGTAGCATCGTAACATGCGGCTACAGGGTCAAAGGCAAATCTTCCGGGAGGCTGGGCGTCATAGGGCCGAAACGGATGCTCTACGATAAGGTCATACCGACCATAGAACTGATGGCAGAGACTGTTTCAGGCGTATTGGATGAAATAGGAGTCTAATTATGACAAAAGATAATCACAATAAAAATGATGGTCACAAGCCGCCTGAGGTCGGGCCTGAGAGAGAGAAAGAGGCCGGGATCCATCCTGAGGCCGAAGAGAAGATAGCTATATCGAAGAAAGAATATGACGAGCTTCTCAATCAGTCTAAAGAGGTAGCCGAGCTTCGCGATAAATTCTTAAGGACTCATGCCGAGTTCGAGAATGCCCGCAGGCGCCTTGAGAAAGATAAAGTCGAATTCATGAAATACGCCAACGAGGGATTCATACTCGACTTCCTGCCGATACTCGATTCGCTTGAGATGTCGGAGAAGCACATAAAAGAGGCGAAGGATTTCAAGGCGGTGCAGGAAGGCGTGGACATGATACACGGCCTGATACAGAAGTTCATGAAAGATATCGGCGTGGAACGGATAAAGACGGTGGGAGAGAAGTTCGACCCGCATTTTCACGAGCCGGTCGAAACGGAAGAGTCTCAAGATAAGGAAGACGGTTTGATAGTGGCAGAGTTGAAGCCCGGCTACAGGCTGAGCGGAAAGCTCTTGAGGCCGGCGATGGTGCGAGTCGTAAAACGAAAGTCATAGTTATTAGATCATAGATCTTAGTTCTTAGGTGATAGGAAAACGAATTTACTATGAACTAAGATCTAAAAACTAAGAACTAAAACATAGGTTATTATTTATACAATAGGAGGGTGATATGGCAAAAGTGATAGGCATAGACTTAGGCACATCGAATTCAGCGGCAGCATATATGGAAGCAGGGCGTCCGGTGATAATACCTTCGGCGGAAGGGGCAGGCGTTGCGAGCGGCAAGGCATTCCCGTCTTTCGTAGCATTCACGAAGGACGGCCAGAAGCTGGTCGGGGAACCGGCAAAGCGCCAGGCATCGATCAATCCCGAAGGCACGATATTCGCCGCCAAGAGGAAGATGGGCACGGATTTCAAATATAAAGTATACGGCAAAGAGTATACCCCACAGCAGATATCCGCATTCATACTGCAGAAGATAAAACAGGATGCCGAAGCCTATCTTGGCGACCAGGTGAATGAGGTTGTCATCACATGCCCGGCCTATTTTAACGACAACCAGCGCCAGGCTACCAAGGATGCCGGCGAGATAGCGGGCCTTAAGGTGTTGAGGATAATAAACGAGCCGACGGCGGCATGTCTGGCTTACGGGCTTGATAAGGCCGGCAAAGAGCAGAAGATCATGGTATTTGACTTAGGCGGCGGCACGCTAGACGTCACGATACTCGAAATGGGCTGGGACGATGAGCATAAGGCAGCTACTTTCGAAGTACAGTCGACGTCAGGCGATACGCAGCTCGGCGGGACCGACATGGACAATATCCTTGTCGATTATATCGTCAAGGAGTTCAAGAAAGATACCGGCATAGATCTTAAGAATGACAAGATGGCCATCCAGCGCGTAAGGGAAGCTGCCGAGAAGGCAAAAGTCGAGCTCTCAAGCACCGTCACGACGGACCTCAATCTTCCGTTCATAACGGCTGACCAGACCGGCCCCAAGCACCTCACCATGACGATAAACCGCGCCAAGCTCGAAGAGCTTGTCTCTCCGATAATCGACCGCTGCAAGCATCCGATCGAACAAGCGATCGGCGACGCAAAGATCACGGCAAAGGACATAAACAAGGTGATCCTGGTCGGCGGCCCCACAAGGATGCCGATCGTCCAGAAGTTCGTAGAAGATTATGTGGGCAAGAAGATAGAGCGCGGGGTCGACCCGATGGAATGCGTTGCCCTCGGAGCGGCCATACAGGCTGCGATCATAAAGGGCGAAGCGAAGGACGTGCTCTTGCTCGACGTCACGCCTCTTTCGCTCGGCCTCGAAACCCTCGGCGGCGTGTGCACAAAGCTTATAGAGAGGAATACCACCGTTCCCACCAGGAAGAGCCGGATATTCTCGACCGCCGCCGATAACCAGACGGCCGTTACAATACGCGTGCTCCAGGGCGAGCGCCAGATGGCGAATGATAACGTCGAGCTCGGGCGTTTTGACCTTGTCGGGATGCCTCCGGCTCCCCGCGGTATGCCGCAGATAGAGGTAACATTCGACATAGACGCCAATGGCATCGTCCACGTTAATGCCAAAGACCTTGGAACGGGCAAAGAGCAGTCCATAAAGATCACAGCTCCGAGAAAACTCTCCAAGGAAGATATCGATAAGTTCGTCAAAGAGGCCGAGAAGTTCGCCGGCGAGGATACGAAGCTCAAAGAGGAAGTCGAGACGAGAAATCAGGCCGACACGCTCGCTTACGCCACTGAAAAGGCGCTCAAGGAGTATGGCGATAAGGTAAGCGATGCCGATAAGAAGAATATCGAAGAGAAGATAAAAGAGCTCCGCGAGACGCTCAAGGGCAAAGACGCTGACAAGATGAAGAAGGCGATGGAAGAGCTCTCAAAGGCGTCGCAGAAGCTCGGCGAAGAGGTGTATAAGAAGCAGGCCGAGGCATCCAAAGGCAAGAGCGATGCGGCCCAAGGCGGAGGAAGCTCCGAAGATGCCGCGAGGCCGGGACCGGAACAGCCGCAAGGCGGTTCGGACGAAGTCATCGACGCGGATTTCACGGCTGAGGATAAGGATGACAAGAAAGGTAAGAAGTAATATTATTTAATGGCTGATAAACGTGATTATTACGAGGTTCTCGGCATTTCGAAGAGCGCTACACCTGAGGAGATAAAGAAGGCATACAGGAATCTCGCCTTGAAGTATCATCCGGACAGGGTCACTCCCGACAAGAAGAAAGAAGCCGAGGAGAAATTCAAAGAGATGTCCGAGGCCTACGAGGTCCTGATAGACTCGAAGAAGAAGGCCAACTACGACCAGTACGGCCATGCCGGCGTCGAAGGGGCTTTCCATAAGGGCGGGTTCACATGGGAGGACTTCCACCATTCTGACGACCTGAATGATATCGGGATCAATCTGAACGATATATTAAGAGGTTTCGGATTCGGCGAGGATATATTCGGCGGCGGCTATGACATGCGCGGCGGCCCGAAGCGAGGCGGCGTAAGAAGAGGGTCGGATCTGCAGTATGAACTTGAGATAAGCCTGGAGGATGCTGCATTCGGCGTCGAGAAGACGATATTGATACCGCGCCACGAGACTTGCGAGGATTGCGGCGGCTCGGGCGCGAAGCCAGGCACCAAGAAAGAGCGCTGTTCGACATGCGGCGGCAGGGGCCAGGTGGTGACACAGAGCGGTTTCTTTACTATGGCCAGGACCTGCCCCAAGTGCGCAGGCGAGGGCGAGAGCATAAAAACCCCGTGCCCTACATGCGGCGGCAGGGGAAGGGTAAAGCTTAAAAGAAGCATAAAGGTCAAGATACCTCCCGGGGTAGATTCCGGTTCGCGCTTGAGAGTGCACGGCGAAGGCGAGGCGGGCGAGCGAGGCGGGCCGAGAGGGGACCTCTACCTGATCCTACATGTCAGCCATAATGAGATATTTGAGAGACACGATTCAGACCTTTCCTGTGAAGTCCCGATAAGCTTCACGACGGCCGTATTCGGCGGCGAGATAGAAGTGCCGACCCTGGAAGGTAAGGTCATGATGAAGATACCCGCCGGCACCCAGAGCGGCCGGACATTCCGCTTGAAGGGCAAAGGCATCGCGCATCTTCATGATTACGGAAAAGGCGACGAGCTTGTGAAGGTCCAGGTAGACGTGCCGACCGACCTTAATGCCGAACAGAAGGCTGCATTGAAGGAATTCGCAAAGGTTTCAGGCCAACAGGCGGGCCCGTTATCGAAGTCATTTATGGAGAAGATGAGAAGGATGTTTAGATAGAAAGGGTCAAGGGGCAGGGGTCCAGGGTCCGGTATGTAAATATAAAAATTTGTTTTTACTGGACCCTTGACCCTAGCCCCTGGACCCTAGCATTAATTAGCAAGGAGCAGAATGCCAACCTACGAATACGAATGTGAAAAGTGCGGCCACAAGTTCGACCTTTTTCAGAGCATGAAAGATGAACCGATAAACGATTGCCCGAAATGCAAGGGGCATGTCGTGCGCCTCATGGGTGCCGGCGGCGGTATAATATTTAAGGGCAGCGGTTTCTACGAGAACGATTACAAGAGAAAAAAATCCGGCGGATCCGACCACAAAACCCCACCCTGCGGCAAATCCGACGGCTGCAAAGGCTGTCAATCCGGGAAATAGCGTGAAGAACATCGCAAAGAAAGTATGGGTCACGCTCCTCGCCGACTGGCTTCCGCTCGTCAACTGGATGGTCCTTATATTCTATCTCTCGTCGCTCGGAGGGGACAAGATCCCGCACCTTAACAGGTTCTCATTAGACAAGATAGCCCATTTCGTAGAATATTTTATACTGGGATACCTGATGATAAGGGCGTTCTCAGACTCATTCCCAAATATGAGTTTGACAAAAGCCATGGTTTTGTCTATCATCTTATGCGCGCTCTACGCGGCTTCTGACGAATGGCACCAGGGATTTGTAAAGACACGGGATTGCGATTTCTTCGACTTTATCTTCGACTTTTTGGGGTCGAGCGCCGCCGCCCTGACATTCGTATATAGGAAAGAGAGTAAGGACAATGCCGAATATAAAGCCTTTTAAGGGATTCATCTACAATAAAGACAAGGTGAAGGATATCTCCAAAGTCGTCGCCCCGCCCTATGACATAATACCCAAGAAGATGCAGGATGAGCTCTATAGGCGCCACCCCAATAATGTCGTTCGGCTCATCTTGAACAAGATAAAAAGTTTCGACACTTCAAAAAATAACAGATATACGCGGGCAGGCAGGTTCTTCAGGTCATGGCTCGCCTCAGATGTCCTCGTCCGGGATACCGGCGAGGCCGTGTATGTCTATTCTCAAAGATATGAAGATTGCGGCAAGCCCGTCGACAGAATAGGTTTTATAAGCCTGATAGAGCTTGACATGACGGGCAAGAAGATATTACCGCACGAGAATACGCTTTCGGCTCCAAAGGTG
Source organism: Candidatus Omnitrophota bacterium (assembly GCA_020057115.1). Lineage (GTDB taxonomy): Bacteria > Omnitrophota > Gorgyraeia > 2-01-FULL-45-10 > 2-01-FULL-45-10 > JAGVGJ01. Next base: position 21,034 of record JAGVGJ010000029.1, on the reverse strand, counting down.
GACAGGCTTGACCTGATGAGGGAAGTCAGGGCGAACTTAAGCCCGATCTTCGTACTGTATGACGATAAATCCAGCAAAGTGCTTAAAGTGCTAAAAAAAGCTTTTAAGGCCAGGCCCTTCATAGATATTACTTATGATGGATCGATGCACAAAGTCTGGAGGCTGACAGACCGTCGTGACATAGACGCCTTGAAGAAGCTCATGAAGGATAAGAGCATATTCATTGCCGATGGCCACCACCGCTATGAGGTTGCGCGGACTTACTGCCGCCAGGCCAAGAAGAATGCTTTCGGCGCGCTTAGGGCCAATGCAAAGTATATGATGGCCTATTTTGTCGGCTCTGACGAGAAGATGCTGACAGTCCTTCCGACGCACAGGATGGTCAAGGATATCGGCTCCCTCAAGCTTCAGGGCATATTGGATTCGCTCGGCGGATATTTTTCTATAGAAAAAGCGGCAAGCAAGCTCCTTCTTCTTGCGAAGATGCGCGAGTCTTCCGCCTCGTGCGTATTCGGCATGTATATGAGCGGCAAACTATATCTCCTCAAATTAAAAGACAGGCCGGCCGCCGGCAGGGCCATGAAAGATAAGTCCAAAGACTGGAAGAGCCTCGATGTCGCGGTACTCCACCACTTTGTTTTTAAGCACCTTCTCGGCATAAAGGATGAGGACGGTAATATAGAATATACGAAAGATGCCGGCGAGGCCAAGCTTTCGGTCGATAAAGGCATGGCCAGGGTGGCGTTCATGCTTAATCCGACAAAGGTATCGCAGATAAAGGCCGTAGCGAAGCTCGGAGAATGCATGCCGAAGAAGGCTACCTATTTTTATCCGAAGCCGGCGTCAGGCCTTGTCATAAATAAACTGGACTAAAAGCGGAGGGATGAGTGGAGATATTGAATTCTATAAGAGAGGCGCTCTTTAAAGGCAATAGCGCGACCGTAGCCAAGCTCACCCAGCAAGCCCTTGACGAAGGTATGGACATAAAGCGGATACTGGACGAAGGGCTCGTATCCAGCATGGAAGTCATAGGTAAGAAGTTCAAGAACAACGAGGTCTTCATACCGGAGGTGCTGATATCCGCCAAGGCCATGCACGCGGGAGTCGCGGTCCTCGAACCGCATTTCGTGAAGCACGGGATAAAACCGCTCGGCAGGGTAGTTATCGGCACGGTAAAGGGCGATCTTCATGACATAGGGAAGAATATAGTGAGCATGATGCTTAAAGGGAGCTGCTTTGCCATACAGGACCTGGGGATAGATGTCCCTGTGGAGAAATTCGTAGATTCCGTTAAGAGCGGGAATGTCGATATAGTGGCCATGTCATCGCTATTAACCACGTCCATGGGCGCCATGAAGGAGACTATTAAGTCCTTGAAAGATTCAGGGCTTCGTGATAAAGTAAAGATAATCGTCGGAGGAGCGCCTGTTACGCAGGAATTTGCCGATTCCATAGGCGCGGACGGATACGCCAAAGACGCTGCGACAGCGGTGGACAAGGCGAAAGAACTTCTGAAAAAGTAACTTCAACACGAGGTACCGATTGCAATTATTCCCCAGAAAACCCAAATATACCATAGTAAAGATCGCAAAGAAGAACTCTATCCCCAGCGACCTGTGGAGCAAATGCGAGGAGTGCGGCGATCTTATCTACAATAAGAAGCTGGACGAGAACCTCAAGGTCTGCCCTAAGTGTAATTTCCATTTTACGCTGACCGCCCTGGAGAGGGTGAAGCTCCTTACGGACGAAGGCACCTTTAAAGAGATGGACGCCGACATGGAGTCTCTCGATCCGCTCGGATTCGAAGGGCCGAAGACCTATATAGAGAAGCTTAAGAAGGACCGGGAATTGACCGGCTTAAAGGACGCTGTCGTGACGGGCGAGGGGCTGATGAACGGCAAACCCGTGATCCTCGGCGTCACAGACTCCAGATTTATAATGGGCTCGATGGGTTCCGTAGTAGGGGAGAAGTTGACGCGCGCGATAGAGCGCTCAACGAAAGAGCGCATTCCGATCATAATAGTGTCAGGTTCGGGCGGCGGGGCAAGAATGTATGAAGGGTTGTTCTCTTTGATGCAGATGGCAAAGACATCCGCAGCGCTCGCCAGGCATAATGCCGCAGGGGGCCTGTTCCTTTCGGTACTTACAAATCCGACAATGGCCGGCATCATGGCAAGCTTCGCCTCTCTCGGCGACCTTATAATAGCCGAGCCTAAGGCATTGATAGGATTTACCGGTCCCAGAGTAATAGAACAGACCATAAGACAAAAACTTCCGCCAGGTTTCCAGAGGTCGGAATTCATGCTTGAGCATGGCCTCATAGACATGATCATGCACCGCAAGACCATGAAGGCCGAGCTCACCAAACTCTTGGGTTATTTTTAGCGCAATAGGATCTCGATCGAGTTTTTATTAAATTACGATGAAATCAGGCGGCTTATGGCACAAGTAAGTTTAAAAAATATTTCAAAAGTCTTCCCGGGCAATATCTACGCTATCAAAGATATCAATCTCGGAATAGAATCCAAGGAATTCGTAGTATTTGTAGGCCCTTCCGGATGCGGGAAATCCACCACTTTAAGGATAATAGCCGGCCTTGAGGATGCTACCGAAGGCCAGGTATATATCGGCGACCAGCTGGTAAATAATGTCCCGCCGAAAGACAGGGACATCGCAATGGTCTTCCAGAACTACGCCCTCTACCCCCACATGACTGTCTACGAGAATATGGCATTCGGCCTGCGGCTAAGGAAATATCCGAAAGCCGAGATAGAGGCAAGGGTCCAGGAGGCAGCCAGCATACTCGGGATAGAAAAACTCCTCCACAGAAAGCCCAGAGAGCTCTCGGGCGGCCAGATGCAGAGGGTCGCCGTTGGCAGAGCGATAGTTAGAAAGCCCCTTGTATTCCTCTTTGACGAACCGCTCTCCAATCTCGACGCAAAGATGCGCGTCCTCATGAGGACCGAGATAAAGAAACTCCACATGAGGCTCCAGACCACGATGATATATGTCACGCATGACCAGATAGAGGCCATGACCATGGGCAGCAGAATAGTGGTCATGAAGGACGGGCTTATCCAGCAGATAGCCGATCCGATCACGCTCTTCGATAAGCCGGTGAACAAATTCGTCGCAGGTTTTATAGGCAGCCCGCCTATGAACTTCGTCAAAGGCCCCGTAATAAAGAAAGATGGCAAGCTCTATTTCAATGAAGGGACCTTCCAGGTCAAGATCATCGATGCGATGGCGAAGGTGATGGCGCCCTATTTCGGCAAAGAGGTGATATTCGGCATAAGGCCGGAAGATATCTACGACAAGCTATTTGTTTCCGAAGCGCCGCCGGAGAATACCATAAAAGCGACCTGTGAGGTCATAGAGCCCATGGGTTCGGAAGCGTATATTTATCTGAACACAGGAAAGAACTCGCTTGTGGCGAAGGTCGGCGGCCATGACAAGCCGGCTATAAATCAGGACATGGACCTTGTCTTAGACATGTCGAAAGTGCACTTTTTCGACAAAGACACGGACATCACGATCATTTAGGCTGAACTAAATGGCGCTTTTCCGCGGAAGATCTTTTCTGGGAATCCTATCAATAGCATTACTGGTCCTGACATCCTATCTTTTATTTCAAATATCCCTTAAGATCGACCCTAAAGCAGGCCTCCAGCTCAATACCTATCTCTCCACTCTCTCTTTCTTCAATGCGGTCATCCTGTTCGGATGGGTCGCATTCAGGGAGTTCGGCGGCATTCCGATAACGGCGCTTGCGCTTGTCGTTTCCGTATGGATAAGCCTCAAGTCCGGTTATTACGGCGCCTCTTCCGTATTTTTACTCTCATTTATCGCAACAGCTTTCGTCGGGTATGTTTATCTGAACATGAAAAGCAAGATCGTCCAGCTCTACCTGCTCAAGTCCGAGAAACTCTCCGAAGAGATAAACGTCCTCTCTGCCAACATGGCCAAGGACAAGATATATGTCGAGTCCCTCGAGGAGAAACTCGAGAGATATTCTTCGGTGAAGGAAGTGGCCGAGGTGTTGAGCACGGATCTGGTCCTGGAGAATATCAATAACCTGATAATAGAGAAGACTGCCGCTACGATAAAGAAATCCGGCAGGGTGCTCCTCTTCCTGGTCGATGCGAAGAAGCAGGAGCTCGTCCTGTCAGCTTCGGACGGGGTGTCGAAAGTGATGGCGAAGAAGGGCGATATATTCGATCACTGGGTGCTGAGGCAAAGGAAGTCTCTCGTCATCGAGGATATAGCCAAAGACTTCAGGTTCTCGGCCGACAATATTGAGGCGGCTAAAGAGAGCTTCAAGTCACTTATTGAGACTCCTATAGTAAGCGAGAATAAGGTTATAGGCATCTTAAGAGTAGACAGCATTAATGAGGCGATCTATACCCATGATGACTTAAGGCTTTTGGACATCGTGGCGGACCTGGGCGGTGTCGCGATACAGAATGCGATGCTATATTCGCGGACCCAGGAGCTGGCCATCAAGGACGGCCTCACGGGGCTTGCGGTGAGGAGATATTTTATGGAGCGTTTCCAGGAAGAGCTGAAGCGCGCAGCGAGGAAGAAGGGAAAGCTGTCGCTTCTCATACTCGATATCGACCATTTTAAGGATTATAATGATAAATACGGCCATACCGCGGGAGATCTCGTCCTGCGCCACATGGCCAGGAACATAAGCTCCAAGGTAAGGGAGGGCGATATCGTAGCGCGTTACGGAGGCGAGGAGATGGCCATCCTCATGATAGGCCTCGACAAAGCGAAGGCGTCCGACGAGGCCGAATCGATACGCGAGAGCATACAGGATGAGCCGCTTACTTTGAGGAGGCACAAGGCGCACGTGACAGTGTCGATAGGCGTTTCAAGTTACCCGGAAGACGCGATACTGGAGGAAGAGTTGATTAAGATAGCCGACGACAGGCTTTATAAGGCTAAAGCGGCCGGGAGGAACAAGGTTTGCGCAAAATAGAAGCGATGTATACTGCCTCAGCCGTTCTCATCATGCTCGTCTTTCACGCGGTCTATTCGAAAGGGGGGCTAGCGTTCGGCTACGTGAACATATTCCTGTTCCCGATAGCCGCGGCCGCGTATCTCTGCACGAAAAGATTCCTATTATTTTTCGCGGCCGCATTCACATGCATTCTCTATCCTGTCTTTACCGCGGTCTACGAGATCGACGGCCTTAATGCGGCCATGCCGATAGTCACTTTCGGTTCGCTTCTATTCGCCACTTTCGCTTATAAGAGTTTCGCGGAGAGGCTCAATAAGGATTGGGAGGAAACGATCGCCAAGGCCGAGACCGCGAAGCGGGATAAGGTCAGGGAATTCGAAAGGCTGGTAAGTTTCGAGAATGATGTTCGGGATAAAGAGCTTAAGATAATAAGTCTTTACGAGATAACCAAGCAGATGTCCGAGAGCCTGAAGTTCGAGGACATATTCAACGTGCTCGGAGTATTCTTAAAGGATAATTTCACTTTCAGGAGGTGCGAGCTGGTGATACTTAAATGGGACCACCCTGCCGCGCGTCTCGACAGGGCGTATTCGATATGGCTGGAGCCTCCGGCGGGCGAGAGGCGCAATAAGACCGACCACGAAGCGCTCATAAAGATGCTGTCGGATGACAGGAAGGTCACTCACCTTACCAGGGACGCCGACCCGGCGGCGTTCACGGATCTCGCGCTCGAAGACGAGATAAATGAGTTCGCCGCGATACCGCTCTTGAGCGAAAATAAGATGGTCGCCATACTTACGGTCGAGAACATGCCGAAGACGGATCTGGGAAAACTGGTCATATTGTCGGCGCAGTTCGCCCTGGAGATAAAGAAGGTCCTCTTGTACGAGACCGTTGAGGAGCTTGCGCTAACGGACGGCCTTACAGGGCTTTTCGTAAGGCGGTACTTCATGGAGCGATTCAACGAAGAGCTCTACAGGTCGAAGAGATATAAATTCAAGTTCGTATTTTTGATGATAGATATCGATGACTTCAAGAAATGCAATGACACTTACGGCCACCTCGTAGGGGACGTGGTCTTAAAAGAGACCGGGCGCATTATGAAGGACTCTATACGCGAGATAGACCTCGCCTCGCGTTACGGCGGGGAGGAGTTCGCGCTGGTATTGCCCGAGACCACGAGAGAGGGCGCGCGCCTTGTCGCCGAAAGAATACGTAAGAGAGTGGAGGACAACATCTTCAAGGCTTATGACGAGAAGCTTAAGATAACCGTCAGCATAGGCATGTCCGTATATCCTGAAGACACCTCCGATTCCAGGGGCATGATAGAGACGGCCGATGCCGCGCTCTACATGGCCAAGAAATCGGGAAAAAATATTGTTTGTGAATATAAGAAATAGTAGTATAATTTAGGGCAATAAAGTGGGGGGCAAGGGTCAGGGGTCCAGGGTCCAATATAAAAATATAAAATTTCGATTTTACTGGACACTTGACCCTGGCCCCTTGCCCCTACATGGAGAAGGCATGAAACTTTTCATAGATACAGCAAATATTAACGAGATACGCGAAGCGAATTCGCTCGGCGTCATCGACGGCGTTACCACTAACCCGACCTTGATCGCAAAAGAGGGCAGGGATTTCATCGAAGTGGTAAAAGAGATATGCGCGATCGTCGACGGGCCCATATCTGCAGAGGTCGTAAGCCTCAAGGCGGACGATATGGTAAAAGAGGCCAGGCCCTTAGCTAAGATCCACAAGAACATAGTGATAAAGATACCGCTTACGGCCGAAGGGCTGAAGGCCACGAAGGTGCTTTCCAGGGAAGGCATCAAGACTAACGTGACGCTCTGCTTCTCTCCGACGCAGGCGCTCCTCGCGGCAAAGGCAGGCGCCACATATGTCAGCCCCTTCATAGGAAGGCTCGACGATATAAGCCAGGTCGGGATGGATCTCATCAGGGACATCAAGATCATATATAATAATTATAAATTCAAGACCGAGATAATAGTGGCCAGCGTCCGCAACCCCGTGCATGTCCTTGAGGCTGCGAAGATAGGAGCCGACATAGCGACCGTTCCTTATAACGTGATCATGGCCCTCGTCAAGCATCCGCTTACGGATATAGGCGTTGAAAGATTCCTGAAAGATTGGCAGAATGTTCCTAAATAGTGTTGCGTGTTGCGTGTTGCGTATAGCGTATAGGAAAAAGCTATCAGTTAAAAAGCTGACATGCAGTTTTGTATTGTTAAGTCTTTTAGCCACTACATCGGCTCCGGTGGCGAGCGCCGGCGACACCCCATCGCCCCTTCCAAAATCAAAAGAACCCATAATCGTCAACGGCGATAAGGTGGAATACTTCCAGGACAAGAAGAAGGTCCTCGGATCCGGCAATATCTCTATAGAGTATAAGGGCGTGACGCTGACCTGCGACACGGTGACCGTGTATCTGGACACGCGCGAGGCGATAGCCGAAGGGAATGTCAGGGTCAGGCAGAAAGACGGCGCTTATTTCACCGGTGACAGGATAAATTATAATTTCGACACCCAGAAGGGTAGTGTGCTTAACGGTTATCTTAATGCCAAGCCATTCTACGGGAAAGCGGCTGATATAAAGAAGGTAACGGATAAGGAATTCGAGCTCCAGAAGGGCTATGTCACCACTTGCGATTACGAGCATCCTCACTATCGCGTCCAGTCGAAGCAGGTAAAGATATATCTCGGCGATAAAGTTGTGGCAAGGAACATAGTATTCTATGTCGGGAACCTTCCCGTGTTCTACCTGCCGTATTATATCCAGCCGCTGCGGGACACCAAAAAGATGAACATGACCCTCATAGCCGGAAAAGGCAAGGACTGGGGGTATTATCTATTGTCCGCCTACAGATACCAGTTCACCGACGACTTGCGCGGGGACATCCTGTTCGATTACAGGACCAAGAAGGGGCCGGCCGGCGGCGTCAATGCGTACTGGAACACCAAGAAGGTAGGGAATATCGCGACCAAGTTTTATCTGGCGGATGAGAATGACTGGCTTACAGCGGACCGTGATCCGGATCTTCCGGTGAGGAACCGATATCGTGTCCAGGTGAGACAGCGCTGGGACATGCCCAAAGAGACGGATTCGAGCCTTGTCCTTGAATTCAACAAGTTGAGCGACCCGGATGTCATAAAGGACTACTTCTACAAGGAGTTCGAGGAGATACAGGACCCGCAGGATTATAACTACATATCGCTGGTAACTACAAAACCGGACTATACCACCGAGTTCCTCATCAGGAAGCGGTTCGACAAGTTCTATACTGTCGTTGAAAGGCTTCCGGAATATAAGATAGACATAAAGAATTTCCGGATAAATAAGAAACTGCCGCTCTACTACACTGGCCACGCTAGCGGCGTGTATCTGAACGAGACGTTCGCAAGCGCCGTCCCGTCGCAGAAGGACTTGAATGTCATAAGATTTGACAGTTATAACCAGGTATCTTACGCGGCAAGGCTGTTCAAGTTCTGGAACGCGACGCCTTATGTCGGAACAGAGCAGACATATTATTCCAGGAACGCGTGGGGCGACACGAACCTCGTAAGAGGGTCTTTAAATGCAGGGCTGAACAATTCCACAAAATTCTACAAGACCTACAATTTCAATACGAACTGGCTCGGGCTGGACATAAATAAATTAAGGCATGTCATTACTCCCACGGCTAATTATTATTTTATTCACCAGCCCACGATCGACCCGGCCAATCTTATGCAGTTTGACGCGATAGACGCCTTAAGCGCCCAGAACGGGATATCGCTTGCGATCGAGAATAAGCTGCAGACCAAAAGGATGCAGGGCGGCGAGTTGAAGTCGGTAGATCTCGCTACATTGATAATCAGCACCGACTATCAGTTCAGGCTTAACAAGGGCGAGCTGGAATTGAAGAGCAACAAGTTTAACGGCGTTAATTTCCAGCTCGAGATGGTGCCGTATCCGTGGCTGTATACATTATCAAAGATGACCGTGAATACGAAGAAGTACATGGTAGATACAGCCAGCGTCGATATCGTTGGTAACGGCGGCGACAAGTGGTCGCTCGGCGCGGGATACAAGTATGAGAACACGACAGGCACTTTTGTGAACCTTATAACCTCGGCTATCATGTACAAGTTCAATGATGTTTGGAGGGCCAGGGTATACAGCCAGTTCAATCTCGACAACATGTCTTTTGAGGAGTGGGAGACCACTATTTACAGGGACCTCCACTGCTGGATGGCCGAGTTCACCTACGGCGTCCGCAATAATAATGACCAGACCTTATGGTTCATAATGCGCCTCAAGGCATTCCCGGATTATCCTATAGGGTTGAGACGCACCTATTCCCGCCCGAGATTCGGCACGGAAGGCAGCTAGCAAGCCGCCCCTTTTTCTCTTGTAATGCATAATAATTACATGATATAATCTCATGAATTTATATGGAGATTATATGAATATATGCATAGTCGGTTCCGGCTACGTGGGGCTGGTCTCAGGCGCATGTTTCGCCGATCTCGGCAACCGCGTCATATGCGTGGATAATGACGAGTCCAAGATAAAGAAACTCCATAAGGGTATCGTGCCGATATACGAGCCGGGCCTTGAGGAGATAATAAGGCGTAACGTCAAGGCGCGGAAGCTATCCTTCAGCATGGACCTTCGCCAGAGCGTAAAGAAGTCGGAAGTCATATTCATCTGCGTAGGCACCCCTCCCAAAGATAACGGCGAGGCGGATCTAAGCTTCGTCGAGACCGTAGCAAAAGAGATAGCAGTTTCCATGCCTTCCTACCGTCTGGTAGTCGAGAAATCTACCGTCCCTGTCAATACCGGCGAATGGGTGGAGAATACAATAAAAGTCTTCAATAAGCGCAATATACCTTTCGACGTAGCGTCAAATCCCGAATTCCTGAAAGAAGGCTCCGCCATAGATGACTTCATGAACCCCGACAGGGTGGTGATAGGCGTGAAGTCCAAAAAGGCCCGCGAGATACTGACCGAGCTGTACAGGCCGCTCAAGGCGCCCATAGTCGTTACCGACATAAAGGCGGCCGAGCTCATAAAACACGCGTCGAATTCATTCCTGGCGATGAAGATATCTTTCATAAATTCTATAGCCAATATTTGCGATAAGCTGGGCACTGACGTGAACGAGGTTGCCAGAGGAATAGGGCTCGATAAGCGCATAGGGGACAAATTCCTGAATGCGGGGATAGGATTCGGAGGTTTTTGTTTCCCCAAGGATCTCTCGGCATTCATAAGGATAGCGGAGAAGGCCGGATATGATTTCGGCATATTGAAAGAGGTCGAGAGCGTGAACCTGGATCAGAAGAAGATGGTCCTGAAGAAGATCGAGGAGATGCTCTGGAACCTCCCCGGCAAGACGGTCGGCATCCTGGGCCTTGCCTTTAAGCCTAATACCGACGACATAAGATATTCGCCGCCCCTGGATATCATAGAGCTGCTCAAAAAAGAAGGCGTCAATGTAAAGGCCTATGACCCTGCGGCGATGGAGCGGACTAAAGAGGTTTTTAAGAAGAGCGTAAAATTCTGCAAGAACCCATACGAGGTTGCCAAGGACAGCGACTGCCTTGTGATAGCCACAGAATGGAATGAGTTCAAAGAACTCGATTTCTCAAAGATAAAGAAGCTGATGAGGCAGCCGAATATCATAGATGGCAGGAACATCTATGACCCAGCGGAGATGAAGAAACTCGGTTTCAAATATACCGGCATAGGGAGAAGATAATGATCCAGGGGGTTCATGTAAAAAAACTTAAGATAATTCCCGATGATCGCGGCCGGCTCATGGAGATCATGCGCTCCGACGATCCTTTCTTCAAGAAGTTCGGGCAGGTCTACATGACTACGGCAAAGCCGGGCGTCGTGAAGGCATGGCATTATCACAAGAAACAGGATGACCACTTTACGTGTATAAGCGGAAAAATGAAACTCGCTCTCTATGACGCAAGACCTGATTCTCCGACCTATAAAGAGGTCAATGATTTTGTGGTAAGTCTTGAGGACCCGATGCTTATCGTGATACCGAAAGAAGTGTACCATGGTTTTAAATGCGTAAGCGACGTTGAGGCGGTGGTCATAAATACCCCCACGGAAACCTATGACCCGAAGAATCCCGATGAATACAGGCTCGACGCATTTGACAATGAGATCCCGTACGACTGGAGGAGGTAGGCCATGGCTATTAAGGGCGTAATACTGGCAGGAGGCCTCGGGACGAGGCTTTCGCCGCTTACGAAGATAACCAATAAGCACCTATTGCCGATATATTGTAAGCCCATGATATATTATCCCCTCGAGACTCTGGTCGGAGCGGGTATCGAGGAGATATTGATCGTCACAGGCGGCAGGAATGCCGGAGATTTCTTAAGGCTTCTCGGCAATGGCTCCGAATTTGGCCTAAACCACATAAACTACGCATACCAGGAAGGCGAGGGCGGGATCGCCGAAGCTTTAGGCCTTGCAAAGCACTTTGCCGGCAATGACAAGATCGTCGTTATGCTGGGAGACAATATCATACAGAAGAGCATCAAGAAGTATGTCGATGATTTTAGGAAAGAGCCCAGGGGCGCGAAGCTCCTCTTGAAAAAGGTCTCTGACCCGGAGAGGTTCGGCGTTGCCGAGCTCAAAGAGGGGAAGATAGTTGCGATCGAAGAGAAGCCCAGAAAACCCAAGTCAGATTATGCGGTCACGGGGATCTATATGTATGATAACCAGGTCTTTGACATAGTGAAGAATTTGAGGCCGTCCAAGCGCGGGGAGCTGGAGATAACGGATGTGAATAACGCTTATATCAAGAAGGGCGAGATCACATACGGCATCCTCGGCGGCTGGTGGACGGATTCCGGGACATTCGATTCATTGTTGAGAGCCAATAACCTCGTTGCAAAAGATTCAGGCCGTAAGCGTAAAACGTAATACCGGGATATCCCATGAAGAGAATACTCGTTACGGGCGGGGCCGGGTTCATCGGCTCCAATTTTATCAGGCACATCCTTGCCAAATACAAGGATTACCGCATAACGAACCTGGATAAGCTGACCTACTGCGGTAATCTCGATAATCTGAAAGATATCGAGAAGAATAAGAATTACGTGTTCGCGAAAGGCGATATCGCCGACGAGGAATTTGTAAATAAGCTTGTAAAGGATTGCGACATCATCGTGAATTTCGCAGCTGAGACGCATGTCGACAGATCGATCGAGGACCCTGCGAGTTTCGTCAGGACGAATGTTTTCGGGACCTATGCGCTCTTGGAGGCCGCAAAGAAGTTCTCCATATCGCGCTATATCCAGATATCGACCGACGAGGTGTATGGCAGTATCCTCGACGGCTCGTTCAGAGAGACGGATCCTCTCAAGCCGAACAGTCCTTATTCGGCGTCAAAAGCTTCGGGTGACCTCCTTGCCAGGTCATACTTCATCACCTTCGGGCTTCCTGTAGTCATAACCAGGAGCTCCAACAATTTCGGGCCGTATCAATATCCCGAGAAGGTCATACCTCTCTTCGTATCTAATGTCCTTCACGGTAAAAAAGTTCCCATGTACGGGGACGGAATGAACATGAGGGATTGGCTCTTCGTCACGGATAATTGCGAGGCGATAGACGTCGTTATACATAAAGGTAAAGACGGCGAGATATATAATATCGGCGGCGGCAAAGAGATAACCAACATGGAGCTCACGACTTATATCCTGGAGACGATGGGCAAGGACAAGAGCATGATCGAGTTCGTAAAAGATAGACCCGGTCATGACAGGCGCTATTCTCTGGACATTTCGAAAATAAGAGAGCTGGGATGGGCTCCGAGACACGATTTTAAAAAGGCGCTTGAGCTCACGATAGACTGGTATAAGAATAACCAGCAGTGGTGGGAAAAACTGGTCGCATGCCGAAAAAATATAAAATATTGATAACAGGCTCGAGCGGAATGCTCGGGATCGATCTTTCACAGGAATTGAAGAAGGATTACGAACTGACAGGGGCTGACGTAGTTCGTAGTCCGAAGTCCGTAGTGCATAGATTTATAGAATGTGATATTACGGATAAAAATGCCGTGATGGCGGCGATTGCGAAGGTAAAGCCGGATGCAGTGATACATGCGGCGGCTTACACGGATGTCGACGGGTGCGAAAGGGAACCGAAGAAAGCTTATAAAGTAAACGCTGAAGGCGCTAAGAATGTTACCCTTGCCTGCAAAAATGTAAATGCTGTCATGGTGTTCATAAGCACCGATTTTGTATTTAACGGCAAGAAAAATGCGCCTTATAAAGAATCAGACAGGCCTGCGCCGCTCAGCATTTATGGCGATTCGAAGCTTAAAGGTGAGCTCGCCATAAAGAATATATTGAAAAATTACTTCATCATTCGCACAAGCTGGCTTTATGGTAAGAACGGCAAGAATTTCGTAGACACCATCATCGCAAAGGCGAAGACAGAAAAGGTCCTGAAGGTTGTGGATGACCAGGTCGGTTCTCCGACATTTACCAAAGACCTGGCGGAAGCGATCCACGCATTGCTGGATAAATTTTTTACGCAACACGCAACACGCAACACGCAACACGGAATATATCATGTTTCGAATTCGGGAGCTGTGTCCTGGTGCGAGTACGCGAAGAAGATACTGAGATTGGCTGGCTCAAAGACGAAGGTAATCCCAATATCATCGAAAGAGCTCCGAAGGCCGGCGAAACGCCCGGCTATGTCAGTCATGGATTGTGCTAAATTCAAAAAGTTTACAGGATATGATATGCGCGCGTGGGATCGCGCGTTAAAAGAATATCTCTCTTAAATTTTTTAAGGAAAGGAAGAGTCATGATCAAGGAATTGAAGGATAAGATACTCAACCGAAAGGCGAAGGTCGGGATCATAGGCCTGGGTTACGTCGGCCTCCCGCTCGCAGTCACTTTCGCGAAGGGCGGGTTCAAGGTATATGGCATAGATATCGACAAGGACAGGGTGAGCCGTGTCAATAAAGGCGTGACATACATACTCGACGTTCCCGTAAAGGACATGACGGAAGTGACGAAGTCAAAGATGATGGTCGCCACGACCGATTTCAGCGTGATAAAAGAATGCGACGCTGTTATCATATGCGTTCCGACGCCTCTCAACAAGACCAAGGAGCCGGATGTCTCATACATCGTAGCTGCCGTTGAGAACATCAAGAGATATATGAAGCGCGGACAGATCGTGGTGCTTGAATCGACGACATATCCCGGGACTACGGAAGAGGTGATGCTTCCGGTGCTTGAATCGGAAGGGATGAAAGAGGGGAAAGACTTCTTCCTGGCATTCTCTCCCGAGAGGATAGACCCGGGTAATGATAAATATAAGACTGAGAACACCCCGAAGATCATAGGCGGGATCTCTGCGGGATCAACGGAGCTTGCCAAGGCTCTCTATGAGCAGGTGATAGAAAAGATCGTTCCGGTGTCGTCGGCAAAAGTGGCGGAGATGGTGAAGCTTCTTGAGAACACCTTCCGCATAGTGAATATAGGCCTCGTGAATGAAATACTGCTCATGTGCGACAAGCTTGGCATAGACGCCTGGGAGGTCATAGATGCGGCAAAGACCAAGCCATACGGTTTCATGCCTTTCTATCCCGGGCCCGGCGTAGGCGGGCATTGCATACCGGTCGACCCGATATATCTTTCATGGAAGGCGAGAGGGCATGGTTTTGAGGCGCGCTTCATAGACCTGGCTTCTCATGTCAATTCGCAGATGCCGCACTATGTCGTCGATAAAGTGATAGGCGCTTTAAACTCCCGCAACAAGCCGCTGAAGGGCTCGAAGGTATTGTGCATAGGCGCGGCTTACAAGAAGGATGTAAAAGACCTGCGCGAATCCCCGGCCCTTGAGATAATCGAGCTTTTGGATAAAAAAGGCGCCAAGGTCTCTTACCATGACCCGTTGTTGCCGTATCTAAAATGGAATGACATAAATTTGAAATCCGTAGCCCTGACCAAAGACGCGGTGAAGTCAGCGGACTGCGTGGTCATAATCACAGACCACACCGGGCTTGAATACGGAATGATAGCGAAGAATGCCAGGGTTGTGGTTGATACAAGGAACACGCTTAAAGGTATAAGCAACAGAAAAAATATCGTAAGGCTGTAAAAGGTCACAACAGAGGAGAATATGGCTAAATATCTGGTTACCGGCGGCGCCGGGTTCATAGGCTCTAACATCGTTGAGGAGCTGGTAAAGCGCGGACAGAAGGTGGTTGTCCTGGACAGTTTCATCACAGGCAAAAAAGAGAATCTAGCGCCTTTTAAGAATAAGATAAAGCTTGTGAAGGGCGACATCAGGGATCAGAGGGCGCTCGCAAAGGCCCTTAAGGGCGTAGATTACGTTATACATCAAGCGGCCTTGCGTTCGGTCCCGAAATCCGTGGACGATCCTTTCACGACAAATGACATAAATATTTCCGGCACGCTCAATCTCCTCATGGCAGCCAAGAAGTTCGGGGTAAAGCGCGTGGTATACGCTTCTTCGAGCTCGGCATATGGCGACGTGAAGCGCTTCCCGCAGGTCGAGACCGACTATCCCAGTCCCATATCGCCTTACGGCGTCTCTAAACTGGCCGCAGAGAACTATTGCGTAACATTTTCGGAGACATTCGGCCTAGAGACAGTGTCTTTAAGGTATTTTAATGTATTCGGCCCAAGGCAGAACCCCGAATCCAAATATTCCGCGGTCGTTCCGGCCTTTCTATTTGCAATGGCTAAGGGAAACCAGCCCATAGTAGAGTGGGACGGCAAACAGGCCAGGGACTTTACTTATGTAGGTAATGTTGTCCAGGCGAATTTGAGGGCCTGCGTGGTGCCCGGGATATCCGGGGAAGTCTTTAATGTAGCTTGCGGCATGTCGATATCGGTGCTTGATATAGTAAGGATACTCAATAAGATCCTCGGGACGAATATAAGACCGAAGTTCGCGCCTAAGAGGCGCGGCGATGTCAGGACCACCTATGCCAATGTGAGCAAAATGAAGAGGCGGTTGGGGATGAAGAAGCTGGTCAAGTTCGAAGAGGGCCTGAATCGCACAGCTGAGTGGTTCCTGAAAAAAGGCAAATCTAAATGAAAAAACGCGTTCTTATCACCGGCGGCGCCGGGTTCATAGGCTCGCATCTATCCGATCTCTTCCTCTCGAAAGGTTATCAGGTAATAGTCATGGATAATCTTCTGACGGGAAAGATGAAGAATATCGCCCACAACCTGAAGAACAAAGACTTCAAATTCATAAAACATAATGTCACCGAATATATCGATCTTAAGGGCGACCTTTTCGCGATACTCCATTTTGCGTCTCCGGCAAGCCCTGCTGATTATTTGAAATATCCGATCCCGACCCTAAAAGTCGGCGCCCTCGGCACGCACAATGCTCTTGGTCTTGCCCTTGCCAAGAGGTGTAAATTCCTCCTCGCCTCGACGAGCGAAGTTTACGGCGACCCGCTTGTAAATCCTCAGCCAGAAAAGTACTGGGGCAATGTCAACCCTATCGGCCCGCGCGGCGTGTATGACGAAGCGAAGCGTTTCGCCGAGGCGATCACGATGGCGTATAACCGTTATCACAGCGTCGATACGAAGATAGTCCGGATATTCAATACATACGGCCCCAGGATGCGCGGCAATGACGGCCGCGCGATACCGAACTTTCTCTCGCAGGCGCTTAAAGACAGGCCCATAACTATGTATGGTTCCGGAAAGCAGACGAGAAGTTTCTGCTATGCATCAGACCTGATAGCCGGGATATACAAACTTCTCTTGTCGAAAGAGCACGAGCCTGTCAATATAGGCAATCCGAACGAGATGTCGCTTTTAAAACTCGCGAAACTGATAATAAGACTTACCGGCTCGGAAAGTAAGATCGTCTATGAAGTCCTTCCCGTCGATGACCCGAAGGTCCGCTGCCCCGATATCGGGAAGGCGAAAAGGCTCCTTAAGTGGCATCCCAAGGTCCAGATAGAGGAAGGCCTCGAGAACACGATCCCCTCATTCAAATAAAAGGCCAACAGCAAATCTATGTGCGGTATCTGCGGTTATCTCAATATAGACAAAAGACCCATTCAGGATAGCGCTGTCTTAAAAGATATGATGTGCGCTATCCGTCATCGCGGTCCCGACGACGAAGGTTTCCACATAAAGGATAATGTGGCATTGGGACACCGCAGGCTCTCCATCATCGACCTTGCCCACGGCCACCAGCCTATCTCCGACGAGAACAAGTCCCTTACAATAGTCTATAACGGCGAAGTCTATAATTTCTTTGAGCTCAGGACGGAGCTTATAAACCGCGGCCATTCATTCACTACCCAATCCGATACCGAAGTCGTCCTCAAGGCTTATAAGGAGTGGGGGCCGGCTTGTCTGGACAAGTTTAACGGCATGTTCGCGCTGGCCATATGGGATGACAGGAACAAGAGCCTGTTCCTCGCACGGGACAGGTTCGGCAAGAAGCCGCTATATTATGCTACTTTCGGTAAGACATTCATCTTTGCCTCGGAACTCAAATCTTTATATAAACACCCCGAAGTCAAGATGGATGTCGATAGGCTCGCTCTTGGCAAATATCTCGCCCATGACTACATACCTTCGCCCTCGACCATAATAAAGGGGATATGCAAACTGGAGCCCGGCCATTATCTTCTTCTCAAGGACGGCGATCTGACGAAGCGCCGCTACTGGGATTTCCACTTTAATGTTGATCCCCACAGAAAGAGCAATTTCGAACTGACCAAGAATATCTTCCTGGAACTGTTGCGCGAATCCGTCAGGAAGCGGTTGATAAGCGATGTGCCGCTAGGCGTTTTTTTATCAGGCGGAATAGACTCAAGCGCCGTAGTGGCTATGATGTCGACCTTGATGGACCCGTCGGACATCAAGACATTCTCCATAGGCTTTAAGGAGAAGTCATATGATGAGGCTGATTCCGCCAGCCTTGTCGCGCGCCACTTCAAGACCGACCATCACGTGAAGATCGTCGATGGCGACATGATGATGGAGGTCCTGCCCAAGATACTGGATATCATAGACGAGCCTTTCGCCGATTCATCGATAATACCCACATATCTCGTATCGGCTTTTACCAGGGAGCATGTGACTGTGGCGCTCGGAGGGGACGGGGGAGACGAGCTCTTCATGGGCTATCCCTCTTTTGTCGCGCACAGGCTTGCAAGCTTCTATGACGTGCTGCCGCGGCCTTTGAAAAAATTGGCCGAGATCTCTCCGAAGATACTGCCGGGAGGATCCAATTACCTGAGCCTCCAGTTCAAGGCGATGCGGTTCTTGAGAGGCGTCAATTGCCCCGGCCCGATCCGCCACCAGACATGGATAGGGTCATTTCCTCCGGATGAGCAGAGACTTTTATTCCGCGACTCTCAGGACCAGGCGCTTTTTGATCCGCGCAATATCTATAGCGAGTCTATCGCGCATTTTGACAATTTCAAGGACATATCCGACCTGGATAAGGTCGAATATTTATATATAAAGACGTATCTTCCCGACGACATATTGACTAAAGTCGACAGGGCCAGCATGGCGACAAGCCTTGAAGTGCGGGCCCCGTTCCTCGACAAAGAGATGGGCGATTTTGCCGGCACCGTGCCTAACGAGCTGAAGCTGAAGGGTTTAAGGACCAAGCATATCATGAAAGAGGCGCTTAAGGGTCTCTTGCCGGATGAGATAATCAATAAGAAGAAGCATGGTTTTGCGGTCCCTGTCGGCAGCTGGTTCAAGACCGGACTTAAAGACAGTCTTTTGGAGACATTCGAAAAGTCGACAGTCGAAAAGGACGGGTTGTTCAATTATCAGTTTATCGACGGGCTCCTTAAAGACCATTTTTCCGGGAAGATGGATAATGGAAGGAAGATTTGGGCATTGTTTATCGCTCAGATGTGGTATAATAAGTGGATAAAAAAATGACAAACGATCCATACATATCACTGGTAGTCCCGTTATATAACGAAGAGACGAACGCGCTCGAGCTTTACGCGAGGCTCAAGGCGGAGGTCGAGAAGTTCAAGAAGCCTTACGAGATGATATTCATCGACGATGGTTCGAAGGACAGAACTCTCGAGATCATGACGGATATCGCGAATAAGGATGAGCGAGTCACCGTCATCCAGCTCGCCAGGAACTACGGGCAGAGCTCGGCTCTCTCCGCAGGGTTCGACAAGGCGACAGGCGATATCATAATATCCATGGACGGCGACCTGCAGCATGATCCGGCAGATCTCCCGTTATTTATGGAACAGATCGAGGCCGGGTACGATATAGTGAGCGGCTGGCGTAAGGTGAGGGTGGACAATTTTCTGATAAGAAGGCTGCCTTCCAGGATAGCGAACAGGATGCTCCAGAAAGTTTCCGGCGTCGATATTCATGATTTCGGGACGACATACAAGGCCTACCGCAAGGAATTCATAAAAAATATCGAGTTATTCGGCGATTACCACAGGTATATACCCGCGCTTGCCAATGACATGGGCGCCTCCATCATCGAGATACCTATAAAGAATATCAACAGGGCCAAAGGCAAGTCAAATTACGGCATCAAGCGTTTCTGGCCGGTGCTCCTCGACATTATCATGCTTAAATTTGTCATAAGCTACATGGCCAAACCCCTGCGCATGTTCGGCTCCGTAGGGCTGGCGCTCTTCTTCTCGGGGTTCGCAATATCTGCATGGATGCTCTTACTCTGGTGCGTGCGCATAATAAATACGATAAGAGACCATAGCGCCATGCTGCTATTCTCCGTATTTCTCATGCTGGTCGGACTGCAGTTCATAGTATTCGGCATACTGGCCGAGATAAATTCGAAGATATATTTCAAGGTAAGCGACAGGCGCGTTTACAGAGTAAAACAGGTAATAAAAAAGTGATAATACCCTGCCGTATCTGTTCCTCAAAAGATTCCAGGATACTCTTCAGAAAAGACGATCTTGACGTCGTGAAATGCAAATCATGCGGCCTCGAGTTCACCAATGCCGATCCGAGCCACGCGCACCTTAAAGAGTTTTACGGGGAGAAATATTTCAGGTCCGAAGGCATGGGAACAAGCTACTCCGATTACATGCTCGAAGAGCGCGCCATGACGTTTAATGCCGAAAGGCGTCTCAAGAAGATCGTCGATCTCAAGCCCGGGAAGGGCAGGATCCTCGACGTAGGATGCGCCGCCGGGTTCTTCCTTAATGTCGCCAATCGCGAGTGGGAAGTCGCGGGCGTGGAGCTTTCGGAATACGCCTCTTCGTATGCGACAGACCGCTTCGGGCTCCCCGTAAGGACCGGAACGCTCAAGGACGCAGGTTTCCAGGATAAGTATTTTGACGTTGTAACGATGTGGGATGTGGTCGAGCATCTGGTCGATCCGATAGAGGACCTGAAGGAGGCCGGCCGCATCATGAAAGATGACGGGCTTCTCGTGATGACCACGGGTGATGTAGAAAGTTTCTTTGCCAAGGCCTGCGGCAAGTATTGGCACCTTTATAATACGACCCAGCATCTCTCGTATTTCTCCAAGAATACCATGAACCTGTTGCTGGATAAGGCGGGGTTTAAGATCCTTAAGATCGAGAAGGAGGGTAGTCATTTCACCCTTGGATACCTTACCTCAAGCCTTGCCATGTATTATCCGTTCATATTGACAAAAGCCATCCACAAGGCCATATCGGCCACCCCCCTAAAGAACCTCAGGATGTCCGTGGATCTGAAGGACATCATGACTGTCTACGCGGTCAAAAAATAGCATTCTTAAACTTCAGGGTAGAATTTTCCTTCCCGTGAAGGCTGTCGGACCTTTTGGGGTGGGTCTTTCGTGAGCCCTCTTCGGGTGGGGTGTCCTTACGCGAACGCTCACTTTCCAGAGGAAAGCTCGCTCGGAAGGCCGCGATCTTCGTTGAAAGATCGCGGCCTTCGACGTCGCTCCAGGACACCCCACCCTTCGAGGGCCTGCAGGATGGTACAAACTGGTATCATAGGTAACAAACTAGACTTGGGACATAGGTAACAGATTATAATATACGGCAAGGAGGAATAGCC
>JAGVGJ010000026.1 GCA_020057115.1 Candidatus Omnitrophota bacterium | reverse complement strand
GGAAGGTAGAAATATTAACCAAAACAATGACCCAGACGAGTATCAAAGTGCAAATCTAAATAGCGCTGAAGTGTCCAAAAAGGTCTGAAGATATACAGTGAAGATGAATTCAAGGCTATGGTTATTCAATTAGCGAATCGTTTTAATGGCGGTGAATTTGACCAGAATGTATTTAATTTTAAGCATTGGAAGCGTTAAAGGGGAATCAGGAATCAGGGTCAAGTCCAAAAGGGACACATCTTAATATGCTATGGGACCAGACCCCAAGTTCACTCGTAACAATAAAGAGACGTCATGAGCATGCACGATAAATATCGCAGGCAGGGGAATCTGGAGACCTATATCGAATTATTAAAGATGGGGATTCGGGACATCTGTATGCCGAACTACGGCTCTTTCCTGAAACAAGACCTCGATTACATAGATAAAGAAGCGAAAAAGCACGGGTTTCACACGATGCTTTTGATCCACGACCGGACTCGAACTGACGGGACAAAATACAAAAGTTACCAGCGAATAATTTACCGCAAGGGACTGAATAAAAGAGCCGCATTATTAAGGGTTGGGCTGACAAAACACCCTAAAAGTAAAAGCGACCATATGACTATCGGGCGAATACTCGGGTACAGCAAGAACGCGATAGAGGAATTTATAAATGGAGGCTTACTTGAAGGCGCCAAAAATTAGCAAGATCTATATTCCGGCTAATATAGCAGAAGACTGGAGACCGTTATTGGCCGACCCAGTAAAGCATTGGAAGACGGGATATTCGGCCAAATCGCTCGCTTCTTGCTGGCAAGCGGCAAATGATTTTCCTAAAAGCGTACGAAATGTATTTGATAAATCCAATTTGATCCTTTTTAAAGATATAGAGTTATTAATAGCTTTTCCGGAATATGGAGTTGCCTTGCCAGGAGGCTTGCAGGCTTCACAGAATGATATATTTGTACTTGCTAAAGGCAGCGATCAATTGATCACCATTGCCGTTGAAGGGAAAGTGCGAGAGCCCTTTGGCCTGCCTGTAAATGAATGGCGATTGAAAAAAGATGACAAAACAAATAAAAAGGAAAGGTTGGATTTTTTGCTTGATCAGCTGAATATAGCAGATAAACCAGTAGACCATATACGCTATCAATTATTTCATAGAACAGTCTCGGCACTGCTTGAAGCAAAAAAGTTCTGCACGAAAAACGCCCTCATGCTCGTTCACTCTTTTAGCCAAACCTATGAACATTATGACGACTATAAGGAGTTCTTGGCTTTATTTAACCTTTCAGCTGAGAAGGATAAGCTTATCGGTCCTGTGAATATTAGAGGGATCAATTTATATTTTGCGTGGGTTAAGGGAGAAGAGAAGTATCTATCAATATAGAATTACAAGCGTCCTATTTAGGCGCACCCTATAGGAGGCAGACCTAAAATCCTATGTCAAACTACCACACACCAAAGCGAACGAAGAATATATATAAGCCGGGGGAGAAGGAGCCATTCAAGCTGAGCAGGTCGCGGATAGAGCTCTATATGCAGTGCCCGCGGTGCTTCTACCTGGACAGGCGGCTGGGGGTGGATAGGCCGCCGGGGTTCCCGTTTGCGCTCAATTCCGCTGTTGATACATTGCTAAAGAAGGAATTTGACTTGCTGCGCAGGTCCGGGGAGGCGCATCCCCTCATGAAAAAGTACGGCATCGATGCCATCCCTGCAGAACATGCGCTCCTGGACCAGTGGAGGACCAATTTTACCGGAGTGCAATATCTGCATAAACCCACGAACCTCTTCATATTCGGCGCTATTGATGATCTCTGGAAAAATCCTCAGGGCGAATATATCGTTGTCGATTACAAGGCAACGGCAAAGAATGAAGAGATCATTGCGCTCGATAAGGACTGGCAGGATGGATATAAGCGGCAGATGGAGATATACCAGTGGCTCCTCAGGCATAATGATCTTATAGTTTCGCGGACGGGTTATTTTGTTTATTGTAATGGCAAGACCGGTCTTGAGCGATTCGACGGAAAGCTCGAATTCGACTTAACGCTTATCCCTTATGAGGGGGATGACAGCTGGGTCGATGGGACGATAAAGAAGATCCATAAATGCTT
Organism: Candidatus Omnitrophota bacterium; assembly: GCA_020057115.1. Lineage (GTDB taxonomy): Bacteria > Omnitrophota > Gorgyraeia > 2-01-FULL-45-10 > 2-01-FULL-45-10 > JAGVGJ01. The sequence continues at coordinate 24,223 of JAGVGJ010000026.1, read as the reverse complement.
AAATAGCAGCGTTATACCCAAGTCAGACCCGGATTGCGATTATTGTAATTATAGAGATGCGGTAGCTAGCGTAACATAAACAGTAAGGGAAGCTTCTATCATCCCCGGTCACATAACAGTGGCCGGGGATTTTTTGTGATTATTTTAAAATTCTTTGCAACAATTTTGCCCTTTTGAGCGTCTTATATAGTAGAGGGGCAAAAAGCCCCCAAAACGCTAAAAAGGAGGCAAGATGGGTGAATTAGTGCCGGTTGCAAAGATCGAGAACAGGATATTTCAGGTTAGAGGCAGGAAGGTGATGCTAGATAGGGATCTGGCAGAGCTTTATGGCGTAGAAACGAAGGTTCTTAATCAGGCTGTAAAAAGAAACATTACAAGGTTTCCGAGTGATTTTATGTTCTTTTTATCGAGAGAAGAGATCATGAGGATGTCACAAATTGTGACATCCTTAAAGTTCCACAAGAGCGTCGCTGTTTTTACGGAACAAGGCGTTTCAATGCTCTCAAGCGTTTTGAATAGCGAACGGGCGATCCAGGTAAATATTCAGATAATGCGGGCATTCGCAAATATGAGACGAATAGCCCTTACGTACACAGCCCTTAAACGAAAGATCGATGAGATGGAAAAGAAGTATGATTCTCAGTTCGGCGCAGTATTTAAAGCGATAAGGCAGCTTATGGCGCCTCCTCCAGAGCCGCCGAAGCGCAGGATAGGGTTTAAGGCGGGTTGAGTTTTAAGCTTGGGATTTGGCGTTTATGGAATGCCATAGGGACGTTCTAAAATTCCATCCCGGACCTGTCCCTTTTGCAATATCCCCGGTCACATAACAGTGGCCGGGGATTTTTTGTGGTTATTTTAAAATAATCTGCAACAATTTGGGCATTTTGAGCGTCTTATATATTAGAGGGGCAGAATGGCCCCAAAACGCTAAAAAGGAGACAAGATGAGCGAATTGGTACCGGTTGCAAAGATCGAGAATAGGATATTTCAGGTTAGAGGCAAGAAAGTTATGATAGGTATGGACCTGGCTGAATTATATGGAGTTCCGACCAAAGCACTTAACCAGGCTGTTAAAAGAAATTTGAAGCGATTTCCAGATGATTTTATGTTCAAATTGACAGAGGAGGAGAAAAGAGAGGTGGTCACAAATTGTGACCACCTCAAGCATCTAAAATTTTCACCGCAATTACCATATGCTTTTACAGAGCAGGGCGTTGCCATGCTTTCAAGCATATTAAATAGTGAGCGCGCTATATTGGTAAATATCCAGATCATGCGCGCATTTGCAAGCATGAGAAGGGTCGCCCTTACTTATGTCGGCTTGAAACGCAAAATTGATGAGATGGAGAAAAAATATGATTCTCAATTTGGCATTGTTTTTAAAACTATCAGGCAGCTGATTGAGCCGCCTCCCGAGCCGTCGAAGCGCAGGATAGGGTTTAAGGCGGATTGAGTTTTAAGCTTGGGATTTGGTGTTTATGGAGGTATAATTTGAGGATAGAGGAGAGGGCGTTATGAAAATGAAGGAATATCCGGTATCGAAAGTCTACAGCTTGCTTGAAGGAGGGCCGGTTGTGATGGTCACGACCTCATGCGGCGGGCGGTTTAACGTCATGAGCATGTCGTGGCATACTATGATAGAATTCGTGCCGCCGTTGATCGGATGCGTTGTCAGCGATGCCAATTATACCTTCAATATCCTGAAAGCGACAAAGGAATGCGTTATAGCGATCCCTCAGGCTCGGCTTGCCGGGAAGGTAGTCCGCGTCGGAAAGACGTCAGGCAGGGATATCGATAAATTTACGAGCATTGGGTTGACGGCCAAGCCGGCCTCGGCCGTCAAGGCGCCGCTCATTGTCGAATGCTTCGCCAACATCGAATGCAAAGTTGTCGATACAACCCTCATCGATAAATATAATTTCTTCATACTCAAAGCGGTCAAGGCATGGATCGACCCGGCACAGAAAAAGCCGCGGGCCTTACATCATCACGGCCACGGAGTCTTTATCGTTGACGGGAAGAAGATCAGGATCCCGTTCAAGAGCATTGAACCCTAGAAAGACATAGGGACGTTTGTAAATTCCATCCCACAGCTGTCCCAAAATTAATCTTAGACCTGTCCCTTTTACAATATCCCCGGTCACATAACAGCGGCCGGGGATTTTTTGTGATTATTTTAAAATAATTTGCAACAATTTGGGTGTTTAAAGCGTCTTATATAGTAGAGGGGCAGAATGGCCCCGAAACGCTAAAAAGGAGGATTTTATGAGTGAATTAGTACCGGTTGCAAAGATCGAAAGCAAGATTTTTCAGATTAGAGGCAAGAAGATAATGTTTGATAGGGATCTGGCAGAATTGTATGGTGTTGAGACAAAAGTATTGCTTCAAGCTGTAAAAAGAAACTATAAACGTTTTCCAGACGATTTTATGTTTCAACTTACAAAAGAAGAGACGGCTATCTGGAGGTCACAAATTGTGACCTCTAATTGGGGTCGCAGGAGATACCTGCCATATGCCTTTACGCAGGAAGGGGTTGCTATGCTTTCGGGCGTTCTAAATAGCGAGCAAGCTATCCGTGTTAACATACAGATCATGCGTGCCTTCGTAAACTTGAGGCGGATAGCCCTAACCTATACTGGCCTAAAGAAGAAGATAGATGATATGGAGAAGAAATATGACTCTCAATTCGGCATAGTGTTTGAAGCGATCCGGCAGCTTATGGCGCCGCCTCCAGAGCCGCCGAAGCGCAGGATAGGGTTCAAAGCGGATTGAGTTTTAAGCTTGGGATTTGGTGTTTTCGGAGGTATAATTTATTTAAATGGAAAGATCATATACATATAAGCCGATGCGGTTTTTCCTGATCACCAATCTGATCATGTGGACTGCGTGGCTTATTGCCGCCTATCGCACTTATCAGCCGGGCAGCCAGTCAAGCAGGCTGGTGGCCATCCTTGAGCTTGTAGGATTATTCTCACCTATGGCTGTAGCCCTGTGGATGATATTTACCTCAAAAAGCCAGGAGTTAAAGCAGAATTTTTATAAGAAGCTTTTTGACCTAAGGGCGATCAGGTTATGGACCATCCCGGCTATCTTCCTTATCATGCCTGCGGCGATGGCCATTTCAGTGGCGCTTTCCCATATATTCTTTAAGGAGCCTTTAAGCCAGCTTGCGCTGGTCAAGACAGCTCCTTTTGTCGCCGGGCTTATCCCGGCGCAACTCTTGCTTGTTATGGCCCCGGTGGTCGAGGAGATAGGCTGGAAAGGTTATGGCGTGGAGAGCCTCCGTGGCAAGCGCTCATTTTTAAAAGTAACGCTCATATTTGCGGCATTATGGGCATTCTGGCATGGCCCGACGTTCTTCATGCATGATTACTACCAGAATATGCTCATAAGGACGAATCCTTTATTTGCCCTTAATTTTATCGTCAGCTTTTTTCCTGCGACGGTCATCTTTAACTGGCTGTGGTATAATAACAGGGGCAATATCCTGACGGCGATCCTGTGCCATAATGTCATCGATTTCCAGGGGGTGCTGCAGATGGGGCAGATCGCAAAATGCATAGAGACAGTGGTGTTCTTCGTTATCGCGGCGGTCATAGTCATTTCGAATAAAAAGATGTTTTTTGAAGAATTCCCGGCGAAGATAGGGTATTTTGGAAAAGCATAGGGACGTTGGCTTGTAAATCTCATCTCGCAGATATACAATAATGATTCAAGAAAAATAAACGGAGGTGCGATGTGGTTATAGTATTGGGGATAATAGCTGCTTTGCTTCTTGCGAGCGTTGTATATTTAAAGATGTTCATGCGCGATATGGCTATCGTTGAGGGCGAGCTGATCAAAGAGCTTAGGGAAATGAAGACCTACCTGAAGAAGATGAGCGAGAATATAAAATAAGGAGCTTGTATGAAAGTGAAGAGCATGTTTAAGCATGCAGCGGCATTTTTGACAATATTCCTGGCACTTGCTGTTCCGGCGATGCAGGCGCATGCCGTGGATGTGAAAGCGCCCGATGAGGCGAAGCTAAAGGCGATCCTTGCCGAATTCGAGCAGTATGCCGTGAAGGGTATGGCCGACTGGCAAATTCCTGGCATGGCTGTAGCTATTGTGCGCGGCGACGAGATTTTATACGAAAAAACATTCGGCGTGAAGGAACTCGGCAAGAAAGACCCCGTCACTGAAAATACGCTCTTCCAGATCGGCTCTACATCTAAGGCATTCACGTCAGCGCTGGTCGCGACGCTGGTTGATGAGGGGAAAGTGAAGTGGAGTGACTTGGTCGTGGACCATCTCGGCGGCTTCATGATGTATGACCCATGGGTGACGCGCGAGTTCATGGTATCGGACCTGATGGCCCAGCATAGCGGTTTGGTTGCGCATGCAATAGACGGCACGATCATGATGGGCTTCGACAGGCAGCATACGATCGATTCGCTTAAGTACGTTAAACCTGCCACGAGCTTTAGGTCGGCATTCGCTTATCAGAACAATATGTGGCTTGTCGCGGCGGAGCTTGTTGAAAAAGAGACAGGCAAGACATGGGAAGAGAATATAAGCCAGCGCATATTCAAGCCGCTCGGCATGACTGCGAGCTCATGCGACATGAAGTCATTTATCACAGCCCCGGATGCCGCGACGCTTCACCGCAGGATGGGCGATAAGATCGTCATCCTGCCGATGGATTGGCCGCACATGTACTGGGTGTATAATTACGGTCCTGCAGGCGGGATAAATTCGAATATCAAGGATGTCGAGAAATGGGCCAGGATGCAGGCCGCGAACGGGCTCTTCGAGGGCCGGCAAGTCATAAAGGAAGAGAATGTCAAGATCATGCATTCTCCGCAGACCATCACCGAAACAGGACTACCCAGGCAGTACTATTGCCTTGGGTGGGTCTACAGGGAGGCGACACCTTATCCTATCGTATGGCACAATGGCGGCACATCCGGATCAAAGACGATGATAGCCCTGGTACCGGAAGCGAAGATAAGCGTGATAGTCCTTTCGAACCTTATTGATAACGGGCTTCCTGAAACGCTAGCGTACAAATTCATCGACATGTATTTTGGAAACCCCGCGCGTGACTGGTCGAAGGAAGATCTTGAGAAGACAAAAGAGACTATAAAGAAGGCGGAGGCCGAGGAACCGAAGAAGCCCGCATCGCCCGAACCTGCCATGCCGCTCGATAAATATACCGGCGATTATTCCAACGATGTCTATGGCACTGTAACGGTATCAAAGAAGGGCGATGGCCTCGTTCTTACGATAGGCCCCAAGAAGGTAGAGATGGATTTGAGCCACTGGGACAGGGATACGTTCATGGGCAAGTGGGATTATTATATTGAGCAGGAAGAGGCGGGATTTGTCATGTTCCGCACGGGACCCGATGGCGCGCCTGTCGACATGGTAGTGGATGCATTCAATGGCGATGACTGCGGCATATTCCGCAAGGCCGCGCCCGGTGACCAGGGACATTCCTAAAATACAGAGAAAGGATCTGTGAGATGAAAAAGAGATTTATTTGTTTGACGGGAGCTATGCTTATTATCGCCATTGTTTTTGCAGGAGCCCTTGCGGCCGGTCAGGATACGGATGCCGCGGTAGTCAAAAATGAGCTCATCCTTAAGAGCGGGCCGGACTCGTATATGGAGGCCCGCCACATAGTGCTTAAAGGCTCCAATGAGGAGATCGGCAAGGCGCTGGCTGACATCGCGCAAAAAGAATACCAGACCAAGCTGGTAAAATATGCAAGCCCCGTCTACGCCAAAGCCCGGCTCGAATACATGAGTAAAAATTATCCGATCATGCTCGAGCGCATGAAAGGTGTGGCGCGCTCCTATGGACTATCTTTGGATGATACCGACTATGATACGAGCAGCCTGTATTACTGGATGACCGCGCCGAAATGTTCCGCGATCTTCATTCCCGCATCCGTTGCCAAGAATGGCCATAACTTTTACGCCTCCAACAGGGATTATTACACGGCGAGCATGTCTGAGGTTATGGGCGGCAAGCGCCAGCCTGGCGAGGTAGATTTTTCATCGCGCGTCTTCATAATAGAATTGTATCCGGACAAAGGGTATCCCTCCATCGGCGTCGGCATATTGGACCTCGCCAGCATAAATATAGACGCAATCAATTCAAAGGGCTTAAGTGTTGCGGTGCTGGAGGATGACACGTACGGAATCGAGCGGATACAAAAGGACCTTTCGCGGCAGTCCGGATTATATATATATCAAGCCATCCGGCTCATCATAGATACATGCGCGACGCTGGAGGAGGCGAAGAAGGCCATCCTGAACAACAAGATATCGATGGCTCTCCTGCCCGCGCACTTCATGGTCATGGATGCTTCCGGAGGCTCCTTCATTTATGAGAAATCGTCGAATGATTTCAGCGACCGTTTTCTGGATAGCGACGGAAAACAACCCATGCTGATAACCAACCATTCTGTTTCCGATTATCCGACTCTAGACAAATTCCCGGAACCGTCCAAGGATGATTATGACACTTTTAACCGCTACCGCAGGCTAAAAAATTATGTGGATGATCACGCCGGTAAATATTCCGCAGAGGACGGCAGGCATGCCATGAGCCTGGTATATGGCCGCGTCAATGAAGCTTCCGAAGGTGGATATCACGCCCTGCCGCTCAGGACTCTATATACAGCGGTAGTCGATATAGATGAACGCGTGGTAGCGGTGAGGTTCTATTTAAAGGACGGCAAGACCGACCCCGCGACCGGCTTTCCGGAGCTCATATTCTCAGAACCATTTGAATTTAAATTGAAATAAGGGCTAAAGACCATGAACCGCATATTAAAGTTTATGAAAGAAGAGACCCTTCGCGTCCTGCCGGCCATAATATATTTTTTCGTGGCCTTCAGCCTTATCGAGCTTACGTTCGGACGCATGCTCGAAAGAGCGGGCATTCATCCCGCGGCTTTTTTGGAGACTCTCATAGCTGCTATCGTGGTGGGCAAGGTCCTCATAGTAGTGGATCATCTGCCGGTCGTTAATGTCGCAAGCGGCAAACCATTGATATACAGGATCATAGGCAAGACCGCCATCTATTCTTTCGCGTGTTTCCTGGTGCGGGCTACTGAACATCTGGTGAGGTATATCATCAAATATAAAAGCCTGAGCTCTGCGTGGGAGCATACCATGTCTCAGGAGATTTGGCAGCTCTTCCTGAGCATCCAGGTCTGGTACTTTCTTCTATTCTTTATATTTGTAGCTGTTATGGAGATGATAAGACGCATAGGCAGAGAAGAATTTTACAGGCTGATCTTCGGAAAATGAAGGGGCGAATAATGCGTAAATTAAAAAGGCTGTTACCGGCCGCATGGATCATCGCGGTTATTTTATTTATTGGTCCTTTAACGGGCTTTGCCGCAGAGCTGAAGCCGGTCAAGCTGTTGCCTCCGCAGACCGAAGGCGGCAAGCCGCTCATGCAGGCGCTGAGCCAGAGGCGTACCATGCGCGAGTTCGCAAGCAGGGAATTGCCTCCACAGGTCATCTCTGACTTATTGTGGGCGGCATGCGGGGTGAACCGTCCTGACACCGGAGGACGGACTGCGCCCACGGCAAAGAACATGAAGGAGATCGACGTCTATGTCGTAAAGGCCGATGGCGCATATCTCTACGACGCTACTGCGAATATGCTCATGCCGGTACGGGCGGGAGACATAAGGGCCGCGACCGGGAAGCAGGATTTCGTCAAAGACGCGCCCGTAAACCTTGTATTTGTAGCGAACTTCTCAAAGATGAAAAACCTGGCGGCCGAAGACGCAAATTTCTACGCCGCTACGGATACGGGCTTCATAAGCCAGAACGTATATCTCTATTGCGCTTCCGAGGGGCTTGCGACTGTCGTGCTCGGCTGGGTCGATAGAAAGGCGCTGGCGAAAGCCATGAACCTCGGCCCTGATCAGAAGGTTATCCTAACCCAAGCGGTGGGGTATCCTAAATAGAGGAACATCCCAAAATGGAACAGAAATACCAAATAATGCTCAAGATCAAAAGACTGTTGCCGGCCATATTACTGATAGCGGCTATTTTTACCGCAGTAAATGTATCCGCGCAAGATAAGGACGAGCCAAAACGATCGAGCGGTATGGACAAATATATGAACAGCCAGATCATGGTGACTTGTCCAGATTGCCATCAAAAGATCATCCTGCCATCTTCAAGTTCAAGGAGCCAATCGGACAATACGGTCATAACATGCCCCTCATGCAAGCATAAAACGACAAGGAAAGAGCTGATCAACACGCAACAAAACAAAAGGAGGTAGTATATGGAAGAGAATGAGGTTAAAGACGTAGCAGGCGAAAGCAAAGCGGACAAATTCAAAAGGCTGGCATCAAAGCGGGTAGTAAATGCGATATCGAAGATCGAGCTTATAACAAATCTCGCCGGGTCAAGTTATGAATATACCCCTGAACAGGTCGAGAAGATATTGAGCGCCCTGCAGGGTTCGGTGGACAAGGTCAAGGCGGCGTTCTCCAAGCAGAAGATCGAAAAGTCGAATTTTCAGCTGTAATATTTTCCAGCGGCATATTACGGGGGAAAAGACGGTTTACTTTGCCATAAGAGCAAATATTCTGTATAATATATCACGTTTAAGTTATAGGGCTTACGGTGCAATACTAAAGACAGGGGACATACCATGGGATGGCAAGGTAATATTCTTAGCGGATTCGGTAAGAGCAAGACAAGGAAGACTGTGGTCGAGAGAAAGAAGATCAGGCGGCTCGCGGTCAGGGCGATAGTAAAGGACCTGAAAGCAGCCGGCAAGCCGATCGACCTGCAAGCCATAAATCAAGCGGTGGTAAACACTTTTAAAAGAAAGAAACAGAGCCACAAGAGCCGTATCGCCGTTATAAAGAAGAAAAAATAACCTTTCCCATATGAAGATCGTTTTATCAATACTGATATGGGTGGCGGGCTTTATCATTACCGCCTCAGCGTTTATTTCAAGCCTCGTCATAAAGATAATGCCTTTTCCCATTCCCAACAGGGAAAAGCTGGTCCACGCGCAGTGTTTCTGGTGGTCGGATGCCCTCGTAGCATTAAACCCATTCTGGAAACTTAAAGTCGAGGGCCTGGAGAATATCGACCCCTCGAAGACATACGTGATAGTGGCCAATCATCAGAGCCTCGCCGATATAATCATCATATACCAGACGCATATGTACTTTAAATGGGTGGCTAAAAAAGAGCTCCTCAAAGTACCGTTCATCGGAGGCCTGCTATGGGTCAATGATCATCTCCTTGTCTCCAGGGAGGAACATGGCAGCATAAAACAGGTCTATCGAAAGGCGGCCGAGCGGCTTAGGAGCGGCGTATCCATGCTATTTTTCCCGGAAGGCACCCGCAGCGATACCGATGATATGGGTGAATTCAAGAACGGCGCTTTCAAGCTCGCCATAAAAGAAGGCAAGCCCGTGCTTCCCGTATATATTGGCGGCACGAGGGAAGCTATCCCGAAGGGCGGATTTATCTTTAGCACAAGAGTATCAGGCCGGCTTGCAGTGCTCCCGCCTATAGACGTGTCAGACCTTAAGACCGCCGATTTTGGAAAGTTAAGAGATCTTGTGCGCGAAAGGCTGGAGTCAGTCGCGTCAGCCGGATAGAACGGATGACAGGCCCGTTTCCCGCAACAAAAAGAGCGTCCTATGCAAAAAGTACGCTATGAACTTGATCCGTATAACAGGCTGGTGGCTGTCGGGTCCGGCACCAAGAGCGGGCTTTCAAGGTTCCGGAAGGCCCTGGACGGGCAGTTCAAGTTAGACGAAAATAACAACCTATTCTACCATATAAAGGCGCCTCTTGAAGAGGGCGCCCGCATCCCGCATCAGATCAATCTTAAAGGCGAATGGTCGCTCACAGATAACCACGAGCTCCGCTTCACATTGAATAAGCTGGGCAGAGAGATGCTTGGCGACCAGATAACCCTGCAAGGCCAGATCCTGGATGTAAACGAGAATTCCCTTCTTTTCGCCATTACCACGACCACAAAAGAGAATACGCGATCTACATATGCCCTGGATCTCGAGGGTTCATGGAAGGCCGATGAAAATAACAGGCTATCCTTCCGCGTAAAAAGAGAGAAGGGGGCGTATGACATACTAACTTTTACCGGCGTCTGGGAGATAAATAAGAATAACCAGATCATATATCAATATGAAAAGGCGGAGCTTTTGAGGAAGAAGGGCAAGACCCACACGCTCCTCTTCAAAGGATATTGGGATATAAAAGAGAAGGCCCGGATATCTTATGCGCTAAGCGGCGATACGGATTCTGCGTTTAATTTCACGGCAGCGGCCGGCATATTTAAAGAAGACTATATAAAGTTTGAAACAGGGATAGTTTTAAAAAGGCGCCGAAAGCCTGTGGTCCGGACCATAAAACTATTCGGCAGATGGAATTTAAAGAAAGACATGGGCCTGGTGTTTGAGGTAGAATATGAGAGCGGGAAGATAAAAGAGATCGTCTTCGGCGCGGATGCGAGGCTCACGGATAAAGACACCGTGTCATTCAGCCTAAGGGATGAGATAGAGAATAAGGATCTGGGCGCTGAGCTTAAGCTGTCCCATGAGATCCTGAAAGGCGACGGAGAGGCTTTCCTGCGCGCGCTCACGTCCAGGCGCGAAACAGCTATTTATGCCGGCGCCGCGTGGAGATGGTGATATAATAGAAAATGGAAAGCATAAAAAAGGGAGGGTTCGGTATGAAGGCTTTAAAGTTGTCGGCAGTATTGGTGGCAGGCGTTTTTGTTTTAGCGGCGTCAGGTCTTGCTTATGCTACGGATGATCCGGGCACGGTGAAGCAGGAGATAGCATCGGACAAAGCGGCGATCCAGTCTCAGAAGAGCGAGATGAAGGAACATGCGGAAAGCGCTAAGTCCGAAGAGACCGCGTTAAAGTCCCAGATAAAAGACGCGAAGCAGGCCGGTGATAAAGAGAAGGCAAAGAGCCTCAGGTCAGATCTTAAGAAGACGCATCAGGATAATGTTAAAGATAGACGGCAGGATGTAAAGGACCTGCACGAGCAGAGAAAAGAAAATAAGCAGGACAGAAGGGCCGCCAGACAAGCGCGCCGTACAGGTAATTAAGACGCAAAAAAGCAGCTAGATTTTCGTTAATTTAATAAGAATTCTGCCAGGACTGGGTCGAGCTCAACGCCGGTATCCCCGAACAAGTCGCAGTATAAAATCCTGTTCCCTGAGTTTTTAATATTTTGCAAATCCCGTAAACCTCGGGTATACTGATATGTCTATAACAAATGGCGCAAGGAGGAATTTAATGAAAAAGCCTGTTAAGAGCAAGCGGCCGTCAGAGCCGGCGCAAGATACGCCGGATGAGGCCAGTCCCATGAATCGTATCGAAGAGCGGCTGGCAGCGCTGGAGAGGAAGATAGATACCCTAATAAACCGGTCTTCGCCTTCCAGGCCTGAGCGCTATGACCATCCGCAGCATCGCCCGCCCGAGATGAAACAGAACAATAGCTTCAGGGACAGGATACTCCATAAGGCGATCTGCGCTGATTGCAATAAAAATTGCGAGGTGCCGTTCAAGCCGACCGGAGATCGTCCGGTATATTGCAAGGAATGTTTTTCGAAGCGCAAAAATCCTGCGACATTCAATGAAAAACAAGGCAACCGCCCGCAGGAGCCATCCCACGGCAAAGAGCGCTTCTATGAAAAGGTGCAGCATTTAAGCAACCGGAAGCCCGCCGAAAAGAAAAAGCCGGCCTTCCGCAAGAAGAAACGATAGCCTGACACGCTCGCTTAGATTATCGGTCTTAGCCATCCTATTGTGCGCCACGCTGTGCGGTTGCGTTACTATGCGCTATCCGCGCAATTATAAAGTGGAGGGCAAGGAAGTTCAGCGAGTTCAAGGACCTTGACGATGACCGCGCTCTCAAGATCGTCGCCCTTATCTATAATGTGAAGACCGTGGCCTGGGAAGACGGCATAGCCAGGAGCATCGCGCTCGAAGAGTACCAGGGCCTCCTCAAAAAACGAAACTCCAAATATATAAGATCCTCCGGCATATTCGATATCAAATACGATAAAGTGAAATTATCTTCCTGGAAGGATGAGGATCTCGTCAAGCTGTATGACCAGCTGTCGCCCAAGGCATCCACCTACTATATGGACTCTGCGTCCGAGCTTACAGAGACGCAGAATGCGGAGAGGATAGTCTACGTGACCGCGGTGAACTCCGTTATAAAGGAGATCAAGAAACGGGATATCTCCCAGAAAGCGGTTTCGGTAGCCACAGAGCTCCTTGCGGCGGCCCTTTCTATCGCGCTTGCGATGATCTGACAAAATCCTTGATATCTCAAGGCAAACCACTTATAATATGTGGAACAAAAGTGACGTAAAATTTAGAGGACAGGTTTTGTTATGCATGTTCCGGCGCCTATAATCTATACGACTCTCTGAAAAGGGAGTCGTTTTTTTATGCCCGGGTGCCTAATATTTAGGCAAACTCAAACGGAGGATGTACAATGCCAAGACATAAAGATATCAAAAAGGTCATAATAATAGGTTCCGGCCCGATAATCATCGGCCAGGCATGCGAGTTCGACTATTCGGGGACGCAGGCGTGCAAGGCCCTGCGCGAGGAAGGCTACCAGATAGTGCTCGTCAATTCAAACCCCGCCACGATCATGACAGACCCCGGCACTGCGGACAGGACATACATAGAGCCGCTTACCGTGGATAGCCTTACCAGGATAATAGCCAAAGAGCGGCCGGACGCGCTCCTGCCGAACCTTGGCGGGCAGACGGGGCTGAATCTCGCCTCAAGCCTCTACAAGGAGGGCATCCTGGATAAATATAATGTAAAGATAATCGGCGTCAAGGCCGACGCTATTGAGCGCGGCGAGGACCGCGAGGCGTTCAAGGATACGATGCGCAAGCTCGGCATAGATGTCCCGCGTTCGGAGATATGCGTTTCAGTGGAAGAGGCGGAAAAAGTGGCTGCAAAGCTGGGCTATCCCGTAGTCATACGCCCTGCCTATACCATGGGCGGCACCGGAGGCGGCATCGCCTATAATAATGAAGAGTTGAGAACGCTCACGACCCGCGGGCTCAACGCAAGCCTTATACATCAGATACTTCTGGAAGAGGCTGTCATAGGGTGGGAAGAGCTTGAGCTTGAGGTGGTGCGGGACGAGAAGAACCAGAAGATAACGGTCTGTTTCATCGAGAATATCGATCCTATGGGCGTTCATACAGGAGACAGCTTTTGCGTAGCGCCGATGATCACGGTGCCGGAGAAACTCCAGAAGAAAATGCAGGACCTGTCCTATAAGATAGTAGAGGCGATCGGCGTGGTGGGCGGGACGAATATACAGTTCGCGCATAATCCTAAAGACGACAGGCTGGTTGCCATAGAGATAAATCCCAGGACATCGCGCTCTTCGGCGCTCGCCTCCAAAGCGACAGGCTTTCCGATAGCCCGCGTATCCACGAAACTTGCGGCCGGATTGACCCTTGACGAGATACCTTACTGGAGAAAAGGGACACTCGAGAAATACGAGCCGTATGGAAACTATGTCGTCATAAAGTTCGCGCGCTGGGCCTTCGAGAAGTTCAGCCAGGCGAAGGATATCCTCGGTACGCAGATGAGGGCCGTCGGCGAGGTCATGTCGATCGCCCCGACATTCAAAGAATCATTCCACAAGTCGATACGCTCTCTTGAGATAGGCAGGTATGGCCTGGGTTTTGCCAAGAATTTTAACAGCCTTTCCCTTGAAGACATAAAAGTAAAACTCGCGTTCCCTTCGAGCGAGCGCATTTTCCTCATGTACGAGGCCCTGCGCAAAGGAATGACCGTGGACGAGCTCTATAACATGACGTATATCCACAGGTATTTCATCAACGAGATGAAGGAGATGGTAGATCTCGAAGAGGAGATGCTTAAACACGGCTGGAAGTCGCTTACTGACGCTCATATCCGCAAGGCCAAGGAGTGGGGGTTTGCGGATAAATATCTGGCCAAGATATTCAACGTAAAAGAGAATGATGTCCGCAAGCGCAGGAAGTCCATTACAGGCAATGCCCGCTTTGAGATGGTGCCTGTCAGCGGCGTGAAGGATGCGGCATACTACTATTCGACATATGCCCCGGGCAAGGACCAGGTCCCTGTCTCGAATAAGAAGAAGATCCTCATCCTCGGAGGCGGACCTAACCGCATCGGCCAGGGCATAGAGTTCGATTATACCTGCGTGCACGCGGCATTCGCGCTTCGCGACGAAGGATATGAATCCATAATGATAAACTGTAATCCCGAGACCGTATCTACGGATTATGACACGTCGAACAAGCTCTACTTCGAGCCGCTTACGGTCGAGGATGTCCTCACCATATACGAGAAAGAGAAGCCGGAAGGCACGATCGTGCAGTTCGGAGGGCAGACGCCGCTTAATATAGCGGGCGAGCTCGAGAAGAACGGCGTGAAGATACTAGGCACGAGCACCGAGAGCATAGCGTTCGCCGAGGACCGCGAGTTATTCCGCAGGAAGATGATCTCCCTCGGCATTCGCCAGACGGAAGGCGGCACCGCGACATCTCTTGAAGATGCGGTAAAGATCGCCGGCAAGATCGGCTATCCTCTGATGGTAAGGCCTTCGTTCGTCCTGGGAGGAAGAGGCATGGAGGTGGTGTATGACGAGACGATGCTGCGCAAATATGCCAAAGAGGCCATACAGGTGAGCCCGGAATACCCGATGCTCTTAGACAGGTTCCTGGAAAACGCGATCGAGTGCGAGGTCGACGCGCTGTCAGACGGTAAAGATACGTTCATAGCCGCGGTGATGGAGCATATCGAGCACGCGGGCATACATTCCGGCGACTCGGCCTGCACGATCCCGTCGCGGACCATAAAAGAAGAACATCTCAATACAATAGATGATTATACGAAAAAGATAGCAAAGGAGCTCGGCGTTGTCGGGCTCATAAACGTACAATTCGCTATATGCGACGATAAGGTCTATATCCTTGAAGCCAATCCGCGCGCCTCGCGCACGGTGCCCCTGGTCGCAAAGACGGTCGGGATACCGGTTGCGCGCATCGCCACGCTGCTCATGATGGGCAAGAAACTGAAGGATTTCCCGGAGCTCGTCCACAAGAAACTCTCCTACGTTACGGTGAAGGAGGCGATATTCCCATTCAACATGTTCCCGGAAGTCGATCCCATCCTGGGCCCGGAGATGAGAGCGACAGGGGAGGTCATGGGCATCGACCGGAATTTCGGCGTCGCGTATTACAAGGCGCAGGAATCCGTGGGGATGAAACTGCCGCTTAAGGGGAATGTCCTTATAACGGTCGCCGACAAAGACAAGAAGGACGTGATCCCGATCGCAAAGAAACTCGCGGATCTTGGTTTCAATATATATGCGACAGAGAATACCAATCGCTTGCTGGAAGAGAATAAGATCAAGTCGACGCTTGTGAATAAAGTGCACGAAGGGCGCCCGAACCTTTCGGATACGATAAAGAACAGGGATATACACCTTATAATAAATACTCCGATCGGCCGGACCAGCGTCACTGACGACAGTTATATCCGGATACTGGCAACCCAGTATAAGATACCTTATGTCACTACCATGGCCGCCGCCCGCGCTACTGTCGACGGAATAGCCGCAGTCACGAAGAACGAGCCGAAGCCCCTGTCATTGCAGGAGTACCATGCGGCGCTTAAGGAAGGTAAGAGCGCCGAGGTCCTGTTCGCAGATACCGCGGCGGGGAAATAGTGTTAGAAGGGGACAGATTCCCGTAAAAGGGGACAGGTCTATACAGAAGGGGACAGGTCTTTACGTGAATTTTACACGAAAAGACCTGTCCCCTTCTGCAGTACACGCGAAAACCCCACCATACCTCTACGATTCTTGCTTATTTATACCTACATGATATAATTAGCTAATAAACGCTTACGAAAGGAAATACCGTGGACCAGCTACTTAAAAAGATACTCGATGCAGCGGGCATATCCGGCTATGAGAAGGATGTCGCCTCTATAATGAAGAAAGAGCTCGAGAAGTCATGCGACTCCGTTGAGATAGATTCTTTCGGCAATGTCATCGCCAAAAAGGGCAAGGGCAAGAAAAAGATAATGGTTTGCGCCCACATGGACGAGGTCGGGCTTCTGGTCAAGTATATCACCAAGGAAGGATATATCCATTTCATAAAGGTTGGCGGGATAGATGACAGGATCCTTCTTGGGAACCGCGTCATAATAAAGGCAAAGCTCGGAGACGTGGTAGGTATCATAGGCTCTAAGGCGCCGCACCTGCAGAAGGAAGAAGAGAAGAACAAGGTCACAAAGCATGACGAGATGTTCATTGATATCGGCGCAAAGTCCAGAGAAGACGCGTTGAAGCGCGTTTCGATAGCCGACCAGATAATATTCGAGCCTAACTCCGGGGTCCTGCACGGGAAATTATATTACGGCAAAGCCCCGGATGACAGGATAGGCTGTTATGCGCTTATCAAGATCATGGAAAAGCTGAAGAAGACCAATGCCGAGATCTATGCCGTGGCCACCACCCAGGAAGAGGTGGGCTTAAAGGGCGCGAGGACCTCGTCTTTCAAAATAGATCCGGATTTTGCCATTGCCGTCGATACCACGATAGCAGGCGATAATCCCGGGATAAGGGAGCAGGATTCATCCCTCAAAGTCGGAGAAGGCGTTTGTATTACGATAATCGAGGCCTCGGGCCGCGGGGTCATAGTGAGCGAAAAGATAAAAGACATGTTCATCGATACGGCGAAAAAGAACAAGATAAAACACCAGATCGACGTCCTTGAGGGCGGAATGACGGATGGCGCCATGATATACATGAACAGGGCGGGGATACCGACGGGGGTATTGAGCATACCATGCCGCTACCTGCATGCGCCGACAGGCGTATTCAGCATAGACGATGTCGATACGGCCGTAGAGCTTGCGATAAAAGCGATAGAGCAGCTATAAGCTATAAGAAAAAACAATATACGCGGAGGAGCTAGATGGGCCCAGGAGATATATATTTATCACGGGAAGGTTACGAGAAATTAAGGGAAGAGCTCGACCAGCTTAAGACCGTTAAGCGCAGAGAGCTTTCAAAGGCGATAGGGGAGGCGAGGGCCCACGGAGACATAAGCGAGAATGCCGAATACGACGCCGCCAAAGAGGCTCAGGGGCTTAATGAGAAGAAGGTGATGGAGCTTGAGACAAAGCTCGCGCGCGCGAAGATACTCGAAGAAGAAGGCATCCCCACCGACGAAGTCCTCATAGGCGCTACGGTAAAATTAAAGGACATGGAGACCGGCGAAGAGCTCTCATATAAGCTTGTCGCCGAAGAAGAGGCGGACTTCGCCCAGAACAAGATATCGGTCACATCCCCGGTCGGAAGCGGGCTCCTTAACCATAAAGAGGGCGAGACCGTAAAGATAGTGATCCCCGCAGGCACTTTAAGGTATAAAGTATTAAAAATATCGAGATAGATGAAAGGGGATATTATGGGCTCTGAAACTATGGCAAAATACGGCGATCTCGGGCTTCTTCTGCTCCGCATCGGCATAGGCATAATGTTCATCGCTCATGGGTTCCCGAAAATAATGGGCGGGGTTCCCGTTTGGAAGGAGCTCGGCAAGGCTATGGCGGTATTCGGCGTATCCTTTGCGCCCGAGTTTTGGGGATTTATGGCGGCCTTTACAGAGCTCGCCGGCGGAATAGCGCTCATCACCGGCATATTCTTCACGCCTTTCGCGGCGCTGTTGGCGTTCGAAATGATGGTGGCCATGTTCATGCACCTGAACCATGGAGCGGATTTCCCCACGGTATCGCATCCTATCGAGCTTGGAATACTATTCTTGAGCCTTGTATTCATAGGGCCCGGGAAGTATGTCCTGTTAAGATTTTAAGAGCCTGATGCAGCTTGAGCGCATAAGATATTTCGCGCAAGCCTTGCGGCTTCCGTTCCTGACGGCGAGCGTATTTCCTTACATCGCCGGGTCTCTCCTTAATAGATCAGACTTTAGTCCCGCAAAGTTCTTTCTCGGCCTTGCGGCCGTAGCGGCAACGCACCTCGGAGCGAACCTATTGAATGACTATGCCGATTCAAAGAGCGGCGCGGACTGGCAGGATAAAAAAAGTTACGGTTTCTTCGGAGGATCAAAACTCATACAGCTCGGCATATTCCGGGAAAATTTTTATCTCAAAGCATCGATCGTATTCCTGGGAATAAGTTTCGCGGCCGTCACCGCGCTGGCTATTGTATCAAGAAGCATGACGATTGTACTTTACGCTATTCCGGTCTTTTTCCTCGCCGCGGCATATTCCTATAAACCATTACAGCTGTCTTACCGCAGGATGGGCGAGTTGGTCGTATTCCTTCTTTTCGGACCGGTGCCTGTCATGGGCGGATACTTCATACAAACCGGAGCATTCCCTTCATGGGAAGCATTTATGGCGTCGCTTCCTTTCGGGATATTTGCCGCGGCCATCCTCTTTGCCAATGAGATACCGGATTATGTCGACGACATGAAGGTCGGAAAAAGGAATTGGGTGGGCGCGATAGGAAGCGACAAAGCCTTTATCGCGTATTATGCGCTTGTGTTCCTGGCATTCTTCTTTGTAGCGCTGAATATCATCCTGGAATATGTCAATGTCGTCGGCTTTCTGTCGTTTATCCCCGCTGTCTTTGCTTTCAGGGCAGCGCGGGTAATGAGGGATTTCCCCCGGGAGAAGGCGCGGCTCGTTGAGTCGTCGAGGCTCACTGTCGTATTGCATGGGATGGCGAGCATCTTTCTGATAATAGGAATATCCTTATGATCAAGATCATTATAATAGGAGGCGGGTTCGCCGGCCTGGCTGCCATGAGGAAGTTTTCAAGCTGCGGGGTGGACACGGAGATAACATTGATAGAGAGGAAGAGGACTTCCGACTTCCTCCCGGAGCTTCCGGACGTCCTGGGCAGAGGCGTAAAACCGGCTCACCTTGCCCGTGATGTCAAAACTATCGCATCTGCATGCGGGGCAGATCTTATCCAGGCAGAGGCCGGACAGATAGACCTGTATAACATGGAAGTTCACTGCGCAGGGAAGAGGATGCGTTATGATTATCTTATAATAGCGTCAGGCTCTGAGACGTCTTTTTACGGGAATGGGGCGGTAAAAAAACGCGCCTATAAGCTGGACGACGCTGAGGATGCTGCCAGGCTCCGAGATGCGCTGGATAAAGGGCGTTTTGACAGCATCATCGTTGCCGGCGGAGGGTATACAGGCATCGAAGCGGCTACGAATCTTAAAAAGTATTGCGATAAGAAAAAATTTAATAAGAAGATATATATCATAGAGCGCGCGCCTTCCATCCTCGGCCCATTGCCGCAAAGCCTGAAAGAATACACGGTCCTTAACCTCTTAAGCCTCGGCATAAAGACATTGTTGGAGACTACGATCGTAGACGTGTCGGAGGACAGGATAAAGCTTTCCTCTGGAGACGTCTTCGATAACGCGCTTCTCGTCTGGGCCGCCGGCGTTGCGACCGGGGAAGTTGTCCAGGGATTGAAGGCCGAGAAGTGCTCTCAGGGACGGCTGAAGGTCGATGAATGCCTGAGAGTGAACGACAGGACTTTTGCCGCCGGCGATGCGGCATGTTTTATGCATAACGAAAAACCGCTCAGGATGGCAGTCCAATTCGCCATATTAGAGGGCCATCTTGCCGCTTCCAATGTAATAAACTCCATAAGGAAACTTCCCCTTAGGCAATACCGGCCCGTAGATCTCGGCTACATAGTCCCCATGGCCAATAATCGCTCGTGCGGCATAGTATTCGGCCGTTATGTCAGCGGCCCGTTAGCCACATTCATTCATTACGCTATGTGCGTCTATCGCTTGCCGGGGTTGCGGAATAAGGTGGGGTTCTTGCGGGATATTCTGTTATAAAGGTGACAGGTAGGAGTGCTATGCTTTGTAAACATTTCAATGACTGCGGCGGCTGCGACCGCCAGGATAAAAGCTACAGCGAGCAGATCGCCGGAAAACGCGCCGCTCTCTTAGAGCTGTTCGGCGATATCGACAGCCGCCTTATAGGCCAGACGATAGCCTCGCCGGAAATATGGTTCTACAGGAATAAGATGGAGTATATGGCGAAGCGCTTTCAGGATAAGCCGATCATCGGGCTCAGGAAGCGGAAGAGATTTAACCGCGTCGTGGACCTGGAAGAGTGCCTTATATTCTCGCCCGACGTCAAAAAGATATTCGACATATTCAAAAATTGGGCAGAGGATCTCAAGGTAGAGCTTTATGACGTATTCAAGCATACAGGGACGCTGAAATACGTTGCCCTGCGCCACGGGAAGTTCCGCGATGAGCTTATGGTGATACCTGTCGTAGCCGCGAAGCCGGAAGATCTCGAGCGCGATAAGCCGAAATACGACGCGCTTATCGAGAGACTGAAGGGCTTGCCGAACGTAAAGAGCGTATACCTTTCCATAAATAACGGCATTGCCGACGTGGCGGTAACGGATGACTTGAGGCTCCTGTGGGGCGATGAGTCGATAAGGGAGAGGGTAAATGGCGTAGATTACAGCATAAAACCGGCAGCCTTTTTCCAGACCAATTCTTATTGCTGTAATGCACTTTATAATATCGTAAAGGATGAAGCGCATGCCTGTGCGGCAGGGGGTAATGCGCTGGATCTCTTCTGCGGGTCCGGAGGCATCACCCTGCAGGTTGCTTCAGTATTTGATAAGGTCATAGGCGTGGATATGTCGGCCCGGAACATAGAGGATGCCAAGAAGAATGCCATGGCGAACAGGCTCGATAACATCGAGTTCGCGTGCGCTGACGCGGAGGTATTTTTGAACGGCTTGAAGGCTTCGGGCCGTATCCGGGAATTTTCCGTCATAATAGTAGATCCGCCGAGAGCCGGGCTTTCGAAGAAGTCGCGCGCCATCCTTGTCGAGAGCGGAGCCGGAGCCATCATATACGTATCGTGCAATGCCGCATCGCTTAAAGAAGACTTGAGGGAGCTCACCGCATCATACAAGGTAGAGAAGATGGTCCCTGTGGACATGTTCCCGCACACGCGCCACTTAGAGATCGTCACTGTTCTTAAAAGAGTTTAATTTAAGCGGATTATTGATATAATATTAAGTCATAAAAGGAGGTTCATGTGAAAGAGTTCCTTATAGGGTTATTGTTTGTATTCATCGCGCTCGTAGTGTTGTCCGTTGCCTCGATATTAGGGATACTCTTGTTCCCGCTCCTGATAGTGCTGCACGTATTATTGCGTTTTGCCGTGGCGGCGGTCCTGGTGATATTTGCAATATGGATCATAGGTAAGGTCGTTATCATGGTATGGGAGAAGATGAAGAAATGAGATCCTGCACCGAGCATCTGTGGTTCAATACTAAGGACAGGGAGGAGTTCATCAATATAACTCCTAAAATAGAAGAGATCGTCGCGAAGAGCGGCGTCCACGAAGGCCTCTGCCTTGTCAATGCCATGCATATCACCTCGAGCGTATTCATAAATGACAATGAGCCCGGGCTTCACAGGGATTTCAGCGAGTGGCTGGAGAAGATGGCCCCGTACGGGAGGCATAAGTATAACCATAACCTTACAGGCGAGGATAACGGTGACGCGCACTTAAAGCGTACGGTGATGGGCAGGGAAGTGGTCATAGCCATAACGAACGGCAAACTGGACTTCGGCCCGTGGGAACAGGTATTTTACGGAGAGTTCGACGGTAAGCGCAAGAAGCGGGTCCTGGTAAAAGTCATAGGAGAATAGGATGAAGAAGAGAATATATTATTACGACACTGACTGCGGCGGCGTGGTCTATTACGGCAACTACCTGAAATATCTCGAAGAGGCGCGCTCGGAGTATTTTGAAGCGAGAGGGGTTTTTGTAAAAGACCTTCATGCTCAGGGGATAGGGTTTGTCGTGGCGCGCCAGG
Organism: Candidatus Omnitrophota bacterium; assembly: GCA_020057115.1. Taxonomy (GTDB): domain Bacteria; phylum Omnitrophota; class Gorgyraeia; order 2-01-FULL-45-10; family 2-01-FULL-45-10; genus JAGVGJ01. The sequence continues at coordinate 2,258 of JAGVGJ010000026.1, read as the reverse complement.
AGATAGACTATAAATCCCCGGGCGTTTACGATGATACCCTGGATATAAGGGCCTGGGTGAATAATATCTCAAAGGCCAGCATGGAATTCGAATATGAGATAAAGAACCAGACCGGGCGTCTTGTATCTAAGGCGAAGACGGTGCTCGTGTTCGTAGATAAGAACATGAAGCCGAAGGCGATACCGGAGGAAGTCAGGACGAAACTAGGGAGCGTTGGGTCGTAGCGCATAGGGCTTAGGTTATGACGGGCGAGGGAAGATGGACGAAGGGAAGGTAAAACGGTACACGCGTATAAAATATACGGTAGCGATACTGGATATCGTCCTTCTCCTGGTCATGCTCACCCTCTTCCAGCTCTCGGGCCTGGCCGTAGCTTTGCAGGGATGGATATCGCGCATATCTTCAAGTCAACCCATAGTCATATTCCTGTACATCTTCACATCATACATCCTCTATTCTTTTATTTCATTTCCGCTTGCTCTTTACCGCTCGTATATAGTAGAGCATCAATTCGGCCTTTCTTCCGAGAAATTCAGTTCATGGCTGAAGGACCTTGTTAAAGCCGAAGCTTTGAGCATTGCGCTATTCGCGCTGCTCATCGAGACTTTTTACTTTTTCCTAAGGCACTATCCGGCCGGATGGTGGTGGATGAGCGCCATATTCTGGATATTCTTAAGCATAGTGATAGCGCGCATATTCCCGGTAGTCATAATACCTTTATTCTTTAAATATAAGAGCGTCGAGGACGAAGCGCTCAAGAAGCGCGTCATGGAGCTGTCCGGCAAGATGGGCGTCAAGGTGCTGGATGTCTATGAAATAGATTTCTCAAAGAAGAGCACCAAGGCGAATGCCGCTCTCGTAGGCCTGGGAAGATCGAAGAGGGTGATATTCACCGACACGCTTCTCGGGAAATACGCCCCCGAAGAGATAGAGGCGGTGCTTGCCCACGAATTTGCCCACCACAGGCTTAATCATCTCGCGAAACTCGTCGTTTTAAGCGCCTCCGCGACTCTCGCGACATTCTACATATTTTCGAGGATAGGGCCTTCGATATTCAGCCGTTTCGATATCGCCGTCTATGACATAGCGGGCCTGGCCGTATGGCTGTTCCTGTTTATGGCATTCCAGATAATCTTAACGCCCATTCAGAACTTCGTAAGCCGCAGGATGGAAAAAAATGCGGACCTTCAGGCGCTTAAATATACCGGCAACAAGAATGCGTTCATATCGATGCTTGAGAAGCTTGGCGAGCAGAACCTGTCCGAGCGCAAGCCCTCCGTCCTGGCAAAGATACTCTTCTACGACCATCCTCCGATGGAAGAGCGCATCGCATTAGCTAGAGAGGCAAAATGAAGATAGATATGCTCGGCTCCAGGATAAGCATACGAAAAAGCGATATCAGGAATGCGAAGGCCGACGCCGTCGTTAAGGATGTATCGGTAAAACCTGATGAAAATAATATCCGGATATTCTATGCCAACATGTTAAATAAGGCTTCGAAGAGAGGCGCGCGTTCGATCGCATTCTCGCCGATAGGATGTAAGGCAGGCTTTCCGATGCTCGCCTCAGCTAAGATCGCCGCCCAGGAAGTCCTGAAGCACTTGCGCGGGAAAGGCCCGGCGCTGAAAGATATCTCATTCTGCGTTAAGGGCGATAAAGAGGCCGCGATATTCAATAAAGGCGTTATAGGTTATTTGAGGCATTTTACCGAAGACCTGTCCGACAGGCCGTTCACTACAGTTGATGCCATTATCGAAGTGAAGGGCGGGATAGTCGTGATCGAAAGGCCTAACCCGCCGTTCGGCTTTGCGCTTCCGGGAGGATTTGTCGATTGCGGCGAGTCTCTCGAGGAGGCTGTCGCAAGAGAGGCCAAAGAAGAGACGGGCCTCAAACTATATAATGTAAGGCAATTCCACACCTACTCCGACCCCAAGAGAGATCCCAGATTCCACACTATAGGGACAGTATTTATTGCTAAGGCGAAAGGAAGGCCGAAGGCGGGAGATGACGCCGCCGCGCTGAGAGTGGTGAAGCTCAGGGATATCAGTAAGATGAAATTCGCCTTCGACCACGCAAAGATCCTCAAAGATTACCTCGCATATAAACAAGACCACGATCCATTCTAGCATCCTGATAAAATCGTAACCAATAGAGATACATGTGCCCTCTTCGGGTGGGGTGTCCTTGCGCGAACGCTCACTTTCCAGAGGAAAGCTCGCTCGGAAGGCCGCAATCTTCGTTGAAAGATTGCGGCCTTC
>JAGVGJ010000028.1 GCA_020057115.1 Candidatus Omnitrophota bacterium | reverse complement strand
CGAGCATCAGCTCTATCGGGCAATTGCCGGCGCCCCGGCCTATGCCGTAAACGGTGGCGTCCACAAAGTTCGCGTGGTGGATTATCGCCTCGATCGTATTCGAGAAAGCAAGTTGCTGGTTATTGTGCGTGTGGATACCTATCTCTTTGGTCTTTATGATGCTCTTTGCCTTCTTTATGAGGAACTCTATCGATTCCTGGTAAAGCGAGCCGAAGCTATCGACTATATATATGACGTCTGCCTTGCATTCCTTCTCCAGCTGCTCGAGAGCCTCGGTAAGTTCATTGTCAAGCGCCTTTGATATGGCCATTATGTTCACCGTAGTCTCGTAACCAAGGTCGGCGAAGCGGTTGACGAGAGATATCGCCTTATCGATCTCTTTTACGTAAGAGGCGACCCTCATCATCTTTACGGGGCTGTCCTTGGCCGGCTTCACGTCTTCCACGTCGACGCGGTCGACGTCCACCATGACCGATATCTTCGTATGTGATTCGATGCCGTCGATGGTCCGCTTTATGTCCTCATCATCGCAAAACTTCCACTTTCCGTACTCTTTCGGCGAAAATAGTTTCTTCGAGTTCTTATACCCTATCTCCATATAGTCGACGCCGGCCTCGGCAAGGGCCTTATAGACGGCGCGGACGAACCTGTCGTCAAACTGGTGGTTGTTGATAAGCCCGCCGTCCCGTATAGTGCAATCTAATACTTTTATCTTTTCTCTGAACATCGCTTCTCCTTTTTTTCGTTTATACGCCTAGCTTCTGAAAAGAAAATTCTTAAAACACCATGTATTCTTCCTGTCGAGGAAAAGGGACGGGTTCTCTTTGAAGAATATCTGGTAATTCTTGAATGGCGTCCAGTCGGAGGCCTCCGACACGAACCTCCCTAAATAAGGTTTCGCGATGCTGAGTATATATTCATGTGGCAGGTCATCCGGCACGCAGATGCCCTTATTGGGGTTCTTTATCATCCACATTACCGCAGACACCACCCCTATCGCGACCTGAACGGTAGTGGCATTCTGGTGAGGAACAAGCCTTCTGGATTCGTCGATACTCAATATGCTGCCCGTCCACCATGAATTATATCTATGGCCCATGATAAGCGTGCCGAGGATATCCTCCCCGGTAGTTATCTCGTCGCTCATTATGCGCTGTCTCGGCTGGAGCTCGTAATTCCTGCAGCGCAGCTCATGCAAAGACGCCAGCGTTTCGTTGCAAGGCATATACGCATAGTGGACCGTGGGCCTGTAGATCGCCCTGTCGCCCTTCCATACCGTCAGGTGATCCGATATAGAAAATGCCTCCGCATGCCTTACGGCCATCGCCACGATCTCACCGTAAGGAACCCACGAGCGCACGAGCGTGTTCATCCCCATCTGGGAAAGGAATATCTGGTTCTTCGGGCCGTGAGGAGGTATGCTGGCGTGTCGAGGGAGCTCTTTTTCATGCGTCCCCCAGCCGATCTCCGCCGGCGCAGTAGCTTCTTCGCGCAAGCCTTCTATGCTCCACGTCCCCACGAATTCGTCGACCATTTTAGGCCTGTCCGCTATCTGGGTATCGCGCTCAGAGCAGTGGATGACCTTTACCCCCAGCTTCATCGCAAGGCGCGCGAAATCTCTATCCTGGAGAAGCCGTTCGATCGCTTTAGCGTCTTTCTTCTGGATCGTCTTGTCCCTCATGGCCTTCTTCGCTATGTCAACGATCCCCCTCTTCGTAAAATGAGAGATGAGGCCGGGGTTGGCGCCGTGGTCAAGGACGGCGGTCGTCGAGCCGTTATTGCGCTTGGCGACCATATTCCGTATTTCCATCTGCTTGTAGTATAGCGACTTCTTGAACGGACTCCTGTTGTGGATAGCGGCATAAGGGTCCCACTCCTCCACGGAAGTGTTGACATACATGACCTTGTTATTGTGGCACCAGTTGAGCATGTCCATGCATTCTATGTTCCAGGACAGGTCTATTATCATGCCGCCTGCGGAGACATATTTGGAGAGGATCTTCGCGATATTAAGAGGCGTGAGACGCTCCTGGGAATATCTTATCCCTTTTCGCGTCCAGGGCAGCATGGCCTCGCGCTTATCTGCAAAATCGATCACGGTGATATTCTTATAGGGTATATCCACGTGCTTCAGCAAGACCGGCAGCGTGCATTTGCCCACTGACCCATGCCCGATTATAAGCACCTTATTTTTAAATTCAATATTAGCCATTTTACCTCCCGGCGCCCTTACGGGCATGATGTTTCCAGTACTCGATCGCTATCGGCAGTATGGAGAGCGCGATTATTATGAAGATGACTATTGAAAAATTTTCCTTAACTAAAGGCATGTTCCCGAAAAAATATCCTGCCAATAAGAAACTGGCAACCCACAGCACTCCTCCCACTATGTTATAGGTGAAGAAGTACCGATAGCTCATCTTTCCCACGCCTGCCACGAACGGCGCGAATGTCCGCACTATGGGAACGAACCTGGCTATCACTATGGTCTTGCCGCCGTATTTCTCGTAGAACTTATGCGTCTTGTCGATATATTTTTTCTTGAATATCCCGGGATACTTTTCAAATGCCTTCTCGCCCAGGAATTTTCCGAGCGCGTAATTTACGCTATCGCCTATTACCGCTGCCGCAATGAGCGTCACGAGAAGCCATATCGGGTCAAGCGACCCTATGGCGGCGAATGCTCCTACCGCGAAGAGAAGCGAGTCTCCCGGAAGGAACGGCGTTATGACAAGACCGGTCTCCGCAAAGATAATAAGAAAAAGAAGCCCGTAAGACCAGCTGCCGAAACTCTGGATAATATAACTAAGATGCTTGTCTATATGTATGGTGAATTCTACAATATTTTTTATTATCTCTATCATAGGCCGCTTTCTCTATTCCTCGAGATTCTCGCCCTGGTTCTTCTTTTCATCTTCACTCCACCCCGGAGGCGCCTTCTGCCAATCATATCCTTTCAGGGCATCATCATATCCCCTTGCAAAGAGCCTGCGCATCTCGTGCTTATCGAACATCTCCTTGTTTTCGGGAACAAGGTCAGCCGGTATGTATGCAAGATTATAGTCAGCGCCTCTCATTCTGGCATGCGCGAACATCCTGTAGATATCGCCGATAGCCTGGGAATCAACCATGGTATCTATAGAGCGGCTCGCAATGGCGCTTAGCGTATCTTTTACGGACTGGTTCCTGGAGGAGACGTAGCCATTTCTTATGACATAGGTCTTTCCCTTTATCTTTGTCGGATCGAATCCTGCCTTCTTCACGGCAGGTCCGAGATATCTCGATATTCCGAAAAGGCCGAATACCTGGGTCATGGTGCCGCCATCTACGTGCATCTCGTCATACTTCTTGCCATCGGCTTCGACATGGAAATATACCGGCGGGAATGCGATCGGTATGGAGCTCGACGCTATTATCACGTCCTCAAAGAGCTTCTCATCGCCCCTGATAGCGATAGCGCCCATGTCCCACACTACGAATTTCTGGGCATCCAGGTTCACCGTGCCGACATAAAGCCGCCTGCCGCGCAGGTGCTCTTCGGCTATCTTCTTAAGTATCTCCGGGGTCGCTATCATCCTTATATATTTTTCGAGCGGTTTATTGGAAGCGAGTGAATCGCTGAAGATGACGGCAAAAGGCATCTTTGGTCTCATAACATCTTTTGTCGAAACAGTGGTATAGATCTCCTCGACCAAGTTATCGTATTCACTTCCCAAAAACGCGAGCGGCGCCGTTATGGCCCCGGTAGAGACTCCGGTGACCACCTTGAACACAGGCCTTGTCCCGGCCTTGGACCATCCTTTTAATAATCCCGCGCCATAAGCGCCGTTAGCGGATCCGCCTGAGATAGCAAGTATGGGATAGGTCTTCACCCCGTCGGCCGAGACAGGATAATCATCCTTGCCTTCCTGTTTGAGGGATTCCAATAGGCTTATCTGTATAGGAGAATCTTCCATAAAAGCATACCCGCGTATCTCAGGCATTCCTGGGATTATAGCCTTCTCGGTGAGCGCAGGCGGCACCGCATGCCGCACAGTCGCGCAGCCTGAACACATAATAAATAAACCCAACATGATCGCCGCTGGCGCGATCCTGATATTTACCGTTTGTGCCATATGTGCATCTCCTTCTTTAATGCCTAAAATATTATCCTCACTGTCCCGTTCGCGCCCTGCCCTTTAAGGTCATTTTGGGCGTAATACTGATAAAAATATCTTCCTACCACGCTCATCTTCCCCGGGATGATCCAAAGATCCACTTCGCCTCCCACTGCATGGGCCATCATCTTGTTTGATTTATTTTTCGCGGCAGATCCAAAATCTTCCGTGACCTGAAAATAGCTTGAACCGCTTACTCCGACCTCAAGGTATTTATTGAAGAAATGGTCTACGCCGTATTCAAGTATCACATTCTGCCCGGGATAGACATCCGAGCCGGACATCCTGGTGTTTAGTTCATATGTCGCATTGAACAATATTGCGGTAGTCCTATTTTTATTCGGATAATAAAGCCCTCCCAAGGATAGCTCGTGGCTCCAGTATCCTAAACCGACATTGGCGAGCTTATTTTCAGCGTAATGTCCTGTAGGCGCGTAAAAAGAGTATGCAAATACCGCATCATAATGCTCGCCGGTCCAATCGAGCATGATGGGCCGCGCCATCATATCTCCGAATCCGGAATCTGAATCTTCCATCTTTATATGGCGGTTTGCTGAAGCGATGGTCGTCCCATTCACGGCGATCGACCCGCCCAGGTCTACGTCCAGTTTCGTGTAGATATAATTATATGAAGGCGCTATCCCGGCGGCATATTTGGCGCCGAGGATCTTTATGTCGGAAAAATAGAATATGAGCGGATTCGTCGCATAGCTAAAGATGTCTACGTCGATATCGGCCTGGGCCGTAAGATCTATGGTGAACATCTCTTTAACGTTGAGCGAGCGGCTCGCACCAAGCGGCTGCAATTTCCTGCCGTCGTCATTACGGTATTCCCCGCTCCAGTAGAATGGGTTATACATGAGCACCACGACCCCTTTTTCAGGAGGGGATACGAAATCGCGGATATTCGCATAGCCAGGCTGGTAATGGCCTCCGCCGGCATATGCGGGACAAATCAAACCGAATGCTATTAACAATACTGCCAAAAGAATTAGTAATATCCTCATCTACTTCTCCTTATCAGTGCGCTAATATTATTCCGCAGGTGTTATTTCCGACCGCTCAAGCCCCGGCGGCTCCGTTTTCCAGGGATATCCTTTAGAAGCATCTTCATATCCCCTGTCGAACATCCTCTTCATGTCCTTCGGGTCGAACATCTCTTTATTTTGCGGTACAAAATCTACCGGTATATAAGCAAGCTGATATTCGTTCTCGCTCTTCTTCATATAGACATAGACCCTGTAGATGTCGCCGATGCCCATCGCATCGAGTATCGTAAATAGCGTCCTGTCGGCTATGGACATCAGGTTATCGCCTATCTTCTTATAGTGCGGGGCAACAAAACCGTTCCGTATTAAATACAAGGTCGCGTTGATCTTTGTTGGATCCAGGCCTCTTGCCTTTGCCGAATCATCGAAGTTCTGCACAAGCTTGTAAGTTGAGACCGTTGCAAAAATCAAAAAATGAATTTTATCATGGTTTTAAGAACGGTTATACTCCAAGGTAGTACTTGCGTCTTGTGTGTTTTGTCTT